>DASYYB010000039.1:0-138767 GCA_035934235.1 Allostellaceae bacterium | reverse complement strand
CGCGCGGCGGCGATCGCCTGGGCGCGGCTGTGCCGCCGCTTCATGCGCTTCAGGATCACATCGTCGCCCGATTGCAGCGACAGGTGAAGATGCGGCATCAGCCGCGGTTCGTCGGCGAGGAGCGCCCAGAGGTCAGCGTCGAGTTCGCTCGGGTCGAGCGAGGAGAGCCGCAGCCGGCGCAATTCGGGCAGCGCCGCCAGGAGCTGTCGCGCCATCGCGCCGAGCCCCGGGCAGCCGGGCAGATCGGCGCCGTAGGCGGTCAGGTCGACGCCGGTCAGGACGATCTCGCGGCAGCCGCCGGCGACCAGCGCGCGGGCCTGCGCGATGATTGCTTCCGGCGGCACCGAGCGGCTGGGGCCGCGCGCATAGGGGATGATGCAGAAGGTGCAGCGATGGTCGCAGCCCTGCTGCACCTCCAGGAAGGCGCGCGCGCGATGCGCAAAACCATCGACCAGATGCGACGCGGTCTCGCGCACCGACATGATGTCGCCCACATCGACGCGTCCCGTGCCGGTCCAGCTTTCGGCCTTGAGCTTCTCCGCATTGCCGAGAACGCGGTCGATTTCCGGCATGGCGGCATAGCGCGTAGGATCGATTTGCGCCGCACAGCCGGTGACGATGATGCGCGCGCTTGGATGTTCGCGCCGCGCTTTGCGGATTGCCTGACGCGCCTGACGCTCGGCCTCGGCCGTGACCGCGCAGGTATTGACGATGACGGCGTCGTCGAGGCCGGCCGCCGCCGCATGACGGCGCATTACCTCGGACTCGAAGGCGTTCAACCGGCAGCCGAAGGTGACGATCTGCGCCGCCATGGTCAGGCCGGCAGCAGTGACGGATCGATCACGCCCGTAAAGCTGACCGCGACCGGTCCGGTCATGACGACGTGATTGTCGGCACGCCATTCGATCGTGAGATTGCCGCCATCGGCGACGATCTCGGCGCTGCGGTCGGTCAGGCCACGACGGCTTGCCGCCACCAGCGCGGCGCAGGCGCCCGTGCCGCATGCCGGCGTCAAGCCGGCGCCGCGCTCCCATACGCGCAAGCGAATCCTGTCACGCGCCAAAATCTGCGCGACGCCAATATTGGCGCGTTGCGGAAACAGTTTGTCGTGCTCGAGCTTGGGTCCGAGCACGGCGATGTCGACCGCGCTGATATCGCGCACGAAGAACGTCGCGTGCGGATTGCCCATGCTGGTGGCGATGCCATCCGTCAGCGGACCGAGCGCGAGCGGCAGGTGACCGGTGTCGCAGTCGCGCGCCAACGGAATGTCGCGCCAGCCCCAACGCGGCTCGCCCATGTCGACGGCGACACGATCCTTGCCGGCGGTGCGCGCGGCAATAAGGCCGGCGGCGGTTTCGAGCGTGATGCTGTCGGCGCTGGTCTCGCGCATGATCAGGTCGGCGACGCAACGCGCGGCGTTGCCGCACGCCTCGACCTCGCCGCCGTCGGCGTTGTGGATGCGCATGAAGGCGGCGGCGCCCTTGTGCTGCGGCTTCTCGATGACAATGAGCTGGTCGCAGCCGATGCCGGTATGGCGCGCGGCAATCGCCTCGGCGGCCTTGTCGTCGAGCACAATCGGCTTGGCGCGCGCGTCGAGCACGACGAAATCGTTGCCGAGACCATGCATTTTGATGAAAGGCGTGCCGCGCATGGCCAGGGATATAGGCGAATCCCCGCGGCAAATAAAGCAAGGGCGGGGCTATGCGGTTGACAGAATCGGCCTGCGGGCCTAGTTTCCAGCCCGCTTTCAGGGAGCCCTAGCCCTGTTGCCCCTCACGGGGGGAGGCCAGTCCGCGCGTTGCGCGCACTGGCCGCAAACGTGTTTGGAGGCCCGATTGTTCGAAAGCCTGAGCGGCCGTCTGGCCGACATCTTCGACCGGCTGAAGCGCAAGGGCGCGCTGTCGGAGGACGACGTCGCCGCGGCGCTGCGCGAAATCCGCATCACGCTGATCGAAGCCGACGTCGCGCTGCCGGTGGTGAAGGATTTCGTCAACGCGGTGCGCGAGAAAGCCGTCGGCCAGGAGGTGCTGCGCTCGGTGACGCCGGGCCAGATGGTGGTGAAGCTGGTGCACGACCACCTGGTGGCGACACTCGGTGGCGACGACACGCTCAATTTCAACGTCGTGCCGCCGGCAGCGATTCTGATGGTCGGCCTGCAAGGCTCGGGCAAGACGACGACCGCCGCCAAGATCGCGCGTCTGTTGCAGGTGCGCGAAAAGAAGAAAGTTCTGCTCGCCTCGCTCGACGTGGCGCGGCCGGCGGCGCAAGAGCAGTTGGCGACGCTTGCCAAGCAAATCGGCGGCGCGTCGCTGCCCATCGTCGCCGGCGAGCGGCCGGCGGCGATCGCCAAGCGTGCGATGGATACCGGCAAGCGCGAGGGCTATGACGCGGTCATCCTCGACACCGCCGGCCGGCTCCACGTTGACGAGCCGCTGATGCAGGAAGTCGCGGCGGTGCATGAAATTGCGCAACCGGCCGAAACGCTGCTCGTCGTCGATTCACTCACCGGCCAGGACGCGGTCAATCTGGGCAAAGCGTTTGCCGAGCGGATCGCTCTCACCGGCATCGTCTTGACCCGCATCGACGGCGACGCCCGCGGCGGCGCCGCGCTGTCGATGCGCGCCGTCACCGGCAAGCCGATCAAGTTCCTCGGCACCGGCGAAAAGCTCGATGCGCTCGAAGCGTTCCACGCCGAGCGCGTCGCTTCACGCATTCTCGGCATGGGCGACATCGTCAGCCTGGTCGAGAAAGCGACCGAGACCGCCGACCGCGACGAAGCCGAAAAGCTCGCGCGCAAGCTCGAGAAAGGCGGCTTCGATCTCGACGATCTGGCGTCACAGCTCAAGCAGCTGCGCAAGATGGGCGGCATGGGCGGCATCCTGGGCCACCTGCCGGGTGTCGCCAAAGTGAAGAAGCAGCTCGACCAGGCGAACGTCGACGAGAGCATGCTCAAGCGGCAGGAAGCGATCCTGTCGTCGATGACCAAGGCCGAGCGCAAGAACCCGAAGCTGTTGAACGCCTCGCGCCGTCAGCGTATCGCCGCCGGCTCGGGCACGACGGTTCCGGAGATCAATCGTCTCATCAAGCAATACCAGGACATGGCGCTGATGATGAAGCGCATGGGCAAGCTCGGCCAGAAGGGCCTTGCCCGGCACGGCATCGGAGCGCTCATGCCGGGCAATTCCACGCGACACTGAAACCGAAAGGTCAACGAAAGGAACTCCATGGCACTCAAGATTCGTCTCGCTCGCGGCGGCGCCAAGAAGCGCCCCTTCTATTCGATCGTCGTTGCGGATTCGCGCAGTCCGCGCGACGGCCGCTTCATCGAGAAGCTCGGCACCTACAACCCGATGCTCGACAAGGGACGCAAGGACCGCGTTGTGCTGAACAGCGAGCGCATCCAGCATTGGATCAAGATGGGCGCGCTGCCGTCCGAGCGCGTGACGTTGTTCCTTGCCGACGCCGGCATGATGAAACGGCCCGAGATCCGCGAGACGCCGCAGCGGTCGATGCCGCGCGCCGAGCGCAAGAAGCTGGAAGCCGCCAAGGGCGAGACTGCGCCAGCCGGCGCCGCACCGGCGGGTCAACCGGCCGAAGCCAAGGTGGAGGCGAAGGCCGAGGCGAAACCGGAAGCCGCTCCGGCGGCCGGCGCCTGAGGAGAAACGCGTGGCGCCATCCGCCACATCGCTGGTCTGTCTCGGCGCGATCGCCGGTGCGCACGGCATCAAGGGCTTGGTGCGGCTGAAAAGCTTCACCGCGCGCACACAGGACATCGCCGCCTATGGCCCGTTGCAGGACGCGCAAGGCGCGCGCCGTTTCGAACTCGCGCTGGTGGGATCGTCGCGTGGCGCGCTGATCGCGCGCGTCAACGGCGTCGACGACCGCAACGCCGCCGAACGGCTCAAGGGCGAGAAGCTCTATGTCGCGCGCGACCGCCTGCCGCCGACCGCAGCCGGCGAGTTCTATCACGCCGATCTGATTGGTTTGGCGGTGGAACAGCAGGATGGCGCGCCGATCGGCCGCATCATTGCCGTGCACGATTTCGGCGGCGGCCCGAGCCTGGAGATCGAACGCACGGCCGGCGACAGCGTGCTGGTGCCGTTCACCACCCACGTGGTGCCATCGGTCGACATCGCCGGCGGCCGCGTCGTCGTCGCGCCGCCGCCTGGATTGCTCGAAACCGCCGAACCACGTCGGAAGGGCCGATCGAAATGACCGCGCCGTGGACTGCCACCGTGCTAACGCTCTTCCCCGAGATGTTCCCCGGGCCGCTGGGCCATTCGCTCGCCGGTAAGGCGCTCGAACGCGGCTTTTGGCGGCTCGAAACCGTGGACATCCGCGGCTTCGCGCGCGATAAACATCGGTCGGTCGACGACGCGCCGTTCGGCGGCGGCCCGGGCATGGTGCTCCGGCCGGACGTGGTCGACGCGGCGATCGCCGGCGTCGCCGGCTGTCCCGGCCCATTGCTCTACCTTTCGCCGCGCGGCCATCGGCTCGATCAGGAGCGCGTGGTGCGGCTGAGCGAAGGCCCGGGTGTCCGCCTGCTGTGCGGCCGCTTCGAGGGCGTCGACGAGCGGGTGATCGAGGCGCATGCGATCGAAGAGCTGAGCCTCGGCGATTTCGTGCTCTCGGGCGGCGAACCGGCAGCGATCACGCTGATCGACGCATGCGTACGGCTGCTGCCGGGCGTCATCGGCGACGCTTCCGCGGTGACCGAGGAGAGTTTCGCGGGGAATCTGCTCGAGTACCCCCATTACACCCGGCCGCAGGAATGGCGCGGCCGGGCGGTGCCGGAGATCCTGGTCTCCGGCCATCACGACAAGGTCCGCCAGTGGCGCCAAGCCCAGGCGGAAGCGGCGACGCAAACGCGTCGTCCGGATTTGTGGCAACGCTATCTCGCCCGCAAGCGGGACAGGCACTAGAAGGCGGAGAAGATCATGGATGTCATGCAATTGCTCGATAACGAAGCGGTGAAGGCGCTGGCCAAGGCGCGCGCGGTTCCCGACTTCCGCCCGGGCGACACGCTCAAGGTCAGCATCAAGGTGATCGAGGGCGAGCGCGAGCGCATTCAGGCGTTCGAGGGCGTGTGCATCGCACGCAAGAACGCCGGCGTGAATTCGAACTTCACGCTGCGCAAGATTTCCTACGGCGAGGGCGTCGAGCGCATCTTCCCGCTCTATTCGCCGCGTATCGCCGAAATCGAAGTGGTGCGCCGCGGCGCCGTGCGCCGGGCCAAGCTCTATTACCTGCGCGGCCTCGCCGGCAAGGCGGCACGCATCAACGAGGCGGAACGCACGACGGTCGAAAACGCTGCCGCCGAAGGTGCGCCGGCGACGGCTGCCGTCGAAGCGGCCGCCACCGCGGCACCGGAAGCCACGGCGCCGAAGAGCGAGAAGCCGGCCAAGCGCGCCAAGGCCGACCGTGCCGAGGCCCCCAAAAAGAAGTAGGATTCGGA
Source organism: Allostellaceae bacterium (assembly GCA_035934235.1). Lineage (GTDB taxonomy): Bacteria > Pseudomonadota > Alphaproteobacteria > ATCC43930 > CGMCC-115725 > REEB95. The sequence goes on along the minus strand of DASYYB010000039.1, from coordinate 133,312 downwards.
ACGTCATGGCTGCGCCGCGCACGCTTTTCGACAAGATCTGGGAAAGCCACCTCGTCGACACCCAGCCCGACGGGACGTGCCTCCTCTATATCGACCGCCACCTCGTCCACGAGGTCACCAGCCCGCAGGCGTTCGAAGGCCTGCGCGCGGCGGGCCGCGGCGTGCGCCGGCCCGACGCAACAATCGCGGTCGCCGACCACAACGTGCCGACAACCGACCGTTCGCGCGGCATCGAGGAGCCGGAATCGCGCAAACAGGTCGAAACGCTGGAACGCAACGTCAAGGAATTCGGCATTCCGTATTTCGGCCTCACCGACGTGCGCCAGGGCATCGTCCACATCATCGGCCCCGAGCAGGGCATGACCCAGCCGGGCATGACCATCGTTTGCGGCGACAGCCACACCGCGACGCACGGCGCGTTCGGCGCGCTCGCCTTCGGCATCGGCACCTCCGAGGTCGAACACGTGCTGGCGACGCAGACGCTGATCCAACGCCGCGCCAAGAACATGCTGGTCGAGGTCGACGGCGACCTGCCCTTGGGCATCACGGCCAAAGACCTGATCCTCGCGATCATCGGCAAGATCGGCACGGCCGGCGGCACCGGCCACGTCATCGAATATGCCGGTAGCGCCATCCGCGCGCTGTCGATGGAAGGCCGCATGACGGTGTGCAACATGTCGATCGAAGCCGGCGCCCGCGCTGGCTTGATCGCGCCCGACGAGACCACCTTTGAGTATCTCAAAGGCCGGCCACACGCGCCCAAGGGCGGCGCCTGGGAACAGGCGGTCGCGTTCTGGAAGACGCTGCCGTCGGATCGCGGCGCACGTTACGACACCGTCGTGCGGCTCGACGCGCGCGAGGTCGTGCCGCAAGTCACCTGGGGCACCAGCCCCGAAGACGTCCTGCCGATCACCGGCTCAGTACCGAATCCAGCGACGGTCGCTGACGCCAACAAGCGCGCGGCGATGGAGCGCGCGCTGCAATATATGGGTCTGACGCCGGGCACACGTCTTGCCGACGTGCCGGTGCAGACGGTCTTCATCGGCTCGTGCACCAACGCGCGCATCGAGGACTTGCGCGCCGCCGCCGCCATCGCCAAGGGCCGCAAGGTTGCCGCCGGCGTCAACGCGCTGGTGGTGCCGGGGTCGGGTCTGGTGAAGCATCAGGCCGAAGAAGAAGGTCTCGATCGCATCTTCATCGAAGCCGGGTTCGAATGGCGCGAAGCCGGATGCTCGATGTGTTTGGCGATGAACGCCGACCGACTCGCGCCGGGCGAGCGCTGCGCTTCGACGTCAAATCGCAATTTCGAGGGCCGCCAAGGCCGCGGCGGACGGACGCACCTGATGAGTCCGGCGATGGCCGCCGCCGCCGCAGTGACCGGCAAACTGGCGGATGTCCGCGCTCTCGGGCCCGTTCGCGGCTGAGCGTCGGCGCGGCTGTCACGAAGTCGTCACGTACCTGTAACATATCCGTCTTCCGTCGCTCCTAGAGTCCTGGCGTCGCGTGCGTGGCGACTTGGTCGCGCACCACCGATCACTCACAACCGAGGGGCTTCGTCATGAAAAATCGAATTCTTTGGGGGCTGGCCGGCTTGCTGGCAGGAGCCCTGATCGCCACATCGGCGCAGGCGAAAGATTTGAACGGCGCGGGCGGCACCGCGATCTATCCGGTGCTGGCCAAATGGGCCGACGCCTATCACAGCAAGACCAGCGTCGCCGTGAACTATCAGGCGATCGGGTCCGGTGGCGGCATCAAGCAGATCACCGCCAAGACCGTCGACTTCGCCAACAGCGACAAACCGTTGCAGCCGGACGAACTCGCCAAGATGGGCGTCGCGCAGTTCCCGGCGGTGATCATTTCGATCACGCCGGTCATCAACCTGCCGGGCGTGAAGCCGGGTGAACTCGTGCTCGACGGTCCGACGCTCGCCGACATCTACCTCGGCAAGGTCACCTATTGGGACGCCGCCGCGATCAAGAAACTCAATCCGCACGTCAAGCTGCCGCACATGGGCATCTCGGTGGTGCATCGTTCCGACGGATCGGGCACGACGTTCAACTTCACCAACTATCTCGGCAAGGTCAGCCCGGAATGGCAGCAGAAGGTCGGCGCCGACGTGTCGGTTGAATGGCCGGTCGGCGTGGGCGGCAAGGGCAATGCCGGCGTCGCTTCCAACGTCCAGCAGGTCAAGGGCTCGATCGGCTACGTCGAGTACGCCTACGTGATGGAAAACCATCTGACCTACACCCGGATGGTGAACAAGGCGGGCAAAGTGCTCGCGCCGACGATGGACTCGTTCCAGGCCGCCGCCGCGAATGCCGACTTCAGCAAGGTGCAGGATTTCTACCTGATCCTGACCGATCAGCCGGGCGAGAAGAGCTGGCCGATCACCGCCGCGACCTACATGCTGATGCGCAAGGACTACCCGGCCGACCAGAACGAGCCGGTGCTCAAGTTCCTCGACTGGTGCCTGAAGAACGGCCAGGACCAGGCCCGCGCGCTCGACTACGTGCCGCTGCCGAACGCGGTGGTGCAGCAGATCGAGGCGTCGTGGACGCGCGACTTCAAGGGCGCCGACGGCAAGCCGATCTGGACCGCGTCGCTGCAAAAGTAGTCCGCAGCGCACCTTTCCAGCATATGCAAACGACGAGGCCGGGACCCAGTCCCGGCCTCTTTCTTTACCCGCCCGCCGCCTGCGGCCATAGCGGCCTTGCCATGGCGGCTGGCCTCCGCTAAACCCGGGCGCGCGTTTCCGATCGGACGGGCTATGCAGAAGTTCACCACGCTGACCGGCGTTGCGGCGCCGCTGCCGATGATCAATGTCGACACCGACAAGATCATCCCCAAGCAGTACCTCAAGACCATCGAACGAACCGGCCTGGGCAAGGCGCTCTTCGACGAGTTGCGCTACAACGCCGACGGCTCGGAGAAACCCGAGTTCGTGCTCAACCAGCCGGCCTATCGCAAGGCCGAGATCCTGGTGGCGGGCGAGAATTTCGGCTGCGGCTCGTCGCGCGAGCATGCGCCGTGGGCGCTGTTGGATTTCGGCATCCGCGCCGTCATCGCGCCGAGTTTCGCCGACATCTTCCACAGCAATTGCCTCAAGAACGGCATCTTGCCGATCGCGCTGCCGGCCGAGACCGTCGCGCAGCTGATGGATGACGCGCGCAAGGGATCGAACGCGCGGCTGACCATCGATCTGGCGAGCCAGACCGTCACCCGGCCCGACGGCCAGGTGGTGCGTTTCGAAATCGACCCATTCCGCAAGCATTGCCTGCTCGACGGGCTCGACGATATCGGGCTGACGCTCAAGAAAGAGTCGGCAATCGCCAAATTCGAGGATCGGCGCAAGCAGGCACAGCCCTGGCTCTGACGGCCGCCCGTTTCACGAGAGGACTCATGACATCCAACCGGAAGATCTTGCTGCTGCCGGGCGACGGCATCGGCCCCGAGGTGACGCGTCAGGCCGCGCGCGTGCTCGAGTATTTCGACAAGCGGCGCGTCGCCAGCTTCGAGGTCAAGGAAGACCTAGTCGGCGGCGCCGCGATCGACAAGCACGGCACGCCGCTGACCGAAGCGGCGATGAAGGCGGCGCTCGAAGCCGACGCGATCCTGCTGGGTGCGGTCGGCGGACCGAAATGGGATAACCTTCCCTTCGCGCAGAAGCCCGAGCGCGGCCTGCTGAGGCTGCGCAAGGACATGCAGCTGTTCGCCAATCTCCGGCCGGCGTTCGTCTTCTCCGCCCTCGCCGATGCCTCGACGCTCAAGCGCGAGGTGGTCGAGGGTCTCGACATGATCATCGTCCGCGAGCTGACGGGTGGCGTCTACTTTGGCGAGCCGCGCGGCATCACCACTCTGCCGGACGGCGGCCGCAAGGGCATCAACACGCAGGTTTACACCACCGACGAAATCGTGCGCGTGGCGCGCGTCGCCTTCGAGCTGGCCCGCAAGCGCGGCAAGCGCGTCTGCTCGGTCGAGAAGGCCAACGTCATGGAAGCCGGCGTGTTGTGGCGCGAGGAAGTCACCAAGCTGCACGCCGCTGAATATTCCGACGTTCAGCTCAGCCACATGTACGCCGACAATTGCGCGATGCAGCTGGTGCGCAATCCGAAGCAATTCGACGTCATGGTCACCGACAATTTGTTCGGCGACCTCCTGTCCGATTGCGCGGCGATGCTGACCGGCTCGCTGGGCATGTTGCCCTCGGCCTCGCTCGGCGCGCCCGACCGCAGCGGCCGGCGCAAGGCGCTTTACGAGCCGGTGCACGGCAGCGCGCCCGACATCACCGGCAAGAACCTGGCGAACCCGCTTGCTTCGATCCTGTCGCTGGCGATGATGCTGCGCTATTCGTTCGACATGGACGCCGAGGCGAAACTGGTCGAGCAGGCCGTGGCCAACGCGCTCGCCGGCGGCGCGCGCACGGGCGACATCGCGCAGGCTGGCGCGAGGCGGATTTCAACGACCGAAATGGGCGACCGCGTCCTCGACGAGCTGCAGAAGCTCGCCTAGGCCGCCTTGCGGCGGAAGGTTGGCGCGACCTGCTCGCTGAAGCGCGCCATTTCGTCTTTCACCTGTTGGTGCGGCTTGAGCCCGACGTTGAAGTAGAGGATCACTTCGCTGAAGCCGGCGGCCTCGACTTTCTTCAGCGTATCCGTGATCTGTTGCGCCGTGCCGAGCAGAACCGAGTTCTCGGTCAGATCCTCCGGTCGCACTTTGCCGAGCCGGTCCACCATGTCGACGAAGTAGCGATAGCTCGGCGGCACGGTTTTCGGGTCGCCCGGCAACGCCGGGATGACGCATTCGCGGTAATAGCGAATCTGGCGTGCCCGCTGCGCCGCCTCCTGCTCCTTGGTGTCGGCGAAGTGGGCGAAATAGCTGCACATCAAGCGGCCCGGCGTGGTGCCGTACTTGGCACATAGCGTGTGATAGAGCTCGGCCACCTGCTTGAGGCCGCCGAAAGTCATCGCCGCCGCGAACGGCGCCACCACAACGCCGCAGCCGAGCCGCGCGGCAAGCTCGATCGACGGCTTGGAAAACGACGCGACATAGGACGGGATCGGCTTTTGCACCGGCTGCGGCGTGATGCGCACGTTGTCGAAATGATAGTGCTTGCCGTGATGCGAGATGCGTTCGCCGCCGGCCGACCACAGCCGGCGCACGATCTCCATGCCTTCCTCGAAAATCGCCTGGTTATCGTTGAAATCGACCCAGAACGGCTCGTATTCGCGCCGGTCGTAGCCGCGGCCGGCCGCCCAATCGACGCGGCCGTTCGACAACAGGTCGAGCGTTGCCCATTGCTCGGCGACGCGGATCGGATGATGCAGCGGTAGTACCGTGACGGCCGGCGCCAGCCGGATACGCTTCGTTCGCGCCGCCAAGTTGGCGAGCACGAGATCAGGACAGGACAGAACCCCCAATGAGTTAAAGTGGTGTTCGCCGATCCATGCCGAATGGAAGCCGAGATGCTCGGCATGGAGCGCTTCATCGAGGATGTCGGAGACGAACTGATTGGCCGAGCGCGTGTTGTTCTCGTAGTGATTGTCGCTCAGCGTGAAATAGCCGAATTCCATCGCCTGCCTCCCCCGCGTCCGCCGAGTTGACGGCGGCGAAATGTGCGCTGCGGATCATCGACCGCAACCTGACGTCGACAGACACCTGACGCCAGTCGGCGCGCCTTACAGTTCCGACTGTCCTTTACCATGTCGGCACGCGACTCCGGCGGCTGATTCGTTGTCGGCGGGTGGACACCGGCCGCGTCCAGCAGGTCGAAACATCGCCCTCGTAAGTCTTTGTGCAGCGCGAGCGCAACTCTGGCCGATCAAACCGGCCGTAAACCGGTTAACGCGACGGACGAACGGGCGGTGTTAACCGTGATGGTCTCGGCCTTAAGTGCTCGTAAACCATTTATTTGAGTCATGCTGCGTTTTTATTTATGTATATTTACTACGAACGTCGGTTTCTCTTATAAATATCTGGTTTTTTATCACGAATACTCATTTATATATTGAAAACTCTTTGCCACTAGGCTACAGCATTGACAGTACAGCCGCACAGAAGTCGGCGGCTTTAACACCTCGGGCGCAACCAGAACGGCGTGACCTGCTCGAAATCGTTTCATCGGGGGCGGGATCGGGAATGTTGCGCATCTTCGGACATTTCGTGCCGATTCCGGCCGTCGTCATCGGCCTGTGTGAAATCCTTCTGACCGCGGCGGCGATCTACCTCGCGACCGCGCCGAACACGCAGGCGCTCGCCGGCGAGTTCCAGTTCGCCACCTCGTCGATCCAGTTCTCGCTCGGCATGTCGGCCATCGCCACCGGCGCGATGGGCGCGGTCGGGCTTTACAACTACGACGTCTTTCTCGATTCGCGGCTGATGATCACCAAGGCGCTCCTCGCGTTGGCGATGGTCGTGCCGGCAGCGGCGATCGGCGGCTTGTTCTTCACGCGCGACGTGCTCGGCAGCCTCGCCGATTCCTGGCATGCGCTCTGTTTCAAGAGCGCGGCCGCGTGGATGGGTTGCGTCGTCGTCACGCGTATGGCGCTGCTGCGTTTCTCCGACATCGAAATGTTCCGCCGTGGCGTCGTCGTGCTCGGCACCGGCGTGCGCGCCGAACGCATCGCCGACCTAGCGCGGCGCCATGCCAATCATTATTTCGTGCCGCGCGCCTACGTCCATGTCGGCGCCGATCCGTACCTGGTCGCGGCCGAGACCGTCGATCTCAACAACGTCAAAGACCACCGCGCGCTGGCGAAAATCGCCCGCAAGCTCGGCGTGCGCGAGGTGGTGGTGGCGACCGACGAGCGTCGCGGCATGCCGGTCGAGCAGTTGCTGCATTGCAAGATCGAAGGCGTCAATGTCGTCGATTATCTGACGTTCTGGGAGCGCGAGAACGGCCGCATCGACATCGACGCGTTGCAGCCGAGCTGGCTCATCTACTCAGACGGCTTCCGCCAAGGCCGCGTCGTCAATCTGGTCAAGCGCGCCTTCGACCTCACTGTCAGCTTCATGCTGCTGGTGGCGACGTTGCCGGTGATCGCGCTGACGGCGCTTGCGATCCGGCTCGAAAGTCCGGGTCCCGTGCTCTATCGCCAGGAGCGGGTCGGCTATCACAACCGCAGCTACATGCTCTACAAGTTCCGCTCGATGCGCACCGACGCCGAGCGCGACGGCGCGCCGCAGTGGGCCGCAAACGGTGACCCGCGCGTCACGCGTATCGGCGCCATCATCCGCCGCTTCCGCATCGACGAGTTGCCACAGCTCTGGAACGTCTTCAAGGGCAACATGAGTTTCGTCGGCCCGCGTCCGGAGCGGCCGTTTTTCGTCAACCAGCTGGCCGAAAGCATCCCGTTCTACAACGAGCGGCATTCGGTGAAGCCCGGTATCACCGGCTGGGCGCAGGTCAACTATTCCTACGGCGCGTCGCTCGAGGATGCGCGGCACAAGCTCGCCTACGATCTCTACTACGTGAAGAACCGCACGCTGTTCCTCGACATCGTCATCCTCATCCAGACCGTGCGCGTTATCCTGTTCCGCGAGGGTGCGCGCTGAACCATGTCGTTCGCCGCCATCACATCCGCGATTTGCGCCTGTGCGTTCGCCGCGCTGTTCCTGTTCACGCTGGCGCGCGGCAAGGCTTCGCGCGAGGGCCGCTTCATCCTCGCCGCGTCGGGCGCGACCGCGCTATGGGCCATCGCGTCGGCGACGAACGTCGCGCGCGGCGCCGTCGAGCCGCTCGAAACCGTCCAGGCGCTGATCTGGTTGGCGCTGCTCGAATGGTTGTTGCGGCCGCAAGCGGGCGATACCGCCAAGCGCGGCGCGCGCGGCCTGGCCGTTGCCGCCGGCGCGCTCGCCTGTGCCGCCGCGCTGGCCAACGATTTGGTGCATAGCGGCCAAGACGCGCTCGTCTGGTCACAGATCGTCGCCCGCGCCGGCCTGTCGATCGCCGGCCTGCTACTGGTCGAAAACCTCTATCGCAACATCGAGCCCAAACGGCTGTGGAACGTCGTGCCGTTGTGCATCGCCATCGGCGGCTTCTTCGTTTATGGCCTATTCCTCTATTCGACCGCGTTGCTGACCGGCCACGTCAACCCGGCTTTCGCCCAAGCGCGGCCGGCGGCGACCTGCCTGTTGGCGCCGTTCCTGGCCTTGACCCTGGCGCGCAACCGCGATTGGCGAATCGACCACCACATTTCCCGCGGGCTGGTCTTTCATGCCTTCACCCTGGTGGTGAGCGGCGTGTTCCTGCTGGTCGTCGCGAGTCTCGGCACGGTGCTGCGCGGCGGCGCTTGGGGACCGGCGGCGCAAATCGTGGCGCTGTTCGGCAGCACGCTGGTGCTCGCTCTGGTGTTGTCGTCTGGCGGCATCAAGGCACGGATCAATTATCTGGTGTCGCGCAACTTTTTCTCGCTGCGCTACGACTATCGCCTCGAATGGATGAACTTCATCGACATCCTGTCGGCACCGCGTGACGGCGCCGGGTTGCGCCAGCGCGTCGTCCACGCTGTCGCCAACATCGTCGACAGCCCGCGCGGCGCGCTGTGGCTCATCGACGAGGGCGTCGGATTCCGGCCAGCGGCCTTCTTCAACATGCGCCTGCCGGCCGAACTGGTCGAGCCGCTGACCGGCGCCTTCGTCGCCGCCTTCCGCGGCGGCCATTGGACGCAAGCGCTCGACGGCGAAGCCAATCCGGCGCCGTGGTGTGCCGACGGCCACTTCTGGCTGGCTGTGCCGCTCGTCCACAGCGGCCGCATGATCGGCTTCATCGCCCTCGCCCATCCGCGCGCGCCATTCGACCTGAACTGGGAAAGCTTCGATCTGCTGCGCGCGGTCGGCCGCCAGGCGGCGAGCTATATCTGCGAAGAGAGCGCGGCGCAGCAATTGGCCGACGCGCGCCGCCTCGAGGAATACGGCAAGCGTTTCGCCTTCCTCGGCCACGACCTCAAGAACATCGCCGGCCAGCTGCGCCTGATCGCCGTCAACGCCCAGCGCCACGGCAACGACCCGGAATTCCGCGCCGACGCGTTCCGTACCATCGAAGGATCGGCCGCACGCATGAGTGCCTTGCTGCTGCAATTGAACGCGCGCACCGCTGCCGCAGCCGAACAGCGGCGCGCCGCGCCGACCGACGTCGCGCGCATCGTCGCCGAAGTCGCCAGTGCGCTCACCGGCGCGTCGGTGCCGATCGAGACGCGTATGTCAGGCGGCGCCACGCTGGTCACCATGCCGGTCGAGGATTTGCGCTCGGCCCTGACCCATGTCCTGAGCAACGCCATCGAAGCTTCGCCCGCCGACGCCGTCGTGAGCATCGCCGGCGCGATCGAAAACGGCCGCCATGTCATCGCAATCACCGATCGCGGCCCGGGCATGGATCCGGAATTCGTCCATCATGAATTGTTCCGCCCGTTCCGTACCACCAAAGAGGGCGGCAGCGGCATCGGCGCCTATCAAACCCGCGAGCTCGTGCGCGCCGCCGGCGGCGAACTCGAGGTCATCAGTCAACCCGGCGCCGGCACCACCATGCGAATCATTCTTCCCCTAGCGCGAGAAGGAGCCGTCTCCTCGGCGGCATAACATGATGAAAGACAGCAAAATCTCTCTTCTGATCGTCGAGGACGACGACGGCATCGCCCGCCAGTACAAGTGGGCCTTATCGGATTGCGACACGGCGTTCGCCACCAACCGCGACGACGCGATCGCCGAGTTCCGCCGCGTACGGCCGCATGTTGTCGTGCTCGATCTCGGCCTGCCGCCGGCCGCCGACGCCGCCACCGAGGGCATGGCCGCGCTCGAAGCGATGCTGGCGATGGCACCCGAGACCAAGATCATCGTCGCCTCGGGCAACGAAAGCCGCGAAGTCGCGCTTCGGGCGGTCCAACTCGGCGCCTACGACTTCCATCTGAAGCCGGTCGATCTCGACGCGCTGCGGCTGATGATCGCGCGCGCCGCCAAATTGCGTGAGCTCGAAGCCGAGAATCGCCGCTTGCAGGAGCTGATGCCGCAATCGCCGATCGACGGCATCGTCGCCGCCAGCCCGCAGATGACGCGCGTACTGCGCACGATCGAGAAGATCGCGCCGACCGACGTCGCTGTGCTGCTGCTCGGCGAGAGCGGCACGGGCAAGGAAGTGCTCGCCCACGCGGTGCACCGCCTGAGTTCGCGCACCAAGAAGCCGTTCGTCGCCATCAACTGCGCGGCGATTCCGGAAACGCTGCTCGAAAGCGAGCTATTCGGTCACGAAAAGGGCGCCTTCACCGGCGCGATCAAGCAGACCATCGGCAAGATCGAAAGCGCCAACGGCGGCACGCTCTTCCTCGACGAAATCGGCGACGTGCCCTTGGCGATGCAGGTGAAATTGCTGCGCTTCCTGCAAGATCAGGTGGTCGAGCGGATCGGCGGCCACCGCCCGATCCAGGTCGACGTGCGCATCGTCTGCGCCACGAACCAGGATCTCGATCACATGATCGGCACCGGCCGGTTCCGCGAGGATCTCTACTATCGGCTCAACGAAGTTCGCGTCACGGTGCCACCGCTGCGCGAACGCGAAGGCGATCCGGTGCTACTCGCCAACCACTTCCTCAAGCGCTTCAACGAGCAGTTCGCGCGCAAGATCAAGGGCTTCGGCTCGGATGCCCTGACCGCGATTGCGGTCCATCCGTGGCGCGGCAACGTGCGCGAGCTCGAGAACCGGGTGAAGCGCGCGGTGGTCATGGCCGAAGGCGCGACCGTCAGCGCCGCCGATCTCGAGTTGGCGCCTGCGGAGCTGCCGTTCGGGTCGCTCGATCTGCGCGAGGCGCGGGCGCGCGCCGAACGCGGCGTCGTCCAGATGGCCCTGGCACAAAGCAGCGGCAACCTGTCGCGCGCCTCGAAGCTGCTCGGTATCAGCCGGCCAACGCTTTACGGCCTGCTCGAAGATCTCGGCCTCGAAGTTCATTCCTGAGCACGTATCGGATCGCCTGGAGAGTCCCATGATCAAACGTTCGGTTTTCATCAGCCGCACACTCCCCTACGTGCTTGCGTGCAGCGTGCTGGTCGCGGCCCCGGCGGTCACGTTCGCATCGACCGGTTACGCCGATTCGGCGCAGCAGCTGATCGACCGCGGCGATTTGCGCGGTGCGGCCATCGAACTGCGCAACGCGGCGCGTAACGAGCCGCAGAACGCCGACATCCACCTGCGCCTGGCACGGATCTATCTCCAAATCGGCAACGTCCCGGCCGCCGAGGCCGAGGCGCGCCTGGCGATGGCGCGCGGCGGCGACGACGCCAAGGTTGCGCCGCTGCTCGCCGAAACTTTGCTGCGCGGCGGCAAGTTCAACGCCGTGTTGCGGGAAATTCCTGCCGGGCACCGACCGGCCGGCGCCGAGAGCATGGTCCGCCTGGCACGTGGCTTGGCCTATCTCGGCCTGCATCAGGCGAACGAGGCCGAACCGCTGATCGCCGAGGCCGTGCAGCTCGCCCCCAATGCGATCGAGCCGAAGCTGGGCTCGGCGCGCCTCATGCTGTTCGAGAACAAGCCGGCCGATGCGGAGAAACAGGTCGACGCCGCCTTGGCAATCGACCCGAACAACGCCCGGGCGCTCATGCTGAAAGGTGATTTACTGCGTCTGCGCGGCGACTACCCAGCCGCGTTGACGCGCTACGACGCCGTGGTCAAACACGAGCCGCAGAACGCCGTCGCGCTGCTCGGCCGCGCCAATCTGGAGATCGCACTTAACCAGCTTGACGCCGCAGAAAAGGACGTTCAGCAAGTTCAGACCGAGTTCCCGAACAGTCCGGAAGACATCTACCTTCAGGCCCTGATCGAAGTCGGCCGCGGCCATATCGCCAAAGCGAACGACATCCTGCAGAAGGCGAGCCTGCAGCTTTCCAACCTGCCGGTGGCGCAGCTGCTGACCGGCTCCGTGCAATTCTCGCTCGGCAATTACGCCCAGGCCTCCGTCAGCCTGAAGAATTTCGTCGCCCGCATCCCGAACAATCCGCTCGCGAACCGGCTGCTCGCCGACATCGCACTGCGCCAAAACGAGCCGCATCAGGCCATCGCGCTGCTCGAACCGATCACGCGCGCCCATCCGGACGACGGCGATGCCTGGGCCGTGCTCGCCGACGCTTATATCGCCATCGGCGACAACGCCAAGGCGTCGCAGGCGCTCGACCGCGCTTCGGCAAGCGCGGCGAATAATCCGCAGCTCGGCACGCAGGTCGCGGTTGGCCGCATCGCGACGGGACAAGCGAGCCTCGGCACCGAGCAACTCGAATCGATCTTTGACAAACAGGGCGGCGCCAGCGTCGCCGGCCCGGCGCTGATTCTGTCCGATCTGCGCGCGCATCACATCGCCGAGGCCGAGCGCCATGCCGAGGCTCTGACCAAGGCGCGGCCCGACGACCTGGTTGCCGCCAACCTGCTGGGGCTGGTCCGGATCGCCCAGGGCAATCTGACCAACGCCGAGCAGATCTTCGCCGTGATCTATCGCAAGCACCCCGAGTTCACCGTCGCCGGCCGCAACCTGGCGCAGGTCTACATGGGTGAAGGCCGGCCGGACGACGCCATCGGCGTCTATCGCGCGATGACCGCCCGCGACGGCGACGACGTCGCCTCGCATCTGGCGCTCGCCGACGTGCTGATCGCGACAAAGGACTATGCCGGCGCGATTACCGAGTTGCAGCGTGTCAATACGCTCAACCCGTCCGATCCGACCGCCAATCTCAAGATTGCGAACCTCTATGGATCGCAGCAGCAATGGGACAAGGCGACCGACACGATGCGGCCGATGGTCGAGCAATTCCCCAATAATTTTGTCGTGCTCGACATGATGGGGCGCATCCAGACTGCCACCGGCGACATCAAGGGCGCGGTGACCACCTATCGGCGCGCCACCGAGGCGAAACCCAACGACGCCGTCGCGTTCGATCGGTACGCCAACGCGCTGGCCGCAGGCGGCAACTGGAGTGGGGCGCGCGACCAGCTGCGCAATGCGGCCAAGCTCGAGCCACAAAGCGCGCTTTACCGCGAAGAGCTGGTCTACGCCGAATATCGCGTTTCCGGCCGCAATGAAGCCTATGCCTTGGCCAAGCAGCTCGCGCCGACCAGCGAGAACCCGACGCTCGCCACGCAGTGGATGGCCGCAGTTCTGATCAAAGACGGCAAGGTCAACGATGGACTCGCTCTCTTGGCGGAAGCCGAGCGGACAGCGCCGTCAGAAGGTCTGGTCGTCCAGCACGCGGCGGTGCTCGCCAAAGCCGGTCAGCCCGCCCAGGGCGTGGCCCTGTTGCGCAGCTGGATCGGCCGTCATCCGACCGATCTCGCCGCGATGCACGCGCTCTCCGATCTCGACATGGCGATGGCCGACTATCCGGCCGCGCAAAGCGTGCTCGAGAGCATCGTTGCCCATATGCCGGATGACGTCGTCGTCCTCAACAACCTGGCGTGGATCTATTCGCGCAACGGCGATCCGCGCGCCAGCCAGACCGCCGCACGCGCCTATGCCTTGTCGCCGCTATCACCTGCCATCGCCGATACTTACGGCTGGATCGTGCTGTCGCAAGGCGACGTCACGCGCGCTGTACAGTATCTGCGGATGGCGAGCTACGGCATGCCGGCCGATCCGTCGGTGCAGTATCACTTCGCCGTCGCCTTGAGCCGCGCCGGCCACACCGCGGAGGCCCGCGCACTCCTGCAACGTGTCGTCGCCTTTCACGGCACGTTCGACGGCAAGCAGCAAGCCAGCGATTTGTTGAAGAATCTCAGCGGCAGCGTCAACTAGTCGCGCGGCGCCGCCGTTTTGTCGAGGTGCCGCTTCAACTCGAGCGGGGTGACAAAACGCCCCTTCGCCTGGTTGACGAAGAAGTCGAGCAGCCCCTCGAGCCGATCGAGGAAATGCGCGAGGTCGTCGTCGTCGCGCACATAAGGCGCGCCACCCGGCATCAACGACGGGCTGTGATAGCTCAAATTGAAGACACGCTGGCCACGCGCCAGCAGCGTACGCACCAGCCGCATCTGCTCGACGAGGGTGAAGCCCTCCGGCGACAGCTGGATGCGTTCCATCAGGCGCAACCGCGACGCGGCCGCCTTCAGCATCAAGCGATCGGCCGGACGCGTGTCGAGCCAGGGGTAAAGCGCCCGGGCACGCCCGGCGAGCGCGCCGACATGGCCGACCGTCAGAGGAATGCCGAGACGTCGGCCGCCGTCGCCGAAGCGGAACGGTTGTGGTCCGAACGCGGAGAAATCCGGGCCGAAACGGCGGCTGAGGTCGACGCGGGGTAGCACGCTGGCGTCGATCTCGTAGCCGAGACGATCGAGCAAGCGGAGGCTGCGCGGCCCGAGGCCGTAGCGACCGGCGCGATAAACCAACGGGCGCACGCCGAGATTGCGCTCGATGGTCCCGGTCAGGACGGCGAGCTTCTCGCGCTCGATCTCCGGCGGCAGGTTGCCGGGAAACGACGACAGGTAGTTGACGTCCTCGACGAAGGGCGGATTGACCCACGGCTGCAAATGCGCGCCGATATCGCAGCGCCCGTCGGCAAGTAGCTCGCGCAGCGGGCCATAGCCGACGCTCTGGCTCGCCACCGGATAGTCGACGACGTACGTGGGCTTCACGCCGTAGCGTTCGAAGACCGCCTGGGTCTTGAGCTGATGCGCGACGTTGCGCACGCCCGTGGTCTGACGGCTGAACGGCCGCGACCAATCGAATTCTTCCTCGGTATCGACGACGACCTGGAGCAACGGCGGCTCGTCCGACGGCATCGACACCGGCACGATGGTCTCGTCGAAAAACCGGAACGACCCGTTGTTGTTCCGCGCCGCGAGCGGCGCGCGATCCCCAGCCGGCATCGGATGGGCCGCGGTCACGGTGTCGCTCCCGTCAAAATATCGTCGAACAATCGCAATTGGCCCTCGGTCGTCGCATCCCACGAAAAGCGTTCGGCGTAGCTGCGGGTCGCGACGCGCGTCGGTGGCGTCGTGAACAGACGGCATACCGCCTCGGCGACGCCGTCGGCGCTGATCTGTTCCATCAGCACGCCGGCTGCCGGATCGGCGACGATCTCGGGATTGCCCCAGGCGTTCGACGCGATGACCGGCGTGCCACAGGCCATGGCCTCGAGCAGGACGTTGGGCCAACCTTCGCGCGACGACGCCAACACCAGCGCGTCGGCGGCCGAATAGAACGACGGCAGCGCATCATGCGGCAAAGCGCCGAGGAAGCGGACGCGCGACGCAACGCCGAGCTGCCGCGCCAGCGCTTCGAGCGCGCCGCGTTCCGGCCCTTCGCCGGCAATCGCGAGCGTGAAGGCCGGCAACCGTCGCAGCGCCGTGATGACATGGTGGTGGCCCTTGCGCTTGATGAGATGGCCGACCGACAGCAGCGTCTTGCCCTCGAATTCGTACGCGCGCCATGCCGCGGTGCGATTCTGCGGCCGAAACAACGTCAGATCGACGCCGTTACGCAGCGTCGTGACGTGATCCGCCGGCACGCCAAGCTTGACCAGCGACGTTTTGAGCACGTCGGCAACGGTGATCATCGCCGCGGCGCGCGCCGCCGCCCATCGGATCATGCGGCGTGCTGCAAGGTGACGCGGTATCAGGTTGACGTCGGTGCCGCGCGCCGTGATCACCACCGGCTTACCCAGAGCGCGGCCGAGCATCGCCGCGGCGACGCCGTCGGGATAGGCATAGTGGGCATCGATCAGATCGAAATCCTGCGTCGCGGCGAGACGACGGGCCGCGGGCAAAGCGGCGGCGAACAACGACAACGGGGTCAGACTCATGCCGAGCTTCGGCACCACGAGATAGTGCGGATGGACGATCGCGAGATCGTGGCGGATTTCCTCCGCCGGTACGTCGGCATAGCGCGCATAGCTGCCGAAGATGCGATGGCGTGACGGAAACCACGGCACCGGCGCGAGCACCCGCGCCGCGACGCGGCCGCTCGCCACCAGGTGACGCAGCCGGTTCTCGACGAAGATGCCGTGATTAGATTGCGCTGCGTTCGGATAGAGCGTCGTGAAGGTCAGGATGCGGATTTTCGGCGCCGCGCCGGCGCCGCCCGCGTCGGGCGCGAGATACCGTCGAATCATGGCGTCCCTGCCCGTTCGGCGACGACCACGACCGCTTCGCTCAAGACCGGCAGAATGCGATAGCGGCGGACTTCGCGAAAGCCCGCCGCCACCAACATTTGTGCCAGGCGCGCTTCGGTCACCGGAAAGGCCGCTGGATTCTGGAACCAGCCGATCGTGCGTTTCAGGGCGCGACGCCGGCGATGCAGCGCCGTATCGATTCCATGCGTCAAGACCAGGCGCCGGCGCGCAAGGCGCCCCAGCGTGCCGATCAACGTCTGCTGCTCATCCGGCGGAAAGTGCATCAGAAACCGGGCCGACAGCACGGCATCGAACTGCCGTGCCGGATCGAGCGACTGGATGTCCGCGACGGCGGTCGTGAAGCGGGCGCCGAAGGCCGCCAGGCAGCGGCGCGCAACGGCCAGCATGGCGGGTGCGATGTCGACGCCGTGGACCAAAAAGCCGAGCGTCAGTGCGACATCCGCCAGCCGGCCGGTGCCACAGGGCACATCAGCCAGCGTCGAGACGGCCGGCAGATCGGCCAGCGCCCGACGGACAGCGCGCCGATCAAGAAAATTGAACACGCGGCCGGCGAGGCTCGAGAACCGCGCGCGGTCATAGTCGTCCGCGACCGCGGCGTCTTGGTAATGACGCGTCGGGTCCCAGGCTTTGCCGTAATGCAGATTGTCCATCTCGGTCACCCGCTGGCAGCCAGCAAGGCGTCGGTCGCCGCCGCGACGCATTGTTCGAAACGATAGCGCGCGTAGGAATTGCGGATCGGATCGGCCAGCACCGAAGCGACTTCAATCCAGAAACGCAGCAGACCATGCAGTTGCGCCCAGCGCAGCGGGCTCTGCCATGCCGGATGGCCGGCAGCGCCGTAGCCATCGAGGAACGCTTCGGCGATCAGCCGATGGCGCCGTCCGAGCAACCAGCCCGACGGCCGCCAGGCGCAGAACGTTAGATCGCGGAGGAACTGCGCCAGGTCGAGCATCACGGCGTCGTCCCAGTGGGCGGTAATGTCAAAGCCGACCAGCCCATCATCCGTCATCAGTAGATTTTCGGCCTTGAAATCGCCGTGGTGGTGCGCGATCGGCACCGGGATCGCCGCCACGACCGTGGCCGTCTGCGCAAGCGCCGCCTGGCCGGCGGCAAAGTGCCGGTTCGACGCCAAGGCACGGACAGCCAGCGTTTGCTGTTCGAGGTTGGCCAGCATTACCGCGCAACTCATCGGCCGGTCGGCGAGCCGATGCATGGCGTGGAAACCGCGTAGCCAACGTCCGGCGGCGTTGGCGCTGTCACGGATTTCGGCTTCGCTGACCATCGAACCGCCGAGTGTCGCCGCGACGGGACGACCTTCGACCCACTCCGTCGCCAAACAGGCGTGCTCTTCGACCAAGCCGAGCGGGCGCACGACCCGGACCGGCGTCCCGCTGCGCGCCGCCAAGCCCACGATACGCTCGAGCGCAGCGTGTTGCCACAGCGCCGTCGTGAAGTCCCGCTCGCCGTCCGCGGTCAGGCAGAATTTGAGCACCATCGCGCCGGCGATTTCACCACCGGTGCAACGGAACAACCGCGACCGCGGGCCGAACTGGACCGGGCCGACGACGCGACATCCATCGAGCTTGATGTCGCCGAAACGGCGACCCGCCAGAAGCCGAAGCACGTCCTCTGGCCGCAGTGTGGCCACGACTTGCGTGCTCATCGCCGCGGTCCTGCACTCCGCACCAGACGGCGCGGGATGGCGGCGAGATTGTGCAGCGGATTGCGACCCAGTGCCGCAGCCCGCATCAGGAGCCACGCGCCGCGGAAGCGCGCGCCCGAATCCAACAGATTGGCGCCGAGCCGTTCGAAACGGCGGCCAAGGATGCCCCGCCGCTCTGCCGGCGACAGCCGATCGGCCAACCGCCGCAAATGCACGCGCACCATAGCGATGACGTCCGCGGCTTGGCGCGCGGCGTGACCGGTCGAATAGCTGTGCGGCATCCAGTAATAAATCCCAAGCGCTTCGGGAAGCGCATGTACCCGGCCGGTCATGGCCAGACGGATAAACAGATCCTGATCCTCGCCGGTGACGAGTTTGGGGTCGAACCCGCCGACGGATTCAAGCAAGGCACGCCGCGTCATCGCCGCCGAGGTCGCGACGAACGACGAGGCGAGCAACGTCTTCCACGCTTCGGCGCCGGAGACCGGCGATTGCCGCGTATAGACCGACGTGCCGTCGCGACCGTCGACGGTTTTGACGCGCATGTCGGTCACCGCCAACGCCAGACCGGCATCGGCTTCGAACAGCGCGACTTGACGCAGGAGTTTGTCGGGCAGCCACTCGTCGTCGGCGTCGAGAAAGGCGACCAAGGCGCCCTTGGTAGCGGCGATGCCGACATTGCGTGCCGCGCCTGGGCCAACGCTAGCATCGAGCCGGATGACGCGGATCCGCGGATCGTCGACCGCCGTAACGCACGCCACCGTATCGTCGGTGCTCGCGTCATCGACGCAGATCGCTTCCCATTCGGCATGAGTTTGCGCGCATACCGAATCGAGGGCGCGGCGCACGGTTAATGCGGCGTTAAACATCGGAATCACGATTGAGACCAGCGGCCGCGCCGGCGCGGACGGCGCGACGGGTCGGACGGCGAATGCGGAACGGGCTGGCGACATCGGCGGATGGTCTCTCGTGCGCAGGCGAAAACCGGCGCGGGAAAGCGACTTTCGCGCCGTCGCAATTGTCGCCGTCAGCGACGAATTTCCAGTTAACAGAGCGTTGATCCGAACGCGCGTTAACCCTCTGGCAGTAACCGGAAATTTAGGGCTTTCGCGGTATAAAAAGGCCGGTTTTTCCAGGGGTTTTGATGCATTCGACGAGGGCGAAGGACGGCGTGCCGGTTGGTCCGGCCGTGCGGACGCCATGACCGACGCGCCGGCGACGATCGCTGGTCCGGTGCCGACCGACGCATCGCTCGGCCGCAAGATCGCGCGCAGCGCCGTTTTCATGATCGCCTTGCGCGGCGCGTTCCGCCTGATCGGCTTGGTCAGCTCGCTGATCCTGTTGCGGCTGCTGGCACCGTCGGATTTCGGCGTCGTCGGCCTGATCACCGCGGCGCTCGCCATTCTCGAGATTCTCGGCGAGCTTTCGTTCGAGGCCGGGCTCGTGCGCATGGCCGCGCCGCAACGCATCCACTACGACACGGCGTGGACGCTCGGCCTGTTGCGCAACGCGATCATGGCGCTGGCGATCGCCTTGTCCGGCCCTTGGCTCGCAGCGTTCGTCGCCGACCCGCGCGTGGTTTCGCTCGCGTACGTCCTTGCGGGTATCACGCTCCTGCAAGGGCTGAGCAATGTCGGCGTGGTCGATTTTCAGCGCCGGCTCGAATACGACCGCTTTTTCCGCTTCCAGATCTTCGGCAAGCTCGCCGGCACCGTCGTCGCGCTGCCGTTGGCCTTTGCGCTGCGCAACTACTGGGCGCTGATGGCCGGCATCGCCGCGACGCGACTGTCGATGATGGCGCTGAGCTATGCCATGAGTCCGTACCGGCCGCGTCTCAGCCTGGCTGGCTGGCGCGAGCTGTTTGATTTCTCCAAGTGGCTGCTGGTCGCCAACGTCGAGTGGGTCGTCGATTCCTATGCGATGACGTTCCTGACCGGACGCGTCGCCGGACCGGCGGCGATCGGCCTCTATCAAGTCGCCAATCGCGTCGCGTCGCTGCCAGCCAGCGAGGTCGCCGCGCCCATCCGCGGGCCGATGTACGCCGGCATGTCGCGCGCCATTCACGACATGCCCCAGCTCCGCCGGCAGACGCTCGACGGCCTGTTTCTCAGCGTCGCCGTGATTACGCCGATGGCCGTCGGTATCGCGCTCCTGGCGCAGCCGATCGTCGACCTGTTCTTCGGCTGGAAATGGGTTGCGGCCATTCCGCTGGTGCGGCTGTGCGCACTGGCCGCGCTGTTCGACGCGATCGGCCACTACACGCACAATCTCTATCTCGTCACCCACCGCCAGCGCCGCTTCGTCGGCGTTTTTGCCGTCGCACTGTCGATCCGGATTCCGGCGATCATCCTCGGCGCATGGCTCGACGGCATCAACGGCGCTGCGTTTGCGATGATGGTGACGGCGGCGTTCAACATGGTGCTGTGGTCGGCCAACATCTTTCCGCTCGCCGGCATCGAATTCGGTGCGGCGCTCGCCGGCGTATGGCGCACGGCGTTCGCGGCGCTGGTGATGGCCGCCGTTGTGCTGTGGCTCGGCCAGCTCTGGCCCGAGCCGCGTGCGTTTGCCGTCGGCCTGGTGCGCTTCTTCGCGCTCGCCCTGGCCGGTGGCCTGACACACATCGGCACCCAATTCGTCGTCTGGCGCCTGTCCGGCGAACCGGCCGGTGCCGAACACCACCTGATCAAGACCGCCGCCGAAGCGGCGGGCCGTTTCATGCCGCACGGCTGGCTGCACGCCAGGAGCTGAGGGACCCGTCCATGCGCTCACTGTTCTTCACCACTGCGATCTTCGCCATGCTGCCAGCGGCGTTCTTCTCGCCGTTCGTCGCCGTGCTAGTCTGGTCGTACATCTCATTCGGCAGCCCCCAACGCTTGACCTGGGGCATCAGCGACGCGGTCCCGTTCGCGCTCGTCGTCGGATTGACCGGCATCCTTGGTTGGCTAGTGGTCGAACGTCGCAAGATCCCGAACGACGCGACGACGTGGCTTCTGGCGGGCTTTATTGTCGCCTACACCATCGCGACGTATTTCGCGATCGTCCCCGACGAAGCCTGGCCGAAATGGTGGTTGACCACCAAGGCGATGATCTACGTCTTCGTCACCGCCGCGCTCCTCACCAACCGCGTGCGCATCCACGCGCTGATGTGGGTGATGGTGATCGCCGTCGCGTTCTATGGCATCAAAGGCGGCATATTCGCGCTGGTCACCGGCGGCAACTACCGCATCTGGGGCCCGGCGCAAACCGTCATCGGCGACAACAACCAGATCGCCGCTGCACTCGTGGTGCTACTGCCGCTGATCAATTATCTCGGCCGCCAATCGAAGAACAACCTGTTGCGCATGGGATCGCGCGTGGCCATGGGCCTGTGCCTGCTGTCGGTGCTGGCGTCGTATTCGCGCGGATCGTTCCTGGCGCTTATCGCCATGCTGCCCTTCCTGTTGCAGCACTCGAAGCGCAAGGTGATGTCCGGCGTCATTATCGTCGTCGCCCTCGCCTTCTCGATCAGCTTCATGCCGTCGCAATGGGTCGAGCGCATTCAGACCATTAAGACCTACCAGCAGGACACGTCGGCCGAAGGCCGCATCGAGATGTGGGAAGCGGCGACCAAGATGGCGCTGGCGCGGCCGCTCGTCGGCGTCGGCTTCAAGGGTCCGTATATCCAGACGGTGATGGACAAATATTCGCCGGGCACGACGGCGCGCGCGGTGCACAGCATCTGGTTCGAGGTGCTGGGCGAGAACGGCTTCCCGGCACTGTTCTTCTGGATCGCACTGGCGATCGTCGCCATTCAGAACTGTCGCTACATCATTCGACGAACCAAGAACGTGCCCAAGCTCAAATGGGCGAACGACATCGCGCACATGTCGATGGTCGGTCTCGTCGGCTTCTATGTCGGCGGCTCGTTCCTGTCGCTGTCGTACTGGGACTTCTACTTCACGCTGCTGGTCATGCTGGCGGCGACGCGGCGGATCGTGGTGGCCGAACTCGCGCCCGAGTCGAAGCGGCTGCTGTTCTCGCCAGACGCGGCACGTGCCGCCGCCCGTGCGCGGCTTGGCGCCGCGCGACCAGCGTTGGGCGCGGGCGACTGAGACTTACCGGATAGGTGATCCATGGAAGCAATCTTCTTTATCTTCGCACTGGCCGGCATCGTCATGGTCATCCACTGGTGGGTGGTCAACGACCGCGCAGGCAACAACGGCGTCACGACCGGGTTCTTCGCCATGCTCGAACCAGAAGAGCCGACCGCCAAGCCGACGCCCACTGGCGTCGCGGCCCAGCAGCGCGGCGTGGTCGCGCGGCCGGACTTACGGCAACGGCGGGGATAACGCGTTTATTTGCTGGCGCGCCGTGCGGCGGAGAGCCGGGCCAAAGCCGGCCACCGCGGCAGCAAGCGGGCGCCGATAAACGCGGCGATCGTCGCCTCGGCGCCTCGCGGATAACCGCCGGTCGCCCATAGTGTGAACAGCACTGTCGTATAGATCGCCGCGCCCAGCGCGACGCAGGCGATCAACGCCAACGCGTCGCCGGCCGGGCCGGCCGGAAAGGTGGCGACCTGGCGGAAGGCGCCGAGGAAAGCAGCCATCGACGCGCCGGCCGTGACCGGCCGCCACAGCGCTTCGGCCAAATCGCGCGTCGGTAACCCGACCAGACGCTGCGCTAGGACGAGATTGACGCCGCCGCCGACCACGCTGGCGCCAACCAGCGCCGTCGCCGCGCCCATGCCGCCATATGCCGGCACCAGCAGAACGAGCAGCAGCAGAAATGCCGCGGCGTTGACGAGGCTCGTCAGCGTGAACAGCCGCGGTCGACCGGTCGCGACGAACACCGCATAGGCGTTACCGACCAACAGCTCGAGCGGCGCCGCAAAGGCAAGCAGGCGCAGCAACGGCGCGGCGGCGGCCCACTGGCGGCCGAAGCCGAGATCGATGACGAGGTCCGCGGTCACCAGCAGCCCGAACGCTAGCGGCGCCACAAGGCATAGACCGCCCGCAAGCACCGCAAGATAGCCCTCGGCAAGGCTCTTGCCGGCGCCCGAGAGCTTCGAGAATCCAGGAAAGATCGCGGCCAGGATCGGGGTGATCAATTCGGTCATCGGCAGCTCGGCAACGGTGCGTGCGATGCGGTAGAAGCCGAGCGCGGTGATGCCGACGATTTTGCCGACGAATAATTCGTCGCTGCGCGTGCGCACGAAAAAGAGCTGGCTCGAGAACCACAGCCATTTGGAAAAGCCGAAGACCTCGCGGAAACGCATCAGCGACAGCCGCGGCCGGTAAGGATGAAGCGCGAAGCTCAACACGACGCGCGCGACCGCCGACGCGGCCAGGCCAGCGACCAGGGCCCGGTAGTCACGCCAAGCGAATGCCAACGGCACGGCGATGACGAACGACGCAAGTTTGGTCGCGAGCGTATAGACGCATTCGCGGGCGAAGGCGAACTCGCTGCGGAACTCCACCACGCCGACATTGGCGAAACCCGCAATCGCCGCGATCCCGGCAATGACGCCGGCGATCCCGAGCAATCGCGGCTCGTGCAGGAGCGCGCTGGTCGGAACCGCCACCAGCATGACGAGAACGGCGGTGACGAGACCGCGGCCGATCTCCAGGGTCCACACCGTGTCGTAGCGCGCGCGATCGCGTGCGCCGGTGCGGATCAAATCCATGTCGAGACTGAAATCGCCCGCCGCCTGCACCAGTGAATAGAGCAGCGTCGCCATGCCGACGAGACCGTAATCCGCCGGCCGCAACAAGCGCGCGAGCAGGATGGTGCTGGCGATGCCGATCAGCCGCACGCCCCAGCGCGCGACCAACAGCCAGAGCGCCCCCTTGGCGACGCGGCGGGCGAGCGTGCTGCTCACCGTCGCCTCACGAATGCGCGGCGGTGTTGCGAGCGTCGGCGCGAACGCGATCGAGATAGGCCGGGAGCGATCCCATGGCGTTGAGGAAGCTCGCCAGAACCTGGCGCGCCGCAGCGGCGTCGCCGTCGAGGGGCGTGGCGATGGCGACGAACGCCGAAACCGAATCGCGGCCGGCGACGATGGCGCGCGCTTGGATCAACTTCGCCTCGGCCGAGCTGGCGGTGATCGTGCCGTCGACGACATAGAAATACCAAACCAGCCGCGCATTGGCGCCGTTGTGGATCTCGGCCACCGACAGGGTCGCCGGCCGGCCGGCTAAGTCGACGCGCGTCGAGCTCAGGGTTGAGCGCGCCCAGACGTCCTCGTCGGCGATACGGTTCTCGCTCCGCACCAACGTATTGTGGCTACCGTGCGCGGCATAGAGCGCGATGTAGCGTTCGACGTCGTGGCCGGCGGCCTCGAATCCGTCACGGAACGCACGGTCCGGCGTGACGATCACCGGATGCCATGTGTCCTTGTCGTCGGTGCGCACGGTCCATGGCGCCAGGACCGGCGGCGGTGCGGCGCGTGACAGATCGACCGGCCGCGCATTGTCGAGCAACGTCAGATAGGCCGGACCGATTGCCGACAGTGCGACGGCTGCAACAACTGCGACGAGCGGTGCGCGCACGGCGAACGTGCCCGGCGACGCGACGGCGCGCGTGACGGGCTGCCGACGATCGGCGAAACGCATGCCGACGACGATCAGCACGAACAAAATCAGCGTGAAGAAGCCCCAGCCGTAGACGATGTGATCGGCTTCGACGGCGGTCACGTTGTCGGTCAGGTGCGCCAGATAGATGATGCCGAAGGCGCGCACGCCGTTGGCGAATATCGGGACGATCAGCGACGCCGCCATGAACGCCGCGCGCTTGCGCCACGAGCGATAGACCAGCAACGCGAAAAACCCGCCGAAGGCGATCGAGGCGATGAGGAAGCGTAAGCCCGCGCAGGCTTCGGCGATGATGAAGTCGCCTTCGGGAATCGAGATCATGATTCCGTCGGAGAACACCGGCACATGGAAGAGCTGAAGCAATCCGACGGCAAAACGCGCCGTAACGTCCTGGAGCGTCGGCACCAGCACCTCACCGCTCGGCACCAGCAGGTACAGGTACAGCAGCGGGCCGAGCAGCCGCTTGTAAAGCGGCCAGCCCAGCACGGCGAGCAGCGTTGCCTGCACGATGGTGACGAAAACGAGCTGTTGCAGCTCGAGCACGCCGAGCACGGAAGCGGCGAGCCAGGCCAGCGACAGCAGCGGCAGAAAAAGGAGCACGCGGAAATCGGCCCGCGGCGCAACGTCGAGGGTCGTGCGGCGATCCCAGATGAGATAGAGCGCAATCGGCAGCACGAGGAAACAATGATTGTAGGTCGGCGATGCGACCCAGACTCGCCAAGCGCCGACGATCTCGCGCCAGAACATGCCGCCGAGTGCCAGGCCGGCGAGCAACAACGCCACGCCAAGGACGCGCCACGGCCCCGCGCCAGTTTGGCTTTCGACGGTCGCGACGCTCATGACGCCTCCGCCAGGGCAAGCGGCTTTTCCGTCAGCGCCGCCGCCTCAACCGACGTCTCAGCGAGGAGTTTATCGAGCAACGGCAATTTGGAGTCCCAGGGATACTCCGCCGCGATCCGGGCACGGCCGCGCAGGCCAATGGCGCGACCCTTCGCGGACAACGCAACCGCGATCATGTCGACGAATTCGGCTGGTGTGGATGCCGCGAGCACTTCGTCGTTACGCGCGAAGCCGAAAGCCGCCAAGGCCGCCGGCGACGCGACAAGCGGCTTGGCCATCGCCATCGCCTCGAGCACCTTGTTCTGAATGCCGCGTGCGAGGCGCAACGGCGCCACCGCCAGATCGGCATGCGCGAGATAGGGCCGCACGTCGGCGACACGTCCGGTCACGCGAATATTGGCGTCGCCGCACAGCCGGCGGATGGCGCGCGTCGGATTGGCGCCGACGATCCAGAAATCGGTGTTCGACCAGCGCCGGCGCAGCCGCGGCACCACTTCGGTGCCGAACCAGCAAGCAGCGTCGACGTTCGGCCAGTAATCCATCGCGCCGGTGAAGACCACGGCGCGGCGGCCGCGCGGAAACGGATTGGGATAGGCGCGGTCCGGGTTGAAGCGATCGAGGTCGATGCCGTTCGGCATGACGTGCACGTGCGTCGCGGTTTCCGGCGCATACCGCTCGAGTAATTCGGCCTCGCCCTCCGAGACGAACAGCGTGGCGTCGAATTCGCTCGCGGCCCGGCGTTCGAGTGCCAACAGCCGGCGCGCTTCGCGTCGGTAGAGCGGCGCCAGCATGCCGCCGGCCGCGGCATAACCGCGCCACTTCTCGGAATCGAGATCGACCATGTCGATGACGCGGCGCGCGAACCCGAGGCCGGTGACATAGGGCGCCATCGCCGAGCAGTAGACGAAGGCGGCGCGCGGTTCGAACTTGGCGACGGTGTCGTCGATCCAGGCCATCAGCCGGCGGTCGCGGAAATAGCGTGCGCTCATCGCCTCGCCGGTGGCGAGCGCGGCGAGACTGCGGACACGTCCTTGCCACGGCCGCAACGGCAAGGCGCAGACGCTGGCGCAGATCTGTTGCAGTACCGGAATGTGCGCGGCGTCGCGCGGATCGTCGTAGAAGGTGCCGAGGTGGACGCGGTGCCGCGCTGCGAGATGGCGCAGGATCGGCCAGGACCGGATCTTGTCTCCCTTGTCGGGCGGATAAGGCAGCCGATGGGCGAGGAACAACAGGTCGGACACGGCGTTACTCCCGCCGCCCTAGATCGCAGAAAACCCTCAACGCTTTGCTAAGGATTGACGCAAGGCTTTGGTAAACAAGCGGATTTTTCATCAGCCGGGCCCGAGAAAGATGCTATCCATGCGGTCCCAGGCGAAGTCGGCGAGCAGCCGTTCGAGCCGGCCATACATGCGGCCGAGATTGAGGTAATGGCGGAAACGCGATTTGGCCGAGAGCCCGGCGACCCGCGGCTGTGCCGCGTCGATCTCCCACGGATGCATGTAGAAGATCGCCGGCCGGTTCTCGGTCCGATTGACCCGGCGGAAGGCGGCGCGCGAGACGCTATAGGGCAGCAGGCGGAAAAAGCCGCCGCCCGACGCCGGCAGATTGCGGCCGGCGACGCGCACGGTGCTGAGCGGAACTTCGAGAACGGCGCACGGATTGGCGCGAAACGGCCCGCGCGGCGCCGTCGGCATGCCATAGAGATCATGCGCGATCGGATAGACGCTCGAGCTGTAAACGAAGCCCGCGGCGGCGAGCTCTTCGAGCGCCCAAAGATTCTTGGCGCCGATCGAGAAAGTCGCGGCACGATAGCCTTTGATCGACGTCTGGCCGATCTCCTCGAGTAGTGCCTTGCTGCGGCGGATGTCGGCGGCGAACGCGTCGCGACTTTGCCGATCAGCGCGGATGTGACTGAGACCGTGGCTCCCCAGCTCGTGGCCGAGCGTGACGATGCGGCGGACCATCGCCTTGTGCCGTTCGGCGACCCAGCCAAGCATGAAGAAGGTTGCCTTGGCGCCGCTCGCGTCGAACAGCGCCAGCAGGCGATCGACGTTGGCCTCGACGCGGGACGGCATCGTCTCCCACGCGCTCCGCGGCACCGCATGCGCCAGCGCCTCGACCTGGAAATAGTCCTCGACGTCGACGGTCAGCGCATTGACGATGCGGCCGTCGCGCCGCTTGACGGGCGTATCGCGGCCGATGACGACAAGCCCATCCATCGCCGTGCTCCTAGAAGACCTTGCGCAGCGTAGCGATCAGCGAATTGCGATAGAAGTTCGGGCCGCCTGACACCGAATCGACGTAGGAGAAGTTGTAGTCAAGCGAGCCGAACAGCGTCGGCGAGAACTCGTGGCTGAAACCGAGCGTCGCATTGAACGTGTGCGTGTGCTGCGAATCCTGGAGGAAATAGCCGGCGTTCAACGTCATGGTGGTGAGCGGCGTCATCCGTCGATCCCACGTTCCGGTCAGGCCGTTCGTCGAATCGTTGGGCACCAATCCCGTGAGCGAATTCATTTCCTGGTGGATAGTGGTGACGGTGAAGCGGTTTGGATCGAGATCGGTGACCAAGCTCGCCTGGAAGGTGCGCAGCCGTTCGACGTCGTTCTGTAGACTGAATTCGTTGTTGTTGAGCGAGACCGGCAAGCCCGTGGTGGCATCGAGCACCGTGCCGTTCGGCCCGAGGACGGCCCCGCTCAGATTCTGCAGGATCGCCTGCTGCGGCGTGGTGGTGACTTCGGAGTAGCTGGCGTAAGCCGTCGTGATCGGCGTCAGCGCATAGCGCAGATCGCCGTCAAACGAATCGGCGCCGTCGCGGTGCCCGTAATTGAGCTCGACGCGCGCGTATGAACCCGGCTCATAGATAAATCCGCCGTACCAGGTCGGTTCGGACAGGTTCTCCGACGGCAGCTCATTGAATTCGAGCGTCTGCCAACCGCCGGCGCCAACCAGCGCGAACGACTTGGTGACGTGGAACTGGACCTCGTCGGTCGCCAGGCCTTCCTTATTCGAGCCGGTGCCGCCGTTGACGTCGGTTCGTTGCCCGTCGAGCGTAATGGCGTTGCTGAAATATTTGCCGATATCGCCGGTATCGAGCGTGCCGCGCAGCTCGTTGTGCATGGCGGCGGTGATCGGCGCCAACGTGCCGACTCCGACGAGTCCCGGCGTGGTCTGACCGGTCGCTGCGGTCTGCCCGGTGAACCAGGTTTGCCCGAAGATGTAACGCAGCTCGCCGTTGCCAATGGTGTCGAAGGAATGCCGCAGAACCGGACTGGCCTCGATCGCGTAGGTGCTGGTGCGGTTCGAGTTCGTCAATTGGTCGGTCGGAATCGAGCCGAACGCGCCGGTGTGCGCGGTATCGAAGATCGTGCCGCGCAGCTCGACCGCCGCGGCGTCCGGCACCACCGTCGCGATCGCGGTGCCGAAGAGGTTCTGGTTGATATTGTCCTGATCGCTAGCGACGGCGAATTTCTGCAAGCTCGCCGAATAGTCGAGATTGCCGACGAGCCGCGGCCCGTCCGCGGCAACGTAGATGCCGGGCGTCAGCGTCGTGATCAGATCGGCTTGGCGGCCGGTCTGCGCGTCGCGGACATTGTCGGTGAGCTCTTCACGCAAATCGATGCGCGGCGTGACCTGCCACATCGGCGGGCCCTTGGGCGGCAGCGTGTAGGGCTGATCGTCTTCGTTCGGCGCCGTCGGCTGGCCGAGATTCTGCCGCAGGCCTTGGGCGTAGATCGGCGGGACCGGACCTTGGCCCTGATCGTCGACCGGACCTAGCGAGAGCTGGGCCGCCGCCGGGGGTGCGATCGCGACAACCGCGATGAACCCCGCAACGACGATCGGCAACCGAATGATGCGCATTCTGCTCTCGACCGAAGGCTCGGCATGGGAAGGATCAATAATCGGAATAGGCGCCGAACTGATCGGCCGCGGAGGTGCGGACCTTGTTGAGCAGCAGGCTGACGTTCGGGCACGCGCTCAACAGGCCAACCGCGGATTCCAGCTCTTCCTGCTGGGTATGATCGGCTTCGACGACGAGAACGGTCTGACCGACGAGGCCGGCAAGAATCGCCGGATCACTCGACGCCAAGACCGCCGGCGCGTCGAACACGATGAAGCGGTCGTTGTAGCGCTGCGCCATCTCGTTGAAAATCGTGCGGGCGCGACGGCTCGACAGCAACTCGGGCGCGCGGAAATTGGGCGACCCGGCCGACATCACCGTCAGGTTCGGCAGGTTGGTGCGCAGCACCACCTCGGAGAAGTCGATATCGGGATTGCCGAGCAGATCGGTGAGGCCGTAGCTCGCGGGAATGCCCATCATCTCCTGCATCGCGTGATGCTTGGTGTCGAGATCGATGAGCAACACCTTGAGATCCTGCTCCGTGGCGATCGACAGCGCGATGTTGATGGCCGTGAAAGTCTTGCCTTCGCGCGGGCGGGCCGACGTCACCATGATGACGCGGTTGCGGTTCGCTACATCATCATCCGGCTCGTCCATGTACTTGGCGACGAGCTGGCGCTTGACGATGCGGAACTCTTCGACGACGCGCGAGCGTTGCGCCGACGGCACCGAGATGCCGCAGCGCGCCAGGCTACCGCGGTCGATCGACACCTGGCGGCTATAGCCGGGCGCGGGCGGAGCCATCGACGGGCCTTCGACATCGCGAGCGTAACCGTTCACCGCCGGCCGCGACGCGGCACGGGCGTAGCCGGCGGCCGCGTAAGCGGCGTCGTACGCCGGCTCGTGCGCCGGCTGGTGATAGGCCGCGGCGGGCGCGCCATTGGCAACGGCGGCCTGCGGCTGTTGCGCGTAAACCGGCTGCGCATACGGCGCCTGATAGGCGCGCGGTTGCGGCGCATAGGTTTGCGCCTGCGGCATCGGCTGCGGCGCCGCGGCTTGCGGCTGATAGACCGGCTGCGGCGGGACCGGCGCCTGATAGGCTGGCGCATATCCGTTTTCGGCGTAAGCGGCTTGCGGCGGCACCGGTGCAACCGGCGGGGCCGGCGTGCGCGCTTTCAAATGCGCCGCGGCACGCTCGATCAGCTTGCGCGAGGTCTCGTCAATCATCAACCGAATCCTCCGGGCACGGCGTGGTGTACGCCGAACGTCATCAAGATGATGACGCCGTACAGCATCATCAGCGCGATCGCCGAGGCGCCGAACCCGGCAAGTTCCATGACCGACTGGCTGCGCGACTTGAACAGAGAGACGTAGGACACGCCGCCCAGAACCGGCAGGCCGAGCCCGCGCAGACGATTGAGCGTCGCGAACGAGCGGTCGATCTGCGTCAGCAGGACGGGAATGCCCAGCCCGCCGAGAATGCCGGCCAGCAGAACCGCCGAGAACAGCAGCGGACGGTTCGGCGCGATCGGATTCAACGGCACTTGCGGCGCATCGATCACGCGGAATTGAATTTTGTTGGCCTGGGTATCGGCGGCCTGCGAGAGGTTGGTCGCCTCGCGCCGCGACAGCAACTCGTCGTAATTGCGCTTGAGGATGGTGTAATCGCGATCGAGATCCTGGTACTGCGCCTCGAC
Organism: Allostellaceae bacterium; assembly: GCA_035934235.1. GTDB lineage: Bacteria > Pseudomonadota > Alphaproteobacteria > ATCC43930 > CGMCC-115725 > REEB95. The sequence goes on along the minus strand of DASYYB010000039.1, from coordinate 102,613 downwards.
GCCCGGTGACGCCTTGGCCGTCGCCTCGGCGCGGTTGAGATCGGTCTGCGCCTGATCCATGCGGCGCTGGACCGACGCGACCTTGGCTTGCGCGTCGAGCAGACGGATACGCACCTGGTCATAGACCACCGGCGAAACCTTGGTCCGCGTTCCGGGCGCCGCGTGGCCGCCGGCGACCGAAGCGTGCTGACCGATCTGGCTGGTGAGTGCGGCGATCTGTTGCTTCACCGCGATCACGTCGGGATATTCGTCGGTATAGCGGGTGCGCAGTTCGGCGAGCTGGCGCTGAAGTTGGGCGAGCTGCTGCTCGGCGGCGCCCGGCGAGGCCGCAACCGAATTCGTGTCGGCACCGACGGTCGGCACCAGGCTGTCGAGTTCGCGCTGCAATTCGTCGCGCCGCGCGGTCGAATCCTGCAGATCGTCGTGCATCTGCTGGAGCTGGGTGCGCATCGTGTCGATTGAGCTCGCCGACGCGGCGCCGTTCAGCACGTCAAGATGCTGCGCGCGGAAATCCGCGCGACGCTGCTCGGAAGCCCGCAACTGCTTTTCATAGAGCGCGATCTGGTCGTTGAGGAACCGCTGCGCGTTGTCGAGCTCGGTGCGCTGCGTGCCGGTGGTGCTTTCGGCGAAAATCGTCAGCAGGCTCTGCACGACGTTGCGCGCGGTTTGCGCGTTGGAATCCTGATACGAAATCGTGAACAGGTTATGGGTTTGCGGCTGGATGACGATCTTCTGCATCAGCTGCTGAATCAGGGCGTCCTTGTCCGCCTGCGTGTGCATGCGGCGGTCGAGGTCCGCCATGTGGATCAACTCTTCCATGTTCGGCCGCGACAGCAGTGTGCGTTGCATGACGTCGAGTTGCTGGGCCGGATCGACGTCGACGGTGATGCCGCGCAACAATGGCGTCAGCATCTGGTCGGCATCGACATAGATGCGAGTGTAGGACTCGTAGCGGTTCGGCAGCATGGCGACGACGGACCAGCCGATCACGCACACGGCCCACGCGGTGAGCGCAGTGATCCATTTGCGCCGCCAGATCGCGTGCAGATATTGGAAAATGAGACTGGAGAGGGATTCCATGGGGTCGCCTTGTTGCGCCTTGCGTGCCGGTCGCTGACTAGAAGTACCGCTGCGGGATGATCACGATGTCGCCCGGCCGCATCGCGATGTTGTCGCGGACGTCGCCGTCGTTGACGAGGCTGTCGAGACGCGCGTGGATTGTCTGGTGCTGGCCGTTGAAATTGCGCACCACGACCGAGCGATCGCCGGCGGCAAACCGCGTCAGACCGCCGACCTCGATCATCACGTCGAGGATGGTCATGTTCGACCGATAGGGAATGGCCTGAGGCTTGGCGGCCTCGCCGATCACGCGGATCTGCTGCGAGAACGGGCCGACGAAGCTCGAAACGATGACGGTGACGTTCGGATCCTTGACGTAAGCCTTGAGCCGCTCGGAGATGTCGTGCGCGAGAGCGGACGGCGTGCGCCCAAGAGCCGCGACGTCCTGCACCAGCGGAATCGAAATCTTGCCGTCGGGCCGGACCGGCACCTTCACCGACAGCTGCGGATTCTGCCAAACGAAGATGTCGAGATTGTCACCCGGACCGATCAGGTACGTATCGGAATTCGGATCGATGGTGCCGCCCTGCGCGGCCGCATTAGCCGACGCGGTCTGGTTGTCCGGCACGGCCGCCATCGGCGTCGCCGCCGCCGGCGGTTGCACGGGCACGCTGCCGGCCGGCTGCGCCGCCGCCATCTGCGCCGTCATCGGACGGGGCGCCGCGGACTGAGCCTGTTGAGCCGGTCGGTACTGAGTTTGGCTCGGCGCCGGCAATGGCCGATCGTTCATGTTCGGCGGAACGCTCAACGCCTGTTGCGGCGGAGCCGAATTCTGCGAATAGGTTTGCGGATAGGGATCGGAGTTGCCGACCATGCGGTCGGTCAGATCGGTAAACGAGCTGCAGCCTGCAAGCAGAACGAGTGCGAGCACGAAGGCAGATTGGTAAACCGGGCGCAGCACCGTTGTGACCCCCACATGCGAGACATGCCCGCCTGGCACCTGGCTGCCGGGCACGGGCCGTAGCGTTTGCGGCTTGCCGTTTCAATCGGCTACGGCAGGCCACTTACACGCGGGGTAACGGTACCGGTAAAATCTTACCGAAACGTTGACCTGATTTAAGTATTACTTTTGGGCACTGCACAGTTTGCGTAAATAAAATCTAAAGACAGCCCTGCCACATTCCATGTCATGACCCATAATAAGGGGCGGTGCGTGGACCGCGTGACTTCGGCGTTACGCGATCCAGCAGCCATTGTCGCTTGGCACGAGCGCGATTGGGATGGCGCGGTGCGCGCGGCGCGCCGGGCCGGTCTGCTTGCCCGCCTGGGACTGCTGATCGCCGAACACAACCTGGAGTCGCATGTGCCGCCGCGCGCCCGGCCGCATCTCGAGGCCGCCAGCGTTCTCGTGCGCAAGCACGGCGACGACGTGGCGCGCGAACTGCGCCACATTCGTGCTGCGCTTGACGCCGCTTCGCATCCCGTGATCCTGCTCAAAGGCGCATCCTACGTCGCAGCCGACCTGCCCGCCGCCGCCGGCCGGTTGTTCGGCGACATCGACATCCTGGTGCCACGCACCGCGATCGCCAGCGCCGAAGCCGCGTTGACGGCGAGCGGCTGGTGCGGCGTCAAACCGGACGATTACGACCAGCACTACTATCGGCAGTGGATGCACGAGATTCCCCCGCTACAGCATCGCACACGGCGCACCACGATCGACGTCCACCATACCATCGTGCCGCCAACGGGGCGCCACGCCGTCGACGCGCGGCGGATGATCGATTGGGCGATTCCGGCGCCCAATGCACCGGGATTTCTGGTGCTGTCGCCGGCCGACATGATCCTGCATGCGGCGGTGCATCTGTTCGACGACGGTGAATGGACGAACGGCCTGCGCGATCTCGACGACATCAATCGCCTGCTGCGCCATTTTGCGGCGCGCGGCGATTTCTGGCCGATGCTGGCCGCGCGCGCGGCGCAGCTGCGGCTCGAGCGGCCGCTTTATTATGCGTTGCGTTATGCCGCGATGCTGCTGGGCGCAGCGGTGCCGCAGGATCTCCTTACCGGCGCCGGTTTGCAGCCGCCGGCGGCATTAGCCTTGCGCTGGATGGATTGGGTTTTTGTCCGCGCCTTGCGGCCGGCACACGTCAACTGTGCTCTGCCCGGCACGCGATTTGCCCTGTTTTTCCTCTACGTTCGCGCCCACAGGCTGCGCATGCCATTGCGGTTGCTGTTGCCGCATCTCTTGCGCAAAGCCGTCGTCAAACGCCTCAAACCGGCAACCGCGTGAACGATCGTGGAGTCGCCGGTCGCGTCTTTTCTCGCCTATTCGTTTTTAATGCCGCCGACGGTGTTCATCGTCGCCGCGTTCGCCGGCATCGTGCTCACGGCGTTTGCCAGAACGCGGCGCTGGGGCATCGCGGTCGGCCTCGTCAGCGTCGGCGCACTTTATGTCTTCGCCACGCCGCTGGTGTCGTTGATGTTGTTGCGCGCGATCGAACACGAGGTGAGCGCGAATCCGCCGGACGCGGCGGCTGCCCAGGCCATCGTGGTGCTGTCGGGCGACATCCATCACGGCGACGGCGCCGGCGTTGCCGATACGGTCGGCCGCTTGACGCTCGAGCGGCTCGACCGCGCGGCGGAACTTTATCACCACGACAAACTGCCCATCCTGGTGACCGGCGGTCCGGTCGGCGACAGCCGCGAGTCCATGGCGGCCTTGATGGCGCGCGTCTTGACCGACGATTTCGGCGTGCCGGTCGCCTGGCGCGAGGAACGATCGCAGACGACGTTCGAGAATGCCGAATTCTCGGCGCAGCTCCTCCGCGCCGAGCATATCCACACCGTGCTCGTGGTGACGCAGCCGTGGCACATGCCTCGCGCGCTGTGGGCCTTTGCGCGCGCGAAGATCGACGCGATTCCGGCATCGACCGAACGCACCTATATCAAGACGCCGATCGACGCCGCCATGCTGCTACCGCAATCGACCGCGTTGGCCGACAGTTTCTATGCGCTGCACGAGATCCTGGGCCTGATTTATTACCGCCTTCAGTTTGGTTAACCGCCTGTCGTTCTTAAGAATTCCATAAGCCCTCGCCGCCTAGACTTGCGGCAAGCGGCACATCCGTTGCCGCGCGCAAGTCACGCACAGGTCATTCATGGCGCGATATCTGGTTACCGGTGGTTGCGGCTTCATTGGTTCGCATCTTGCCGACGCTCTACTCGCCGACGGCCACGACGTCCGTATTCTCGACAACCTTTCGACCGGTCACCGCGACAACGTACCCGATGGCGCCGAGCTGATGATCGGCGACGTCGCCGATCGCGTCGCCGTGCGCCAGGCGATCGCCGGCACCGACGGCGTCTTTCACCTCGCGGCGATTGCGTCGGTCGAGCGCAGCATCGACGACTGGGTCGGCACGCACATCTCGAACCTCACCGGCTGCATCACGGTCTTCGACGCGGCGCGGCGCGCGCGCGACGCCGGACCGGTCCCGGTGGTTTATGCCTCGTCGGCCGCCGTCTACGGAATCAACGAAGCGGTGCCCTTGGCCGAAAACGCCGAGGCGCAACCGATGACGGCTTACGGCGCCGATAAGCTTGGCTGCGAATTGCACGGCTACATCGCGACCACGCTCTATGGCGTGCCGACAACGGGATTGCGGTTCTTCAACGTCTATGGACCTCGCCAGAATCCGGACTCGCCTTATTCCGGCGTGATCTCGATCTTCTGCGATCGCCTGGCGGCGGGCAACCCGATCACCATTCACGGCGACGGGCGCCAGGTTCGCGACTTCATTCACGTCACCGACGTCGTGCGCTTCCTGACGCGCGCGATGGCGGTCCCGGCCGAAGGCGACGTGTTCAACGTCTGCACCGGCACCGGTACCACCGTCGTCGATCTGGCCAAGACCATCGCGTTGCTGTGCGGCGCAACGCCCGATCTGATCTTCCGTGCGCCGCGTCCCGGCGACGTGCGCCTGTCGATCGGCGATCCCACGCGCGCCGAGAAATTGTTTGGCATCCACGCCGAGATGCCGCTGAAGGACGGGCTGATGGTGACGCTCGCCAGCCAGAAGACCCGACAAGCCGCGCGTCTGCGCTACGCCTGAACCGTCCGGCAGCCCGCCGGCCGGCACCCTCCTGACGCCGCGTCCCGTCTTGTGATAAGGATTCCCCGCTTGCAATCGGGCGCGTCTTGGCATGCGCTCAAGCAACAAGCCTGAACATAACCCCGCGTCGCCATATGCGGGCTTGAGCCGGTGGGACCGCCCCGACAAAAAGGGGATATCACCAGATGTTCACGCAGGTTCTCGATCCGACGGGTAATCTGTTTCTGACGTGGCTGGTGGCGCTGGTTCCGCTCGTGGTCCTGCTGTTCCTGCTGGCCGGCTTGCGATGGTCGGCCTGGCTCGCCGTGTTGATTGGCTCGCTCGTCACTTTGGCCCTTGGCCTTTGGGTCTGGGGAATGCCGTTCGGCGACGGCATCAAGGCCTATGTCTATGGATCGCTCACCGGCGTCTGGAACGTCGACTGGATCACGTTCTGGGGCGTGATCCTGTTCAACACGCTGGTCACCACCGGCGTCTTCGACAAGCTGCGGCGCTGGCTTATTTCGCAAGGCACAGCCGACGTGCGTGTGCAGACCATCCTGTTCGCCTGGGCCTTCGGTGCCCTGCTCGAGGGATTGGTCGGTTTCGGCTATCCCTGGGCCTTCGTCGCGCCGATCCTAATCGCGATCGGCATCCCCGATCTCGACGCGATCCGCGTTGCGGCAATCGCCAACAACGCGCCGGTTTCCTACGGCGCGCTCGGCGCGCCAATCATCGCGCTGGCAGCGGTGACCGGCTATCCGTTGCTCGCGCTCTCGGCCTCGATCAGCAAGATCGTCGCCATCCTGGCGCTGTTGCCGCCGTGGGTCTTGCTCTACCTCGTTGCCGGCAAGAAAGGCATGTGGGAGGCGTGGCCCTTGGCGGTCGTCGGCTCGCTCGGTTACATCGCCGGACAATTGCCGTGGGGCAGCTTCATCAACCCCTATCTGCCGGACGTCATCGGCTCGATCGTCTGCTTCATCTGCATCCTGCTCCTGCTCAAGGTCTGGCGGCCGCCGACCGTGCTCGCCTATGGCGGCAAGCCGATCACGGGCGCGGCCTCGGCGCCAGCGCACGGCCTGTCCGGTAGCGATATCTTCCAAGCGTGGCTGCCGATTCTCGTGCTGGTCGTGGTCGTCACGCTATGGACAGGTCCGTGGTCCAGCCTGCCGAAGATCGTCTTGTTCCACGCCGCGGTGTCGGCCGCCTCTTCGATCACCCAGGGCGCGACCATCGGCGCGGTGTTCAACTGGACGCCGTTCGTCGGCGGCTCCGCGATCCTCGCGTCGTGGATCATCGTCGCCGTGCTGTTGCGCGTGAACGGCAAACAGCTCGGCGAGATCTTCGCCAAGACGTGGGAACAGATGTGGGGCGCGTGCCTGGTCGGCGTGTTCATCTTCGGGCTGGCGTACGTCTACAACTACTCCGGCATGGCCGCGTCGCTAGCGAAGGCTTTCTCTTCGCTCGGCGCAGCCTTCATCGTCGTGGCGCCGATCCTGGGCTTCATCGGCGTCGCGCTGTCGGGCAGCAACACCTCGACCAACGCCATGTTCGGCAAGTTCCAGGCGCTGGTGGGCCAGGTGCTCGGCTTCCCGCCGCTCCTGCTGCCGACGCTGAATTCGATCGGTGCCGAGATCGGCAAGCCGATCGCGCCGCAGACCGCCAGCGTCGGCGTTTCGACTTCGCGCTTCGTCCGCAACGAGGGCGCGGTCATCCGCCACAATTTCGGTTGGACCCTGGTGCTGCTGGCGTATCTCATCGTCATCAGCATCGCCTGTTACTGGTTCTTCCCCGGCATCGCGAACCTCTGAGCCGGGCGGAGCAGAGGTCGAAAGGGGCGCGCTTGCCGGCGCGCCCCTTTATTCTTTCCTCGCGGCCCGCTCCGACCGGGGCGGCTCGTGCCCCCAAATGACACGGCAGCCAGCTATCGTTCGTTGCCGGCGTCGACTAAACTGACCGACGCCGGCCGCGCTCATCGGTCGACTGGTTACGCGCCACGGGAGGCCCCATGAAAAAGCTGCTGATCGCCGTCGTCGTCATTGTGGTGCTGGTCATCATCGCGGCGGTCGTCGCACCATTCGTCGTTCCAGTCGACACCTACAAGGCCAAGCTGATCGCCGCGGTCAAGGAATCGACCGGCCGCGACCTGCGGATCGACGGCCCGGTCAGCTTCCACCTGCTGCCGAACATCGCATTGTCCGCCGACCAGGTCTCCTTCAGCAACGCGCGCGGCGGCATCGCCAAGAACATGGCGCAGCTCAAATCGCTCGAGGTCAGGCTCCAGCTGCTGCCGTTGCTCAGCGGCACGGTTGCGGTCGACACGTTTGTCCTTGTCGACCCCGTGATTTCGCTCGAAGTCGAAAAAGACGGGCGGCCGAATTGGGACTTCGGCACAGGCGCTGCACCGGTGACCCCCGCGCCGGCCGAGACCGCTCATGCGCCGGCCGCAGCGGCCGGCACCGGTGCGATGACGACCCTGGCGCGGCTGCGTATCGCTAATCTCCAGATCGAGAACGGTACCGTGAGTTATGTCGATACCCGGACCGGCAAGCGTTCGGAACTCGGGGCGATCAACATGAAGGTCGCGATGGCCGGTCTCGACAGCCCGATGTCGGCGTCGGGTTCGGTGGCGTGGAACAAGCAAACCGTCAACCTCGACCTGTCGGTCGGTCGGCCTGGCGCGTTCGAAGGCGGCCAGCCGACGTCGATCAAGCTGAAGATCGCATCGACACCGATCAATTTCAGCTTCGCCGGCAACGGCGTCGGTGCGCCGACCCTCAAGCTCGACGGCGACGCCGATCTCAATATTCCGTCGGTGCGCAGCCTGGCGGCCTGGGCCGGCCAGCCGATGCCTGCCGGCAATGGATTCGGCCTGTTGGCGATCAAGGGCAAGGTCGCGATCGCCGGGCCCAAGTACACGTTCAGCAACGCGGCCATTGTGTTCGATGCCATCAAGGGCGACGGCGGCATCGAGTTCGATAACGGTGGCGCCAAGCCCTATATCAAGGGCAGCCTGCAACTCGGCGATCTCAACCTGAATCCCTATATCGGCGCGTCACCGAGTTCGGGCGCGGCGCCAGCGGCGACCCCGTCGGGCGGAGCCAGCGGCACGAGCGCCGGCGGCGAACAGGGCTGGAGCACCACGTCGATCGACACCAGCGGGCTCAAGGTCGCGGACGCGGACTTCTTCCTCGGCGCGAACAGTATCGAGTATCACAACATCAAAGTTGGCAAGAGCGCGCTGATCGTTCATCTCAAGGATGCGCGGCTTACCGCCGACCTGACGCAACTGACGCTCTATAAAGGCGCCGGCCAAGGCAAGGTGACGATCGACGGTAGCGGCGCGGTACCTGCGATCCAGGAGACCTTCGCACTCAAGGGTGTCGACATGCAGCCGCTGCTGCACGACGCGGCGAACGTCAACCTGCTGGCGGGCAACGGCAGCCTCGACATGGCAGTTGACGGCCACGGCCGCAGCCAGCGCGACATCATCTCGTCGCTCGCCGGCAAGGGCTCGCTGCATATCGACAAGGGCAAGATCGAAGGCGTCAACATCATCGGCATCATGAAGAACGCGGCCAAGGCCCTGAGCATGGGCCTCGTCGGCAGCGGCAACGACACCGATTTCAGCACGCTGTCGGGTACCTACACGATCACCAACGGCGTCCTGAAGAACAACGACCTGCAGCTGGTATCCTCCGAACTGCCGATGACCGGCGCGGGCACGATCGATCTGCCGCAACGCCAGGTCAATTATCGGCTGACGCCGAAGGTAGCCGGCGCGCTGGCGGTGCCGGTGCTGATCACCGGGCCGTGGGACCATCTGTCGTACCGGCCCGATATCGGCGCGATGCTGCAGCAGCCGGGACAGCTGCTCAACCAGGGCGGGAAATCGCTGCAGCAGGTGGTGCCGAAGGGGCTTCAGAACCTGTTCGGTAAATAAGCCGGCGGTGCATCGCTGCGGCTAGCGTTTCGTGCTGCGCCACCAATCGAGGATGTGCGCGCCATGCCAGAACGCGACGCCGGCATGGCGCGCTGCATAATCGAGGAAGGCCTCGAGATATTTGATTCGATGCGGCACGCCGCTGATGTACGGGTGGATCGCGAAGCAGAGGATCTTGGCGCGCGTCGCGCCTTCGGCATAGAGCCGGTCGAATTGATCGATCGCGCGCTTCAAGAAGACGTCGGCATGATGGTGCTGAACGATCATCATCGGGATGTCGTTGAGCTCGACCGTGTAGGGTAACGTCACCAACGGCCCATGCGCCGTGGCGATCTCGCTCGGCTCGTCGTCCCATACCCAGTCGCCGATATATTGCACGCCGGCCTCGGCCAGCAGATCGGGCGTCTCATAGGTTTGAGTCAGGCCCGGCCCAAGCCAGCCGACCGGACGCGTGCCGGTGAACTTGGCGATCGTATCGAGCGATTTGCGGATGGTGGCGCGCTGATCCGGCAGTTTGTGGATCGGTCCTTGCACGTAGCTGTGACCCATAAACTCCCAGCCGCGCTCGCGCGCCGCCGCCGACACGCGCGGATAACTTTCGACGACGTTGGCGTTGATCGCCAACGTCACCTCAGCCTTGTGCCGGTCGAAGGCCTCGAAAAAGCGCCAGACGCCGACGCGCATGCCGTATTCGTGCCAACTCCAATTGGGCACGTCCGGAATCAGTGGTACGCCCGTTGGTGCGGGCAATATTTGGCGCGCCATGGGATTCTCGATTTCCCAGACCTCGAGATTGACCACCGGCCAGACGATGAGCCGCAGACCCGCCGGCAGCTTCAACGGCGGCCGGTCGACGATGGCGGAAAACGGCGCCCGCTCGCGCGGCTTCATGATTTAACTCCTGGCCGGTAACACAAAGCCGCCGAGTGCGGCCGGATCGTCAGCGGCGCGCAAAATTTGTAGGCGAGTTCCCCGTGCTTTGCCCGTGGAATCGAGGTTGGGTCACCAGGAGGACGAGTCGTCCGCCGCGTCGAATTAGGCGACGAAATTGATCAAGCGATATCCACCGCCGATCGGGTGCCGCACGCACGAACAATAATGGAACGCAATGCGGCCGTGGCACACCACAGACCTTTGGATTTGCACCGATTTTCAGCTTTCTACGACGAAGGTCTGTTGCACAAGGGACACAGGCGGGCGCAATCGGCCCCACCGCCGGCGCCCATGCTTGATACCAAACCACGCAAAGTCGGACATTAGCGGCAGCGAGGGGGTGAGCGCTCCCCGCTGTGGGGGTTGCTCCCCCCGCATCCGCGGACTCATTCCTGTGGGGGTATAATGAACCGGAAACTCAATTACACCGCTGCGCTGGCGACGACCGCTGCGGTCGCGCTGCTCGCGGGATCGGCACACGCGCAACTCAGCAGCACAAACATGACGCAGGGCAGCGAGGGCCGCACCGGCGTCGCATACTGCACGACAACCATGACCTCTCCGGGCCACAATGACTGCGTGATGCCGACGGCATCCGCGCCGGGCGGCGGATCGTTCCCCGGCTCGTTCCTGGTGCCAGGCACGAACACCTCGTTCGCGGTCCATGGCTTTATCCGGTTCGACATCGTGCACGACTTTGGACCGCACCAAGGCGTCAATTCCTTCGGATGGACGGGCACGCCCATCGAGGGTCCGGGTGTCAGCGCCACCGGGTTGGCGGGACACGCGGCGAACGGCGGCACCGAGATGCAGGCCATGACGACGCGGCCCAACATCGAGACGCGCACGCCGACCGCCTATGGCGAGTTGAAGACCTATATCGAGTTCGACTTCAACCAGACCAGCAGCTCGCAGCTTGCGGGCAACAACGAACTGCTCCGCCTGCGTCAGGCCTATGGCACGTTGGGCCCGTGGCTCATCGGTCAGGCCTTCTCCGCCTTCAGCGATGCGCAGGCTTATGCGGACACCGCCAACGGCGTGCAGGACGTCGGCATATTGAACACGACCAACGCGCGGCGGCCGCAGTTCCGCTACACCTGGCTCGGCGGCAACGGCCTCACGATCGCTGGCTCGGCGGAGCAAACGACCTACGTCGGCAACGTCGCGGCGACAAGCGCCACAAACGGAGCGGCGCTTGGTACGCTTATAAATAACGGATCGTCCGCGACCGGGGCAAACGGATACGGCAATTGGCCGGCCTTCGTCCAAGCCGCGCAGTGGAGCCAGCCGTGGGGCCACGTCAAGCTCGCGGTGGGCGAGGAGATCGACGAGGTGCGCAACGTGGCAGGAATTCATACGCAGAACGGTGGCTATGCTTTGACGCTGACCGGTCACCTGAACACGTGGGGCAAGGACGCGCTGCGTGGTGGCTTTGTCTATGACAACGGCGCCGCGAATTTCTCGTCCGAAATGACCAACGGTGGCGAGCTGTACAACATCGGGACCGGCGCTCGGACGGCCCAGAAGGAATGGGCGGGCTACGCCAACTACGAGCACTTCTTCAACGGGCAGTGGCGCGCCAATGCTTCCGGTGGCTACGCCAAGTTGTCGGGCAATCCCGGATTCACGAGCCCCACGACCCTGGCGAGCATGAACAAAAAGCTCTGGAACGTAAACGCGAACGTCATCTACTCGCCGGTGCCGCAGACCGATTTCATCTTCGAATGGCAGCGGGTTTACCGCCAGACGTTCTCCAGCGCCGACGGCACGGACGACCGGATCGACGCACAGTTCAACTTCTACTTCTAGTCCAGCGAGACGGTTTCGCAACCCGCCGGCCCCAAAGGCCGGCGGGTTTTTCTTTGCGCCCGATTTCCGGCTTGCCTGGGACGAGAAACGCGAGCGAGGTTGGCGCATGAACCGGCCATCGGACATCGTCATCCGGCCGTTGCGCGCGGCCGACCTTGCAGTCGTGGACCGGGTCTATCGCCGGGCCTTCGGAACCCAATTCGGCCTCGCCGATCCGCTGCAATTTCGCGGCGACACCGCGATCATCCGCACGCGCTGGACGATGGACCCGCGGCCCTGTTTCGTCGCCGCTGTAGGCGACCGCATCGTCGGCAGCGTCGTCGGCATGGATTGGGGCAGCGCGTTCATTCTGGGCCCGCTGACGGTCGAGCCTGACGACGCCAACCGCGGCATCGGCCGGCGGCTCATGACCGCGACCATGGCGTTCGTCGCCGAGCGGCGGTTTCCTCTGACGGCGCTTTATACCCTGCCCAACAGCGCCAAGCACCTTCATCTCTACGAGAGCTACGGCTTCGAAGCGCAGCGGCTGACGCCGGTAATGGCCAAGACGCCGGCGGCCGGCACCGCGGCACCACGCTCGTTGTCGACCCTTGCGCCATCCGATCGTACCGCCGCCATCGCCGCATGCCGGGCCGTTGCGGACACGGTCTTTCCGGGCCTCGACCTCACCCGTGAGATCGCAGCGATCGCCGAGCAAAATCTGGGCGAGACCCTGCTGCTCACGCGCGATGGCATCATCGCCGGCTTCGCGCTGTGCCATCTCGGTAAAGGCAGCGAAGCCGGCAGCGGCGCGCTCTTCATCAAATTCGCCTGTGTCCGGCCCGGCGGCGCCGAGGATTTCGTGGCATTGCTTGACGCTTGCGAGACGCTCGCGGCGCAGCGCGGCGCGCAACGCATCATCGCCGGCGTCAATATGGCGCGCGACGCGGCCTATCGCATCATGCTCGCACGCGGCTATCGCGCCGAGATCGTCGGCGTCGCCATGCTGCGGCCGGCGCAACCGGGATGGAACCGGCCTGAAATTTTTGCGCTCGACGATTGGCGTTGATCAGTGCGCGCGCGACACGCCCATCAACCGCGTTAGGCGATCCGGATCGTCTCGGAGCGGGCGGCTGGGCCCGGAATAGACCACGACCCCGCGGTCGAGGACGAGCGCATCGACCGTGAATTCGAGCGCGATGCGCGCGTGCTGCTCGACCAGGACAAGCGCCAGATCGTCCTCGCGTTTCAACCGGTCGAGGCCGCGTAGGACGGTTTCGACGATCACCGGCGCCAAACCCTCGAGCGGCTCGTCCATCAACAGGAGCGAGGGATTGCCCATGAGCGCGCGGCCAATCGCCAGCATCTGCTGTTCGCCGCCGGAAAGCTGGTTGCCGTGATTGCGCCGCCGCTCGCCGAGCGACGGAAAGAAGTCGTAGACCCGCTCGCGCGTCCAACGGCCCGGCCGGCTTGCCACGTCGAGATTTTCCTCGACCGTGAGCGAGCGGAAGATTTCGCGCTCCTGCGGCACGAAGCCGATGCCGAGCCGGGACCGGCGATAAGTCGGCAGCGTCGACACCTCGCGGCCGTTCAGCTTGATCGAGCCGCCGCGCAACGTGGTCTGTCCCATGATGGTCGCGAGCAACGTCGTTTTGCCGACGCCATTGCGGCCCAAGACGGCGAGGGTTCCGGCCGCCGCCAGCGTCAGCGAAACGCCTTCGAGCACCACCGTGTCGCCATAGCCGGCGCGGACCGCGTCGAGCGTCAGGCTGTGGCTAGCCGCGCTCATGCGTGGGCTCGTTCGCCGAGATAGACCTGCCGGACCCGCGCGTCGGCGGCGATCTCCTGCGGCGCACCTTCGACCAGGATCTGGCCGGCAACCAGCACCGTGATCCGCCGCGCCAGACGGAATACGAGATCCATGTCGTGCTCGATGATGAGCAGCGCGATATCGGCCGGCAGCCGTTCGATGGTATCGACGATGGTGCCCGATTCGGACGACGGCACGCCGGCCGCCGGTTCGTCGAGCAACAGCACCTTGGGCGTCAGGCCGAGCGCGACCGCGATCTCGACGAGGCGCTGCCGGCCATAGGCGAGCTCCTTGACCGGCCGCAATGCCTCGTCATGCAGGGCAAGCCGCTCAAGCAGCGCATAGGCTTCGTCGATGATGTGGCGGCGGCTGCCGGCCGGGCGATGAATGTCGCCGCCGCTGCCAAGCCGCTCGGCTACCGCCAAGGTGACGTTCTCCAGCACGGTCAGACCGCGGAACAGCGTCGTGATCTGAAACGTGCGGACGATGCCGCGCTTGACGCGCTGCGCCTGCGACAGCGGCGTGATGTCGGCGCCGTCGAGCAGAATGCGGCCGTCATTGGGCTGGAGAACGCCGGTGACGAGATTGACGAAGCTCGTCTTGCCGGCGCCGTTGGGGCCGATGAGCGCATGACGTGCGCCGCGCCCCAGCCGGAAATCGATGTTGTTGGCGACGGCCAACGCGCCAAAGCTTTTGCACAGACCGCGGGTTTCGAGCGCCGCCGGCGCCGCGGTTTCCGTCATCGCCGCCGTCCGAACAGCGCGCCGATGCGGTCGACGATGCCGAGTACGCCGCCGCGGGCGAACATCACCATCAGCACCAGCAACAGGCCGATCCAGAAATACCAATAGACCGGATCGATCGCGGCAAAGCGATCCTGCGCGATCATGTAAAGCGGCACGCCGATGAACGCCCCGTAAAGGCGGCCGATGCCGCCGAGCAGCAGCATGATGAGGACGTTGCCGGAGCGCTCGAACCCGAGCGCATCGGTGGCGACGAACTGCGTCGTCTGTGCGACCAGCGCGCCAGAAATGCCCGCCATCGCCGCCGAAATGGTGTAGGCGACGAGGCGGCGCCTGAACACCGGCGAGCCGATCGCATGCATACGTGCCTCGTTTTCGCGGATGCCGGTGAGCGACCGGCCGAATGGCGAATGAACGATGCGGCGCATGACGAACCAGCAGATGAAGAGGACGACGAGGCAATAGAAATACGCCGTGTTGCCGTAGAGGTCGAAGTGGAAGAGGCCGAAGATCGGGCTGACCTCCATCCCCTGGAGACCGTCGGCGCCGCCGGTGACGGTGTTGGCCTTGTTGGCAGCCTCGTGCAGCATGACGGCGACTACCAGCGTCATCATCAGCTGCGTCAGGCCGTGCGTGCGCAGCACCACGATGCCCGAGATCAGGCCGACGAAGGCCGCCGCCACTGCCGCGACCAACAAGCCAATCACGGGTGCGCCCATGCCGTGCGCAGCCAGCAGCCCCGCGGCATAGGCACCGGTGCCGAAGAAAGCGGCTTGGCCGAGGGTGATGATGCCGGCATAGCCGAGCACGAGATCGACCGACAGCGCGAACAGGATGGTGGCGAGAATCTGCGAACCGAGCGCCAGATAATCCGGAAACGCGAAATAACCCGCCAACGCCACCAGCCACGGCAGCACTTCGTGCCAGCGATAGCGATGCCGGCCAGCGAAGGTTTCAGCGGCGCCGGTGACGATCCGTTCGGCGACCGTTGCCATCACGATGGCCCGATCAGGCCGCGCGGCCGCCACATGAGCAGAACCAGCGTCAGCGCGTAGATGAAAAACGAGCCGATTTCAGGCAGCAGATATTTGAACGCGGTATCGGCGATGCCAAGCAGCAGCGCCGCGAGAAACGGCCCGCGGATCGACCCAAGACCGCCGACCGAAACGACGATCAGGAAATAGACCAGATAGTCGGTCGCGTAGCCGGGATAGATCGGAAGCAGCTCGGCGCCGAGCCCGCCGCCCAAGGCCGCGAGGCCGCTGCCGAGCGCGAAGGTGATCGTGAACAGACCCGACGTATTGATGCCGACGGCCTGCGCCATCCGCAGATTATCGACCGCGGCGCGAATCTTGGCGCCGAAGCGCGTGCGGTCTAGCGCCAGCCACAGCCCGGTGACCAGAACCGCGCCGCAAACGATGAGAAAGCTGCGATAGGCAGGGAATTCGCGAAAGCCGAGATCGACTTGGCCGCGTAGTTCCGATGGCGGCTGAAAGAGCTGCGCGAGCGGCCCCCAGAAATACTTGGCGACGGCCACCGACATGAAAACGAGGCCGATGGTCAGCAGAACCTGGTCGAGTTCGTTGCCGCCGTAGAGCCGGCGGTAAAGCACGCGCTCGAACGCGACGCTGAACGTCGCAACGATCACCACGGCGCAGATCAGCGACGCCCAGAACGGCATGCCGTAATCGTTCATCAGCGTGGTCACGGCGTAACCGCCGAACATGGCGAAGACGCCATGCGCCAGGTTGACGAACCCCATCAGGCCCATCGTCACCGACAGGCCGACCGAGATCAGATACAGAACCATCGCGAAGGCCAGGCCGAAGAACCCAATGCTGACCGCGGCCGAGAGAATTTCGCTCATTCTGTCAAGGATTTATGGCGTGGTCCCGGAACACCACTATAGGGTGAACGACGCCGGCCAGGCAACGCGCGGCCCGAGACGCGATCGCCGGCGCATCGATTGGCGCCGGCGATCACCATCCCCCGATCCGTACGCGACCTATTTCGCCGCCGCGTGCGTTTCCTTCCACGGATCCTTGACCATCGGGAAGGTCTCGAATTCGACATTGGCGAGCTTGCCGTCGACCTTCTCGACCCTGCGGATATAGATGTTCTGAACGATGTCGCCGGTCAGCGGATCGATCATGAACGGCCCGCGCGGGCTGTCGGCGGTCTTGTAGTTCTTGAGGACCTTCATCGCCTGGTCGCCGGTGAATTTTCCGCCGGTCTTCTTGATGAGATCATAGATCATCGCCATGCCATCCCAACCCTGGATGGCGACGAAATCGGGCACGTCGTTCGCGCCGTATTCCTTGTGCCAGGCGGCGACGAATGCCTTGTTGGCCGGCCGCGTCGCGGCCGCCGAATAGCTGCCCGAGCTGACCACGCCGAGCGGAATGTCGGCCATCTTCGGCAGCTCGCTGTCGATGAGCAGATCCTGCGTCGTCACCAGCGTGATGCCCGCCTGTTTCAGATTGAGCTCGTTATAGGTCTTCATCATCTGCGTCGATTGCGGACCGCCCGGCACGAAGATAAACAGGCTCTTCGGCTTGAGATCCTTGACGCGCTGGAGGAACGGCGTGAAATCCGGATTCTGCACTGGCACCCGCACCGAGCCGACGACTTTGCCGCCGTTGTGTTCGATGCCCATCTTGAAGCCGTCTTCGGCGTCCCAGCCCGGCGCGTAATCGCTTACCACCGTGTAAGCCTGCTTGTAGCCGTGCTTCGCGGCCCATTCGCCCATCGGCATCGAGATTTGCTGCAACGTGAAGGAGTCGCGCACGATATAGGGCGACTTGGTCGTCAGCACCGCGGCCGCCGCGTTCATGTCGACGAACGGCATCTTGGCCTCGGTCATGACCGGCGCCATCGCCAGCGCGTTCGGCGAATAGACCACGCCGCCGATGATGTTGACGTGGTCGCGGGTGATCAACTCCTGCGCCAAGCGCTTGGCGACATCGGGCGCGATGCCGGTGTCGTCCCGGCGGATGATCTCGACCGTCACGCCCTTGGGTAGATCTTTGCTGTGAAGCTTGGCGTAAAGGGTGAGGCCCTTGTCCATCGAGATGCCCGGCGGCGCCAACGGCCCGGAATAGGTGGTGATGATGCCGATCTTGACGGTCTCGGCGGCGGCCGGAAACGCCAGCACCGCACCCAGCACCGCCGCCGCGACGCCGTAAAACCACGTGCGTTGTACGTGCATGTCTCGCCCTCCCCGTTTGGTCTACGTTCAGGATGCAGACTTCAATAGATCTATAGAATATATCCTATGGCGGGGGCGCCGCCCAGACAATCCGCGCCACGCCCTGCCCACACTTTGTTGCCCACGCCGCCGCGCGCCGGTTATTGCGCCGGATGCATTTCCTTCCACGGGTCTTTGACGTTCGCGATCGTTTCGAACTCGACGTTCGCGAGCTTGCCGTTCACCTTCTCGACGCGACGGATATAGACGTTCTGGATGATATCGCGCGTATCGGGATCGATGCTGATCGGCCCGCGCGGACTGTTCGGATCTTTCCAGTGCTTGATGATCGCCATCGCCTGGTCGGCGGTGAACTTGCCCTTGGTCTGCTTGATGACATCGAACAACATATTCATGCCGTCCCAGCTATCCACCGCCATGAAATCGGGAATCAGCGCGTTGCCGTATTCCTTGTTCCACGCGGCAAGGAACGCCTTATTGGCCGGACGTGTAGCCGCCGTCGTATAGGTGCCCGATGTGATCAGGCCGAGCGGCACGTCACCCATCAGCGGCAACTGTTCGTCCGGCACCAGGTCCTGCGTGCTGACGACTGTGACCTTGGCGTTCTTGAGACCGAGATCGTTATAGGCCTTCATCGCCTGCGTCGCTTGCGGTCCGGCCGGCACCCAGAGGAAGAGCACGTCGGGCTTGGCGTCCTTGACGCGCTGGAGGAACGGAACGAAATCCGGATTCTGCAACGGGAAGGCCACCGAGCCGATGATCGTGCCGCCGCCGTCGGTGAAGCCCTTGGTGAAGGCGTCGCCGGCTTCGTGCCCAGGCGCGAAATCGCTGACCGCGACATAGGCGCGCTTGTAACCGTGCTGCGCCGCCCATTTGCCCATCGGCAGGCCGACCTGCCACAGCGTGAACGACGTGCGCGCGAAATAGGGCGTCAGGCGCGGCATGGTGACGCCGGCGGCGTTGGTGCTGACGAACGGCACCTTGGCCTCGTTGGCGATCGGACAGATCGCCAGGCCGCATGGCGTCCACACCACGCCGATGAGGAATTGCACCTTGTCGCGCGTCACCAGCTCTTGCGCCAGTCGCTTGGCGACGTCGGGAACCGGCCCGGTATCGTCGCGCTTGATGAGCTCAACCTTGACGCCCGGCGGCAGATCCTTCTCGTGGGTTTTGACGTAGAGACTCAGGCCGTGATCGATCTCTTCGCCGAGCGTCGCCATCGGCCCCGAATAGGTCGAGATCACGCCGATCTTGATGGTTTCGGCCGACGCCGGCGAATAGCCCGCGAGCAACAACACGGCGACGCTGGCCGCGGCCGCAAAATTCAACACGCTGTTACGCTGAGTCATCGCCTCTCCCCCACGCTGCGCTTCGTTGATGGACGCGACCGGCAAGGCCGCCGCTGAGCCGATTGGCGCCGACTCTAACGCGCACACCAGGGCTCGGCAACCGGCCGGGGTTCTGGTCTTCGACCGCGATTTCTGCTAGTTTTCCAAGGCTTGGTGCCCTGCCAGGAGAGATCGGGTTGTGACCCGGCGCCGAAGGAGCAACCGCCCCGGAAACTCTCAGGCAAAAGGACTGGCGGGGAACGGCACTCTGGAAAGCAGGCGCGACGTTCGGAAACGGCGCGTCTCACCGAAGGGGTAAACGGCGCATAATAATCGGGCGCGCCGACCAATCTTTCAGGTCATCCGACAGAGGGGGCTTCCGTGGCCATGACGGCCGACGGAGGGCTTTTCAGGCGGAGCGACCATGGACACCCGAGTCGTTATTGCCGGCACGCCAGCCCACGGAGTCGAAATCCGCGGGCCGCTCAAACCTGGTTACGAAAAAATCCTGACGCAGGAGGCGATCGCGTTCGTGGCGTCGCTCGAGCGACGCTTCGGCGCCGAGCGTCGGCGGTTGCTGGCGCTGCGCGCGGCAACCCAGGTCAAGCTCGACGCCGGCTGGCGCCCCGATTTCCCCGCCGAGACCCGTGCCATCCGTGACGCGGATTGGACGGTCGCGCCGCTTCCGGCGGATTTGCTCGATCGGCGCGTCGAGATCACCGGTCCGACCGACCGCAAGATGGTGATCAACGCGCTCAACTCCGGCGCCAACGTGTTCATGGCGGATTTCGAGGACGCCACTACGCCAAGCTGGGACAATCTCGTCGAGGGCCAGATTAATCTCATCGACGCCGTCCGGCGGACGATCGCCTATGACGATCCGCAATCGAAACGGCACTACGCGCTCAATCCGAAGACGGCGGTGCTGCTGGTCCGGCCGCGCGGCTGGCATCTGCCCGAAGCGCACGTCCTGCTCGACGGCGCGCCGGTTGCCGGCGCGTTTTTCGATTTCGGCCTCTACTTCTTTCACAACGCCAAGGAGCTGCTCGCACGCGGCAGCGGCCCTTATTTCTACCTGCCCAAAATCGAAAGCCGGCTCGAAGCCAAGTTGTGGAACGACGTCTTCGTCTACAGCCAGGAGGCGACGGGCGTTCCGCGCGGCGCGATCAAGGCAACCGTCCTGATCGAGACGATCATGGCGGCGTTCGAGATGGACGAAATTCTCTACGAACTGCGCGATCATTCCGCCGGCCTCAATTGCGGCCGCTGGGACTATATCTACAGCTTCATCAAGAAATTCGCGGAAGACCCGCAAGCTGTCATGCCGGACCGCACGCAGGTGACGATGACGACTCATTTCCTGCGCTCCTACAGCCAGCTGCTGATCCAGACGTGCCATCGCCGCAACGTCCACGCGATGGGCGGCATGGCGGCGCAGATTCCGATTCGCAACGACGCGACAGCCAACGCGGCTGCGATGGACAAGGTGCGCACCGACAAGCTGCGCGAGGCCACCGACGGCCATGACGGCACCTGGGTGGCGCACCCCGGCCTGGTCGGTATCGCCAAGGCGATCTTCGACCAGCAGATGCCGCAAGCGAACCAGATCGCGCGCAAGCGCCAAGATGTGCACGTGACGGCGGCGGACCTGCTCGCCGTGCCGCACGGCACCGTCACCGAGGCCGGCCTGCGCCAAGACCTCAACGTCGGCATCGGCTATCTCGAGGCATGGCTGCGCGGCAGCGGTTGCGTGCCGCTTTATCACCTGATGGAGGACGCGGCCACCGCCGAGATCAGCCGCGCACAGGTCTGGCAGTGGATCCGGCACAAGGCCAAGCTGGCGGACGGGCGCGTGGTCGATACCGCACTATGCCGCCGCCTGCTCGATGAGGAACTGACCAAGCTCAAAGCGACGGTCGGCGATGCGGCCTACGAAAGCGGCCGCTATCGGGACGCCGCGCGGATCTTTGCGGCGCTGATCGAAGCGCCGCGATTCCCGGAATGGCTCACCGTTCCGGCCTATGAGCAGCTCCTCCGCGACGGCGCCTGACGCCGTCCGGCGGCATCCGTCATTTCATCCGGACGTCGCGCAGCGCGAACGTGTCATCGCCGCGCTGGACAACCGCGACATTGCTGCGCACCGCCCACACCACGTCGGGCTGGTGCAGCGGAATGTAGGCGACATCGTCTTTGACTAAGGCGAGCGCAGCGCGCAGCAGCGTAGCGCGGCCTTTGCCGAGGTTTTCGTGTCGGGCGCGGGCGATCAAGGCGTCGAGCGCCGGATTCGAATAGCCGCCGACGTTGAAAGCACCGGCATGCAGGCGATCGCTGCGCGTTGCAGCCAGGTTGATCAGCGCGTCCAGCGCGTCGTCGTTCGCCGGTCGCCAGCCCATCAGATAGAAATCGGCGCCACGCGGCGGATCGAGCAGTTTGGTGAAATACTGGCTGCGCGGCTGCGCCAACAGTGTCGCGCGCACGCCGATCTTGACGAGATCGGCGGCGACGGCAACGCAGATCGCCGCGTCGTTGAGATAACGATCGTTCGGACAATCCATGGTCAGCGCGAAACCGTCCGGATAGCCGGCGGCCGCCAGAAGCCGGCGCGCCGCCGCCGGATCGTAGTTCGGTCGCTGGTTGAGCGCCGGATCGAAACCGCGCACGCCCGGGCCGACGATGAGTCCGGCCGGCGTCGCCAGGCCGCGCATCACCGTCGCCACGATCGCGTTCTCGTCGATCGCCTCGGCAAAAGCGGCGCGCACCCGGCGATCGGCGAATGGATTGGTTTGCGGCGACCGGCCCTGGCCTTTCACAGTGCGGCTGTGGCGGAAGCCCAGGACGATCGTGCGCGTACTGGCGGTGTGGACGATGCGTACACCGGGCGTCTGTGCCAGCGTCCCCAGATCCTCGGGCGGGACGCTGGCGATCATGTCGACCGTGCCCGTCGTCAGCGCGGCGAGCCGCGCGGCGCTGTCGGCAATCGGCCGAAAGACGGCGCGATCGACATTGCCGGCCGATTTACCCCACCAGTTCGGATTGGCGACCAACACGGTCTGTTCGCCAGGCACCCGCGATTCGACGGAAAAGGGCCCGGTGCCATCGGCATGATCGGCGGCATAGCTGTCGGCAGCTGCGGCATCAGCGACTTGTTCGGCGCCATGTGTCCGGCACCAGGCGGCGCTCATGATATTCCACGGCACGATCTCTTCGGGCAGCGTCGGATCGGGCAGCGTGGTGGTGATATCGACCGTCTGCGCGTTGACCACCCGGACATCGCGCACTGCCGCCAGCGCCAAGGCGATCTTCGATCCGGCACCGACAGCGCGCCGGTAGGAAAACACCACGTCGTCGGCGCCGAAGGGCGTTCCGTCCTGGAACCGCACGCCCGGGCGTAGCTCGAAGCGCCAGACCAGTGGCGCCACCTGCCGCCAACCGGTCGCCAGCGCTGGCTCGAGCTGAAGCGCGCGGCCGCGGCGGACCAGCGGCTCATAGACGTTGCCAAGCAATGAAAGCTGGAGCGTCTCGTTCCGCGAATAGGGATCGAGCGACGCAATATCGGAATCGTGCGCCCAGCGGAACGTTGCCGCTGCAACCGGCGGCGCGAATGCCGCCAGCAGCGCCGCGAGGAAAAAGGCGGTGAACCGCCGCATCATCCGCGATGGGTTACGGAAGCGGCGGCGCGGCGGCAAGCAGATTCGATTGACCCGCCGCGAGCGGCAGCGTTAGCTCGCGGGCAGCACCAAAGCGGGAGAATCCCGATGGCCACGATTTACGTGGCACGCAGCGTCAAGCTCGGCAAATGGGCGTCGGACGTCGGCCTCAGCAAGCACGTCTACAAATTCGGCTGTACCGATGAGGACCCGAAGGCGCTGGTCGCGCGCGGCTGGGCCGGCGAAGACGATTGGCAGTTGGTGAAATCGGTTGCGTTCGACGGCGGCGACGAGGCCCAACTCATCGAGCGTATCGCGCGCCGAGAAAAGCCTATCGATCCGCGCTACTACCCGCACATCCGCGACACCGCCGGCCTGTTCAAGGTCGATCCCGCCCATGTCGAGAATCATATCCTGGTGGCGCGCGCACTGGCCGGCGAATCCGAGCGCGTCGCACTCAAGCTGAAGCCCGCCGATTTCGCCGCCTATCTCATCGACATCGCCCAGCGCTGAGCATTTACAAATATTAACCAAGATTACTTTTAACGATTATTAAGCGAGCTCTTGGCGAGTTCTATTTCTCTACTTGCATTTCAAGCGCGGCAGCGATATATGGTTAATCTGAAATCGAATATGGTTAATCGAGCAGAATGCTCTTCGGTTCGAAGGAGGCATTTATGCTCGTTTTTTCTCGCCGCCTGGCGCTGGCGCTCGCCGCTTGTGCCCTGCTGGTACTCCCCGCGCTTGGCATCCTGAGCGCGCAGCCGGCCGCGGCGAGCACCTGCTCCGCGATCACCGGCGGCAGCGGCGCCAGCAGCACGATCACCGATTGCAGCGAGGTCCTGACAGTCACGCAGACCGGCGGCAACTTCAACGTCGCGGTCAGCTTTCCGAGCAACGGCTCGACCCTGACCAACAACGGCTTCAACAACAACGGCGTTTTGATCGGCGTCGTCAACAATACGGGCGTGGCGATCCAGGACCTGATGCTGATCGGCAGCACCGGCAAGCCGATCTTCAACATCGTGCCCAGCGAGACGCTGTGCTTCACCAATCTGGCGCCGGGCAATTGCGGCGCGGGCGGCGCCAATATCGGCACGACGACCACGGCTCCGCATAACCTCGTGACCTACACGATCACGGGCAACGAGGGAAAGATTCTCACCACCAGCAACATCGTCTACTTCACCAGCATCGGTGTGGGCAATTCCACCTCCAATAACCAAGGCGACGTCGTCTTCGACGGCGGCCTGCCCGCCGGTTTCACCGCCGAGTTCGCGCTGACCAATCAGGCCACGGCGGTGTGCGTGACCAATGCCGCCGGCGCTTGCATCCCCAATGTCAACGAGCCGGCGTCGCTGTTCCTTTTCGGCAGCGGCCTCATCGCTCTCGTCGCCACACGCCGGCGCTGGCTGGCACCGCGCTCACGCGGACGCTGGATCCGGTGGGAGTAGAAGAATCACACCGGGCTGTATCGCTTTGCCGCCAAATCTCTTTGAGTGATCGAGACCGACATGCGAGCTTTTACTGGGATTTTAACCATGATGATCTTGCTGGAGACCTGCCGTGGCTGAAATGAGCCATTTGATCCGCGCGGCACATACCGCGTCGCCCCTGATTCAGCACACCGGCGGCGTCGAGCAGCTCCAGCAGGTCAACCCGCAGGCTGGACCGCCGCCCACGGCCTGTCCGCCGCCCTCTTCTGTGCCACATGCCGGGCCGCCAGTCGGCCCGCCGATCGCCGTCCACGAGCCGGCGGCCGGCGAACATATCGTCGTGCCGATCGTCCCCAACCAGCCGCTGGCGTTCGACTTCAATCCGCTCGACCTCAAGGCGACGGAACAAGGTCAGGACGTCACCCTCACCTTCCCCGACGGCGCCCAGGTCACGCTGCACGACATCATCGGCTATTACGGCCCGCAGCCGGTGCCGCTCGAGCTGCCCGACGGCACCGTGATCACCGGAAGCGAGTTGCTACAAGCGTTCCATCTGTCGTTGGCCGGCCCGTGCGGCCTGCCCCAAATCAACCCCACCGCTGGCCCCGTCGAGAACACCGGCTTTGGTGTTCCGCCGTTCGACGTCGGCGGCATCGGCCCGGGTCTCATCCCCGAAGGGCCGCTGGCGCCCACGGGTTTCGGCATAACCAACGAGTTCGTGAAGGGCGTCGGCGGCGGCAACACCACGCCGCCGGGACCGCCCGGACCGCCGACTCCGCCGCCGCCGGGCACTTTCCTCACGGTGCCCGACCTCGACACGCACCAATATTTCCTCGGCAGCAGCACGCCGGCACCGCACAACGTCGGCGGCACGAGCTACACGGTCGACCAAACCGGCAACTACATCACCGAGGTCGTGTCGTCGTCGCCCGCGGCGTTCATCACGGATTTCTGGACGCCGGGTTCGCCGCCGCCTGCGTTCGGGACCCACGCCAGTCCGGGCGGGACACTCAACGGCCAGTTCGGCACCTTCACCATGGATGCGGCCGGCAATTACGATTACCAGCTGTCGGCGGCGAGCGAGCACACACTGTCGCAACTCGGCACCGATCTGATGTCGCAGGCGGTCAACCAGCCTTTCCATACCTATCAGGCCGGCTTCCAGGACGTGTTCGACGTCGCCACCAGCAACGGCTTCGAAAGCGCCGGCACGACGCCCGCCGACATCAAGCAGATCCAGTTCGATTTCTTCGCCGCCAACGTCGCGTCGACGGCGGCAACGATCGGCGTCAGTGTGGCGCCGACTTCGACTACCAGCATGCTGCTGACCTACACCGACGCCGTCGATCCGGCGCATTCGTTTCAGCAGCTGGTCACCGTCGACAATACCGGTCACGTCGTCGTGACTCCCGAATCGGGCACCGTCGTGCAGCCGAACGATCCGGCGTTGGTGACGCTCGAATACCTGTCGGGTCCGGGCGCCGCGGTTTCGAGCGTCGCGATCGAAGGCGAGAGCTTCAACATCGGCGCGACGATCGGACCGAGCCAACACGCCTATGCCGCGGTGATCAATCCGGCGCTCGATACGCTCGGCGACAATGGCGACACCGGCAGCGCCAGCGCCGCCGGCGCATCACAGGACAGCGGCACGAATTTGACGACGCTGACGTCCTTCAACGATACCGCCTTGAGCGGGATCAGCGGCACCTTCGGTTACCTGTTCGACGGCAGCAGCACGTCGGCGAACGGCGCCGGCCGGGCGGATACCGTCAATTACGCCAACGCGTCCGACGCCGCGGCGCTCAACGGCTCGACGACCGCGGGCGCAACCAGCGTGATCGAATGGAGCAGTACGGCGACGATCGACGGCAACACGCATATCGACGGCGCGCCGGGCTCGACCGCGGCCAACGGCGGCCTCAACGTGCTCGAAATCGAAAGTTCGACGGCGCAGAACCTCGACTTCACCTCGCTGAGCAGCGACCCGACCACCGGCAACGTCAAAAACGTCGAAGTCTTCGACCTGACCGACGGCGCACACTCGAGCACCGCCAACAGCATCACGCTGACCGCCAACGACGTGTTCAACTTGGCGCAACACGAGCCGGCGGCGATCCAGAACGCTGGCGGCGCGGCCGCGCTGTGGATCCTCGGCAACGCCGCCGACACGGTGAACCTTAACGGCACCGGTTCGACCTGGACACAGATCAGCCAGCCCGTGACGCAAGTCGGACAGGGCGGCGGCAACGCGACTCAGATGGTCGGCTTCACCGAATACGCCGCGACCACGACCGGCGGCCAGGCCGTGCACGTCTACGTCCAGAACGCGATCCAAAACGCGGGCCACGTCGCGCATCACTGACGCGCCGTAACGCCGGCGCGCCCGGCCGCATCAGGGCAAATTTGTGGCCAATTCCGCGGCAAATTTGCAACAGCGGCCGGTTATTGGCCCTTTGCGCGCCTATCCGGCTCTATCCAAGACCCTGCCCGCTTTATTACAATTCGCCTCCGCTTTGGCCTTGAACGTTCACAAAAGCAAAGGGATTCGGCGCATGCACAAGTGGGGGATCGGCCTCGTGGCGAGTGTCGCGCTCGCGGCCTCGAGTCACGCCGCTATCGCGCAGATCATTGGCCTCGAAGCGCCGGAAGCCACGGTGCCGGAACGTCAAAGCGTCCTACAGCATCCCCGACCCGACTATGACCCGGTCGGCGCGCGCCTGGGCGATTTCTTCTTCTATCCCAGCGCCGAGGCGGAGGGGTTCTGGAACTCCAACGTCTTCGCCAGCCAATCGCACGAGAAAAGCGACTTCTACACGTCGCTGCGGCCGGCGGCTTCGCTGTTGTCCAACTGGGGCAGCAGCGCACTCAATTTCCTCGCCAACGGCGAGGTCCGTCGCTATGCCAGCCAAGTCGGTGAGAACCAGACCAATTACAGCTTGGTCACCAACGGCCGGCTCGACATTCTGCACGGCGAATCTCTGAGCGGTGCAGTGGGCTTCCAGAACGCCCACGAGGATCGCACGTCGCCGAGCTCGGTTCCGACTCAGCTGCATCCGACCGAATATCAGGAAACCAGCGGCTTGCTCAAATTCGACCGTGAGCGCGGCGTCCTCGGTCTGCACGCGAACGCCGGCGTCGATTACTTCACCTACGACAATACACTCACCAGCGCGGGCGCGGAGCTGCACGAAACCGACCGCAATCGCATCGAGATCCACGGCGGCCCGCGCGTCAGCTACGAGATCATCCCGGGGTACCACGCCTTCGTCGCCGGTCAGGCCAATAGCCGGATTTATCAATCGACCTTCGACAGCTTCGGGATCAAGCGCTCGTCGCATGGCTTCGAAACCGACGTCGGTACGGCGTTCCAGATCACGCCCCTGATCACCGGCGAAGCGTTCGTCGGCTACATCCAGCAGAACTACGACGATCCGCGGATCAGTTCGATCCATAGCCCGGGCTTCGGCGGCAACCTATTGTGGAACGTCACCCAGGCGACCTCCGTCCGCGCCAAAGTCTCGCGCACCGTCCAGGAGGTCGACTTCTTCGGCACGACGGCCTCTGCGACCGTCACCTCGTTTCTCGAGACCCAGGCCGGCATATCGGTCGAGCAGGAGGTCCTGCGCAATGTCCTGCTCTCCGGCGGCGCCAGCCTGACGTCGGAAGACTTCCGGGGCACGACGCGCACCGACAATATCGCCGAAGGCGATCTCGGCCTGACTTACCTGCTCAACCGCATGTGGCGCGCCGGCCTCGACTTGTCGTACCAGTCACGCACGTCGAACGTCTCCGGCGTCTCCTACAATCGGGCGCTGATCGGCGCCAAGGTGCGGCTGCAATACTGACGCCGGGCGTTCCGGTTCAAATCCGCTGCAGCGCCGCGGCGATCCGCGCGGACAGCGGCTCCGCTTCCTCGTCGGCGACGAAGAGGAAATTGTTGCAATAGCGGCCGAACGACGTGCGCGGCACGCCGGCCTGAAAGCCGGTGATATCCGCCGGCCGCTGCATCGTCGCGGCGTCGAACGTCTCGAAGGCCGCAAGCGTGCGGCCGCTAACGAAGTAGCCGCGATAGTTGAAACGGCGGAGGAAGGCGTGGATACGCGCCGGCGCGCCAGGCACGCGATCCTCCTCGATCTCGATCAATAGGCGCGGCCGACAGCGGGCAATCGTCTTCGCCGCGCCGTCGAGCACCGCTTCCTCGTGGCCTTCGACGTCGATCTTGATGAAACCGGCGTCGCCGGCGAAAACCTCGTCGAGCGGCCGTGTCTGCACCGCGACTTCCGCGATGGTCGCCGTCGGGGCGCCGTCGTTCAGACTAGCAAGGCCGGTCAGCGGTGCGCCGTCGATCAACGGAACGCGGAGAATCGCCGTGCCGGATTCGCGCGATAAGGCGATGTTGCGCACGACGACACGCGGTGCGAATTTCCACGCCAGTGCCTCGGCAAGCGACGGAACCGGTTCGAAGGCATAGACTCGCCGCGCGTGCCGTTTCATGAAGTGCACGTAGCTGCCTTCATGCGCGCCGACGTCGACGGCGTCGCGCTCGCGGTGGCAGAGGTGACGCACGAGACGCAGCTCGCGTTCGCCGTATTTCTCGAAATAGCGCGCTTCGCGCCAGAGCAGCAGCGACTTGGGACAAAAGCCGCGCGCGGCGGCTTTGGCCCGGCGCAAGAATTCGTTCTGCGCAGAGACGGCCTGCATGGAATACATCCGGAAGGAGGGCGTCGCACTAGAGCAGCCGTGAACACCGGATTCCAGTGGCCGTTGCGTGGCAGCACGACCGACACAGATTGATCACTCGCCGCTCGGGCGACGGACCGGTTCAGTGATCCGGTGCCGAGTCAGCGGCCCGGCGCGCAGGTTGTTTGTGTGCGCCACGAATGGCGTGGAAGGAGTCGGCAGTCAGTGGACGACCGGTCCCGTCAGCCCGTTGCCGCAGCGCCGTCGCGACCCGATCCCGACGCGCCGTTGCGCACCGATCATTTGCAGCACGATATGACCGGCCGCTCGGTTCGCGGCGGCGTGATCGTCGTCGGTGCGCAGCTCGCCAAAGTCGTGGCGCAATTCGGCGTAACGGTCGTGCTGGCGCGACTGCTGCGGCCCGAGGCGTTCGGTCTCGTCGCAATGGTCGCCGTCGTCATTGCGTTTCTCGAACTGTTCAAGGATTTCGGTCTCTCGGCCGCAACCGTCCAGCGCCCCCATATCACCCACGCGGATACCAGCGCCCTGTTCTGGGTGAACGCGGGCCTCGGCGTCGCTGCGGGCTTGCTGATGATTCCGCTCGCGCCGGTGCTGGCGTGGTTTTACGGCGAACCCGCCCTGGTCGGCGTCACCCTCTGGTTGGCGGTAGGCTTCGTGCTCAGCGGCCTGTCGACCCAACATCTGGCGGTGTTGCGGCGCCAGATGCGCTTCACCACCTTGTCGATGATCCTGATGTGGTCCGAGATCGTCGGCATGGTGGTTGCCGTGATCGCCGCTTTTGCCGGCGCCGATTATTGGGCGCTGGTGGCGCAGCGGATAGTCTGGGCGCTGTGCCTCCTGGTCGGCGCCTGGCTGTTCTGTTCATGGCGCCCCGGCCGCCCCGCGGGATTCCAGCGCGTGCGCGGCCTGCTGCGCTTTGGCGGCCATGTCACCGGGTCGAACCTCGTCAGCACCTTCGTCCGCAACCTCGACCAGATGCTGATCGGTTGGTATTGGGGCTCGACGCCGCTCGGGCTTTACGAGCGCGCGTACAAGATTCTCCTCCTCCCGATCAACAACCTCAACGCACCGCTGTTCTCGGTGGCGATGCCCACGTTGAGCCGATTGGCGGACCAGCCGGCGCTCTATCGCCGCGCCTATCTCGGCACCGTCGAGAAGCTGAACATGGTGACCATGCCGTGCGCCGCCTTGCTCATCGCGGTTCCCGGCCTCGTGGTGCGCGTCCTGTTCGGCCCGTACTGGCTGGCCGCCACGCCGATCGTTGCCTGGCTCGGTGTCGCCGCCCTTTACCAGCCGATCGGCTATACCTGTAGTTGGCTGTTCATGACGCAGGACCGGACGGCGGAAATGTTCCGTTGGGGCTTGGTCGGCTCGGCGCTCAACGCGGTCTTCATCGTCGGCGGCCTGCCGTTCGGACCGGTCGGCGTCGCCGCCAGCATTGCCGCCGGTGGACTCGCGGTCCGCATACCCTTGCTGTTCTGGGCCGTGGGACGCAGCGGCCCCGTGTCGCTGGCCGACCTGGTGCGTAGCATGCTGCCGTCCGCCGGCGCGTCGGTCGCGATCGTCGGAGCGCTCGTCCTGGTGCGGCATGCCGGGATTCTCGACAGCGTGACGGCCGTATCGGCGCTGGCGCTTGCCGTGGCAATCGCCGCCCTGGTCGCGCTGGCTTGCTTTGCCGTCGTGCCGCAAAGCCGAAAGGCCTTGGTGGAATTCGCCATGCTGCCGCAATTCCTGATTCGCCGCCGCGCCAATGCTTGACGTACGTGAACCGGCCACGACGGTCGTGCCTGGCCCGGCAGAACGACGGCTGCGGGTGGCGGTCTTCGCGAACGAGTTTCCGGCGCTCAGCGAGACGTTCGTCCTCAGCCACATCACCGGCCTGCTCGACGTCGGCAACGACGTGACGATCTTCGCCAACGTGCCGCGCGTCGGCGACCCATCGGTGCATGCCGATTTCCAGCGCTATCGGCTCGCCGAGCGGCTGCGTTATCGAGCGATGCCGGCCAATCGTGTCGCGCGGGTTCTCGGCGCCTCGGAAATCCTGCTCCGCCGCCGTCTGGCACGGCCGGCGCTGCGTGCGCTCGACCCGCGTTACCAACAGGAAGCCCGGTCCTTGTCGCTGCTGCATTGGATGGATCGGCTGCTCGATCTTCCGCCGTTCGACATCGTTCACTGTCATTTCGGCCTGACCGGACGCACCGCCGCGTTCCTGCGTGAAATCGGCGCGATCCACGGCCGCGTGGTCGTCAACTTCCACGGCGTCGACGCCAGCGCCTGTCTCGACCAAGAGCCGGATCTGTATCGCCACCTGTTTCGCACCGGCGACTTGTTCCTGCCGGTCTCGGCCCACTTGGGCCGGCGGCTCGTCCGCCACGGCTGCGACCCGGACCGTATCCGGGTTCATCATTTGGGCGTCGACCTGACGCGGTTTCCGTTCCGGCTACGGCAGCTCGATTCAACGCAGCCGCTCGCGATTTTGACGGTGGCGCGGCTGGTCGACAAAAAGGGCGTCGCCTATGGCCTGCGCGCGGTTGCACAGGCAGTCGCGGCGGGGACCGCCATCCGGTACGTCATCGTCGGCGACGGCCCATTGCGCGCGCCGCTCGAATCGCTGGCGCGGGAGCTCGGTATTGCCGACCGGGTCACGTTTTGCGGCTGGAAGACCCAGGACGAGATCATCGCCTTGATGGACGAGATGGACGCGTTGCTGTTTCCCAGCATCACCGGCGCCAACGGCGACCAAGAGGGTTCGCCGGTCGTCCTCAAGGAAGCGATGGCGACGGGCCTGGCCGTGGTCGCGACGCGCCACGCCGGCGTCGACGAGATCGTCGAACACGGCGTTTCGGGCCTGCTGGCGGACGAGCGCGACGTCGACGGCCTAGCCGAGGCGTTGCGCGCCCTGGCGCGCGACCCGGCCCTCTGCGCCCGGTTCAGCGCCGCCGGACGCGCGAAAGTGGCGGCGGAATTCGACGTGCACAGCCTGAACCGCCGCCTGCAACAGCATTATCGGTCGCTGCTATGAGCCTGGCTGCGGCGACAAGCCCGCCTGTGGATATGGCCGCAACGATGGACGGGCCCTTCGGACCGGCCGATCTCGTGTTGTCCCTCCCTGTCGGCGACGTCGTTGCCGCCTATCGCCGCAAGTGCGGCGCCGACGTCACACCGTGGTTCGGAAACTCGCACGAAATCCAGCTGTTCGAATGTCGTGCGACCGGCTACCGGTTCTGGCGTCCGGCATCGATTGCCGGCGATGAGCGATTCTACCGCTACCTGGCGCGACAATGGCCCGATTACTATCACGCCGAACGCTGGGAATATCCGTTCGTCCGGCGACTGGCGACACCGTCCGACCGCGTGCTCGAGATCGGATGCGGTCGCGGATTCTTTCTACGCAGTCTCGAAGGCCGGATCGCGGACGCGATTGGTCTCGAGTTCAACCGCGCGGCGATCGACGACAAGGTGACGCGGTTTCCGATCGTCGAGTCCGCGATCGAACAGGTCGCCGCGGCGGCGGCGGAGCGCTTCAGCCTGATTTGCAGCTTCCAGGTTCTCGAGCATGTTGTGGCGCCCGACACATTCCTTGCGGCCTGCGTCAAATGCCTGCGGCCCGGCGGAATTCTGGCGCTGGCGACGCCCAATCATGCCTCGGCGATGTTGGCGCGGCGCGAAGACGCATTCGACCTTCCGCCGCACCATATGGGCCATTTCTCGGCGCCGGTTTACGAGCACCTGGCGCAGCGTTACGGGTTGGCGGTCGGGAAAATCTATGTCGAGAAGCGTTATTTCGAACTCAACGACACGGTGACCGATGCGACGCGCGGCGCCTTCCTCTATCGCGCGGCGCGACGGCTCGCGAGCGCGCTGATGGGTTTCGCGTACGAGCGGGCGCGCGAGCCCGGAAACAACATTCTCGCCATCCTGCGCAAACCCTGAAACTCTGAACGCCAACGTCAGGCGCTGGCCAGCCGCGGCGCTGCGATTGCGGTACGCGTGCGCCGCGCGGCGACGGCGGTCCGATAAAGTGCATGGTAACGGGCGGCGACCGTGTCGATATCGAACTTCGCTTCCGCTTTGGCCCGCGCCCGCGCGCCGAGCGGCGCGCCACGCCGAACCTCGTCGAGGCACCAGGCGATGCCGCGGGCAAGATCGTCGGCGCTGAACGGCTCGGCCAGATAGCCGTCGACGCGATGATCGATGATGTCGCGTGGCCCGCCGGTGTCAAAGGCAACCACCGGCGTGCCGCACGCCATCGCCTCGATCACAGTCTTGCCGAACGCCTCCTGGAGCGACGGCATGACGGCAACGTCGGCGCTGGCATAGAGCCGCGCCAGACGGACATCGTCATCAATGTAGCCGAGATACCGCGATTCGATGCCGAGCTCGGGCAGATCGCCGTGCTCAAGATCGCCGAAAACCACGAGCATAACGTCGGACCGTCCCGTCGTGCGGCGGAATTTCTCCAACGCCGCGAGCAACTCGCGAAACCCTTTGCGCGGATCGTGGGTCGCGCGCATCGCGCCGTAAATGATGATCGGGCGGTCGGCCGGAAGGCCGCAATGTTGCCGCGCCTTAAGCTTCTCAACCGGCCGGAAACGGCCGAGATCGACGCCGTTCGGGATTACCTCGATCGGATAGCGACGAAGCAGCGTGCTGGCACGTGCGCAATCGGCCAGCCAATCGCTGATCGGCACGAGCCATAAATCGGCGTCGGACCAGTGCCGGTGCTTGCCGCGCCAGATCGTTCGGCTGAGATCGTCATCCTGATCGGAATGGAGTTGCGGACAGGCGCCGCACGCGTGCTGATAGCGGGTGCAACCGCTGGTATAGTGACATCCGCCGGTAAATGCCCACATGTCGCGCAGCGTCCACACCACCGGACAGTTGAATTGCTTCAACGCCCGGACCGGAAGAAAACCGGCACCGACCCAATGAAGATGGACGACGTCGGGCGCGAACTGTTTGGCAAGCGCGCCCAATCGGCTGGGCAGCCAGCCGACGGTCCAGAACGACGCCATCGGCCCGTGCCCGCGATACCGGTTCAGCGGCAATGCATCGAGTTTCATCCGCGCCATGGCCCAGAGCCGGGTGAGCGATCCGGGCAGCGGCGTTACCGTTGGATCACTGCCACGTTTGTAGCCGACGACCATTCGCGAATTGCAGCCGCGCGTCCGCAATGCATGGTGCAGCCACAGCGACCCGCGCGCCGCACCGTCGTCGCCATCGAATGTACTGAGATGAAGGACCTTCAGGCCTTCGTGAACGTTAGCGCCGACATCCGGACGATTGCTCCCGGTTTCGCCCATTACCGAAACTCGCGACGGATTCGCCAACCGCGCGCGCCGTTCGGACCGGACAGCTTGAGGACAATTCGGGCATTCGGTGAACCGCCCGCCGAATCTTCCGGCGTGTGAGATGGACGACGAGATGTTCGGCGATAGAAAGCCACCAGATCGAATGCCACTTGTTGGTTGTATTTCCCCGTTCGGCATCACACACGCGTGATATTTCACATACCAGTGACCAGCGCGGTCACGCGGGCGATTCACAGCTTTGTCACATCACCCATGCCCGGCGAGGGCCGGTTGTCGCGCATCCGGTCAATGCATTTGACGAAAATGATTGTTATGACGGTTTGCGGCGTAGATATGCCGCGTCGCCCGCGGGCGCATGATTGCGGCCAGGAAACGCCGGGTGCACCACAGTCATCCGGTCCGTCCGGGGTCTGCTGAGGATGCGGCAGAGCGCTGCGGCGTCCTCGTCGGCGACGAAGGCGCTACGTGGCAGTGTCGCGAGCCGATGCCGCTTCTGGCGATAATCGGCAGTGGTGAGCGTTTCGAAAAAATTCGCCAGCGACTCCTCGAGCGGCTCGGCGAAGGTCCAGCCGATGCGCGCGCGTTCCAGCATGTTGCCGAACTCGAAGCCGCGGACGGCCAAGCACGGCACGCCGAACAGTCCCGCCTCGTAGAAACGGTTCGGCAGGAGCCAGCGCGAATTGTCGGCGGTATTTTCGAGATCGAGAGCCCAAACGAAATCGACGCTGCCATAGAGCGCGGCGAGCCCCTCGGGATTTGCGTATTCGCCGTCATAGACCATGTTCGGCTGACGATCGAGCGCAGCGCGAAAGTGCGTCTCGCGCACGGTGGTGAAAATGCCGGCGAAACGGAACAGCACCCGATGGCGCAGCCGCCGCGCCAGACGCAGCATCAGCGAGAACGTCGCCTCGCCGCGGATGAGTCCGAAATACCCGACGGTCCAGCGGTAATCAACGGCCGGTCGCGGCGCCGGGGTCACGGCAGGCGCCGGCCGGCAAGCCAGCGCCGAACGGTGCAGCTTATTTTCGAGCACGAACCATTCGCCGGCATAGGCTTGGCGGGGGACGTAGAAATTCCGGTAGAACGCCGGCGACGACACGACCAGAACGCGCACGCTGCGCAGACAACGTCGCTCAAACCAGCGCAGCAACGCCCCTCGCCAGCCCCGCGCCACGAACGGCGGCTGGATGTCGAGGACTTCATAGCCGATGGGAACGGTCGGGTTGAAAAGCCGGCGCGCCAGCAGCGCGAGCGCCAGCTGATCGATATTGCGCGCGTAAAATACGGCGGCCGTCCGCAACTGGCGCCGGTTCGCGAGCAACCGCGGCATCGCACCGGCCAACGCACGCAGCCGCTGCCAATACCGCGCGTCGTGCGTCGCGCCGAGCACGATGTGCGGCCATTCCGGGCGGTAGCGCGCGTTATAGCGACCGCGCCGAAAGCCGAAGACCACCGGCGTATAGCCGTTGTCGACGAATTCCTGCACGCGCTTGACGGTATTGGTCTCGGTGATGTCCGGCGTGAAGAAGATCAGGATCCGGCTGTCGGTCGACTGCAACACTGCCCCGGTCTCCGTGGCGCCATGCTGGCGCGGTTTACCTGATCGACCAGCTGAAAATTATTGCCCGCTCGGTGCGGGCGCCAATGTGACCATTCTGTGTTACCCACAATTCCGTCGTTTGACGTGCGTACGAGCGCCACACGTTGATCACTGGCGACGCGGCGTGCGGCGATGTTTCCCTCATGCGCCGGTTCGGACCGGGGGACAGAACAGCAGAGCCACGTGCCGACGGTTCATCTTCATCCTGCCGAGATCATCCGAACCGCGCCGCCGCCGGCGCGCCGTTTGCGATTCGACCGCGTCGCCATTTCCTCCGTTTTTGGCGATCCGGCGGATCGGCGGACATGGTCGGGCGCGCCCTACAACCTCGGAACGGCATTGCGACGACTGGGAATCGAAGTCGAGACGATTCACCCCGTGATCGGCCGCGCGCGGCGCCTTGCCTATGCCGCGCGGTGGCTGTTCGACGGCTACGGCCGGCTATCGACCAGCGAACAGCTGCTGCGTGCCGCCCCGGCGCGCGACCATAACGCCGTCACTGTCGCCGAAGCGACCGCGCGGCTGGGCGTGACCCACGTCATTCATACCGGAACGCTCGACCTGCCGGCGTTCGACCTGCTGCCCGATATCCACCATTACCTCTATTGCGACCAAAGCTGGAATCTGTCGCTGCGCCACCGGCCGGATGCTGGGAACTACACAGCGCGGGCGCTGGCGGAATACGAGCGGCTCGAGCGCGAAGCGCTGGCGTCGGTCGCACACGTCTTCACGTTCAGTGCGCAAACCCGCGACAACATCGTCAAGCATTATGGCCTGCCCGCCGAGCGCGTCACTGTCGCCGGCTCGGGCATGGGCAATATCGCGCCCTATTTCGGTCCCAAGGATTACCGCGCGGCCCGATTGCTGTTCGTCGCCAAGCACCTGTTCCACGCCAAGGGCGGTCCGCTGTTGCTGCGCGCCTTCGCCTTGGCGCGCCGCAGCCGCCCCGACTTGAGCTTGACCATCGTCGGTGACCCACGCAGCCGCGCCCAGGTGCCGCGCGACCCGCACATCACCTTTCTGGGAAACATCAGCTGGGATGCGCTGCGGCGTCTTTATGCCGACGCGACGCTGCTGACGCAGCCAATGCTCAACGACCCATGGGGCCAGGTCTATCTCGAGGCCCTGTGTTCGCGTACGCCGGTCCTGGGACTCAATCGCAACGGCCTGCCCGAGATCGTCGAAGACGGCAAGCACGGAGTCCTGGTCGACGAGGCGACGCCGGAAGCGGTTGCCGCCGGAATTCTGAGCGCGCTCGCCGATCCGGAGCGGCTCAAGCAGATGGGTGAAAGCGGCCAGCGCCACGTGATGAACGCTTATTCGTGGGACCGAGTGGCCGAGCGGATTGCTTGTATCTAATCGAGGTGCATTGAATGACCGATAAGATCGCATTGATTACCGGTGTCACCGGACAGGACGGCGCCTATCTCGCCGAGTTCCTGCTCCGGCGTGGCTATATCGTACACGGCATCAAACGCCGGGCATCGCTGATCAATACCCATCGCGTCGATCACCTCTATCGCGATTTGCACGAAGGCGACGCGCGCTTCGTCCTGCACTACGGTGACATGACGGATTCGCTCAATCTGCTGCGCGTTCTGGAAGAAGCGCGGCCGACCGAAATCTACAATCTTGCCGCGCAAAGCCACGTCCAGGTCAGCTTCGAGACGCCGGAGTACACCGCGAATACCGACGCGCTCGGCACCCTCCGCGTGCTGGAGGCGATCCGCATCCTCAAACTGGTGGATCGCGTGCGGTTCTATCAGGCATCGACGTCGGAGCTGTTCGGCAAGGTGATGGAGACGCCGCAACGCGAGGTGACGCCGTTCTATCCGCGCAGCCCCTATGCAGTGGCCAAGCTTTACGCCTATTGGATCACGGTCAACTACCGCGAGGCCTATGGCCTGCACGCGTCGAACGGCATCCTGTTCAACCACGAATCGCCGGTCCGCGGCGAAACCTTCGTTACCCGCAAGATCAGCCGCGCCGTCGCCGCGATCGAGCGCGGCGTGCAAAAGCGGCTCTATCTCGGCAACATCGATGCGAAGCGCGATTGGGGCCACGCCCGCGACTATGTCGAAGGCATGTGGCTCATCCTCCAGCAGGAAAAACCCGACGACTATGTGCTCGCCACCGGCGAGACGCATACGGTGCGCGAATTCGTCGAGCGGGCGTTCCGCTGCATCGGCCGGACGATCGTCTGGTCGGGATCGGGCGCCGACGAGCGCGGCCTGTGCGACCGTAGTGGCGAATGCCTGGTGGCGATCGACCCGCATTACTACCGCCCGACCGAGGTCGATCTGCTGCTCGGAAACCCGGAGAAAGCCCGGCAGCGGCTCGGCTGGCGCCACAAGACCAGCTTCGAACAGCTGGTTGCCGAGATGGTCGAAGCCGACCGGCGGGCGCTCAAACGCGGAGACACCGACGATGCCGACGAACGCGCCATACGCGCTGCGGAATAAGCGCGTCTGGGTTGCCGGCCATCGCGGCCTAGTAGGCGATGCGCTGGTCCGGCGGCTGGTGACAGAGCAATGCGAGATCCTGACGGTGACGCATGTCGACTGCGACCTGCGCCATGCGCCAGCGGTCGAGGCCTGGATGACGACCAATCGGCCGCAAACCGTGTTCATCGCCGCGGCGCGCGTCGGTGGCATCTATGCCAACGATTCGCGGCCGGCGGATTTCATCTACGACAACCTGATGATCGCGGCGAACCTGATCGAGGCTGCGCGGCGCACCGGCGTCGAGAAACTGCTCTTTCTCGGCTCGACTTGCATCTATCCGCGCCTTGCGCCGCAGCCGATGCACGAGGACGCGTTGCTCACCGGCCCGCTCGAGCCGACCAACCAATGGTACGCGGTCGCCAAGATTGCGGGTATCAAGCTGGCCCAGGCCTATCGCCGCCAGCATGGCTGCGACTTCATATCGGCGATGCCAACCAATCTCTACGGCACCGGCGACAATTTCGACCTGCGTTCGAGCCACGTCCTGCCGGCGCTGATCGCCAAGGCGTACGACGCGGTGGTGCGCGACGCGCCGACGCTCGAAATCTGGGGTAGCGGCCAGCCACTGCGTGAATTCCTTCATGCCGACGATTGCGCCGACGCGCTGGTGCATCTGATGACGAATTATTCCGGCGAGGACATCGTCAATGTCGGCAGCGGCCAGGAGATCGCCATCGCCGATCTGGCGCAGCTGGTTTGCCGCGTCGCCGGATTCCGCGGCCGCCTCGTTTTCGACACGACCAAGCCAGACGGCACACCGCGCAAACGGGTTGACGTCGGCCGGCTCACGGCGCTCGGCTGGCGGCCACGTATCACGCTCGAAGACGGCGTTCGGGAAACCTATCGCTGGTATGCCGAGCACCGGCGATCGGTGCGCAGGCAACAGCTTGAAGCCGTCTGACGCCGCCAAGGCGCTCGCTACCGATCACCTGCTCACGGATCTGCGCGGCCGTTCGGTGCGCGGCGGCGCCGTCACTTTCGGTGCACAGGCGGGCAAGGTGCTGTTGCAGCTTACCACCGTCGTCGTCCTTGTCCGGTTGCTGCCGCCGGCCGCCTTCGGCCTCATCGCCATGGTCGCCGCGCTGTCGGCGGTGTTGGAATTCGTCAAGGAGCTCGGCCTGTCGGCGGCGACCATTCGTGAGACCGACATCACCCATGCCCAGGTGTCGGCGCTGTTCTGGATCAACGCCGCGGCCGGCGCGCTGATCGCGCTGCTGCTCTTTCTCGCCGCGCCGCTGATCGCCGACTTTTATCACGAGCCGGCGGTAACCGCGGTGACGCGCTGGCTGGCGTTGAGCTTCCTGATGAGCGGCCTGACCGTGCAGCATTGGGCGCTCTTGCGCCGCCAGATGCGCTTCACGGCGACGATCTGCGTCGATATCGGCGGCGACCTGGCGGGCTTGACCGCCGCCGTGATCCTGGCGTTGTCGGGTGTCGGCTATTGGGCGCTCGTGGCCCAGCGCCTCGTCGTGCCCGCGATTGCGCTGATCGGCAGCTGGTCGCTGTGCCGCTGGCGGCCGGCGTGGCCGCGGTCGGCGGCCGGCGTTCATGAACTCTTCGCCTTCGGCCTATCGGTAACCGGGGTCAACATCACGGCGGCGATCGGCCGCAGCATCGACCAGATCCTGATCGGCTGGGCCTGGGGCGCGGACGTGCTCGGCCTTTACGAGCGCGCAGCGAAGCTGTTGCTGACCCCGATCAACAATCTGGCGGTGCCGCTCTACGCCGTCGGCATGCCGACGCTGAGCCGCATCGCACATCAAGACGCGCGCTATCGCCGTGCGTTCAACGAACTGTTCGAGAACTTGGCCATGGTCGTTCTGCCCAGCGCGGTAGTTCTGGCGGCGACCGCCGATTGGGCCGTTCGGATCCTGTTCGGTGCGCGTTGGTCCGCCGCCGCACCGCTGGTCACATGGTTTGCGGCTTCGGCGGCGTTCCTGCCGCTGATACAGACTGCGGGCCTGCTCTATCTCAGTCAGAACCGGCCCTACGAGATGCTGCGCGCTGGATTGGTGGATTTGGCGCTTTGTGTGCTGGCGGTCGCGGCCGGACTGCACGCCGGCGCGACCGCCGTGGCCGCCGCGCTGGCGACCGTCGGGCTTGGCCTGCGCTTGCCGATCGGCCTGTGGCTGGCGACGCGGCGCGGTCCGGTGCGCTTCGGCGATTTGTCAGCGGCCCTGGTGCCGGCGCTGACAGCGACGCTGGCGGCCGGAGCCGCGGTTCTGGTGCTGCGCCGGATTATCCTACCGGCCGGAACGCCGGCGTTGCCGGGCGCGCTGCTGGCGATCCTGGCCGCCGCCGCAGCAGCCGCGGTAATTTATGCGGCGCTGCCGCGCTCGCGCCGCGCGCTGCACGGCTTGGGTCGCTTGGTGCACGAGCTGCGCCGACAGCAGCCGGCGCTCAAAGCCTAGGCGCCAACCGGCGCGCCGTCGTCGTCGTCCTTCGGCTCGCCGCGCTTGATGCGGAGCCGGCCGTTGCGGTCGACCCACAGGCGATAGTCGCCAAACTGTGGCAGATTGCGGCTTTGCCAATGCGCGCCGAAGCGCACGCCGCCGTCCGAGCCGCCGATCTCGAGCGCCTCGAAGCCGTTGTCGTATTGCAGGGTGCCGGCGCACCCGATCAGCGTCGCGTGACCGGTCTGCGAACCGCCGAGCCGCGCCAGCCCGGCGCCCGCGGCCTTGCCGCCGCCGCTGCCGGTGCATCCCATCATGTTCAGCCGGCCAACGACGAAGGCGTGGACCAGCCCGGTCTGATGAAACACCGAATAAGCCGTGCAGCCGACGAGCGTGCCGAAATTGTTGAGCCGGATGCCGTAACCGCCGCCAGCGAAATCCGCCGCCGCGGCGTGATTGTTCTCGAAGCCGCAATTCGACAGCAGCGTGCAGCCGTTGCCGGCGAGCAGGCCGAATTGGCCGTTGAGCAAGAAATAGCAGCCATGGAAGGCGACGTCGTAACAGTTGCGCGCCAGCGACGCGCCGTGCTCGCCGTTCTGACCGAACACCGAGCCGAACACGTGCAGGGCCGAGAGGATGCCGCCATGGCTGCCGTGCGCGAACGTCGCGCCGCTGCCTTTGTTGCTGCGGAAATAGGCGTTGACGATCTGGCCTTCGAACACGTTGCCGACCAGCCGGCAGCCGTCGCCGCCGCAGCCTTGCACGTTCACGTCGCGCAAGCAGAAATTGTAGAAATAGACGCCGCCGCCGTCGCATTCGACGTAAATGCCGTGGCGTTCGCGCCCTTTGCCGAGGATGTCGAGACCCTCGATCACCACGAAACGGACGGTGGCGCGACACAAAAGCTCGAGCACGTTGCCGCCGTCGGCAATCTCAGAATCGAGGCGCGCGCCGTGGCCGATGATGCCGCTCCGGCGGCCGACATTGCCGGTCCCGCCCGACTCGAACGCGATGCGCAGGGTGCGCGTCACGCGGTAGGTCCCGGGCGGAATCATTAGCACCGTGCCGCCGCCGGTGAAGGTGCGATCGAGCGCCTTTTGCAAGGCGGCGGTATCGTCGGCGCGGCCGTCGCCGACGGCGCCGAAATCGGCTGCATTCAGCACCCGGCTCGGCGGCGCGGCGGCAGTCGCCGGATGCGCCGCCGCGGCCAGCCCCAACGCTGCCCCCGTTCCGAACAACGCGCGGCGGCCGAATTCCATTTCAGGCTCCATGTCGGCGCCATTGCGGTTGCGGTGGCAACGGCGCCGGTCGCCTGCGCTTGTCCGATCGCAGATAGGGACGCGGATAGGGAATCGTCGGGACCAGCGCCGCGCGCACCGCGTCGCGATCGGCAAGGATCGCGCACGCTCCACCCAACAGCAGAACCGTCCAGGTTTTCGGCCCGACATAGGCGCCCGACGCCTGCCCAAGCACAGCCCATACCATCCAACAGAACGGCACACTGGGCACACCTAACAGCTTGAGCCACAGCGTGAGGCCGAGAAGGACGATCGTACCCCAGACCAAGCCGAGATAGATCCAGTGGAGCCAGAAATAGTTGGTCAGCACGCTGGCGGTATCGGAAATGTCCCACGCCGAGGAAAACGCCGCCGAGCGCATGTAAACATTGGCGACCTCGTTGGCGATGAACGTTTCGCTGGTCAGACCGGCGCCGGCGAACGGGAAATGCGCGATGACGTTGCGCGCGACCAGCGCCGGCCCGGTGACGCGATAGAAGAAGCTGGCGTCGTTGCCCTGGGTGATGTCGCGCATGCGTTCCGAGAAAACCGAATGGCCGAGAATGTCGAACGCCACGAACGCGACAACCGCGAAGACCAGGACCAATATCATGCGAAAGAAGCCTGGCGACCACGCCCGCGCACGCAATAGCTGATAAGGAATCAACAACGGAATCATCAGCAGCAGTGTCGGGCCGGGCATGACGACGATGCCCAACGCCATCAAAACCAGATACTTAAGCGGGGCAAAACGCGCCCGCGTCGTCATCAGCCAGACGAAGCCGAACAACGTGTAGGCGAAGGTAACAGCCGACGGCTCGCTGGTGAACAGCTTGGGCCGGATACGGCCATAGAGCACCTGGTCGCGCAAATCGGCGCTGTAGACGTTGATCGCCTTGTAGACCGCGTGGCGGAATGCGTCGCTGATCGGCCGGAGGCCGGCATAATCCTCCAGCAAGCAGCCGATCAGGATGACGAGACAGAAACCGAGGAACAGATGCGCGATCTGGTTTCGTTGGGCGCGCAGGACGGTGAGGAACAGCGCATAACTGATGACGAGCGAATAGGTGATCTGAAGCAGCCCGGTAAACCGCTTGCTGAGATGGGCAATGTCCGTCGCCGAAAAGATCGATCCGACATAGAGCGCGATGACGAAAAGCAACGCGCCGAACTGCGCCGGCTGTATGTCGTCGCGGCGACGCCACAGCAGAAATAAGCCGGCGACGCCGGACGGCGCCGAC
Organism: Allostellaceae bacterium; assembly: GCA_035934235.1. Classification (GTDB taxonomy): domain Bacteria; phylum Pseudomonadota; class Alphaproteobacteria; order ATCC43930; family CGMCC-115725; genus REEB95. The sequence continues at coordinate 59,599 of DASYYB010000039.1, read as the reverse complement.
GGAAACGGAATCCGCGTGCTGATCTGGATGGTGTAGCCGGTATAGATCCCGATCATGAAGACGATCAGGAGCAGCATGTCGGCAACCCCGAGACGCGAATCGGCCGGCCCCAGCCGGCCGGCGGTCACAGGGCCGACACCGCCGCCAGGAAATGCCGGCCGCGGCTCGGCCAGTCGAAGGAGTCGCGACATCGTTCAAAGGCCCTGTTCTGCAAACGATTGAGGCGTCCCAGATCGTCGATCGCGCGCCAAACGCCGAGCGCCAGCGCTCGCTGGTCCGGATACAGCTGGATGCTGTCGTCGTGCTCCAGCGGCACGCCGGCAACCGAACCTTCGAGCGCGAAGATCGGCGTTCGGTTGAAGATGTATTCCAACACCTTCAGCTTGAAGCCGCCGCCGCTACGTTCCGGCACGATGGCGATCCGCGCGGACTCCATATAACGGTCGACCCGATCAACCGTTCCGGTGAAACGCGTGGCGACCAGCGATTTTCGAATTTGATCGAAAAATGCAGGGTCGCCGCTGCCCACCACGTCGAGCTCGACGCCGTGTGCCGCGAAGATCGGATCGGCGACCTGGATGAATTCCGCGATATTGAGCCGCTTGGCGATCCAGTCGAAGCTGCCGACGACCACCGCACGGCGCGGCAAATCGGGCGTGATCCGGCGCTCGGCGAGCGCCCGGCCGCGATATCCCGGAGTCAGCACCTCGATCAGCTTGTGCGGCCATTCGAGGCCATAGAGTGCGCCGTCGTCGGGCGTGATAGCCGTGACCAGGTCTGCCTCTGCCACCAGAGCGCGTTCGAGCCGCGTAACCTTGCGCGCGTCGAACTTCAATCCCTGGCGCTTGAGAAAGCGCGGGTGATTTTCCGCCAACGCCTGCCGCAAGCTGCTTTCGTGGTTATGCGAGACGTAGACCATCTTTGGCCGATCGCGACTGCGCGGCCAGCGTTTCACGACACGCCACAGCGCCCAGCCGGCCGAAATGCCGTCGAACACCACGGTATCGAAACTGCCGTCGGTCAGCACCTCGTCGAGCAGACGGCGCATCGTCGGCGTGGTGCAGCGCTTGGCCATGTTGGGGAGCGGCGAGGCCAGGCTGGCGCGGTGGGAAAGCGGTTCGTCCTCGGCGAGACGCCATAGCACCCGGCCTTCGCGCGCACCGTCGCGGCGCGCCGATTCCGCGCGCGCCAAACCGACGACGACGACCTCGGCGCCCGCCTCGGCAATGGCGTCGATCAGTCCCCCGGAGTAGAGATATTGGCCGTTATGCGCCGGCGTTGGATCTGCCAGCGTTAGCCAGAGACACCGCATGGACCCGCCGACTTGCCGTCAATATGCTCGCGCATCGGTGAACCCCACCATGATGGTCCGGAAAATGATCTTGAGATCGAGTGGAATCGACCAATGCTCGATGTAGTAGAGATCGTATTCGACGCGTCGCTGAATCTGCTCGACGGTCTGGGTTTCGCCGCGCCATCCGTTGATTTGCGCCCAGCCGGTGATGCCCGGCTTCATCCGGTGCCGCGCGTCGTAGTAGCGCACGGCATTGTGATAAAGCACGCCGCCGGCCTTGGCGGAGATCGCGTGCGGCCGCGGCCCGACGATCGACATCTCGCCGCGCAGCACGTTGATGAACTGCGGTAGCTCGTCGAGCGTCGTGCGTCGGAGGAAAGCGCCGATACGCGTCACGCGCGGATCGTTGCGCGTCGTCAGCTTCTCGGCGTTCGGATCGCTCGCGTGATGATACATCGTGCGGAATTTCAGCACTTCGATGAGCTCGCGATTGAACCCATAGCGCTTTTGTCGGAAGAACACCGGACCGGGGCTGTCGAGCTTGATCGCGACCGCGATCACCGCCAGCAACGGCGAGATCAGCAGCAGGATCAAAGCCGCCAGGACGCGATCCTCGGTCACCTTGGCGATCCATTTCCAATCGCTTACCGGCCGGTCGATGACATTGAGCATCGTCAGACCGTCGATCTGGCTGACTTCGCAGGGACCAACGTCGAAAGCGAACGATTCCGAGCACAGGCGGACGTCGACCGGCACCAGGCGCAATTTGTTCATGGTTTCCGCCAACCGGAGATCGGCAGCGGCCGGTATCGCCACGATCACCATGTCGATTCCGCCGTCGCGGATGTCGCCGATCAGACGATCGATGTCGCCGACGACCGTATGGCCGCCGCAATGCGCCGCCGGGTGCGAATCCCGCCGATCGTGATAGACGCCGACGATCTCGATTTCGGGATCGGCAACCGCTGCGCAGTGATGCAGCAACCGCTCGGCGAGCCGGCCGACGCCAACGACCGCTGCCCGGCGACGCATCCGTCCGGCGCGCTGCCAGATTCGGACCCGCCCCGAAAACGCGGTTCGGACCGCGGCCAAACCGGCCGAGCCGACCATGAGCCACAGCAGCAGCCAGACGTGCGTGGCACCACTGTTGAGGCCGCTCACGCGCAAGGCGACGAAGAGCGCGCCGATCGTCGCCAGCCAAGCCGTCAACGCCTGCGCCAACGCCATCATCTGCGCATGCGCCAAATTGCCGAAGCGATAGCCACCGAGAACCTGAACCAGGTTCACGAATAGAACCGTGCCGACCACGGCGAGAATGCGGAACAGCTGCGCGTCGACCGGTACGTGCCGCGAGAGCCAATAGAGCGCGAACAGCCCGGCGCCAAAAATGATCGCGAGATCGCCGGCGGCGACAATCGCGGCGGTGATGCGCACCGAAACCGGCGGCGAGCTGGCATGGTGCGTTTTCGTTACCGCATGGCTGACCGGACGACGTGAGGCGTCATTGCGCAACGAATCGCGTTCATCAGACATATACACCGCTCCAACAAAATCCGCCCGGTGGTCTTCTTGATCGATCCTCCCGCCACGCGTAGCTGCCCCTCACATCGGTGGTCTTAATTGGTGGCGGGATTCTCCCCGCGCGCCGGCGTTCGGGGGTGTGACTTTGTTGAGTGTCGTTGTGACTTTCCTAGGACCGGGCGGAGATCGAGCCGGCTTCGGCGATGCTGCCGAAAACCAAAGCTGCGAACCGTTCCGGTGTATTGCGGACGACGAACCGGCGTGCCTGCTGCGGGTCGATAAAGCGGTCCGGCCCTTCCTGCACGATGCGGACGATGCCAGCGGCCAGCGCCTCGTGCCGATCGGAGTCGACCGCCAAGCCCAGCCGGTAGCGGCGCACCAGCGGGCCGATCAGGCCGAAATCCTGGGTGAGCAGCGGCTTACCGGCCCGCGCCGCCCACAGCAACACGCCGCTCGAACCGACGAAACGCTGATAGGGCGCCAGCACGACGTCGACCCGCGCCACCAACGCGCCGATCTCGCCGGTCGACAACCGGCGATCGACGAGCGTCAGTACGAGATCCGGCTGCAAGAAATCGAGCTGCTGGCGCAGGGTCGCGATGCGATCGGCAATCGCCGGATCGACTTTGCCGGCCAGGATGACGGTCAGGCGCGCCGCAACGTGTTCGGGGATCAGTCGCAGCGATTCGAGCAGTGTCAGCGTTCCCTTGCGCTCCGTCAGGTGCCCGAACAACAGCAACGCGACGCGGCCCGGCGGCAGAGAATCGGCCAAGGCGTTATCGCCAGCGGCCTCCGGCGCCAGCGGATAAACCGGGTCGGGAACCGCCCGCACCTTGCTGCCGGCGCGATAGAACCGCGCCGCGTGACGCGGGAAGAATGGATCGAGCGTGAGGACGATCCCGAGCGCGCGGTTGGGCAGCATCAGCCGATAGAGCGCCGCCTTGCGCATGTCGCGTAGCCACTCGCGGCGGCACGGGCGATACGCGCCAAGCAGGCGGTAGTGCACCGACGGCCGGAACAGGATGCCGCCGACACGTCGACCGCTCCCGGCGCCGAGACCGAGCGCCAAGGGCAGCGATACCAGATCGAGCGAGAGGAATTGCCCGGTTTGGGCGCCAGTGCGGGCGAGAAACCGTCGCATGAACCACCAGCGCGCGAAGCCGTTGACGACCAAAGCCCGATGCGTGCACAGGCGCGCCGCCACCGGCGACAATGGCAGGATGCGGATGCCCTCCGCCGGAGCCGCGTCGAGCCGCGCCGCAAGATCGCGATAGAGCGCCGGCGCCACCACGAACGAAACGAACTGCGCCGGCGGTGTCCGACGCGCGAAATCGATCAGATGGCAGAGCCATTCGTGCGGATGGCCGTCGCTGTCAGGCTCGAAGATCAGCACATGGCGCGGCGATGGCCGGGCGGACGCAGCGAGCGTGCGCGCGAGCACCGCAAATCGGCCAAGGACGAGCGACTTGGCGCACGTCCGGCTGACGAATTGGCGGCCACGGTCGCCGAGCTCGGCCGCAAATGCCGGATCGTCGACCAAGCGCAACACCGCCTCGGCAAACGCCCGCGCGTCGTTTGGCGGCGTGCAGAGAAAGGCGCCGCTCGCCTCCATCATTCGCCACAGCGGGCTCCCTTGCCGCGCGGTGGCGACGAACGGCCGGCCGACGGCCATGATGTTGAACACCTTGCTCGGTACGGCGAACGCGGCAGCGTCCGGATCCTGCGGCACCAGATGGATGTCCGCGTCGGCCAAGCCCTCGGCCAACCGTTCGGCCGGCAGCAGCCCGGCCAACCGGACGTTGGCCAAGCCGGCGGCCGCGATCGACGCGGCGACCGCGTCGCGCGTACCGCCGTCGCCGCGCAGGACGAGCGTGAGCTCGGGCCGCTCGGCCTGCAACCGTTCGGCCAGTCCGATGAGCTGATGCAGCCCCTGTTTCCGGCCAAAATTTCCGCTGTAAAGCAGCACCGGTGCAGCCCGGCGCGGCTGCGGCGCCTGTAACAACCGCTCGGTATCGACCCAGATCGGCATCACTTCGATCGGCACGACCACGCCATTGAGGCGCAGCTCGTCGCGCATCGCCGGATCGAGGACGACGACGACATCGGTGCGATTGAGCGCCGTGCGTTCGCACCAGCGCATTACCGCGACCAAGAGGCGGCTCCCCACCATGCCGAGGCCGCGAGCCAGGCCGGATTGGATGTCGTGCACGACGGCGATATGCCGCCCGCCGCGTCGTGCGACGGCGCCGAGCACGACCGTGAGAATGGAGGGACAGAGCGAAATCACGACCGGCCGACGCGGGATGCGCCGGGTCAGCAGCGCCCACCAACCGACGAGCAGGAAATGCGCCTCGCTCAGAATGCGCAACGCCGCCGAGGTGCGTCGGGGAATCCAATGACGCAGGCGAACGACGTCGACGCCCGCAACCGTCTCGCGCCGGGGCGGCTTGCGGCGATACGCCGGAAATACGCTATGGCCGGGATAATGCGGCAGGCCAGCGACGACGGTGACCGAACTGCCCGCCGCCTGCAGCCATTCGGCGAGCTCGCCGCAATAGGGGCCCGAGCCGACGAGCTCGGGCCGGTAATACTGCGTGACCAACAGGATCGCGGGCGCCGCCGCCACGAGTTACCCCAACTGGGCGAGCGACGGGCGCGCGTATTCGTAGTTGAGGTGGCTGTAGGCGAATTCGCGATATCGCTTGGCATCAACACGCGAAACCAGAAGGCCGGGAACGTCGGCGCCGGCCTCGAGCAGCTGCTTCAACCCGTCGAGTGCCACCTCGCGCCGCGTGCGGCCCCAACGCACCGTGTAAAGGACCTTATCGACCATCCGCGCCAATTGCAGCACTTCGGCCGCGACCAGAACCGGCGCCGTATCCAGGATCACCAGATCATAGTTCTTGGCGAAGGTTTGCAGCACGCTGCGCATGCGCTGCGACGTGAGCAGATGCGTCGAATGCGGGGTCCAGCCGCCCGAAACGATGAGATCGAGCCCCGACAACGGATCGTTGTAAATGACGTCGTTCAGCGGGACGCTTTCGTCCGCCAGCAGCGACGCCAAACCGTTCTTGTCCGAACGCTGGAAGATGCGGTGTATCGTCGGCGCCCGCCAATCGCAATCGATGACCAGAACCCGTTTGCCATTGCGCGCCAGCAGCCGCGCCAACGACGCGACGATAACCGACTTGCCTTCGCCCGGCGTCGCCGACGAGATCATCACCGTTTTCGGCGCTTGCGCGGCCTCGGAGAGCTGTAAACCGACATAGATCTTGCGCAGCGACTCGCTGAACGCAGAGACCGGTTTGCGCAGGACGTGGAGCGCGGGTTGGGTCATGCCTTTGAGATCCGGCACCATGGCGATGACCGGCAGTCCGGTCGCCTGCTCGATCTCGTCGGAGCGCCGGAACGTGTGGTCCGCACTCTCGCGCAGCAGCGCCGCGAGCGAGCCGATGAGCAACCCGCCGCACGCGCTCAACAACAGGATCAGCGTCTTCGGCGGATACGTCGGCGCAACCGGCGGCGCGGCCGTGGAAATCAGTTTGGCGTCCGGCGTCTCGATCTCCTCGCGGCCGATCGTCTCCTTGGCGCGCGCCAACATGGCCTCAAGCAGATTCTGATTGACGGTCGCGTCGCGTTCCAGCGCCTCAAGGTGAATCGCCTTTTCGTTGACGCCACCCATCTGGGTTTCGGTGTTGTGGAAATTCTTGGTGAGCGCCGCATAGCGCGCGTCGGCCGTGCGCGCTGTGCGCCTCAAGCCTACGATGATACGGCTGGTTTCAAGGTTGATCTTGCGGTTGATGTCGGCAACCTGGTTCTGCGCCTGGATCACCGCCGGATAGCGTGGGCCGTAATTGGCGCTCACCTGGGCCAGGGTCTGCGCGGCTTGCGCCTGCTGTGCCTTGAGGGTCTGTATAAGCGATGAGTCGAGCACCGCGGGGACGCTCGCGCCGTCGACCACGCCGTGCTGAAGCGCAATCGCTTCGTCGACTTGCGCGTCGGCGGTCGCTTTTTCGGTCTGCGCCTGAACCAGTTGCGTGTTGATCTCGGTCAGCTGTTGGGTGGTCACGTTGGCGTTGGTCATGCCCTCATAGAGGCCGTTCTGACGGCGATAATCCGCCGCCGCCTGTTGAGAGCTTTCGACCGCCTGGCGCAATTGCGCGATGCGCGCCTTCAGATATTGCATGACGCGGTCGCTCGACTTGATCTTGCCTGAGCGTTGCTCGCTCAAATACGCGATCGCAAACGTATTGGCGATCTTGGCCGAGAGCGCAGCGTTGACCGATTCGGCGTCGACCGTCAGTACGTGCGAGCGACCCTCGACTGTCACCGTCACGCGGGACAACAGTTTGTCGACAACCCGATCTAACTCCGGATTGTCAGGTGGAATAACGGGCAGCGCTGACGCCTCGAGCGCGCTGATATCGTTGGGATTCGGCGCGGCCGCGACATCCGTCGAATCCGGCGCCGGCGATTGGCCCGCGGTCGTTGCCGGTGTTGGCGCTGCAGGCGCTGCGTTCAGCAGCCCGCCGAAATGCATGAGACGCTGCCACCAACCGGACTTCTTCGGCGGAACCGAGAATTCCGGATTTTTATCGAGATGCAGCCGCTCGATCACGCTGCGGGCGAGATCGCGCGATTCCATCGCGATGCGTTCGTTTTCGACTTTTTCCGTATCGGCGTCACCGCCGCCCACGCGTAAATCGGTGCTAAGGACTGGAGTCGCGGGAACGCCGATCTGGATCTGCGCTTCGCCAACGTAGAGCGACGGCAGATGCCACAGAACAGCCGCGGCAACAACGACGAAAGCCGCGACGATCGCCAGCACCAAGAGCCGGTGCCGCCAGATGCGGCGAACCGTATCCAGCAGATCCTGTTGCGGCGGAGCGGCGGGCGCGGCGATGTATTGCAGCGCGGGGCGCTCGTAAAGCTCGCGCCGCAATGCCGGTTGGCGTGGGTGCAACGGCTCGAGAGATGACATCAGAAGAATCGCTCTGGAATCGTAATGACGTCTCCGGGGCGGACCGGCGTGTCCCGGTTCGCCTTGATCTCGGCGTGCTGTCCATTCTCGGTACGGTCGATCTCGAAATTGTCGTCCTTGGCGCGGTAGGTGAAACCGCCGGCGAAGGCGACCGCCTGGCTCACCGTCATGCCGCTCACATAGGGATAGGCGCCCGCCTTGTTCACTTCGCCCAGGATGTAAAACGGCCGGTAATTCATCACCTCGACACTGACACTCGGATTGCGGATGTAATCCGGACTCAGCTTATGAACGATCTCCTGCTGCAATTGCGCGGCGGTCATGCCGCCGGCATGGATGCGGCCGACGAGCGGAAATTGGAGCATCCCCTGGCCGTCGACTTGATAGTTGTTGGTCAAGTCCGGCTGACCGAATACGGTGATGCGAAGCTGATCGCCGTTGCCGAGTTGATACCCCGGATCGTTCGGGACCGACGGCGTTCCCGGCGTCGTCGACGCCAGATTCTGTTGCGGCTGTTGCGGCAGACCTTGCGGCGACGGCAATGCCGGACTGTAGGCCGGCAGTGCCGGGTTGCCCGACATTGACTGCGCCAAAGCGGGCAACGAGAACGCAATCGCGGCAGCAAGGCTCAACGCCGCGACCGATGCAATACCGCTCGTCAAGCGTCGCATAGCATTACTCCACCGATCGTTGCGCCGGTCCGTCGAACGAACACAGCGTGACGCCGGAAGTGTGCGGCCCGCCACGCGCGGGTGGTTGTGATCAAACCGGGTCCGGTCAGGCGCCATAACGGTCACAATACGCGCGGCAAACCGCGCACCCTAAAGGCTGGAAATTGACGCAACCGTGTTGCGTCGTCAGTCCCGCGAATTGTCCGTCGACGGCTCGTTTGCTGCGGCCGCGGCGTAGTCGCGCTCGTGTGCCGCCTCGACCAAGGCGACGAGGCGGTCCACCGCGGCCTCGATCAGCTCGAGCGCCCGGCGCGCGCGCGCGTTCTCTGGCGGCACCGCGCGGCGCAATGGCTCCATCGACGAGCGTATCGTCGCCAGCGGCCCCTTGAAGGCATGCGCCGCCTCATCGGCGGCGGCGCGCCTGGCATGCGGCGGCTGGCCGTCAGGCAGGCTGGGCCGGCGCGGTGCGCCACCGATATCCGAAGGCGGGGAAGTTCTCGATCTCGGAGAATTCGGCATCGAGTTCCCGGAATTTGTTGCGGATGCGTTTGATCGACGAGCGGACATTCGTACGATAGCCCTCGTCACCGTTGCCAGCCACGAATCCGGCGTGATGGACGCAATCGTAGATCGAGCGGTAAGTCACGTGCTCGCCGGCATGCGCCACCATCAGGTGAACGATGTTGAATTCCGTCACCGTCAGATTGACGTCCCGGTTGTCCCAGAATGCACGATTGACGTCCGGCCGCAGCATCAATTTTCCGCACGCCAGTGCGCTTTTGTCTGGCGTCTCGCGCGCGCGGCGGTGTGAATCCAGGATCAGACGGATGCGCTTCGCGAGAATGGGAACGCCCCGCGCCTTGTCGACGAAATCGAGCGCGCCGCGATCGAGCGCCGCGTTCTCGTACGCGGTCGCCGGCATGCCCGTAAGAAACACCACGGGCAACCGGATGCCGCGATCGTGCAACTTGGGCAACAGGTCGATGCCGAGCCCGCCCGGCAACTTCCAGTCGAGCACGATGATGTCGGCGTTGTTGTTCTGGGCGAAGTACTCAAGCATCTCGTCGCCGGCAGCGAACGCCAGAACCTCGAAGGCGAGCTCCGCAAGCTCGGCCGATGCGGCTTCGCGATAGTCGGCGTCGTCGTCGACCAGCACCAACTTGACGCGCGCGGCCGTACCCGACTCGATCTGATTCGATTGGTTCGATTCACTCGCCATGATCGCAACGTTCGTGTTCGACCAGGCGGCTTCCTTCTGCAGCGTCGTCATCGCTATTCACCTCAAAATAAAATTGGTCCGACACACGCGTTTTCTTGTTGACGTGTGGACATCGAGAGCGAGATCGACCGCGTTGTTCCCCACTCCGGCGTTGGCGAAGGACGTCCGATCCGATGCGACATCCCCAAGAGACGCTCCGACGCGCGGTCCGCGACGGCAACTCTTGGTAAATCTAAGCCGGCAAATGGGGCACAAATTTGACGCGGGCGCGCCAGAATCGCGGGATTTGCGTGATCTGAACCACGGAATAGTCACAAACACGCGACCACCGTTATCCGGGTTATCGTCCCGTCGGCAGAATCAGGTAAGGCACCGCGACCCACCCGCCGGATACGAGCACCCACGCCGCGACAGCGATCGCGACCGCAGCTGCGCCGTACGCCATCGCACGGCCGATGCGTGCACACGTTAGACGGACGGCGAGCTGAGCCGCGAGGTAGCCCAGTGCCGGTGCGTTCGGCGTCGCCGGACGCTTGAGCTCGCGCAACATACGGTTCTGCCGACAATAGGCGGCCGCGTCGGCGGCCGCCGCCGGATGCTGCAAGAGAAACGCCTGCACACGCGTGCGTCGTGTGGCATCGAGCCCATTGTCGACAAAGGCGTGCAAATCGTAATCGCTGATCGTCGACGCCGGCGGAACCTCGGATCCGCGCGCGTCACGATGCGACCGCCATCGCAGCGCCGCAATCCGGAGGCGTGTCCGACGCCGGTGCGGCAAAACGATGACGTTGCTGGAGCGGTTTTTGGCCACGGATTTGCCCCGCGCGCAATTGGCGCCGCAAAACAATGATACGGACGGTCGGTTGCCAACTTTATTCCACACACCCGAGGAACGCATCCTCGACGCCGGAATAAATGTGGTCGTTGACCGTCTTGCTTACAGTCGACAGGTGCATGCCTGCACATTTCGGAGCACAGCCACACATGACGAAATCCATTGTTCGCAGAGCGGTGATTCCCGCGGGCGCACTCGACACGCGGTTTCTTCCCGCGGCCAAGGCAATCCCCAAGGAAATGTTGCCGCTGGTCGATCAGCCGCTCATTCAATATGCGGTCGAGGAAGCCCGCGCAGCGGGTATCGACGAAATCGTTATCGTCACCGGCCGCGGCAAAGGAACGATCGAAGACCATTTCGACTGCGCGACCGAGCTCGAGGACACGCTCCGCCGGAACGGAAAGCACGGCGCACTTGCGGCCGTCGAGTCGAGCGGCGCCGGGTCCGGAACCATCGCCTATATAAGACAGCAGGAGCCATTGGGCCTGGCGCATGCCCTGTGGTGCGCACGCCACATCGTCGGTAACGAGCCGTTCGCCGTGGTGATGCCGGACGAGGTCATTCAGGCAAGAACGCCGTGCCTTACCCAAATGATCGAGGCCTACCGACAGGTCGGCGGCAATCTCGTCGCGGTGACACCGGCCGCACGCAGCCGCACGGCACGGCACGGCATGATCGCCGCCCGGCGCAACGATGATCGGCTGCTCGCGGCTGCGGGCGTCGATGGCTGGCCGGCGGCGGCGGCCGACGCCGCACGGTGGGCCGTGGTTGGCCGATTCATTTTCGATCCGGCGATCCTCGACGGCCTGGATGCCGCCGGCAACCGGCCCTTCGCCGACGTGATCGCCCGCTGCGCCGCCGACAACGCCTTGCGCGCCTATGCCTTTGCCGGGCGGTATTTCGATTGCAGCGATGCGCTCGGCCTTTTCGAGGCCAATCTGGCGTATACGCTGGCGCGCGCCGATCTTGCCCCAGCGGCAAGCAATTTGTTGACCCGCTATGCGCGCCTTGCCGGCACCGTGAACCGGCTGCGGCTGGTCGAGTCGACCGCTCTCCAGGCGTCCGGTTGAAGACCAACGGCCAGCCCTATCGCGCCGACGGCGCGGTCGCGCGCGGGCGCGTGCGCCCCGAACGTCTTCCGTCGCTGACGTCGACGCAGACGATCGGCGCCCGTGTCATCGATCCGATCATCCTGCGCGACGAGGATATACGCGGCATCGTCGGCCAGGCGCTCGACGCTGCCGACGCCGCGGCACTGGGCGCCGCCTTCGGAACGTTCGTCGCCGAACGCGGCGGACGGACCGCTGTCCTGGGATTCGACGGCCGCGTGACGTCACGCGCGCTGGCGGTTGCGTTCGCCCGCGGCATGATTACCGCCGGGATGCAGGTTGCGCGCGTCGGCCTCGGCCCGACGCCGATGCTACATTTCGCGCGCGCACAGCTACGCGTCGATGCGGCGGTGATGGTGACCGGATCGCACGATCCGCCCGAATACAATGGCTTCAAACTGAGCGTGCGCGGTCGATCCCTGACGCAAACCGAGATTCGGCGCCTCGGTGACGTCGCCGGCGACGGCGGGTTCGCCTCTGGCGATGGGCTGATGCTCAACCGGCCGATGCTCGACGCCTATGTCGAACGGCTGAGCGGCGCGCTCGCGCTTGAGCACCCGCTCGCTGTGGCCTGGGACGCGAGCAACGGCGCCGTCGGCGCGGTCCTGACCAAACTGTGCACCCGGCTTCCCGGACGCCACATTCTGTTGAACGAGATGGTCGACGGCACCTTTCCCGCCCATCGACCGGATCCGGCGCGGCCCGACGCGCTCGAACGGCTGCGCAAGATCGTCGTCACGGAGGAATGTGATCTCGGTCTCGCCTTCGACGGCGATGGCGACCGCCTCGGCGTTGTCGATGGCGAAGGGCGCATCCTTCGCGTCGACCAGATTCTGCTGCTGCTGGCGCGTGACGTGCTCCAGACGCATCCGGGCGCGGCGATCATCGCCGATATCGGCGCAAGCCAGACCTTCTTCGACGAGATCGCCCGGCTTGGCGGAATTCCGGTGATGGCGCGCGCCGGCCGTGGCGCGGTCGAAGCCAAGATTGCCGAAACCGGCGCGTTGCTGGCAGGTGAGGTCAACGGCCATATCTTTTTCGGCGATCAGGACGGCCAATATGACGACGCGCTCTATGCGGCTGTGCGACTCATGAATGTCGTGTCGCGCGCCGATTGCAGCTTGGCGGCGCTGCGTGACGGCCTGCCCCAGACGTTCGACATTCCGGAGCTTTCGCTGCCCTGCGCCGACGAGCGCAAGGATGCCGTGATCGACGAGATCGGCGCGCGGCTCACCGCGGCCGGCGCTGAAATCACCGCCATCGATGGCATCCGGTTCAAGGCCGACGAGGGCTGGTGGCTGTTGCGTGCGTCGCGCAACCGCGCCGCGTTGCTCGCCCGCTGCGAAGGAACGACCGAGGCGGGCCTCGTTCGGATGAAACAGGCGCTCCGCCAGGAGCTCGAGCGCAGCCGCGTGGCAGCCAACGCACTCGAAGACATTTCCCATGATTAGCCTACGGCCAGCAGCCGGACACCGCGTGTCAGACGATCCGCAGGTGACTGCGCCGCGCAGGCGCCACGGACGCCGGCAATACCGGCATGCGCTTCTTGCCGTCGGTGAGATGGCGAAGCGTTGCGCGGCCGCGCGACAAACGCGACATGACCGTGCCGACCGGTATGTCCAGCGCGTCGGCAGTCTGCTGATAGCTCATGCCTTCGAGCCCGACCATGAGAACGACTTCACGCTGCTCGTTCGGAAGATACGACAACGCGCGCTCGAGGTCCTTGGTCTCCACCGCCACCGTCTGCGGTTCGGCGCACGCATCGCCGGCATGGACGGCAAGTTGCAGCTCGATATAACGCTGCTGCCGGCGACGGCCCGCGAGCCAGTCGACATAGGCGTTGTGCATGATGGCGAATAGGTAAGCACGCGGATTACGGATCCTGGCCCACAGCCGCGTCCTCGCGATCGCGCGCACGAGGCATTCCTGCACAAGCTCGTCGGCCTCGCCCGTGCGGCCGACCAGGGCGCGCGCGTAACGACGCAAATCCGTGGTGTATTGCCGGATCGATCGATCGAGAGCTGCGTTCATCCACTGATGTCCAATCCGCATCGCAGAAATACCGCGTGCAGCGTGACTGAACTCGTGACAAATACGCGCTGCGCACCGCGGCAACGCGCATCTGAAATCCGCCACAATTGACCGCTCGGATCGCGGCGCACGGTATATCGCGAGGAGTCATCGTTGAACGCCCCAAACCAGGCTGCCGCTCCGCACCCGCCCCTCTTGGCGCGGGGCGACGCCCTGTTCATCGATTTCGACGGCACGCTGGTCGAGATCGCGGCCACGCCCGACCGCATCGAGGTCGCGGCCGGCTTGCCCGCGCTCTTGCAACGCGTTGCCAGCCGACTGGACGGCGCACTCGCCGTGATCAGCGGCCGTCCGCTTGCCGATCTCACCCGGCGGCTCGCGGGCTATAGCGGCGCCGCGGCCGGCAATCATGGCCTGGAGCGCCGCAGCACAACCGGTATCGTTCACCGGCCCCGCGCCGATCCAACGCTCGAACTCGTCTGGCCGGTCATTCGCCAGTTCGCGGCGCTGACGCCGGGTGCGACCATCGAAGACAAAGGCTTGGCCATCGCCATCCATTATCGCGGCCGGCCCGAGTTGGCCGAAACCTGTCGGCGCGTGGCCGAACGGGCCGTGCTGCTGTCGGAAAATCAGCTGACGATGCTGACCGGAAAAATGGTGATCGAGCTGCGTCCGCGCGGGGCGGATAAAGGTCACGCCACGCAGGCGTTCCTTGCCGAGCGCGAATTCCGCGACAAGCGGCCGGTCTTCGTCGGCGACGATTGGACCGACGAAGCCGGGTTTGCGGTCGCCAATCGGCTGGACGGAATCGCAATCCATGTCGGCGACGGCGAAACCATCGCGCGTTACAGGCTCGACAGCGTCGCGGCCGTGATCCGCTGGCTCGAGACCTTTCTCACCGCGACCTAAGCGGCGCGCTGACCGAGACGGGTCATTTCGCGGACGAGCAAATCGCGATAGGCGCCGTCGCGGCGCGACAAATCGTGTGGCGTGCCGTCTTGCACAACGCGACCTTCACCGAGGACGACGATACGGTCGAACCCGCGCAGCGTCGCGAGGCGGTGGGCGATGGCGATCACCGTGCGGCCGCGCATCAAACGGTCGAGCGCCGCGCGCACCGTTTCCTCCGATTCCGGATCGAGCGACGACGTTGCCTCGTCGAGCAACAGAATCGGCGAGTCCTTGAGCAAGGCGCGCGCGATCGCGATGCGCTGGCGCTGTCCGCCCGACAGCATGACGCCGCGATCGCCGACGATCGTGTCGATGCCGCGCGGCAGTGCGGCGATGAAATCGTCGCACAACGCGGCGCGCGCCGCAGCGGCGACGTCGGCATCGCTCGCCTCCGGCCGGCCGTACCGGATGTTCTCCAGGACGGAACGGTGCAGCATCGACAGGTCCTGCGGCACGTAGGCGATGGCGTCGCGCAGGCTGTCCTCTTTCAGGCGCGCGATATCCTGGCCGTCGATCATGATGCGACCGCCCTGCACGGCGTGAAAACGCTGAAGCAGCATGAAGAGCGTCGATTTGCCGCCGCCGGACAGGCCGACCAAGCCGGTGCGTCGGCCGGCCGCGAAGCGCAGGCTGAAATCGCGGAACACTTCGCGGCCGCCGGGATAGGCGAACGAGACACGATCGAAGACGACGCCGTGATCGACCGGACGGAAGACCGCGGCTTCCGGATGGTCCGTCAGCGCGTGCGGCACCAGCAGCGTCTCGATCGCCTCACTCAGACGCGCCATGTGCTGCGTCACATCGACCAACGCCACCGCGAGGTCGCGCGTGGCGTGCAGAATGGTGAAGCCGAGCGTGCAGACCAGCACGACATCGCCGGTGGTCGCCGCGCCGTGCTGCCACATCAGGAGCGCCCAACCCAGCAACACGAAGATCAGGACGATGGTAATGCCGGCATGAATGATCCGGAGCTTCTCGAGATAGACCAGACTTTTGCGGCGCGCCGCCATTTCTTGTCCGACGGCGGCGTCGAACCGCCGGTGCTCGCGTGTCAACGCGCCAAACGCGCGCACCAACTGCATGTTGCCAATGACGTCGACCATCTCGCCATCGACTCGCGCCGCTTTGTCGGCGAAACCGCGATGCAACGGCGTGCCGGCGGTCGCCAGACGGAACAAGATCATGACGAGTATCACAGCCACAGCCGCAAGGGTCGCCGTCATCACCGGACTGACCAGGGCAAGATAGGCGATCGCGCCAATGGTCGCGAGGCACGGCGGCAGCACGTTCCACATGAACATGTTCTCGACCGTGAAGACCGCATTCGATGTCGCGGTGACGCGGCCGCTTAACATGCCGGGAAGACGCTCGTTGAAGAAGTGCGGCGCGTGGCCGGTGAGATGGCGGAACAGATCGCCACGAACGTCGCCGGTAACGGCAACGAAGGTGCGGCTCGCGAACAGACCGCCGATACGCCAGAGCAGCATGTCGCCGAGCATCAACACCACCAGTAACGCGAACGCTTGCCAAAGGTGTGCCGCCGCCGGGCCGGACGCCAGAGTGTCGATGAGAAACTTGATGCCGTATTGCTGGCTGACCGAGCAACCCACGGCAGCAAGCACAGACAGGAAAATCGCCGCATGCCCGAACGGGTGCCTGGCGATGTAGCGCCAAAAGAAAGCGAGTGGGCGGGAAGCGTACGTGGTGATCGTGTTCATCGACAGGAAGCGTAGGTGGTGATCGTGTTCAAATGATGAGCGGTCGCGATCAGAACTGCTGTGACAAATCCGCGTTCTCGACCGGTGCCCGAAATACGCCGTTTTCACTAGCGACATTACGCGGACGCAAAACGAAGAGTCACAGCGATCTCACCTGCTCGCTCTTCCGCATTCGAACAGGATTTGAACGGAGGTATCCCTATGCGTATTGCCCAGATTGCGCCGCTGACGGAGGCGATTCCGCCAAAATTCTACGGGGGGACCGAGCGCGTGGTCTCGTGGCTGACCGAGGAACTCGTGGCGCTCGGCCACGAGGTGACGCTCTTTGCCAGCGGCGATTCCGTGACCGCGGCCAAGCTTGAGCCGATGTCGCAACGGGCCTTGCGGCTCGACGGTTCCATCCGCGACCCGATGGCGTTGCACATGGTCATGCTGGAGCAGGTTCGGCGGCGTG
The DNA here is from genome assembly GCA_035934235.1 of Allostellaceae bacterium. Lineage (GTDB taxonomy): Bacteria > Pseudomonadota > Alphaproteobacteria > ATCC43930 > CGMCC-115725 > REEB95. The sequence continues at coordinate 42,815 of DASYYB010000039.1, read as the reverse complement.
CGGCTGAGTTTGATTTGCTCCATTTTCACCTCGACTACTACCCGTTTTCCATCTTCTCGCGGCAGACGACCCCGTTCCTGACGACGCTGCATGGACGGCTCGACCTGAACGAGCACCAGCCGGTTTTCGAGACGTTCAATGACGTTCCGGTGGTGTCGATTTCGAACGCGCAGCGACGGCCGGTGCCGAACGCGCACTGGGTGCGGACCGTGCACCACGGATTGCCCGAGAAACTGCTGACGCCGCTCTCGGTCGCGCCGGAGTATCTGGCTGTCCTTGGCCGAATTTCGCCGGAAAAGGGCATCGACCGGGCCGTCCGCATCTCTGCGCTGGCGAAAACGCCGTTACGGGTCGCGGCCAAGGTCGACCGCATCGACCATGATTATTTCACGCGCCAGATCAAGCCGCTTTTCACGCAGCGCCACGTCGAATTCATCGGCGAAATCAGCGACGGTGAAAAATCCGAGTTTCTCAGCGGCGCGAAGGCGTTGCTGATGCCGATCGATTGGCCGGAACCGTTCGGCCTGGTGATGATCGAGGCAATGGCGTGTGGCACGCCCGTCATCGCCTACAACAGCGGCTCGGTGTCGGAGATCGTCGAAGACGGCCTGACAGGCTTCATCGTTGCGGACGAACAGGCGGCGGCGGCGGCGGTGCAGAAAATCGACCGCCTGCCGCGCGACAAGATCCGCCGCCGCTTCGAAGAGCGCTTCACCGCGCGCCGCATGGCACGCGACTACGAATCCATTTACAACTGGATGGTCACCACGGCGAAGCCACGACTGCGTGTCGTCGGCTGAAAGTTGGGACGATATGAGTCGCCCAAATCCGGTCACACGGCGTGACCAATCTGTGCGTCATCATTTCGCCCTTTGGTTGCCCAAGACGCGGGTTATATCGGACTGAGACGCGTAGAGCGCGCCTCCTACGCCGCCCTGCCGATCCTCCCCCCACCGGCAGTTCGGCCAGCGCGCTCTACGCGCCGCCTTTTTCAGAGTCCGGTTGTCCGGCGACGTCGACCACGATTTCGGGCTTACCGTCCGGAAAATTTCCGTGCAATGACAATGGAGGCAACTCGATCATGATGACGCATCATCACATGACCAAACTCGCGATCGCCGGCGCGACCGCGCTGGCTACGGTCCTCTTCACACCGAGTTTTTCGTCACGCGACGGTGCCATAGCGGTAACGCCAAGTTTCGCCCAAAGCGGCGGCGGTGTTGGCGTCAATGCCGGCGCCGGTGTCGGCGGTAACGGCGTTGGTACATCCACCGGCGCCAAGGCCGGCGTCAACGGCAATGTCTCCGGTGATCCGGACCTGACGGGCAACACCAACGGCGACCCTGGACTGACGGGCGTGAATCGCGGCGACGCCAACGCCCGCGGCAGCCTCAGCTCACAGGGTCAAACCGGCAGTATCGAACACGGGTCGTCGGGCGGTGCCGGCATCGGCGGCAACGTCGGTGCAGGCGCCAGCAGCGGCGTTGGTGTCGGCGGCCACTAGCCGAAACGCTTACCCCTTTTAACCTCGGACGGCGCCGCGCAGCATCCCGCGCGGCGCCGTTTTTCATGCGCTAGGCCGCGCCGGCGATGAATTGCCGGAGCGAGGTGGTTTCGGATTCCATTTCTTCAAGCCGGTTCTTCACCACATCGCCGATGCTGACGAGGCCAGCGAGGCGGCCGCGATCGACGACCGGCAGGTGACGGATGCGGCGGCGAGTCATTTCACCCATCAGCTCGGCGATCGTGTCGTTCGGTGCGCAGGTCACGACGCGGCGCGTCATCAATTCGGCAACCCGCATGTCGAGCACGGTCACGCCGCGCTCGGCCAGTGCATGCACGATGTCGCGTTCCGACAAGATGCCGTCTAGACGATTGGTATCGGCGCTGACCACGAGCGCCCCAATGCCGCGGCCGTGCAGCAGCCGCACCGCGTCCGCCACGGTGGCGTCGGGCGCGACAGTCGCGACCTCGCGGCCTTTGGCTTTGAGAATGTCGTTGACGTTCATGGCGACCCTCCACACTGAGCAGGAACGGTTCGCGCCGGCGCGGCAGACGAACCGCTCCCCCGGATGGCGTGAATTATAACGCCAAATTCAGCTTCGCCCCAACCGGGCAGCCGGCCACAGTTTGGTCATACGTCGCCCTGTCCGGGATCACGCGAAAATCCTACAATTGAGCCAAATTTGAGCGGTTGGCGCCCAGCCGGACGCTGCCGCGAGGAGCGCGCCATGAAACGGGCCTTCACCGCGGCTGTCGTTTTGACTTGGGCCTTCGCCGGCGTTGCGATGGCGGATCCGCCGACAGCGAGCGTGCCGATCGAACCGGCGCCGACGCCGATCGCGCCGCCCGTCGTCGCGCCGATGCCCGACACGCGTTCGCTGTCGCAGATCAATCCCACCGCCGGTCCAGCCGTGCCGCCGAAAAAAGCGCTTAAGTCGCCGTACAAAACGCCGGCGCATCCAGCCGTCGCGTCGAGCGCCGCCGAACAGCGGCGTGAGATCGCGGCGCTCAATGATCTCGCCGCGGCGGGCTACGGACAATTCCACGACGTGCATCGCGTCGGGCACAATTACCAAGCCACCATCGACGATCCGCACGGCAGCTATGTCGTCACTGTCGATCCAGAGAGCGGCCGCATCACGCCGCCCAGCGCGGACGCCGATCGCGAGACGCGCGCCCTCAACCTGCTGGCCGATCGCGGCTACATACAGGTCAACGCGATCCGCCCCGCCGGCATGGGATTTATCGCCAACGTGACGCAGGACGGCGGTCCGCACGAAGTCGCCGTCGATCCGGACAGCGGCCGGATCGCGCCCCGCGACTGACCCTCACGCGCCGCGGACCGGAACCTCCATCCGGCCAATGCGCTCGAACTCGAGCGTCATTGTATCACCGGGCACCACGCGCGCGACGCCTTCGCAAGTTCCGGTCATGATGATATCGCCGGGCAGCAGCGTGTAGAACGTCGAAGCCCAGGCGATCTGGCGCGGGATGCTCATCACCATCAGGCTGGTGTTCGATGCTTGGCGCGTCTCGCCGTTTACCTTGAGCGAAAACGCGAGCTTCGACGGATCGCCGACTTCGTCGGCCGTCACCAGCCACGGGCCGAGCACGGCATAGGTATCGATCGATTTGCGGAAGCTGCGATCCTCGGAACCGCGCACCACCATGTCGAGCGCGATCGCATAGCCAGCGACATAGTCGAGCGCCTCGGCCTCGGAAACGTTGGCGGCGCGCTTGCCGATAACCAAGCCGAGCTCGGCTTCGTGGTCGGTGCGCCGATCAGGAAAGCGAACCGCGACGCCTTCGGACGGTCCGACCAGCGCGCTGATCGCCTTCAGGAACAAGCCCTGCTCCTCGATCGGCCGGGCGCGGGTCGACGGCGAATAGACAGCGATCTCCTTGTCCTTGTCGGCTTCGAGCCGGTGGGCGTGATAATTCACCGGCGTGCCGATGATCTTCGACGGATTGGCGACGGGGCTGAGCAACCGCACGGCGGCAACGGGCACCGGCTTGGCCTGGTCCGCGAGCTTCTCCAACTTCGGCCGCAGTGCGTCGAGGCGCACGATCAAGGGATCGCCGAGCGCCAGCGGATAACGCTGTGCCGGCAGTTCGTCGACGATCGCGGTCACGTCATGCACCGCGCCGCCGCGGACGATGCCCAGGCGGTTGTCGTTGTAGCGGCAGAGTCTCATAGCGCCCCCGGGTTACAGAGGCAAATTAGCTGGCCGCCCTTGGCCTGCGCAGCGAAATCTTCGCCTCCGGCCTAAAAAAGCGCGTTACCGGCGATCAATCCCATGACCAGGAGGGCCAGGAAAACGACGACGAAGATAAAGAACAGGACCTTGGCGATCCCCGCCGCGGCCACGGAAATGCCGGTAAAGCCGAAGACGCCGGCGACGATCGAGATGATCAGAAAGAACAGCGCCCATTTCAACATGCGACTCTCCCTGGGTGTGCCGCCCTCAACGGCGCCTGGCGCGATTGGTTCCTGCCCACGCTGCCCACGCCGCATCGGGCCGCGGCGCGGCCGTGCGTTGACAGCGCCCGCCCGATCCATTGACATGACGCCCGCACCAACCGCGCGTGGACAGCCGAAATCATGGCGGGGCACACCGAAACCGAGCAGACGCTGCACGGCTGTAGCTTTCACGTCATGCGCGGCGGCAACGGCGCGCCGCTGGTCTACCTGCACGGCTCGGGCGGCGGTGGATTGTGGTTGCCATGGATGGACGATCTTGCCCGGCAATTCAACGTCATCGTGCCCGAGCATCCGGGGTTCGGCCGCTCCGACACGCCCGCGTGGCTCGACGGCATTCACGACGTGGCGCTGTTCTATCTCGAGTTTCTCGCCGCCGAGAGCTTGACCGGCGTCCATCTCATGGGTGGCTCGCTCGGCGGCTGGATCGCGGCCGAGATGGCGATGCTCGACGCATCGCGTCTCAAGACCCTGACGTTGATCGGCCCAGCGGGCATCCACGTCCCCGGTGTCCGTAAGCCGGACATGTTCTTGTGGTCTGCCGAAGAGTTGGCCCGGCGACTGTTTCACGACAAGGCGATGGGCGATGAGGCGGCGAAGCGCGCAGTCGATCCGGCCGGCGACGACGTTCGGATGAAGAACATCTACGCGGTCGCGCGCCTCGCCTGGCACCCGCGATTTTACGACCCGCTGCTGATGAAGTGGCTGAAGCGCGTCAAGCTGCCGACGCTCGTCGTCTGGGGTCGCGAAGACCAGGTCCTACCGGTCGCGCTCGCCCAGGGCTTCGCCGAGCGCCTGCCGCAGGCCGAGATCGAGATCGTGCCGGATTGCGGCCATCTGCCCCAGATCGAGAAGAAGGACATTTTCGTCGAACGGGTGACGCGCTTCATCGCAGGGAGCGGCCGATGAAATTCTTCTTCTTCCACCTGATGCCGTACGCCCATCTCGATCCCGATTACGACAAGACCTACGTCACCGACTGGCTGCTCTATCCCAACAGCAATTACGATCCCCAGAAAGGCGCCGAGCTCTACAACCGCTATCTCGACGAGATCGAATATGCCGACGCGCTAGGCTTCGACGGCATCTGCGTCAACGAGCATCACCAGACGGCCTATGGTTTGATGCCGACGCCGGGCGTTCTGGCAGGCGCGCTGTCGCGCCGCACCAAGACCGTCAAGATCGCGGTGCTGGGCCGGGCGCTGCCGTTGCTCAACAACCCACTCACCGTGGCCGAGGAATACGCCATCCTCGACAACATCACGCGCGGACGGCTGATCGCCGGCTTCGTGCGCGGTATCGGCGTCGAATACCACGCCAGCGGCGTCAATCCGACCGAGAGCCACGACCGCTTCCACGAAGCGCACGACCTGATCCTGCGCGCCTGGACCCAACCGGGCCCGTTCCCGTTCGAGGGCAAGTACTATCACTTCGATTACGTCAATGTCTGGCCACGGCCGTACCAGCAACCGCATCCGCCGGTGTGGATCCCGTCGCAGGGATCGAGCGAGACCATTCGCTGGGCGTCGGCGAAAGAACGCCGCTATGTCTACCTTCAGACCTTCAGCCCTGTGACGGCGCTGTTCCGCTACATGGACATGTATCGTGAGGAAGCGCGCAAATCGGGCTATGAAGCGTCGCCCGACCAGCTCGGCTGGTCGATCGCCACTTATGTCGCGAAGACCGACGAGCAGGCGTTGAAAGAGGCGAGGCCGCACATCGAATTCTTCGTCAACAAATTCCTGCGCATGCCGATGGAGATGCTGCTGCCGCCCGGCTACTTGTCGCTGTCGTCGATGAAAGGCGTCGCCGCGGCGAAAGCCCGCCTCAGCCGCCGCCGTACCATGGAAGAGCTGATCGAGAATGGTCAGTTCATCTGCGGCAGTCCGGAAACGGTGCGGCGCCGACTGAGCGAGTACCAGGACCGCGCCGGTTTCAACCTGGTGCTACCGAACCTGCATTTCGGCACCCTGCCCGCCGACCTGACGCGCCGGAACACCGAATTATTCGCGCGCGAGGTCATGCCGGCTCTGCGCGACCGGCTGCCCACCGGCGCCCGGGAAAAGGCCCGCGCCTGACGGCCGTCGGCCATGCGGCGCTTGAAAACTGAACCTGTTCGGGTTTGAGTCATTGGCGCGGCGGACCGCCCGGCAGAGGCGCGGCCGCGACCGGGGAGGAGCCATGCGCAAACACCTCGTAGCCGCGTTCGTCGCTTCCGTCGGATTGCTTGTCGGACTGGCGACTGCACAGGCCGATCCGCTGCCGCTGCGCGTCGGCTGGGTGGCCTGCCCGCCCGAACTGACGCCGGTGCTGCTGGCGCCGCCCGGCGTCGCGCGGCACCTAGGCAAGAGCTATACGTTCGAGCCGGTCCACTTCCAAGGCACGCCGTCGATGATCACGGCAATCGCCGCGGGCCAACTCGACATCGCGCCGTTCACCTATCCGACCTTCGGCACCACCATCGAGAACGCCGGCGTCGGCGATCTGCGCGTCATCTTCGACGATTTCGAGGACGGCGTGCCCGGCTACTTCACCGAACCCTATGTGGTGCTGAAATCGAGCGGCATCGACAAGGTCGAGGACCTGAAAGGCAAGGTGCTGGCCACCAACGCCATCGGCAGCGGCGTCGACATCGCGATGCGCGCAATGCTGAAGAAACACGGGCTCGAGGACCAACACGACTATACCGTCGTCGAGATGGCCTTCCCCAACATGAAGGCGGCGCTGCTCGCGAACAAGGTCACGCTGATCACCGCCACGGTGCTGAGCGCCAACGATCCCGAACTCATGGACAAAGCCAACATCCTGTTCACCGAAAAGGAAGCCGTCGGCGAGTCCCAATTCGCGCTGTGGACGGCACGCGCCAGCTTCATCAAGGCGCACCGAGCCGCACTGGTCGATTTCATGGAAGACAGTTTGCGCGCACTACGCTGGTATCTCGATCCCACAAACCACGATCAAGCGGTCAAGCTCGTCGCCGACTTCACCAAGCGGCCGCCGGAGCTCTTTACCGGCTGGCTGCTGACCCATAAGGACCAGTACCGCAACCCCAACGGGTTGCCGAACGTCGCCGCCTTGCAGCGCAATCTCGATACCGCGCAGCAGCTGGGGTTCCTCAAGACCCGGCTCGAGGCGTCGAAATATCTCGATCTCAGTCTCGTCAAAGAGGCGGCGGCGCGTCTGAAATAGCGTCGGCCCGCGCCACATCGCGCATCGCCTCGGAAAGGTCCGCATGACCACGCATACCGCCGCCCATCATCTGCTCCAAGGGCTGGTCGAGCTTGGCGTCGACTATGTTTTCGCCAATCTCGGCACCGATCACGCGCCGATCATCGAAGAGCTGGCGCGCTGGGAAAAATCCAACCGCCGGCCACCCGAGGTGATTCTTTGCCCACACGAGAACGTCGCGGTGCACATGGCCGGCGGCTATGCGCTCGCCACCGGCAAGGGCCAAGCGGTGCTGGTGCATGTCGACGCCGGCACGGCCAACGCCGCAATGGCGCTGCACAATTTGGCGCGCACCCGCCTGCCGGTTCTGGTCATGGCCGGACGTGCGCCGTTCACCACTCACGGCGAACTCACCGGCTCGCGTGACACCTACGTCCATTTCGTCCAGGACCCCTACGATATGGCCGGAATCGTCCGGCCCTATGTCAAATGGGAATACATGTTGCCGTCGGGCGTCGTCGTGAACGAGGTGCTGCGCCGCGCGCATACGATGATGCAAAGCGACCCGCGCGGTCCGGTCTATCTGACGTTGCCGCGCGAAATTCTCGCCGCCGACATCGACGACGGTAAAGTCACGAGCTTTCCCGAAGCCAAATACGGGCCGGTCAAGGCCGGCGGCGTCGCGCCGGAGGAAGCCGACGCCATCGCCGCCGAACTCATGGCCGCCAGCAATCCGATCGCCGCCACGACCTATATCGGCCGCAAGCCCGAGGGCGTCGCCGTACTGGACGAGTTGGCGCGCGAATGCGGCATCCGCGTCTTCGAGAGCTTCCCGGCGACGCTCAACATTCCGCACGACTCGCCCTGCTTCGCCGGCTTCAATGCAGGCGAAGGCATCAAGGATGCCGACCTCGGCCTATTGCTCGATACCGACGTGCCGTTCATTCCGCTCGATCATCCGCGGGCGAGGACGTTGCGCTGGATCCAGATCGACGTCGATCCGCTGAAGGAGAACATTCCGGTCTGGGGGTTTGCGACCGACCGCCGCTATCAGGCCGACGCCGCCACGGTGCTCCGCCAGGTGCTGGAGGCGGTGCGGCGGCGGGCCGACGAGCGCTACCGGCAGAAGGTCAAGGCGCGCATCGCGAGCTGGGCGCCGGCGCGCGACGCACGGGCCAAGCGCCTGGCGGCGGCGGCGGCAGAAGCCGGCAGCCGCGACGCGATGACCGTCGAATACGTCGCGGCGACGCTCAACCAGCGGCTGACGCAAGACGACATCGTGGTCAACGAGGCGGTGCGCAACACCGGACCGACGCTCAGCCAGATGCCGCGCACCAAGCCGCTGACCTATTTCGCGCATACCGGCGGCGGCCTTGGCGGCAGCGGCGGCATCGCGCTTGGCATCAAGCTGGCGCACCCCGACCGACGCGTCATCCAGGTCGTCGGCGACGGCTCGTTCCATTTCATGAACCCCGACGCGGTCTATGCGGTGTCGCAGCAATACGGCCTGCCGATCTTCACCGTGGTGCTCGACAACCGCGGCTGGCAGGCGGTGAAGGCCTCGGTGCAGCGCGTCTATCCCAAGGGCGTCGCCGACGAAAGCGGCAAGTTCCAGGCCCGGCTGTCGAGCGGCAAGCCGGACGAACGCCGGCGGTTCGACGAGCTGGCGCACGCATTCGGCGCCCACGGCGAATATGTCGACGAGCCGGCCGCGCTCGGACCGGCGATCGACCGGTGTTTCACCGCGCTCAAGGACAAACGCTCCGCCGTCCTGACTGCGCGCGTCACGTCGCTGGCGGACGTACCCATCGGGTGACCGCGCAGCGTCAGGAGTTCCGCGTGAAACGCAGCACCGATCGCATCCTCACCACCCACGTCGGCAGCCTCATCCGGCCGCCACGACTGCTTGAGTTTCTGCGCGCCAAACAGGAGCGCCGGCCCTACGACGAGCGCGCGCACGCGGCGTGCCTGAAGGAATCTGTTGCCGAAGTGGTCCAGCAACAGGCGGCGGCCGGGATCGACGTGGTGAGCGACGGCGAGTTCGGCAAGGCGATCAGCTGGTCGCAATACGCGCTCGAGCGGCTTGCCGGATTCGAGCGGCGACCGTTTGCGGGCGGCAATCCCTGGATGCGCGGCGCGGACCGCGACCGCTTCAAGGGCTTCTATGCCGAGATGGACAGCCGCGACCAGGGCGCGACGACCGCCGAATCCGTCGTCGTCGGCCCGATCCGCTATACCGGTCAGGTGGCGTTGCAGCGCGACATCGACGATCTCAAGGCGGCGCTCGCGGACGTCGACGTGGTCGACGGGTTTTTACCGGTGGCGGCGCCGTCGAGCGTCGTGCCCGACAAGAAGAACGAGTATTACAAGACCGACGACGACTTGCAGACGGCGGTGGCCGAAGCCATGCGCACGGAATACCGCACCATCGTCGACGCCGGTCTGCTGGTGCAGCTCGACGACGCGCGCGCCGCCGTCACGTTCGACCGCATGGTGCCGCCCAAGACGTTCCAGGACTATCACCGCTGGCTCGAACGCCAGATCGAGATCATGAACCACGCGCTCGCCGGCATCGATCCGTCGCGTGTGCGTTATCACGTCTGCTGGGGCAGCTGGCCGGGACCGCACGTCACCGACGTGCCGCTCAAGGCGATCGTCAAGACATTGCTCAAGGCGCGCGTCGGCGCGTTCGTCATCGAGGGCGCCAACCCGCGCCACGAGCACGAATGGCAGGTCTGGCGTGACGTCGACCTCAAGGACAAGATTCTGGTGACCGGCGTCATCAGCCACGCCACCAATGTGGTCGAGCATCCCGAGCTCGTCGCCGAGCGCATCGTTCGCCTCGCCAAACTGATCGGCCGCGAACAGGTTATCGCCGGCACTGATTGCGGCTTCGCGCAAGGACCGTTCTATCGCCGCGTCCATCCCGAAATCATGTGGGCGAAGCTCGAAGCGTTGGCCGCGGGCGCGCGGCTCGCCAGCAAGGCCTTGTGGCCGCGCCGGATCAAAGTACGCGCGACAGGCAAAACGTCACGCCCGGCCACCATGCGGCGCGCCGGCGCCCGCCGCTAAGCCAGCGCCGCCTCGACCCAACGGCCGGCGGCAAGCAGCCGCGCCGCGCCGCGCGGCGGCCCGATCAGCTGCACGCCGAGCGGCAAGCCCGCCGGCCCTTTGCCGCAAGGGACCGTCAGACACGGTACGTGCAGCAGCGTCCACAACCGGTTGAAGACTGGGTCGCCGGTCGATTCGATCCCTTTCGGCGCCTCGCCCGGCGCCGGCAGGGTCAGCCAGAAATCGCAATCGCCAAAAGCCTCGGCGGTGACGCGGCGCGCTACGTCGAACACGGCGCGTGCGGCGTTGTAATCCGCAAACGCGATCGCCATGCCGTCGGCGACATTGCGCGCAAAAGCCGGGCTGAGACTGTCGCGCTTGTTGAACCATTCATAGGCGCAGGCCCGCGCTAATTCGTAGCTGGTGATCGTCGGCGAGCGTTCATGCGCGGTCTTGAGCGCCGGATCGATCACAACGTCGCGCACGCTGGCACCCGCCTTGGCAAGACGACGCGCGGCGTCCTCGAACGCTGCTTGCGCCGGCGCCGCCGCTTTGTCCCATTCGATACCGCGCACCAACCCGATACGCGGCGCCCTATTGAGCACCTTGTCGTAGGATTCCATCGGCGCGCTCGTGAAGGCGGCGAGCACCGGCGGAATGTCAGCGACCGTGCGCACGAAGATGCCGATGGTATCGGCCGATTCGGAGAGCAGCTTCGCCCCGGCCCGATTGATCGCGCCGTAGCTCGGCTTGAAGCCGACGACGCCACAGAACGCCGCCGGACGGATGACCGAGCCGAGCGTCTGCGTGCCGAGCGCCACCGGCACCATGCCGGCGGCGACCGCCGCCGCCGAACCCGACGACGAGCCGCCGGGCGTATGCGCCGGATCGTGCGGATTGCGCGTCTTGCCGGGATGCGTCATGGCGAATTCGGTGGTGACCGTCTTGCCGACCGCAACCGCGCCGGCGGCCCGCAGCAGCGCGACGCAAGCGGCATCGGCCGCCGGCCGGTGATCGGCATAAATCGGCGAGCCGTAAGACGTTGGCATATCGGCGGTGTCGAAGATGTCCTTGATGCCGACCGCGACGCCGTGCAACGGACCCTTGGCGCGAGCCTGATCGCGATGGCGCGCCTCGGACAAAGCGCGCTCGGCATCGACATAGGCCCAGGCGCCAACGACCGCTTCGCGCTCGGCGACACGTTCAAGGCAGGCACGGGTTGCGGATTCGGCGGTGGCCTCGCCGGCGGCAACGCGCTTCAGAATGTCACGGACGCCGAGCATGGCAGCGGCTTGGCTGGTTGCGGTGGCGCAGTATCCCTGCGCCGTGTACCGCCATGCAAGACGAAGCTGCGCCGCACGCCCATGCGTGGGCCGAAGATCGACCGGAGCCGAAAGGCGCGAGTTTTTTACTTCACACCCGCGGTCTGCGTCGTCATCAGACGGACGACACGGCCATTATCGACCATGCCATAAACGACGTCGCCTGCGGTGACCGCCTCGTGGTCGGTTGGATTGAACGGATGGTGGTAGATTTGCACGACGCCCTCGACGTTATCGTGCAGGTCGTCGAGCGCAGCCCGAACCTTGGCACCGTCGACCGTGCCAGCCTGGTGGATCGCCGCCGCCAACAGATACAGCGAATCGTAGCCTTGCGCAGCCGACGGCGGCGAATCCATGCGCGTGACCTTGTAGGCGGTGTGGAACGCCTGGATGAACGCGGCGCGTTTCGGCGTGTCGCCCTGCTCGATGAAGGTTTGCGGCATGACGGTGCCATTGCCGTTGACGCCAGCGGCGTCGATGAAATTCGACATCGACAGTGTCCAGCTGCCGATCATCGGCACCATCCAGCCGATCTTGGCGCGGTCATTGGCAATCGCAGCGAGCTCCGGACCGATTCCGTATGTCAGCACGACGTCGGCGCCGGCCTGCCGAGCGCGCGTCAGCTGCGCCGTCATATCGATGTCGCCGATATTGAATTTTTCGTTCGACACCGGCGCGATGCCCTGCGCCGCCAGCGCCTGGATCAAATCGTGCCGGCCGACCTGTCCGTAAGCCGTGGTGTCGGCGAAGATCGAAATCTTCTGATAGCCCCGCGCCTTGACGATCTCAGCGATCTTCTCGACTTCGGGCGCGGTGCTGCACGAAACGCGAAAGACGTCGTTCTCGGCATATTCTGGCGGCGCGAATTGGCGGGTCAGCACGCTGCCGGTGGTGACGTTGAGAATGACCGGGATGCGCGCTTCCTCGAAATAGGGAATCGCCGCCAAGGCCACGCCCGTATTGATGTAGCCGACCGCAGCGTCGACCAAATGGTGTTCTGTCAGTTCGGCGGCGATATGCGCGCCGCGGTCGTTGTTCGCCTGATCGTCCCGCTTCACCAGGACAAGCGGGCGGCCGAGAATTCCGCCGGCTTTATTGATCTCGTCGGCCGCCAGTTCGACACCGCGCAGCATGTCGATGCCCATCGGCGCGGAACCGCCGGTGAATGGCCCATCGACGCCGATGCGGATCGGATCGGCCGCGTGGGCCGGCATGCCCGCCACCGCGAGAACTCCGAAGACAACACTCAGCGTTTTCCATTGCATGACGTGCACTCCTGGCGCGCAGCTTAGACGGCGATGTCCAATTTCGGTTTGGCCGTCGCGGGCTGACCCGCACGGTGAATCGGCAAGTTGATCGTGACGGTCGTACCCTGTTTGGGTGCACTGCTGATTTCCAGCCGGCCGCCATGCAGTTCGACCAGGGTCTTGGAAATCGGCAGGCCAAGACCGGTGCCTTCTTGCGTCTGCGCCCGTTCGCGGCCGACTTGGGTGAAGGGTTCGAGGGCGCGTGGAATGTCTTCAGGGGCCATACCGACGCCATTGTCCCTCACGGTGATCCGCAAATCGGTGGACGCGACCGAAGTGGACACGTCGATGCGGCCGCCGCCGGGCGTAAACTTGATGGCGTTGGCGAGGACGTTGAGCAAGACCTGACGGATACGGACCGGATCGGCATCGACGACCGGGGTCTGCGACGCCAAATCCGTGACGATCCCAATTCCGGCGATGTCCGCTTTGCGCGACATGATGGCGATCGCCTCGACGATGGTGCGATTGATGTCGACAGCCTCGAGATGGAGCTCGGTTTTGCCGGCGTTGAGCTTGGCGATATCGAGAATGTCGTTGATGATAGCCAGCAGGTGCTGGCCGCTGGTGCGCACGATTTCGCCATACTGGCGGTAATTCTCGGAGATCGGACCGAGCACCTTGCGCTCGATCATCTCGGAAAAACCGATGATGGCGTTAAGTGGCGTACGCAACTCGTGGCTCATGTTGGCGAGAAACGTCGTCTTGGCTTGACTGGCCTGCTCCGCCGCCTGCCGCGCAAGGCCGAGCTGCTGTTCGCGCTCCTTCAGGGGCGTGATATCCGAGTAGAACAGAACGGTATCGCCCTCCGCGGTGCGGCGTTCGCGCATCAGGATCCAGCGCCCGTCCCGCAATTGGAGAACCGGCTCGCCGATGCCCAGGCGATGCTGATCCATGCGCCAGCGCAGGAACTCACGCTCGTCGGGATGCTCGTCGGCGAAAGCGCGACATTTAACCGCCGCCTCGCTGAGTTCCTGAAACGTCTTGCCGGGCACGATGAGGTCTTTGATTGGCGCAAAGAACGATCGGTAGACGCTGTTCGACAGTACCAAGCGATCGTCGCTGTCATAGAGCGCGAACGCCGCTGGCGCGCTTTCGAACGCGCTCAGCAACCGCGCCTCGGCGGTCCGCCGCGCACCGGCCTCGCGATCGACGGCCGTGGCCTCGCGCGCCGCCGCATTGGCGAGCCACCAGGCGATGATGGTCATAACGAGCAACAGCCCGCCATCCATCGCGCAAAAGCTGAGGAATTGCGGCGACGTGATTGTCGGCTTGCCAATCACGACGATCCGGGCCGGAAAGCCGTGAACTTCCGCGTTAGTCGAATACGCCTTGGCATGCTTGCTCAAGGATTTGAGATCGCCCTCCGTGAGATCCTGGTCGGACAAGCCGGTGCCGGCGAGAATGGCGCCGTCATCGCGTTCGAGCAAGACGACGTTGCCCTGCTGTCCACTGCGCCGGCCGTAAAAATCGGAAAAGTACGCAGGATCGATGACCGCTGCGACAACTCCTTCGAAATTCCCGTTATTGTCGAGAATTGGACGGCTTACGGTGAAGACGACGCGGCGGTCGACGCGCGAAACCTGGAGCTGATCGAGATAAAGCCCGATGCCAAGCCATTTCTTCTGCTCGGAAAAATACATTCGGTCCGACGCGTTGAGTGACGGCGGCGGAAACGAGGACGAGCTATTGATGTCGCGGCCATCCGCATCAAGCACGAAGATGCCATGCACCTCCGGCAGAGCCTTGACATATTTGTCGAGCAGCAGCTGCGTGAAAATTGTCGGCTTGTCGAGCGGCAGGCGTACCTTCAAATCGTCGGCGATGCTTCGAAGCGACAGATCGACCGCAGCAAGTGCTCGTCCGGCGTGTTCGGCGAGCAGCGCCGCTCTCGCGTCACGGCCATCACGCTCCCGGCCCGCGAGCACACCATAATAGTGGCCAAGGATGACGGCGTTGCCGGCATACACCGCGACCAGAAATAAAATCGTCAGCAGCACGATGCGCCGGGCGAATGGGATCGCCCGGATGTGTTGCAGCCCGATGATTACAATCCGTCGCCGTAGCGACATGAGAGTTCCGCTAGCAGCTCAGACGCTTGTATTCGCCAGCCACTTTGCGCCGGGCGGGTTAATATTCAGCCGAAGTTGGTCGGAAAAATTGCAGCCGGAGCCGACTGTTGCAGCAATACAATAATCGCTCACAATTTCGATTCAAAAATTGATAAAACCCGGCGCAACGCGCCGGTCGGCTTAACGCCACATTCCGTGCAACGCCACGCCGATCAACGACGCCGCCACGCCGACCATGATTTCAATGAAACGCACGCCGATAGACTGCCGCATTGCGGTTCTCCGCCCAGAGTTCGATCGAACCAGGGTATCCGGCGAATCTTTCGAAGAAATTAACGCTAATTGAGGGCAAATTCCCGGCCTTTGGCCTGGGTTTTGGCGCCGGAAACGCCGTTTACCTATATGTGCAGGCGTTTGAACACCGGCTCGGGGATGGCGCGGATGATCGCCATGACCAGCCGCCAGATCGGCCGGACGTAGATCACATCACGGCGCTGGCGTTCGGCGGCGAGAATGGCCGCCGCCACTTCGTCAGGCTGCGCCGTCAGCAAGCCGGGCATCGGCAGGCCCTCGGTCATGCGCGTCGCCACATAGCCCGGCAGAACCGTGATGACGCGCACGCCGGTGCCGTGCAGCCGGTTGCGCAATCCCGAAAGGAACGCCGTGAAGCCGGCTTTCGCCGAACCGTAGACGTAGTTGCGCGCGCGACCGCGTTCGCCGGCAACCGACGAGATGCCGACGACGACGCCCGCGCTGCGCGCCACCATGCGGTTCGCGGCTTCGCCCAGAATGGCCGCGGGCCCGATGTAATTGCTGCGCATCACCAACGACGCAGCTTCGGGATCACGTTCGTTGGCCGCCTGCTCGCCCATGAACCCCACGACCGAGACGATCGTGTCCGGCAGCGCGCCCAGCGCATCGAGAAAACGCGCATGGCCGGCGACGTCCAGCGCGTCGAACTCGACGGCACGCGCGGCAATCCCTTGGCGCAATTTGAGATCGACGACGTCGGCCTCGAGGCGCTCGTGTCGGCGCGCCGCGAGGATCAAGTCGCGCCCGGCCTTGGCATAGGCGCGGGCGATGGCACGGGCGATATCCGAATTCGCGCCGAGGATCAGGACTGTGCTCACAAGCCCAGCCTCCGCGATTGCAACGACGCGAACTTTCGCGCCGGATCGACCGCGTTACGCACCGCGGCGAATTCGTCCAAGCCGGCACCGGCATAGGCGCGGCGGAAATCAGCGGCAGCGATGCGCGCATCCTTGGCCAGATAGACGCGACCACCGTGCGCCGCGACGATCGCATCGAGTTCGGTCAGCAGCGCCAAGTTTGCCGGATCGGCGGGGAAATCGAGCGCCAGCGTATAGCCCTCCATCGGAAACGACAGCATGCCACGACCGGGACCGAGAAGCTTCAAAACCGAGAGAAACGAGCCGGCGCCAGCCGCGGCGATCCGGCCCAGCAGCGCGCTCAACCCGGCGCGCGAGGCTACCTTGGGCAACACGCACTGGTATTGAACGAAACCGCCGCCGTACATCCGGTTCCATTCGTGGATCGTGTCGAGCGGATAGAAGAAGCGGTCGTAATCGACGATCGCCGTGCCGAGCCGGCTTGCACGATAAAAGAGCCGGTTGAATGCCGTGACGCTCCAGCGATTGAGCATGATTGCGGGAAAATCGACCGGCATCCGGCGCGTTCGTCGAACCGGCACGGCAAGCGGCGCGGCACGCCGGCGCGCCGGAAGCTCGCCGCTGCGCGCATGCTCGCCGCGATAGAGGAGTGCCCGCCCGAGATCCCGGCCGCGCGCCAGGCAGTCGATCCAGGCGACCGTATAGGTCCAGTCGCGTGAGGCTTCGAAGAGATCCATGATCTGGTCGAGATCGCGGGCGCGCAACGTTTCCTGACGTACGTAGGCGGTTTCGATCCGCTGGAGCTTAAGCCGCGCACTGAGGATGATTCCGGTCAGGCCCATGCCGCCGAGCGTCGCCGCGAAGAGCGACGCGTTTTCGTCGCGCGAACAGCGCACCACGCGCCCGTCGGCCAAGGCGAGGTCGAGGCTTTCGACATGGTCGCCGATCGTGCCGGCTTTGTGATGATTCTTGCCATGCACGTCAGCCGCCAGCATGCCGCCGAGCGTCACGAACTTGGTGCCGGGCGTGACCGGCGGAAACCAGCCGTGCGGCATCAGACAATCGAGAATGTCGGCGAGGAGCACGCCCGCTTCGACCGTGAGCACGCCGCTCGCTGCGTCGAACGCCATGAACCGATCGTCGCGGCGCAGATCGAGTGTCGCCGCCGGATTGAGCGCGGCATCGCCGTAGGCGCGGCCGTTGCCGCGCGCGATCAGGGTGGGCTCGGCGGCGACGACGGCGAGCACATCGGCCGGCGAGCGTGCCGCGATGACGCGGCAATCGGCGCGCGGATAACGGCCCCAGCCGGTGAGCATCATGACGCGTTTAGATGCCGAGCACGCCGATGACGACGATGAGCACCCCACAAACGAGGCTCTTCAGGTCGGTGACGGCGAAGACGACGGGATCGTCATGCATCTCGCCGCGGTGCGTCAAGAGCAGGACACGGCTGATCCAATAGAACAGTACGAGACAGATGGCCCAGAGATACTCGGGCGAGCGATAGAGCGCCGCAACCGCCGGGCTGTTGATGTAGAGCGCGAAGATCATGATCGCGACGTAGCCCGTGCCCGCGGCCATCGCCTCGAGCATCGGCAGGTCGCGTTGGATGTAGCCCCTGCCCCTGGGATCGCCGTTGCCCTTGGCGACGCGGTCGGTGATCTCGGTGCAGCGCTTGACCAACGCCAGGCACAGGAAAAAGAACACCGAGAAGGCGACGAGCCACGGCGACAGCGGCACGGCAACGGCGACCGCGCCGGCGGCGAGCCGCATGCCATAGAGACAGGCCAGCGTCACCACGTCGACCATCACCTTGCGCTTCAGGACGAGCGAATATCCCATGGTCAGGACGTAATAGCCGGCAAGCAGCACCAGAAAGCCGTGCGGCAGCGGCCAGGTGAGCGCCACCGCCGACACCAGCAGCACGGGCAACAGCGCCAGCGCATGGCTGAGCGGCACGCGACCCGATGCCAGCGGCCGGTCGCGTTTGCGCAGATGCGCGCGATCGTTGCCAAGATCGAGCAGATCGTTGGCGATATAGGCACTTGAGGCGCACAGACTGAAACTCAGGAAGGCTAATGCGAGCGCCAGAACCGTCATCGGCATAAGCCGATGCGCCGTCGCTGCCGGCACGAAGATCAGCAGGTTCTTGAGCCATTGGTGAACGCGCAAGGTGCGGAAATAATCGGACACCTGCCGACGCGATGGATCGACGATTCGGGCGTCGGGAAACCGTGCGACGATACGACGTTGGAGACGTGGTCCGGCGCCGGCAAGCCAGACACCGCGCGCTTTCTCCCAGACGGCCAAATCGACACGCGCATTGCCGACATAATCGAAGCCGCCGACGCCGAAAGCATCGCAGAGCACACGCGCCTTGGCTGCACCCGCAAGATTCATCGCGCCATCCGATGCAAAGACGCCCGCGAAAAGACCGAGCGCGGTCGCGACTGCGTCGACGAGCCGGCGATCCGACGCCGACGCCAAATAGATGGGCCGGCCTTTGGCATGCTCCGCGCGGATGAACGCAAGCAACTCGGGATTGAACGGCAACGCCGCGCAATCGAGATCGACTTGGCCGGCAAGCGCCGCCTTGAACGCGGCTTTGCCCCGCAACAATGCGACAAGGGCACCGAGCGCGCGGATCGGCCGGCCCGCCAGCAGACCGAAAAACGACTGCGCCAGGAGGTCGGTCTTGACCAGCGTGCCGTCGAGATCGACCACCAGCGGCGGCGTCGGAAATTCGCGTGCGACCGCAACGGACTGTTGCATCTGCAATCCAGGGTTTCTGTCGCCGGTTGGACCGGCCGGATACCCATTGTGGCGGCGCGGTCTTGACCCTTTGCTAACGCGTTGCGAATGCGCGGAAAACCGGCCCGGACAGGGTAAAAATTTGTCAACGAGGTCGGCCGCGCATCGGAGAAACCGGCAGAATCCGGCAGCGACACCGTATCGACCGACGAGGGATCGGAACGGCATCGCCGGTACGGATAGCCCGCGGAACTGCCCGGCCGGTCCGGCGTTGGAACGTACGTGTACCGGCGGCACGCGGCTTCAGTCGCATTGATTGGGGCGCGCACAGCCGATATTTTGCGCTCCGCCGCGCGGCCAAATTCGCCCAACCTTGCCTAACCTTGGAGGACCGCTCTGATGACCCGACCCGTCGTGACCGTAGCCGGACGCTTTCGCGCCAAGGCCGCCCGATGCCGGCGCCTTGCCGCCGGCTTAGCCGTGGCCGCATTGATCGTCCTGCCGGGCACCAGCCGCGCGCAATCCGGCGCCAGCGGTCCCGACGCGTTCATGGCCAATCTCGGCAACCAAGTCATCCAGCTGATCGGCAACCAGCAAGCGCCGACCGCCGAGCGTAAGCAGAAATTCGCCGCGCTGATGAATCAATCGTTCGACGTCGACGGCATCGCGCGCTTCGTGCTCGGTCGTTACTGGCAGACTGCCAACGACAGCGAACGCCAGCAGTTCGAGCAGGTGTTCGACCATTACATGATCGACGTCTATTGGGGACACTTCAACCAGTACACGGGGCAACGCTTCGTGGTGACCAAGAAGACGCCCGAAGGCGCCGACACGACTCTGGTGAGCAGCCAAATCATCCAACCCGGCGGGCAGCATCCGGTCAACGTCGTCTGGCGCGTCGTCGATCACGGCGGCAAATACCAGATCTCCGACGTCAGCATCGAAGGCGTCAGCGAGCTCGTGAGCTATCGCCAGGAATTCTCGTCGGCGATTTCGCAGAACGGCGGCAGCGTTTCCGCGCTGATCAACCAGCTCCGGCAGAAAGACAAAGAAATCGGCGGGTAGCCGCGCGGTCGCACGGCAGGTGGGCGCGGTCTAGCGGCCGAGGTGCGAGGCGATCAAGGCGATACCCATCCACGGCACGGCCGCCGCCGCCACCCATGCCATCAACTTGATGAAGTCGAACGAGCCGGCGCGTTGGCGGGCGTGGCTTGCGGCGAAATCGGCGGCGGTGCGATGCAACATTGGGCTGGCCTTTCTGTCGCAACGAAACCATACGCATGGTTAATCGTTCGTTAACGGGCGCGGCAGCGGCGATTCAGGTCCTATCAACCACCCTGTGATTTTCTAGGCAGCGAACAGCGCGGATTTCGTCCGCGTCTCACGAAACGGCAAACCCGGGGCGACCCGGCGACGCAAAGCCTCCGATCCACGGCGGTTCGATCCGGGGATAGCGGGGCTCCCGGATGAGGTTCGAGGCTGCTGCTCCGTTTTTGCTGCCGCTTGATCGTCCCGATAGCGTTGACCGTTCTGGTTGCCGCCTGCGCCAACACGCCTTCGCACGGCGTGCAGATCCAGTTCGTGCAACCGACCCCGGTCGCACAGCAGACGATCTTTCCGTCACAGGTCGTCCATTCCACAGACGTCGCCTTCTTTACGCGTTGGACCGGCGTCGAGACACGGTTCGCCGCACAACAGCAGCCCGGCGCGTGCGCCACCGAGGCTGACGGCAATTGCGCCCAGACCCAATGGGCCGCGTTCATCGACGATCTGAAATCACGGCCGCTTGCCGACCGCGTCGAGCATGCCAACGAATATCTCAACGCAGTCCGCTATGTACCGGCGACTGAAAATTGGGGATCACCCGCCTACTGGGAGACGCCCTTCGAATTCCTCGCGCGCGGCGGTCAATGCCAGGATTACGCCATCAGCAAATATCTGGCGCTGCATGCGTCGGGCGTGCCCGATAGCGCCATGCGCGTCGCGGTCGTGCACGATCGGCAAACCAGCCAGGACCACGCCATTCTGATCGTTACGGTGGATGGCCGCGATCTCGTTCTCGACAACATGACGACGACCATCGACCCGATCGAGAACGTCATCCGCTACCGCGCTTATTACGCGATCAACAACAGCGGCTGGTGGGCGTATTTCGACCCGGCAACGCGCTTCGCCGGCACGCAGATCGCCGCCGCCCAATAATGCGCAGCAGATAAAGCTTAGGAAATCCGGATCCGGCGCGCGACCCTTGGGCCGCGCGCCGTTGCCGTCGGTTAGATCGATTCCTTGAGTTCCTTCGCGGCGCGGAAGGCCACCTTCTTGCTGGCCTTGATCTGGATCGGCTCGCCGGTCTTCGGGTTGCGTCCCATGCGCGCGGCCCGATTGCGCACGCGCAGGATGCCGAGACCGCCGATGCGGATCCGAGCGCCCTTCTTCAGGTTGGTCCGGATCAAGCCGACCAAGCCTTCGAGAATTTCCTCGGTCTTCTTCTTGGTGAGCTCATGACGTTCGGCGAGCTGAGCGGCGAGATGCCGGAGCGTTACGGTCTTTGATTTGGCGTCAGCCATACGTGAATCCCCCAGGAGGTTGCGCTGGTTATAATACTACAAGACGTCGTCGAGTTAACCGTGCGCCGCTTTCGCCCGCGGCCGGCGGCCACGGCGAATGGCGGTGAATTCAATGCGAAAGCGTGACGGGTCGTACTGGATTGTCACCACCGGTCCGGTCGGGAACGCCGGCATCGCCGCCTTGCCATAGAATTCGGCAGGCGCGGATGCCTTGCGCAGGGCGCCCATGGTGCTGGGCGCCGGCGTCTTCGGCTTGAGCAGCGCCCCGGTCCGTTCGAGATGCCGTTCGAACGTCTTCGCCTCGCTCGCCGAAATCCTGCCAGCTTGGCGCCAACGGCGGATCCACATCCGTTTGGCACCAACCTTGCGCTTGGTCCTTTCCTGCACCACGCACTCCCAACGTAATATTTTTGGTACACCGTTCTAGGACCGCACCGGCCAAATTACAACTCAATATCAAATGTTTGGTTCCGGCATCCGGTCGCGCGCAACTTTGCGTGCCGCTGCCAGATACGCGTGTTGATTGCCGGAATTATTAGTAATTCAGTCTTCGCCGGATTGGGCGAAGACGCAGCGTGACCGTCAAGCACTGCCGTCTACTGCATCGCGCCGCCGCCAAGCATCCAGACTCAGCGATCCCGCGCCGAGTGCGGCGATGACGAGCATGCCGCCGATCATCGAAAGATGCCCAAGGAAGGAGCTACGCTGAATCCGCGCCTCGGCGGCTGGCATGGCCCAATAGGCGTGGAAGATCAGGGCGAGCGCCAGCGTATAAAGGCCCAACGCGCCCGCGGTCCAACGCGCGTAGAATCCGGCCATCAGCATCAATCCGCCGATAAGTTCGACTGCGATCGCGCCGTAAACCAGAATGCCCGACAGCGGAATGCCATGGCTTGCCATGTAGGTAGCCGTGGCAGCCGTCGTCCCGAGCTTGTTGTAACCGGCGAGCACAAAGACCAACGCCAACAGGATGCGCCCCACCAGCGCGATCGGTCCCGATAGAGAATTCATGAAAAACCCTCGCAATGAAAAGGCGCGAACGCACCGCACCTGAATGCGAGACGATAGCCACGGTTCCATTCACCGCGTTTCACATCTTGGTGTGGCCGGCCCTTACGCAGCCGGGGGGAACCGCGCCGACGTGTCAAGCCCTAGACGGCGGCCGGGCGAGCCGTCAGATTAAAGTCGCATGGACGTTCAGGCTTCGGTGCCGACCCACAACATCCGTTATAACGCGGCGGAAGATCGACTGCTGATCTCGATCGACGTCGCCGCCGGCCAAGCCGTGCCGAAGGCCGTGCATTGAGCTGCGCGGCGACATGGACGGCACGGGCGGCGGCGCTGGTGACGCTGGCGTCGTTGCTGGCGGCCTGTCACACGACGCGCGTCGTCTGGGCCAAACCGGGCGGCGACACCGCAGCCTTGCAGAGCGACATGGATGCCTGCGGCTATCGTTCACCAACGACAGGGACGGCCTATCAATCAGCGCCCGCGCGGCCCACCTACCAACCGACGCCCGCTGTGGCTGGCTACCCGGCAAATCCGATGGCGCCCGCTTATGCCGCTGACAACACGAGATCCGTGATCATCGACGTGCCGGACGAGCAGCGGTCGCCGGTGCGTTGCATGATCGCGCACGGTTGGCGGCTGACGCCGCTGCCGTAGCAGCCCGACCGGAACGGCGACACCTTAGCCGAACGCCAAATCGACCGGCACCATATGGTGGACGACGCCGAGCTGTGCCGGCGTCAAGCCGATGGCGAGCCCAACAAGCTGCGGCAAGTGCAGAATCGGCATGCCGAGCTCGGTGCCGAGATCACGTTCCATCTGATCCTGGAAGGTGTCGAGTACGGTATGACACAGCGGACAAGGCGTGACGATGGCGGCGGCGCCGTTGTCCCTCGCCGACTTGATGTGCCGGCCGGTGAGCTTGATCGCGATTTTTTCCTCGTGTGCGGCGGTGTGAAAACCGCAGCACTCGGTGCGGCCGCTATAGTCGATCGACTCGCAACCGAGAATTTCGTTGATACGCTCGATCGAGCGGGCATTCCGTGAATCGACGAAACCGAAATGCGCCGGCGGACGGGTGATGTGGCAGCCATAGAACGCCGCGACGCGCAGGCCGGCAAGCCGGCGCACCACCCGCTCGCGCAACCGCGCCTCGCCGATATCCTCGAGCAGCACCCAAAGGAAATGACTGACGCGCGTCGTGCCGCGATAGTGCAGCCCCTGCTTGGCGAGGATGGCGTTGACCGCCGCTAGACGTTCCGGCTCTTCGGCCAGAATCTTGTTCACGTCGAGGAAGTTGAGCGTGCAGGTATTGCAGACCGTCATCAGCGGCAAGCCGTTGGCTTCGGCCAGCGCCAGCAGCCGCGCGTTCAATGCCAGGAACAGGTCCGGATCGATGGCGCGCAGCTCGCGGCTGCCGGTGCAACCCGCCGACGGCAGCTCGATGAGCTCGAGTCCGAGGCTGGCCGCGACGACGTGCGTTGCCGCGTTCAGCTCCTTGCAGGTGCTTTGCGCCGAACAGCCCGGATAATAGGCGAATCTCATGGCCGGCCTCCACGCACCGCGGCGAAGACCTGCCGGATCTGCGCGATGTCCGGCAGACGAAAGCCGAACAGGGTCTTCAGCGGGTCGATCTTGCCGCGCCGCCAGAGCTTGAGAACGCGGAGCGGATGCCGTAGCGCCGCCAGGCGCTGTACGCCCAGAATCAGCGCCGACGGATCGATGCGGCCACGCGCCTGGACGATCGCCAGAAAGACCCGCGCATGTCGGCTCTTGCGCGTCATGCTCTTGAACGCAAGCGCCTTCAACGGCTCGATCGCGCCGGTGACGATCGGGATCGACACCGGACAGACTTCTTCGCATTTGTAGCAAGACACGCAGTCGAAGACAGCGCCGCATTCGAGCGCGATGCGGCCGCGGTCAATGCCGTCGCGCGGATCGAGTGCGACGCGCGCCAGCTGTACCAGGGGCGCCGGACCGGCGAAATGCGTCTCGTCGCCCAGACCAACAACGGGACAAGCGGAAAAACAGCACATGCAGGAAATGCAATCGAGCGCCTTGTCGGCTGGTGCCATCGCCGGATGGGCCAGCGGCTCGGGAAAGCCGGCATAGGGTTCGCGGCGTTCGAGCCACGGCGTCAAGCCGAGGACACGCTGCTCATAACCCGACCGGTCGATCACCAGATCGCGCACGATCGGCGCGTTGCGCAGCGGCTCGATGGTCATGTCGGGTTCGACCGGTTCCCAGCACGCGAGGACTTCGCGGCCGTTGACGCGTACGGCGCAAGTGCCGCACATGCGGTTGGCACAGAACCAGCGATGCGCCAGGTCGCCGCCGAGTTCCTCGCTGACGAAGGTCAGAACTTCGAGCACGCGCATCCATTTGGTATAGGGCACGCGATAGGTCTCGAAGCGCGGCGTGGCGTCGGTCGTCGGATCGAAGCGAAAAATCCGCGCCGTGACGGTATCGCCTTCCCGGACTCGCGCGAGCCGGGCCGCCGGACTGTCGCCGGTATCGTCGCGCCCCAGATTGCGCGCGCCGGCAGGAATTTGCGGCCGCTCGGCCATTACCAATCCACCTCGAGACTGGGCCGCCGAACGAAATCCGGTTTGAAGAACGGAAGGTCGTAAGGTTCCGTGCGGAAATTGACGTCGCCGTTCGGCGTCGGCGTCAGGATGTTCTTGGCCAGCCAGCGCTCGTTGTCCATGTCGGGAAAATCGGTGCGATAGAACGGGCCGCGGCTTTCGGTGCGATGGAGCGCACCGCGGATGATCAACGCCGCGACTTCGAGCATGTTGGCGACGTCGATGGCGTCGAGCCAGGCGTAATTGAGCCGCGGTGTCGCATTCGCGAGGCCCATCGACGGCAGCGTTTCCTCGCGCAGCCGCGTGATCTCGGCCAGCGCCTCGTTCATGCCAGCGGCATCCTTGAAGAAGCCCATCTTCTCGCCCATCAACGTGCGCAGCGCTTTTTTGACCTGTGCCGGCGTCGCGCCGTTGCCGGACCGAGGCCGGCGCAACCCTAGCAGCCGCGCTTCCTCCGCCGCGGCCTTGTCCGCCGGCAGCGCCGCCGGCGCGAGGCGCGGCAGATCGTTCGCCACCGTCTCCGCCGCCAGCATGCCGTCGTAAGTGACCGGCGCGATCAGGCCGTTGCTGTGACCGCCGACGCCGCCCGCGACATAGAGGCCGGGCACGCGCGTCGCCATGGTTGCCGGATCGACCACGATGCCGCCCTGGCGGTAATGCGCCGAGCACGCGGTTTCCAGCGTGTCGGCGGCGACCGACTTGCCGAGCGCGGCGAAGGCCTTGGCGTAATCGGTATAAGCCGTGACCGCGCCGGGTGCGACGTGCGTGAAGCCGCTGTAATAGCCGCCATCGAAGCGCGCCTTGCCGGCAAGCACCTGTTTCGCCAGGCGTTTGAGCTGGATCGTGTATGGGCCCATCGCGACCGGCGCGTCGGCTTCCTGGTCGAAGAACATTTCGCCGTCGCCGTTGTAAAGTCGCGCCGAATGCGACGAGCCGATGATCGGATTGGGATAAACCTGCGTTCGTTGCCAGCACAGCGGAAAGCGCACGTCGCTCGTGTGCCACCACTGGATTTCGAGATTCATCAACTCGGCACCGGCGCGCCACGCCATCGCGATGCCGTCGGCCGACATTTCGCGCGTCGCGGTCGAGCGCGGATAGAAACGGTCGGCGTAACCGGTGGCGAGGATCACCGCACGGCTCTCGATCGCCACCACCTCGCCGCGCGCCAAATCGAGCGCCATCACGCCGGCGATCGCGCCGTCGGCGCCGGTCAGCAGCGCCGTCGCTGCGGTTTCCTCGAGCCAGGGAATACCCGCCTGGAGCACCTGCTTGCGCCGCAGATCCATGAACAGCACGCCGGATTCACCTTGCGAATGCGCGGCCATGCACCGGACGGGGCCGTCGTTGGTGACGATCGCGCCCCGATCGTCGCGCCGCATGTAGAGTCCGGCGCGCTCGAGCTCGGGATAATATTCCCGCTCGATCCATTCGCCGGCGGCGCGCGCGTAATGCTGGTCGATCAGGAAATGATTGTGCATCCGGATCAGGAATTCTGCGGTATCGCGCGCCTGTTGCTCGGTATTGCCGAGCAGCCGCCCCGGCACCACCAGATTACCGGCAAAGATCGATGCGCCGCTCTTGCCGACGAGTCCTTTGCACAGGATCAACGGCTTGACGCCGCGACGACGCAGCTCGAGCGCAGCGAAGGTGCCGGCTGCGCCGCCGCCGATCACCACCGCTTCGGCCGCCAGCCGGCGCATGCGTTCAAATCCCGAGATGACGGTGCATGAAGTCACGATCGCCGCGCAGTTGGGCCGGCGTACCCTCGTAAACCACGTGGCCGTTGTTGAGGATATAGCAGCGGTGCGACAGCGACAGAGCGGCCTCGACGTTCTGCTCGACGATGACGATGGTGCGGCCTTCGTCGGCCAGGCGGCGGCAGATACCCAACAGGTCCTGGACGATGAGCGGCGCGAGCCCTTCGAACGGCTCGTCGAGCAGGATCAACTGCGGTTCACGCACGAGCGCCCGGGCGATCGCCAGCATCTGCTGTTCGCCGCCCGACAGCTCGCGGCCGCGACTGCGCCGGCGCTCGCCCAGGCGCGGAAACATGTCGTAGACGCGCTGCGGCGGCCACGGCTTCGGTTCGCTCAAGCCGGCAAGGACGATGTTCTCCTCGACGGTCAATCCGCCAATGATCCGCCGCTCTTCGGGCACGAGCTGCAAACCCAGGCGCGCGATCTTGTAGGGCGGCAGGCCGCCGATCGGCTGACCGTTGAAGCGGATCGCCCCGGATTTTGGTGCCATCACGCCCATCATCGTCTTCAGCGTCGTCGTCTTGCCGGCGCCGTTGCGGCCGAGCAGCGCCACCACCTCGTGCGGCTCGATCCGCATCGACACGTCGAAGAGCGCGTGCGCCTCGCCGTAGT
Source organism: Allostellaceae bacterium (assembly GCA_035934235.1). Taxonomy (GTDB): domain Bacteria; phylum Pseudomonadota; class Alphaproteobacteria; order ATCC43930; family CGMCC-115725; genus REEB95. The sequence continues at coordinate 15,500 of DASYYB010000039.1, read as the reverse complement.
AGGTGTTGATCGCGTCGACTTCAAGCAGACTCATGGGCCGCCGGGCTTCCAAGGTAGGCCGCACGCACGTCGGAATTGGCCTGAATGGCGTCGGGCGTATCCTCGGCGATCTTGCGGCCGTTGAACAAGACGGTGATGCGATCGGCCAGACCGAAGACCACGTCCATGTCGTGCTCGACGATGACGATGGTGACGCCCGATGCGATCCGCCGCAGCAGGCGCACCGTGTCGACGCGCTCGACCGGGCTCATGCCAGCGGTCGGCTCGTCGAGCAGGAGAATCTGCGGCTGCGTCGCCAGCGCGAGGCCGATCTCGAGCCGCCTTTTTTCACCGTAGGCGAGTTCGGCCGCCGGCGTGTCGAGCCGTTCCTCGAGCTGCACCGACGCGGCGGCCGCGTCGATGCCGGCGTTGACCGCGGCGTCGCGATCGACCGCGCGTAGCATCGCCGGATGGAACTTGCCGTAGGCGCGCGCCAGAACGGCGATCCGCAAATTGTCGCGCACCGTCAGGCTCGGAAAAATCTGGTTGATCTGGAAGCTCTTCGAGATGCCGCGCTGACAGACCAGCGTCGCGCCCAGGCCGGTGATGTTGTCGCCCTTGAATTCGATCGTGCCCGAGGTGGGCGGGATGACGTTCGCCAGCATGTTGAAGAACGTCGATTTGCCGGCACCGTTGGGACCGATCACGGCGCGGATTTCGCCTTCGCGGAGCTCGAACGAAACGTCGTCGACCGCGGTCAAGCCGCCGTAACGCTTGGTGAGATTGCGCGTCGCCAGCACGACCGGACCGGTCGGCGGCGGCCGTTGCGTCGAGCGGCGCGGTTCGGGAACGGCGCGCGGCGGCTCGACGCCAGCAGCGCCAGGCGCCGATACCGGCGCCGGCCGCGCCCACAGCCGTCGCCACAACACGATCGCGCCACCGCACAGGCCACGCCGGAAAATCGTCACCAACAGCACGAAGATGATGCCAAGGATCATCTTCCACAGCGCGCCGATGCCGGCGATGTTCTGCAACAGCGTGTAGAGGTAAAGCCAGACCGCCGCGCCGACCAGCGGCCCGATCAGCGTTCCGGCGCCGCCGATGATGGTCTGCACCACCAGCTGTCCCGAGGTGTCGAGATAGAACGCATCGGGCGGCATGTAGCCCTGCAACAGGCCCAGGAGTCCGCCGGCAAGACCGGCGTAGGCAGCGGCGATAACGAAGATTGTGAGCTTATACTTTGGCACGTCGTGGCCGACCGCTGCGGTGCGCCCGGTGTTCTCCCGGATGGCGCGCAGGACGGCGCCGAAGGGCGAGGCGACGATTCGACGCGCCAGCCAAAAGCCGACGACGAAGACGACGACGAGCAGCCAGTAAAGACCGCCGGGATCGTTGATGTCGATGGTGAAGAGGCCGAATCCGAGGCTTGGTTCCGGCACGCCCGCGACGCCGTTTTCACCACCGGTCCAACGCGCAAGCGGCGAGATGTCGAGAAAGAAGAACATCTCGCCGAACGCGAGGGTAAGCATCGCGAAATAGATGCCGGCGCGGCGCAGCGACAGATAGCCGATGATCACGCCGAAGATCGCCGCCGCGATGGTGCCGACGATCAACGCCACGACCGCGTTGTTGGTGAACGGTGCGACGAGAAGGTAGCAGGCGACGAAGCCGCCGGCGCCGTAAAACGCCGCCTGCCCGAACGACAGCAGTCCGGTGAAGCCGAACAGCAGATCGAAGCCGAGGCCGAACAGGCCCCAGTCGAGAATGCGGTTGGCAATGTCGTAGGTGCCGCCGATATGGGGCAGAATCGCCGGCAACACGGCAAGGACAGCGATGAGCGCGATCTCGGGCGCGAAGCGCCTGGCCAGCGCGGCCGGGCGCCCGGCGGGCGCGGTCATTGCCGGCCCTCGACCCCGAACAGACCCTGCGGCCGCAGAATCAGCACCAGCGCCATCGCGGCGAACAGCATGACCTGCGAATAGGCCGGTTGGATCATCGCCGTGAGCGCCAGAATCTCGCCGGCGATCAAGCCACCCACCACCGCGCCCCAGAACGACCCGACGCCGCCGATGACGACGACGACAAAGGATTGCACCAGGACGTCGGCGCCCATGTCCGGCGTCACGGTGACGATCGGCGCATTGATGACGCCGGCGAACCCCGCCGCCATCGCGCCCAAGCCAAAGACCGTCAGGAAGGTGCGCGTGACGTTGATGCCGAGAATGTTGACCATGAGCTGGTCTTCGATCCCCGCACGCACGATGAGGCCCAGCCGCGTCCGGTAAAGGACGAAATAGAGCAGGACCAGCGACGCCGCGACGATCGCCAGCACGTCGATGCGATAGGTCGGGTAGAGCGTGACGTGCAGGTTGACGATACCCGCCGCCCAGGACGGCGGCGGGATATTCCGGGCGAGACCGCCGAAGGCCGCACGAACGGCTTCGACGAGAATGATCGCGACGCCGAACGTGACGAGAATCTGGTCTTCCGCTGGTCGTTGATAATAGAGGCGTATGAGTCCGCGCTCGATGACGATGCCGACGACGAGCAGAAAGGCGGCGCCGGCAGCCATCGCGGCAACGAATGAATCGGTATACAAGTAGGTGACGTAGCCGGCGTAAGCGCCGAGCCCGTAGAGCGCGCCGTGCGCGAAATTGACCACGCCCAGCGCGCCGAAGATGATCGTCAGCCCCATGGCAACGAGCACCAACAGCGCACCGAGCGTGAGCCCGTTGAACACCTGCGAGAAGAAAAGCGGCCAACTAATCACGGTCGCCCTCCTCCCGCACCTTCACCAATCAACCGACCGGCGCGTCAGGCGCTGGTCGGCATCTTGCAGCCGAGGAAGTCCGGCGGCATGACCTCCGGACCCGGCGTCAGGTTGACGATCTGGAACAGATCTTCCTTGTTGCGCATCTGCTCCTTGGTCTTGCCGACGACGACCGGGACCGCGCGCACCTGCTGGTGATCCTCCTTGCGGTACCAGACCTCGCCCAGCGGCATCTGGAGCTTGTGGCCGGCCTCGAGCTCCGCGATCACTTTGCGCGGATCGAACGTCTTCGCCCGGGTCACGGCGTCGGCCCACACCATCATCTGGGTATAGCCGATGTGCGCCGGCCAGTTCGGCCGGTAATTGTATTTGGCGTAGAACGTATCGACGAAGATCTTGGCCATCGCATTGGTTTCGGCCAGGGTCCACCAGAAGTCCAAGGTGCCGTAGACGCCGCCCATGATCTCCGGGCCGAGCTCTTGTCCCTGGAAGGCGGAGATGTTCGGCACGATCATCTTCATCTTGTCGAGGATGCCGAACTGCTTCGCCTGCTTGCACGAGGCTACCGCATCGTTGCCGAAGGCGACGTTGACGAACACGTCGGCGCCGCTATTGGCGATGTTGAGCAGGTACGAGCTGTAGTCGGTGGTGCCGACCGGGCAGACCTGCGAGCCGAGCGACTTCCAGCCGAGCTCCTTCTCGGTGAATTCGCCGGTCGAATGCTCGACCGAATGGCCGTAGGCGTAATCGGGCACGAGGTAGACCGACTTCTTGTTCTTGCCGATCGCCTTGGCGAGCGCCGGCACCAGCGCCTTGGCCGCCATATAGGCCGACGGCTGCGAGCGGAATGCATATTTCTGGCAATCGACGCCGGTGGTCTCGTTGGCGCCGCTGCAACCGACCATGTTCAGCACCCGGTAGCGCTGAGCCAGCTTTTCGAGCGCGATCGCCGTGTTGCTTGCCAGGCAACCGGTGATCATGATCGCCTTGTTCTGCGTAATGAACGTGGTCTGCGCCTGAACCGACGGGTTCGGCTGGGTCTGGGTATCGGCGATCTTATAGACGACCTTCTTGCCGAGGACGCCCTTCTTGCCGTGGAGGCTCGGAACGTGCGCCACGAGCCCGGTGCCCTCGTTGAGGTGTTCGAAGGCGAGCTCATAGCCCTTCTGGAGGTCGTGGCCGTCGGCCGAATAGGCGCCGGTCAGCGGCGTCGTGACGCCAACAAAGACGCTGTCGCCCTTGGCACCTTCGGGCCAGTTGCCGATCGACTCATCGGCCGCGAAGGCGCCCGGCACGTGAATCAGCGGCAACGCGCCGGCAGCGGCGGCCGCGCCTTGCAGGACATGGCGGCGTGAAACGGAATTTTTCTTGCGTTGGGCCACGATGCGCTCTCCCTCCATGAATTTTCATTTATGATGGCGACCGGACTTGCGCCGGCCGATTGGTGCGTGTCGCCTGGCTATTTATCCGCAGGCCACGACCGAAAGCAACGCCTTAGGGCAGGCGACGCACATGACGCTCGCAGGCCCTGTTTTGGGCCGCTATCGGCGGTTTTCCGGCGGTTTAGGCGGCCGAACCGCGTTGATGGAGCTGCGCGCGCAGCGCCTTCATTTCCTCGAAGCGCTTGGTGACGTCGCGCATGATCGCGGCGATGCCGATCATGCGGCCGGCGCCGTCGTGGAACGGCACGATCGTGAACTCGACCGAGATGCGGGCGCCGTCCTTGCGCAATGCCGGCACCGCAAGCAGATCGCCGGCGCCATAGCGCGTGCAGCCGGTCTGCATCGTCGCGTTATACCCGTCCCAATGGCGCTGACGCAGATTGGCCGGAATGATGATGTCGAGCGACTGTCCGATCGCCTCGGCAGCGTCGAACCCAAAGATGCGCGCCGCGCCGGCGTTCCAGAATCGGATGACGCCGTCGTTGTCGGCGTAAACGATGGCGTCGGCAGCGTCGCGCGCGAGATCGCGCGCGAATTGGTCCGCGTCGAAACTCATGGTCCAGCGATGGCTCCGTGTTGTGCCGCGCGAGTCACGCAGCGCGCCGGGCGAATGCCTCGGACATCGTCGCGCCGACCAGATGTGCGCTCGGCGCGATGATGACGCCGACGTCCTGTAACGTCTTGATCTTGCTGTCGGCATCATCGGACGGCTGCGCGGTCAAGGCGCCGGCATGGCCCATGCGGCACTGCGCCGGCGCTGCACGGCCGACGATCAAGGCCACCACCGGCTTTTTCAGGCCGCTCTCGCGGATGTAGCGCGCGGCCTCCTGTTCCTCGGTGCCGCCGATTTCGCCGACCAGGACCACACCTTCGGTATCGGGGTCCTTGAAGAAAAGATCGAGACATTCGGCAAACCCGATGCCGTGGACGGGATCGCCGCCGATGCCGACCGTCGTCGACTGGCCCAGACCGGCGGCGGTGAGCTGGCTGACGACTTCGCTGGTCAGCGACGCCGACCGCGAGGCAACGCCGATCGGGCCACGCCGGGCGCGATCCGTCGCCATGACGCCGATCTTGCAGATTTCAGGCGCCAGAATGCCCTGCGAATTGGGCCCGATGAGCCGTGTGCGCGAGCCGACCAGCGCCTCGCGGACCCGCACCATGTCGAGCACCGGAACGCGTTCCGTGACGACGACGACCAGCGGCATCTCGGCCTCGATCGCTTCGAGCATCGCGCGGCCGGCGTTCGCCGGCGGCACGAAGACGATGCTGGCGTTGGCGCCGGTCGCCTGTTTTGCCTCGGCGATGGCGTTGAAGACCGGCACGCCGAGGTGGGTCGTACCGCCTTTACCGGGCGTGACGCCCGCGACGACGGCGGTACCGTATTGGATCATGCGGTCGGTATGAAAGGTGCCGGCCCAGCCAGTCATGCCTTGGCACAGCAGCCGCGTCTCTTTATCGATCAGGGCCGTCATCAGGCCTTCCCTTGCGCGATCGCCGCCGCGCGCGTCGCTGCCTGCCACATGTCAGCGCATTCGGTCTTCGGCAGGTTGAAGTTGGCGAGCCGCATACGGGCGAAATTCTCGTTGTTGCCGGTGATGCGCAGCACCATCGGCATGACGCGCCCGCTCTTGCGGAACGCGATGGCGAGACCGTCAACCACCGTATCGCAGGCCTGCATGCCGCCGCCATAGACGTTGACCAGCAGGACCTTGGCGCGCGGATTGTCGAGAATCATGCCGACGCCGTGCGCGATATCGAGACTTTTCGCGGTCGTGCGGATATCCATGAAATTCGCCGGCACGCCCCCGGCGGCCTGAACCATGTCGAGAGTCGCCAGCCCCAATCCGGCGCCGTTCACGACGATGCCGATGTTGCCGTCCATCTGCACGTAGTTGATCTGATGGCGTTGCGCCTGAAGCTGGACGAGGTCAACGTCATCCTCGCTGCGCAGCTGAGCGGTTTCGGCGTGGCGGAAGATCGCGTTGTCGTCGAGCGTGACCTTGGCGTCAGCCGCGATGAGTTCGCCGGCCGCCGTCCGAATGAGGGGATTGATCTCGATCAGCGACGCGTCGAGCTCGACGAAGGCGCGATGGAGTTGGCGGATCAGCGCGCCGAACTTGTCCACGGCATCGCCAGCCAAGCCGAGCCGGTGGCAGAAATCAGCGATGTCGCCCGGCCGTCGCTCGCCAGCGATGTCCAGCGCCACGGTCGGAAAATCCGGTGCGCCGGCGGCAAGGTGTTGCTCGATATCGGGCCGGTGGGCGCCGGCAATCGCCGTGATCGCGCCGACGGCCGGATCGACGCGCAACGCCACGTAGAACTCTTGCGCAGCGGCGACGCCGGCCTCGACCAGAACGCGTCTCACGATTTGACCAGCCGGGCCGGTCTGCGACGTCACCAGCTTGTGGCCGAGCAATTCGGCCGCGGCGGCGCGCGCGCCCGACGGCGAGCGCACCGCGCGGACGCCACCCGCGGCGGCGCGGCTGCCGGCAAGGATCTGCGCCTTGACGAATAGAGATTCCGATCCGATTTGGCGTGCGGCGGCGGCGGCTTCGTCGGGCGTCAGCGCGATTTGGCCCGGAGGAGTATCGACCCGATAACGACGCAGGAGGTCCTTGGCTTGGAATTCGTGCAGCTGCATGCGTGCTCCTTCCCGGCGTCGTCTTCGGCTCTCAGCGCTCCTTCATCGGCCGTTCAGAGCCCAACGACGTTGGACGGCTGGCCCGCGTGGAAATTCTCGATATGGCCCACGACCTGGTTCCACAGCACCTGCATCGCCTCGTCACTGGCCCAGCTGACGTGCGGCGTCACGATGACATTCGGCCGGCCGAGGATCGCGTTGAACGGGTGATCCGGCCGTGGCGGCTCCGACGTCAGGCAATCGAACCCGATGCCGGACAGCAGGCCTTCGTCCAACGCCTTGACGACGTCGGCTTCGACCACCAAGCCGCCGCGCGCGGTGTTGACCAGGAGCGGCCGCTTTTTCATTTTGCGGAACTCCGCCATGCCGAGCATGTTGCGCGTGCTCGGCATCAACGGACAATGCATGGTGATGACGTCGCTCGTCTCCAGCACTTCTTCGAAGGGCGTGTAGAGCGGCCCCAGCCCCTGAACGCCCTTGTGCGCCGCGAACAGAGTCTTCATGCCGAAGGCCTGACCGAGGCGGGCGACCGACTGGCCGATGATGCCTTCGCCCATGATGCCGAGCGTGCTGCCCGCAAGCTCATGGATTGGGTGGTTGAAGAAGCAGAACTGACCCGCCTTCTGCCACTCGCCGTTGATGACGTCCTGCCGGAAGCCGACGATCCCGCGCCGCAGCGCCAGGATGAGCGCGAAGGCGTGCTCGGCCACCGTGTTGATCGCATAGCCGCGCACGTTGGAGACGATGATGCCGCGCTCGCGGCAGGCGGCGACGTCAACGACGTCGTAGCCAGTGGCCGCGATGGCGATCATCTTCAGCTTCGGCAGCTTGGCGAGATCGTGCGCGCGGATCGGCGCCTTGTTGGTGACGGCGATCGTGGCGCGGGCCAACCTCTCGCCGACCTGCTCCGGCGTGCTGGCGTCGTATTCGACCCATTCGTGATCGAAACGCGGACGGTTCACGCGGACGGCCGGTCCCATCGTATTACGGTCGAGGAAGACGATGGTGGGCGATGACTTCGAAGCGGTATCGGGCGACATCCCCCTATGTTCCGACCATTAGGGGGGGTTGTGCAACATCGGCGGCGGGCGTCCGGAAGGCCGGGTAAATCGCCAGCGAGCGGCCAAGCTGCTGCACCAGCCCCAGCACGACGTCGATATAAGGCGTCTGGACATTGACCAGGCGACCCATCTCCTGCACCGCGGTGAGCAGGGCGTCGATTTCAAGCGGCCGGCCGCCTTCGAGATCCTGCAGCATCGAGGTGCGGTGGGCGCCGACGCGCGCCGCGCCGTTGATCCGCTTTTCGATGTCGACGCGGAACGACGCGCCGAACCGGGTCGCGATTTCCTGCGCTTCGGACATCATCTTGACCGACAGCGCGCGCAAATCGGGCTGGGTTGCCACGATATCGAGCGTCGCACGGGTCAAGGCGCTGATCGGGTTGAAACACAGATTGCCCCACAGCTTGAGCCAGAGCTCGCTGCGGACGTCGTCGAGCACCGGCGCGTCGAAACCGCCGGCTTCGAAAACCTCCGAAAGTTTGCGGCAGCGCTCCGATTTGCTGCCGTCCGGCTCGCCGAGCGAGAACTTGTCGCCGTAGGTGTGACGCACGACGCCCGGGCTGACGATGTCGGTCGCCGGATAGACGACGCAACCGATCGCGCGCTCCGGTCCGATGGCGTTCCACTGCCGATTGCCGGGGTCGACGCTTTGTAGCCGCATATTTTCGAAGCCCGGGAGACCATAGCCGTACCACCACGGCACGCCGTTCTGGCAGGTCAGAACGGCGGTGTTTTTGTCGAACAGCACGCGCGTCTGTTCGGCCGTCTCCCAAGCCTGATGCGCCTTAAGGCCGATGATGACGTAATCCTGCGGCCCGAGTGTCGCGGGATCGTTGGTAGCGATCGGGTGACTGACCCGCTCTTCGCCGTTGATCAGCAGCTTCAATCCCGACTGCTGAATCTTCGCCAAATGCGGGCCGCGCGCGACGAGCGATAGCTCGACACCGTCGACCGTGCTCAGGCCGGCGGCGAGATAGCCGCCGATAGCGCCCGCGCCATAAATGCAGATCCGCATTGCCGCCCCTCCGGCGTTGGATCTCAGGCGACTTTGCCCAGTTTGAGCTTCGGCGCCGTCGCCCGGATATGTTCCTCCGCCGCGGCAACGCCCGAGCCCGCTTCGATCGGAACCCCGACATCGCGCAACGCCATCTCGGCGCCGGCGAGCCCCTGCAACACCATGATCTCGTTGACGTGGCCGAGATGGCCGATGCGGAAGACGCGGCCGGCAACCTTCGACAGGCCGGTGCCGAGCGACACTTGATACCGGTGATACGCCGTCTTGATGACGTCGTCGCTGTTGAAGTTCTTCGGCACGCACACTGCCGACACCGTGTCCGAGTACCATTTCGGGTCCTTGGCGCAGAGCGTCAGGCCCCAGCCGGCGACGCCGCGGCGAACCGCTTCGGCCAGCCGATGGTGGCGCTTGAAGACGTTCTCGATGCCCTCGGCGAACAGCATGTCGAGCGACGCGCGCAAGCCGTGCAGCAAGGTGGTGGCCGGCGTGTACGGAAAATAGCCGTCCTTGTTGGTCTTGATCATGTCGGAATAGTCGAAGAAGCAGCGCGGCAGCTGCGCCTTTTTGTGCGCCTCGAGCGCCTTCTGGCTGACGCCGACGATGGCGAGGCCGGGCGGCAACATGAAGCCCTTCTGCGAACCCGACACGACGACGTCGGCGCCCCACTCGTCCATGCGGAAGTCGATGCTGGCGATCGAGCTCACGCCGTCGACGAAGAGCAGCGCCGGATGCTTGGCCGCGTCGAGCGCCTTGCGGACTGCGGCGACGTCGCTGGTGACGCCGGTCGCGGTCTCGTTATGGCAGACCAAAACGGCCTTGATCTTGTGCGCCTTGTCCGCCTCGAGCCGGCGCTGATATTCCTCGGCCGGCGCGCCCTCGCCCCATTCGGTGTCGATGACATCGACCGCCAAGCCGAACCGCCGGCACATATCGGCCCAAAGATGGGAAAACTGTCCGAAGACCGAGACCAGCACGCCATCGCCCGGCGACAGCGTGTTGGCAATCGCCGATTCCCAGCCACCGGTGCCCGAGCTCGGGAACACGAAGACCTGGCCCTTTTCGGTCTTGAAGACCTTCTTCAGGTCCTGGAACAGCGGCAGCGTGAACGCCGGGAAGTCAGGCGCCCGATGATCCTCGAGCGGCACATCCATCGCCTGCCGGACACGGAACGGCAGGTTCGTCGGACCGGGAATGAAAAGACCATGGAAACCTGACATTACATCCTCCCTGAATTGCCTCGCGCGGCCATCGCCGGCAGAAAACGTCCGTCTCGCTGGATCAGTAAATCGGGAACCGCTCGCACAGCTTGATCGCCTGCTCCTTGACGCGCGCTTCGAGCGCCGCGTTACCGGCTTCGCCGTTGGCGGCGAGGCCATCGAGCACTTCGGCGATCATGCGGCCGACGTCCCGGAATTCGGCGACGCCGAAGCCGCGGGTCGTGCCCGCAGCGGCGCCGAGCCGGATGCCCGATGTCACCATCGGTTTCTCCGGATCGAACGGCACGCCGTTCTTGTTGCAGGTGATGTGCGCGCGGCCGAGACTCTTTTCGGCGACGTTGCCGGTGAGCTTCTTCGGTCGCAGATCGACGAGAATCAAATGCGTGTCGGTGCCGCCGGAGACCAGATCGTAACCGGCGCTGCGCAACACTTCACCCATTGCGCGGCAATTCTCGATGACTGAGCGAGCGTAATCCTTGAAGGCCGGCCGCAGCGCTTCGCCGAAGGCCACCGCCTTGGCGGCGACGATGTGCATCAACGGACCGCCTTGCAGGCCCGGGAACACCGCCGAATCGATTTTCTTGGCGATCGCTTCGTCGTTGGTCAGCACCATCCCGCCGCGCGGGCCGCGCAGCGTCTTGTGCGTCGTCGTGGTGACAACATGGGCGTGCGCCAACGGGTTCGGATGCGCGCCACCAGCGACCAAGCCGGCGAAATGCGCCATGTCGACCATGAGGAAGGCGCCGACTTCGTCGGCCACCGCGCGGAACGCGGCGAAATCGATGGTCCGCGGATAAGCCGAACCGCCGGTGATGATGATCTTCGGCTTGTGCTCGCGCGCGAGCCGCGCAACCTCGTCCATGTCAATGCGATGGTCGTCGCGGCGGACGCCGTAATGCACCGCATGGAACCACTTACCGGACAGATTGGGCGGCGCGCCGTGCGTCAGATGACCGCCGGCGGCAAGCGACAAACCGAGAATGGTATCGCCCGGCTTGGCGAGCGCCAGCAGCACGGCTTGGTTGGCCTGGCTGCCCGAGCTCGGCTGGACGTTGACAAACCGGCAATCGAAGAGTCGCTTGGCGCGCTCGATCGCGAGCGTCTCGGCCTCGTCGACATATTGGCAGCCGCCGTAATAGCGCCGGCCGGGATAGCCTTCGGCGTACTTATTGGTGAGCGGCGAGCCCGCCGCTTCGAGTACCGCGCGGCTAACGATGTTCTCGGATGCGATCAGCTCGATCTCGAAACGCTGGCGCGCGACTTCGCGGCCGACCGCGCCGGCGACGTCCGGATCGGCCTCGCCGAGGCCGGCCGAGAAGAACGCACCCCAGTCGCGACTCGCCAGATTTTCCGCCGTACGCGCCATCACCCCATCCTTCAATCAAACCCTGATATACCGGATAACATTGCCGTTAATCGGACCACAATGGAAATGTTTTCCATTTCCTGTGATATTTTATTTTTGGCTCTTACCCTTGCGAAAACGGCTATATCCAGCGATAATGAGACATGATTCCGTCACAGACAATGCGGCAACCGGCCGCAGGAATCGGGTAATGGCGGGACGACAGCAGGCGACCAAGACGGCACCGACCGACCTGCAGTCGCTCGCGCCGCATCTTGGCGGCTCGGTCCAGGCGCTGGAACGCGGACTGAAGCTGCTGGCGATTATCGCCGAGGCCGACGGTCTGTCGCTGACCAGCCTGGCACAGCGCGCCGGCATCGCGCCGTCGACCGCGCATCGCATTCTTACCACGCTCAAAGCCGGCGGCTTCATCCATTGCGACGAGGCGCACGGCGTCTACCTGATCGGCGTTCAGGCTTTCCGCATCGGCAACGCATTCCTGCGCAACCGCAAGCTGGCCGACGCCGGGCGCAGCGCCATGCGCACGCTGATGGAAGCGAGCGGCGAAACCGTGAACATGGGCATCGAAGACGACGGCTACGTCGTCTTCATCTCGCAAGCCGAAAGCCACCAATCGGTGCGCGCGTTCCATCGACCGGGCTCGCGCAGCCCGCTGCATGCGTCGAGCATCGGCAAGGCCATCATGGCGGCCCTTCCCGACGAGGCCGCGACCGAGCGGCTGCTCCGGACCGGCATGCCGAAATTCACCACGCATACGATCATCGACCCGCAGGGGTTGCTGGCCGATCTGGCGCGGGTGCGCAAGCGCGGCTGGTCGATCGATAACGAAGAGCGCGCCGAAGGCCTGCGTTGCGTCGGCGCCGCGGTCTATAACGAACACGCCGAAGCCGTCGGCGCGATTTCGGTTTCAGGACCAGTCGTGCGCATGACGGAGGAACGCATCGGCGAGCTCGGTCCGATGGTCAAGCGAACCGCCGCCGAGATCACGACCCGTATCGGCGGCCGACTGCCGTCATAGATCGGCAACGGCTGCGTTCCGCTTTCGCGCCGTCGCGCGCGACGCCGGCGTTCAGACAGTCTCCAGCAATTGTTAGCTGCGACCTACCGACGCTCTCTGTCGGCACAGGCGTCATCGTTCACCGATTTGTCACGGCTCGCCCGCGCGCAGTCACGTGGTTTTGAAACAGCCGTGCGGGGTTTTCGTTTTTGATCCGCCGACAAGATCGCTAACCTTGCACTCGGAGCGGCACAGCCACTGTCGGTCGTCCGCACATCACACAAGGGGTATCTCACATGGCCAAGAAGCTTGGTCTTCTCGCGATCGCAGCGGCCATCGCGGCGTACGCGCCGATGGCGGCTTGGGGATGCAGCGACAGCTCGGCGCAAGTGAACGACGGCACCAAGGTCGCGCAAGGCTATGGCTCGCCCACGGCGCAGCCGATGCAGGAGCAGAGTGGATCGCAGACAACGGGCCAGAGTGACTCCGGATCCAGCGGATCCAGCGATTCGGGTTCGTCGGGCAACCAGTAAGTCCGAAATCCGGCGTCACCGACTCTTAAAACACGTCGCATAACGCATAACGGCCGAGGGTTGCCGCTGGCGCCCTCGGCCGTTGAATTTTGATCTCCGGACGCAGCGCGCTCAGCGCATACCGATCAAGCCGAAGAAGCGGATCGGCAAACATCCCGGAACCGGTGGCCCACGATATTGCCAGCCGCCTGGCAAATCGGGATGCAAGACGTCGGCGCAGACCGCCCGCGTCGTATTCGCCGAGGCGACTTGCCGCGACGGCGCCGCTGGCACCGGCGGTGTGACGGGACGACGGACCGTGTGTTCGGTCGTGGCGTGCGGCGTCACCTTTTTCGGCGGGACGACCGCCGCAGCCCGGATCGGCGGAGCACTCGCGGACGCGACATCGACCGACGGCGCGCTCGCCGACGCGGCGGGTGGCGGAAGCGCGGCCGGCGCACCCGGCGACGGCGCGGTTGCGGCGGGTGGCGCGGGTGGCGCCGGTGGCGTCGGCGATGCTGCCGATGCGACGACAGCGGCCGGTCGCGCATGTGCGATCTCGTTGGCGGGCGGCGACGCTTGATGTGCGACCAACGCGACGGTACCGAGCGCCAGCAGCGCCATGGCCGCGGCGACGGGCGATACCGGCCAGCTGTGCCAGTTCGGTTGCGGCGGCGGTAATTCCGACGTCGCGGGCCAACGCTCGCGCGCCGGCGCCGACAGCGCTATCGTGGCCGGCGATTCAGCGTGCGATTCGTGAACAGCGTCGCCGTTCCAAGCGATGGACGGCGCAACGGCGGCCGCCGGCGCGGGCCGCCGCAACCGCGTCAACATCAGATCGGGCGTTGCCAGCAACAGATCGACGACGGCTTCGCACCAGTTCGGATTGGCGAGGCCGCACGGCGATCCGCCGAAGGCGTCCGCGATCTGGTCGGCAACGGTGCCGAGCGTGTCCGCCGTTATCGTCACCGCGACGATGCACAGCGCGTCGCCCTGTAGCGCAGCGAAACCGGTGTGCCAAAGGAAATCATCGAGCGGCGCGATCGCCGGCGCGGGGTCATCCGTATCGACCAGCGCGATGCCTTTGTCCGGGTGCAGGACGATGTAACGAACCCAAGGCGGGCCGTCGGCACCGGACGCACGGCGGCCGGCGAGCACGACCCATGGCTCGGCCAGCGCGACAAGCGCCGCGCGCAACCGCCCGACGAGATGTGCATCCACCAGATCTGCGAGCCGGTCCTGCTCGGAAATTTCTGCCGTCACGCCGCGCGACCTTCCACATGCTTGCTGCGGTCAACCAGCTGCCGCAGGACGCGCCGTTCCGAATCAAGTGCAAGCATGCACCTGATTTACGGACGGACTAAGGCGTCGGTGGTGATCAATTCGTGGCACGTCACGCGGCGTCGGCACACGACACGGCATCGCGATCTGGCGGAGGGAGTGGGATTCGAACCCACGTTACGGTTTCCCGTAAACACGCTTTCCAAGCGTGCGCCTTAAACCACTCGGCCACCCCTCCCAAGAGCGCGCGAAGCCTAATGAAGCGGAGAAACGGACGCAACCGCCGGGCGGCGGCCGCGATCAGGCGACGCGGCTGTCAACCTCGGGTTCGGCGACCGGCAGATCGAGCGGCAGGCCGGAATAGAGGTCGCGCAGCTCGGCGCGGATGCGGTTGATTTCGGAGATGATGTCGACCCAGATCGCGGCCGCGCCGGCGTCGCCGGTCTCCATCAGCGAAGCGGCGCGGAAGCCGGCCTTGATCGTCGCGCCGGTGCCGTGCCGGCGGATCATCAGCAGGGCGGCTTCACGTAATTCCGAATGACGCAGCATGGCAGCAAGGTTCCGGCGGAGTGGTCGGCGGGCGCGAAACCCGCGCTATTTTCATAACATTGAGACGTGAATACGGTATTTACGCGGTAACCTTGCCGCCGCAGCACATCTGCCGCGCTTTCCTTACCCGCTGTTAACCAAACCGGCGCCAACCGTGGCGCTATTCGTCGCCCATCTTGAGCGCGGCGATGAAGGCCGATTGCGGGATGTCGACCTTGCCGAACTGGCGCATCCGCTTGCGGCCTTCCTTCTGCTTCTCCAAAAGCTTGCGCTTGCGCGACACGTCGCCGCCATAGCACTTGGCCAGCACGTCTTTCCTAAGCGCCTTGACCGTTTCGCGCGCGATGACGCGGCCGCCGATCGCCGCCTGGATGGCAATCAGGAACAGCTGGCGCGGAATCAATTCCTTCAGCCGCTCGCACATGGCGCGGCCGCGGCGCTCGGCCTGGCTGCGATGCACGATAGTGGCCAGCGCGTCGACCGGCTCGCTGTTGACGAGGATGTTCATCAGCACCAGGTCGCCGGCCTCATACCCGTCCATCTGGTAATCGAAGCTGGCATAGCCGCGCGACACCGATTTGAGTCGGTCGTAGAAGTCGAAGACGACTTCGTTGAGGGGAAGCCGATAGACCACCATCGCCCGCTTGCCGGCATAGGTCAGGTCCTG
>DASYYB010000035.1:0-28995 GCA_035934235.1 Allostellaceae bacterium | reverse complement strand
CCGGCAAATCGATCGCCGCGCTCAAGGTCAACATGCATCGCGCCGTCAAGACATTGCGCCAACGGCTGACCGGAGAAGAGTTGTGACCGACGACGATACGATGCGTTTGATCGAGGCGCTCGCGGCCAAGGCGCAGCCGGTTAGGCGTCTGCGTCCGCCGGCGCTGCGCGCCGCATTGTGGCTCGGTGCCGTGGGCGCCCTGATTGCGCTCGCGATCTGGTTGTTCTCCGATCTAACGCTATCCATGCAGCGGTTCCAGAATGCGCGGCTGGCTTGGGAGATGGCCGGTATGCTGCTAACCGGCATCCTGGCGGTGACCGCCGCCTTCTATCTGAGCCTGCCCGACCGTTCGACGGCGTGGGCGTTGTTGCCGCTACCGACGCTGGCGTTGTGGCTCGCTTCGATGGGCTACAACTGTTACCGCCACTGGTTCACCGACGGCTGGGCGCTGGGCTCAAGTTGGGATTGCCTGAAATTCATCGTCGGCGTGGGCGTACCGCTCTGCGCCAGCCTGCTTTACCTGCTACATCGGTCGGCGCCGCTCGCGCCGCTGCGCGTTGCGGCGATGGGCGGACTCGGTGCCGCCTCGATCGCAGCCTTCGCGCTCCAGTTCTTCCATCCGTTCGACGTCACTTTTCTCGATCTGGGGACGCAGGTGATCGCGGTCGGACTGGTCGTGCTGGCGACGAGCGTTTACGAACGGATGATTGCGGCAAACGCCCGGCGGTGACTACCGCCCGTCGCGATCAGGCGGCGAATTGATAGGCCGCCATGCTCATGCTGCCGAGCGTGAAGCCCTGGTTGAGGCGCGTGACCTTCGGACGGTCGCCAGCGGCGCCATAAGCGACGAAGATCGGCAGGAAATGCTCGGGCGTCGGCTGCGCGCGCTTGGCTTCGGGCGCAGCGACTTCCCAATCGAGGAACGAGGACTCATTTCCCTTGGCGAGCGTATCGGCGAGCCATAGATCGAAGTTCTTGGCCCATGCGGGCGTCGGGCCGCCGTCGCGCGCCATCTCGCGCAGATTGTGCACGGCACCGCCAGTCGCCAGGAGCAACACGCCCTCGTCTTTCAGCGGCCGCAACGCCTGGCCGAGCCGGACGTGCCAGCGTGCATCGCGCTGCGGCTGGACCGAGAGCTGCGCCACCGGCACGTCGGCATCCGGATACATGTTCTGCAACGGCACCCAGGCGCCGTGATCGAGGCCGCGCTGGGCGTCGATTTGCACCGGAATCGATACCGCTTCGAGCAGCGAACTCACGCGATCGGCGAGCGCCGGTGCGCCCGGCGCGTCATAGCGGACGCGATAGAGCGCTTCGGGAAAGCCGTAGAAATCGTGGATCGTTTCGTTGGTCGGCGGCGCGTTGACGGTCGGCTCGCGCGTCGTCCAATGCGCCGAGACCGCCAGCACGGCATTCGGCCGCGGCAACTCGCGGCCGAGCTTTTTCCAGAACTCGCCGGTGGCGCCAGGATCGACCGCCAGCATCGGCGAACCGTGCGAAACGAAGATGGTGGGAAGCGAACGGGTCATGCGCCCCTATGTAGGTAGCGACCGCCTTAGCGGCAACCGCGTCACAGACATGGCCGCCCGCGACAAACGCCGGCCCCAGAAACGGCGAAGGACGCGAACAGCGTCCGCGTCCTTCCCCGGTGGCCTCCGCGCTAACGGCGCGTGGCGCGGCGGCGTTGATTGCGGCGCTTCGCTTTCACCTTGCCCTTGCGCTTGTTAGCGCGGACCGTTTTGCTCGACTTACGTGTACGGCTCACTCGTTTAGCCACGCATTCCCTCCAAAAATAAAATTGCCACAACGCGATTATAACAGAATGTAAACGCAATCAGGCCAGAGAAAGACACGTCGGCACCGAGTCGAAGCGACTTGAATCGCGAGTCGCGTTACGCCGCTTTCGCTTGCGCGCTGCCGACGAGCCGCTCGACCGCTTCGACGATGGCGGCATGGCTTGCTTTGCCCTGACCGGCGATGTCGAGCGCCGAGCCGTGCGCCACCGACGAGAACAGCACCGGCGTGCCGATGGTAAGACCGGCGGCACGGTTGCGGCCGAGGAAGGCGCCGCCGCCGGTGAGCGAGGCGATGACGGGGATGTCCTACCCCGCCGCGCTTTGGCGCGCCTTGGCCTTCGCCGGCGGCACGATCCGCACACGGTCGACGCGTCGGCCGTCCATGGCCAGCACTTCGAGCAGGAAGCCGCCGACGCGTACCTTGTCGCCAATTTGCGGAATACGATTGAGCCGCGCCATCACCAGCCCGCCGACGGTGTGGAACGCGCCCTTCCTCTCGCCGGCCGAGATTGGCAACGCCATCAGGTCGCGGATTTCGTCGACGCCGACCAGGCCCTCGACCTCGAGGCTGCCGTCGTCGCGGCGTACGATCGGCGACGCCGGCATTTCACCGCGGAAGACGATGTCGCCGACCAGCGCCTGAAGGATGTCGTGCAGCGTGACGATGCCCTGGAAGTCGCCGTACTCGTCGACGACGAACAGCATCGGCACGCCGGTGCGGCGAAACAGCTCGAGCGCATGGAGTGCCGTGACGGTTTCGGGCAGGAACACCGGCGGCTTCATCACCGCGCGCAGATCGAACGGCTTGTCGGACAAGAGTTGCGTCACCACGTCCTTGACCTGCGCGACCCCGACAAGATGGCGCGGCTCGCCCTCAAACACCGGAAAGCGCGAAAAGTCGCTGCGGATGATCTTGTGTCGGTTTTCGGTGTCGGGATCGCCGAGATCGAGTCCTTCGACTTCGGTGCGCGGCGTCATCACCGCACCCAGCAGCCGGTCGCCAAGGCGAAGCGCCATCTGGATGATGGCGTGTTCCGCCGCCTCGAAATGGCCTGCGGCGGCGGATTCACGCAGCAGATAGGCGATCTCTTGTTCGGTCGCCGCCGCCGGCTCCGCCGGCGGCAACGGCAACGCCTTGAGCACCAGATCCGACGTGCGGCTCAGCAGCCATTCGAGCGGCGCCGCAATCCGCGACAGCGTCAGCAACAGCAGCGCAACACGCGACGCCATCGCTTCCGGCCGGCGCAGCGCGATGCGTTTCGGCGTCAGCTCGCCGAAAATCAGCGTCACGAACGAGATCGCGGCGGTGACGGCTGCGACCGCGAACACGTGTGCGTGGACGCCGGCCCAGCCCTGGTCGTTCTCGAACGCGTGCGCCAGATCGTCGGCCAAGGTCGCGCCACCGAACACGCCGACGAGCACGCCGATCACCGTGATGCCGATCTGGATCGTCGACAGGAAGCGGCCGAGATCGCTTTTGAGCGACAGCGCCAGCCGCGCACCGCCGCGGCCGGCATCAACCGCAGCCTGCAACCGGACACGCCGAGACGAGACGATGGCGAGCTCGGCCATGGCGAAGAACCCGTTGAGCAGGATCAACACCAGGATCACAGCGAGTTGAAGCCAAACCATGGCGGTTCCCCAAAGACGTCGCGTTACCGCTCAGGATAGAACGGAAGCGGCACGCAGCGACATAGCGCTGCGGGGGAGCACTCAGCGTTGCGCGGCGATCACTTCGGCGAAGCCCTGGCGCCACGACGCGTGACGCGGCTGCCAGCCAAGCTCGCGTTTGGCCTTGGCATTCGAGCCGGCGCGGCTTTCGGTCATCATCGCGACGACCGCCGAGCCGGCGAGCATGCGGGCGACAAATTTGGGCACATGGCGCGGCGACTTGGCGCCGGCCATCTGCGCCAACGCCGGCAACCATTCGCGCACGGGCGCCGGCTCGTCATCGACGATGTTGTAAATGCCCGCGACGCCGCGCTCGACCGCTGCCAGCGTGGCCGCCGCAGCGTCCTCGACGTGCACGAACGACCACCAGCCACCGCCATTGCCGATCAGCGGCAGGCGACGGCTGCGGATCTGATCGAGAACCGTGCTCATCAGCATTCCGGTGTTCGGACCGTAAAGCGCGCCATAGCGCAGCACGATGCCGGCAAGGCCCGGCGCCCCGATGACGGTCGTCTCGAGATGCCGGATGGCATCGAGCGTGCGCCGCATTTGGCGCGGCGGCGACGGATCGAGCAGATCGCTCTCGCTCTTGATCGGACCGCCGGTTCGCGCATAAGGCCAGCCGCAGTAGCTCTGCGCCACCAGACGCCGCACACCCACCGCCATTGCGGCCGCGACGAGATGATCGGTGCCCTCGGTGCGCAACCGGTTGGTGAGCGCGAACACGCGATCGAAGCGGCGTAAATCCGTCACGCCGGTCAGCGCGGTCATCTCGTGGACGACGACTTCGGGCCGCGCCTGTTCCATCGCCCGGTGAACCGCGGCACGATCGAGCCCATCGGCAATCACCGGCTCAGCGCCGAGTTGCCGGATTACGGCCGCTTTCGCGGCCGTGTGGCTCAATCCGACGACGCTATGGCCGGCCGCCGCGAGCAGCGGCACAAGACGGCGTCCAACCGCACCTGTCGCACCGGCCACCAGCACGCGCATTCAAACTCCCGTTCCGAACGGCTTCGACGCCGCACGATCGGAGCACAATCGGCACCACTCGCCAACAACGACCCGTGGCGGCGGCGGTCAGCTAGCGTTTCCGCCGGCCGCCGCGCTAGCGGCCGAGGAACGTTGGCCGGCGCTTCTCCACGAAGGCGGCGACGCCCTCCTGGGCATCATGGGTCGGAACGATGCGCGCGAAGGCGGCTTCCTCGAGCGCCAGGCCGTCGTCGATCGACGCATCCATGCCGCGATGGATCGCCGCCAGCATCGCGGCGAGGGTGAGCGGCGGTTTCGCGGCGAGGTTCTCCGCCAAGGCGAGCGCCTCCGGCAGCAGATCGGCGCCCGCCACGACGCGATTGACGAGACCGAGGCGAAAGGCTTCTGCGGCATCGAACCGGCGCCCGGTTAGGATCAACTCGATCGCCGCCTTGCGACCGATGTTCCGGGGCAAGCGTTGGGTGCCGCCGAAGGTGGGCATAATCCCGATGTCGACCTCGGCTTTCGAGAAGAAGGCGCCGTCCGCCGCGAGCGCCAGGTGACAGGATTCCACCACCTCGCAGCCGCCGCCGAAGGCGAGCCCGTTCACCGCCGCGATGACCGGCTTGGGGAAAGATTCGATGCGCCGGGTCATGCGGTGGCCGGGGCGCATGAAATGCGCGACCGCTTCGGCCGGGCCGGCCCGCATGTACGGCTGGAACGCGGCAATGTCGGCGCCGGCGCTGAAGGCGCGGCCGGCCCCGGTGATCACGACGGCGCGAACGGACGGATCGAGCTCGATCCCGTCGAGCGCGTCGACGATGGCGACGATGAGCTCGTTGCTGAGCGCATTCAACTTTTCGGGCCGGTTCAGCGTCAGAACCGCCGCCGCGCCGCAGCTTTCGCGCAGCAGGACGGGCGCATTGTGGTCTGCGGTGCTCGCCATCGAAGCTCACTATGATGTTCGATCCGGCGCGCGGCACGCCGTTGACGGGCATCCTACCAAACCACAGGCACAATCATGGCGGATTCATAGCAGCCATGCCGCCGCGACGGGCAGGCATGGGAACCTCACTCAGCGCGAGTAGAACTCGACCACCAGGTTCGGTTCCTTCGGCACCGCCCGCCAACAACGACCCGCGGCGACGACGTCAGGCGGCGGGATCGCCGCCGATCCGGCCATCGCCCTGCCCGTCGACGGCCAGCGCGACCACCACGTCGGTGGGCTCCGGCGGATGCGCCTTGAGGCTGGTGCGGCGGGCATCACGCCAGCTCGCCAGCTTGACGATCACGCCCATCGGCGTGCCGCTCGACGCGGCCGTGACCGGCTCGACGATGTGGAGGCCGTCGCCGTCGAGAAAGAACGTGTGATCGCCGAACAGCTGGTTGAGCTGCGGCATCGCCGGATTGTCGTCGGGAACCACCTCGGCATCGTGGAACGCCGGCCGCTCCTCGAGCTGGTCCAGGGTGCGCTTGAGCATGGCAGCGGATAGCCTCATGACCTCTACTCCGTTCGAATTGCTGTGATGACGGACGTGACCGCTACGGCTTCGACGGCGACGAACCCGTCGCTCCGCCGTTCTGCTGCGGCAGCCGGTTCATCAATTTCTCGCGGACATCCGGATCGTTCTGCGCCAGTTGCAGAATGGCGTTGTATTGGTCGACCGAAAGTCCCGAATCCGTCACCGCTTTTTTCATCGCTGTCTGACTCTCGTCGGCGATGCGGCCGCGATCTTCGGGTTTGGCCTGATTGAGCTGCTGGTTGTAGCTCTGGCGAATGGTCATGACCTTCTGCATGGCGACGGCGGCCTGGCTGATCTGCTGATCGGAGACCGAGGTCTTGGCCGCCGGAGCGGCCGCAGGCGCCGCCGTCGACGACGGCGACTGTGTCTGGGCGTTGGCCGCGAGCGGCGACAAAAGCGTGACCGCGGCGACCGCGGCGGCGAACGGCGAAAGTTTTATACGCATAGAATTCCTCCTCAACGCAACCGTGCGGGCCAAGCAACGGCAGGACCCGTCACAATCAGGCCGCAATATGCGGCTGATGCGGGTGCAACGGCGTGGGATGGATCGGGTTCCGAATTCTTTTCGGATGGCCGCGCCCAAAACGACTGTCGCCCGCCAAAGGGCGGGCGACAGCGAGAGACCGATCGGATGCGACCGCGCTCAGCGCGAGTAGAACTCGACCACCAGGTTCGGTTCCATCGGCACCGGATAGGGCACGTCGGCGAGCTTGGGCGCGCGCACGAACTTGCCTTTGCACTTCTCGGCATCGACCTCGAGGTAATCGGGTACTTCGCGCTCGGGTGACTTCGCCGCCTCGAGCACCACCGCGTTCTGCTTGATCTTGTCCTTGAGCTCGATGACGTCGCCGTCGTCCACCAGATAGGACGAGATGTTGACGCGCTTGCCGTTGACCATGACGTGACCGTGATTGACGAACTGGCGCGCGGCGAACGGCGTCGGCGCGAACTTCATGCGATAGACAACGGCGTCGAGGCGGCGCTCCAGGAGCTCGATCAGGTTCTCGCCGGCGTCGCCGCGGCGGCGATGCGCCGCTTCATAGATGCGGCGGAACTGGCGCTCGCCCATGTTGGCGTAATAGCCCTTGAGCTTCTGCTTCGCCATCAGCTGCGTGCCGAAATCGGACGGCTTCTTGCGGCGCTGGCCGTGCTGGCCCGGGCCGTAGTCGCGGCGGTTGAGCGGCGACTTGGCGCGTCCCCAGAGATTGGCCCGGAGACGCCGGTTAATCTTGTACTTGGACCCTTCGCGTTTGCTCATCGTGATTCCGTGTTGGTTGCGTGTTGTTGTTGTCCCAATAGGTCTCACCGGCGCGGCTTGCACCGCGGGAGAGACGGGGCGCAAGCGCCCACGTTCTTGGGAATGGGCCGGGACTATAGTGGCGGCGGGGGATAAGTCAATCCTGACGGAATGCGGTAAGAGCCTGGAAATCCGCGGAAAAGCGGCAGTTGGCCATGAGGATTGGCTTCGATATCCTGCGCCAATGTGGTGGTGGGGGAAGCAAAAGCCGCTTCGCGGGCAACTGCTCGAAGCGCGGGACAAGGTACAGCGGCAGTTAGAAGTGCTTTATGCCGGCAACGTGGCGGGCGATATGGTGCAGTGGCAACCGGGCACTGTGGATGAACTCCGCAACGTCCTTGCCGAAATCAATAAGAGCCTCGCCGAGCTCGACGCGGACCAAGCAAAAGGATCGGAAAGCGCCTAGCGCTGCAATTTGCTAACTCGTCGCTGGAGGCGTCGTCCCAAAAAGCCGACGGATGCGTCTCGCGGCGCGACGAGCACTCCAAATCAACGCACGATACCGGAATATCGCCCGTATAACCCATTCTGGACAACCCAAGTAGCGGAGTGCCTCGACCGTGCCCTTTTCGTAAGCGGCCACCATTGCGGCGTTCGTCCAGCGCGGCGCCGTGTAATAAGCTAACTTACGCTCCACTTGTTCACGTGCCGGCTCGCCGTTTGGTAGTTTTTTGCAGAACGAAATCTGCCGACGAAAACAAATCCGCTCCACGCGAGCACGAATCTTTTCTTCATAGCCAATTCTGCAACGGATGAGCCTCGCGTGCGTCGCCTCGTGTACAATGGTCGAAGCAATCATTTCAGAAGATGTCGTAGTCGCGAGGACGTAGCGTTCATCGATCTCGCATGCTTTCAGCGAATAATCGAATTGTCCCACGGCGCCAGTAAGCAACTTGACCCAAACGCGGTCCAGATCGCGAAGTAAGTACCTATACCGAAGTGGATCGTATTCTTTGATGAGGCGAAGCGCCTCTTCCACGCGCGGCAACGTCCGCGGGGCGTGACCAGCGTCCCAATCGCCGACCCAAAGCCCGTCAACGTGCATGTATTTGGATTTGCGAAGATAACGTCGTTCGAACCAATCGTCGATACGGCGGGCCAATGGCCTTGCCTGCTTTGGCCGCCGTCCATCCACACGATCCGGCTGGTCGCGTTTCATGTCTCCCCCGCGACCCCAAGCTAACAACCGCCGAACCTGTCCGTAAACCAGCGGCACAATCCAGTTCAACCTGCGGTCACCGGAGGCTCACGCCAGAGCCGTTCGGGTCTTGCAGGCTGGCGCGCCCGACTAATTGGCGGCCGACGTCGATAGCAACGCCCCATTGAAACGGCACCATTTCAGGCGATTACGCTAAACCGCCGAGGAATCGCAAGAACACGGTATCAAAATACCCGTTCTTGCAAAATTCATAGGAATCATCTAGGGTTAGCCTATTGATTGCCTCGGCGCGCCCCGACCGGTTCGTCTGGTCCTGGCTTGCCTTCCGTTTCACGCTTACGGCACACGGCCCGGCGGTTCGCGCTGGGTTCGGGAGCTTTCGGCCGGCGACGGCCAAAGGAGAGGGTTTTGCAAGTTCTCGTCCGCGACAACGACGTCGGTCAGGCGCTGCGCGTCCTGAAAAAGAAGCTTCAGCGTGAGGGTGTGTTCCGCGAGATGAAGCGGCGGCGCTCTTACGAAAAGCCGTCCGAACGCCGTGCGCGCGAGAAGTCCGAAGCGGTCCGCCGGCAACGCAAAACGCTGCGCAAGCGGCTCGAGCGCGAAGGCTATTAGCCGCGCCGGGCTGTTCGGCCGCCCGGCCGTCATCTTTCAATCGCTGAACCCCAGGATTCCGATGCAGTACCGCCCCCGTACCAGTTTCCGCGCCGCGCCCGAATACGATACCGGCGAACGTTGGACCATCCGCTGGGAAACCCGCCGGCCGGACGGCGGCCGTTGGAGCATTGCGGTCACCAACTCGCGCGAGTCCGCGATCGAGCGCGCCAAGCATCTGCTGAAGCTCGGCTTCATCGTGCACGACATCAGCGGGCCCGACGGCGTCTACCTGAACGAGAAAGAGGCGCTGCAACAACTCGGCCCGGCGCCGGCAACGCCCAAGACGCGCGTGCCCGCGGTCAGCGAAGTCTGATTCCGGCCTGAATATCGCCGACCGATTGCGGCGGCAGCTCGCCGCGAGCCGGATTATTGCCGTGCCCGCCTGTGGCAGTATTCGTGGGTGTAATGTCATTGCTGCCATGGCCGAATCCTGCGAGCGTGGCGCTATGGCCACCCGCGCTGCGCCGCCTGCATCCGCCCCTGCTCCACGCCGCGTACTGATCGTCGCTGCTGCGCCGGCACAACTGCTCGACATCGCCGGTCCGGCGGAAGTCTTCGCCCAGGCCGGCCGATTGTCGGCGGCGCCATTCTACGATGTCGAAGTCACAGTGGTTTCGGGCCGTAGTCGGCATACGCCGACGACAACGGCCGGCGTTCAGCTCGCGTCCGGCCGGTCGCTGGCGGCGTTGGTCGCCGACCGGCGGCCGCTCGATACGCTGATCGTCGCCGGCGGCGAAGGCGCACGCCAACGTGCCAACGAGCCCGCGCTGCGCGATGCGGTGCGGCGCTTGGCGCGGCGGTCGCGGCGCGTCGCGTCGGTGTGCACCGGCGCTTTCATCCTGGCGGCGACCGGCCTGCTCGACGGCAAGCGTGCCGCGACGCATTGGCAATGGTGCGCGCGGCTGGCGGCGCTCTATCCGAAAATCCGGGTCGATCCCGAACCGATCTTCACGCGCGAGGGCAACCTCTGGACCTCGGCCGGAATCACCGCCGGCATCGACCTGACGCTCGCCATGGTCGAAGAGGATCACGGCCATCGCCTGGCGCTCGCGGTGGCGCGGCAGCTGGTGATGTTCTTGCGCCGGCCCGGCGGCCAGCAGCAATTCAGCGCCGCGCTTGCGGCCCAAGCGGCGCCGAGCGCCAGCCTGCGCGATCTGGTCGCCTGGATCGCCGACAACCTGCACAAGCCGCTTACCGTCGAGTTGCTGGCCGAGCGCGCACGCTTGAGCCCGCGGCAGTTCGCCCGCGTTTTCGCCCGCGAGCTCGGCGTCACACCAGCGAAGCTCGTGGACCGGCTGCGTGTCGAGGCGGCGCGACGGCGGCTGGAAGAGTCGCCCAGGGGTCTCGCCGCCGTCGCGATGGCGTGCGGCTTCGGCAGCGAGGAAACCATGCGCCGCGCCTTCCTGCGCCAGCTCGGCACGCCGCCGGGCGCCTATCGCGAGCGCTTCCGGCGGCCGACCGGGCGCCGCGCACAGCATCAGACGGAGGCTCACGCATGAGTCAGGCCGACACGCATCTCCAGATCGGCGCACTGCTGTTCGAAGGCATCGACCAGATCGACCTCACCGGGCCTTTTGAAGTGTTGTCCCGGCTTCCGAATTCGACCTATCGCATCTTCGGCAAGGGCGGCGCGGCGGTGCGCGACGGCCGCGGCTTGCGACTGGCACCCGACGCGGCGCTCGCCGACGCGCCGAAGCTCGACGTGCTGCACATTCCCGGCGGTTTTGGCCAGGAAGGCGTCATGGACGACGACGAGGTGCTCGGCTGGGTGCGGCGGCAGGCGCAGGGCGCGCGGCTGGTGTTCTCGGTGTGCACCGGCGCGCTGATCTGCGGCGCGGCCGGATTGCTCAAGGGCAAGCGCGCAACGACACATTGGGCGTCGTTCCACCTGCTGCCGCTCTTTGGCGCCATTCCGGTCAATCAGCGCGTCGTGGTCGACGGTAATTTCGTCTCCGCCGCCGGCGTCACGTCGGGCATCGACGGGGCGCTGCGCGTCGCGGCGATGCTGCGCGGCGACGAAGCGGCGCAAACCATCCAGCTCGCCATCGAATATGCGCCGGAGCCGCCGTTCACCAGCGGCACACCCGAGACCGCGCCGGCCGCCGTCTTGGCGAGTGCACGGCAAGCCGTGCGCGCGATCACGGCACAGCGGGAGCAGACCGCACGCCGCGTGGCACAGCGCCTCGGCGTCGCGCCGACATCCGCTTAGGGATTAGCCCTCGTTCAGCGCCGGGAACACGTGCGTGCCGTCGGGGCCGAGCGGCAGCGGCTTGACCCAATGCGCCGCGCGCGGATCGAGCGTGTCATAGAGGTGCGGAAACAACGCGCCGCCGCGCGACGGCTCCCATTTGAGCGCGGATCCGAACGCTACGGCGTCGAACGCGACCAGAAGTAAATCCGCCTGGCCGGCAAAGTGCCGCGCGGCGGTCTCGTGCACCTGCGCCGGGGTCGACAGGTGGATATAGCCGTCGTTGCGATCCACCGGCGCACCACGAAAGACACCGTCGCGCTCCGCCGCGCGCCATTCCGCCGCCGCGACGATCTTGTAGACCAGGCTAGACCCCACGCCGATTGCCCCACACGAAAACATGGAGTTGCGGCAAGACCGTCGCGTCGAACCAGCGATCGGATGCAACCCGCTCGATGAGCCAGCGCGTCCGCTGGCGCAGCGCATCGAAATCGGCTTCGCTGCCCGATGGATCGTCGCGCCCAAGCTCGGGTGCCGGGTTTCCGGTTTGGAGATAAACCGGCAAGTTCGGAAAGCGCGCGGCCGTTGCGCGCGCATAGGCATAGTCCGCTTCGTCGAACACCACGATTTTCAGCGCGCGACGCGGCGCATCGCCGGCCGCCGCCAGGCACGCCTCGAACGCGGCCCAGTCGGTCGCCATGCCTGATGACGGCGGCTTGGGACTAAGGACCAGCCAATCGAGCGCGGCAAACCAATCGCGCGCGACGCTGCCTTGCGTCTCAAGTGCGAAACGATGGCCGGCGCGACGACCCAAGGCGATGAGTGGTTCGAGCGGCTGCAATGCCGGATTGCCGCCCGACAAGGTCACCAGCACCGGCTGACCGGCGGTCAGCGCGCCGATCCGGGCGGCGATCTGCTCCGCCGTGAGCGGCGTCCAGTCGTCACGATACTCGGGCAGCACGGCATAGAGCGTATCGCACCACCGGCAGCGATAATCGCAGCCGCCGGTGCGCACGAACACCGTGGGCCGGCCGATCAACGGTCCCTCGCCTTGGACCGTCGGACCGAAGATTTCGCTGACGGTGATCGTCTGCGTCATGGCCGATATTCGGCCCAGCTCCGCGGCGTCTCGCCCACGCGTACGGCGGCGGTCTCGGGCCAGCGCGTCTTGCACCAATCGTAGAGCCACTTCGCCAGCACTTCGGTGGTGGTGCGATCGTGACCGAGCACGTCGTTGAGGTGGCGATGGTCGAGCATCGCGTCGATGAAGGCCTTGAGCGCCGCGAGCTCGCGGAAGTCGCGCACGAATCCGACGGCATCGAGCGTCGGCCGCCGCAACTCGACTTCGACCTCGTAATTGTGGCCGTGCAACCGGCCGCACGGATGGTCGGGCGCCAATCCGCCAATGACATGCGAGGCGGAGAACGCAAAACGCTTGGCAATGATGTACATGGCGGTTCAGGCCGCGACGGGCGCGGCCGACTGCACGCTCAAAGACACGTCGTTCAATCGGGGCTCCTTGTTTTGACCGGGTAGGCTGCGACCGGATCGGCGTCATGCCGATGGGGTGGGTATAGACAATCCCGCGGCGGCGGACAAGCGACGGCGGTGCTAGGTCTTCTTTGCGGGACGCTTGCGCGGGCCGACGAATGACGTCACCACGCCGTGCAGCGTGCGCAGCTCCTGGTCGGTGCACTGCGCGCGCTGGAACAGGTTGCGCAGGTTGCGCACCATCGACGGCCGTTTTTCGGCATTGCGCATGAAGCCGCTGTCGTCGAGCGCTTCCTCGAGATGCTCGAAGAAGGCGACGAGCCGGTCCTTGGTCGCCGGCTTGGAGTGGCCGGTGGCGAGCTGCGCCGGTGGGGTTTCGTCGTTGGCGGCGAACCACTCGTAGCCGATGATCAGCACCGCTTGCGCCAGGTTGAGCGACGAGAACGCCGGATTGAGCGGCACCGAGATCACGCATTCGGCGAGCGCGATGTGCTCGTTGACGAGGCCGGTGCGCTCCGGCCCGAACAGGATGCCGCACCCCTCGCCTGCCGCCATGAGCGCACGCATTTCGCCAGCCGCGAACCGCGGCGTCAGGATGCGCTTCACCATGTAGCGGTCGCGCGCGGTCGTCGCATAGACCCGGCGCAGGTCGGCGATCGCGTCTTCGACGCTGTCGAAAAGCCGCGCCTTGTCGAGCACGGTGTCGGCGCCCGAGGCGGCGGCGACCGCCTTCTTGTTCGGCCAGCCGTCGCGCGGTTTCACCAGGCGCAAATCGGTGAGGCCGCAATTGTACATGGCGCGCACGGCGGTGCCGATGTTCTCGCCGAGCTGGGGCTCGACCAGGATGATCGCGGGGCCGCCCGAGAGCCGCGCCCGGCGCCGATCGGTGCCGGCCATGTCAGCCTCGCCGGCCCGAGCGCCAGAGCTTGTAGGTCAGGGAGTCGTGCAGTGCGTTGTAGGACGCGTCGATGACGTTGGTCGAGACGCCGCATGTCGACCACACGATGCCGTCGCGGTCAGTGGTCTCGATCATCACCCGCGTCACCGCGCCAGTCGCATCCTGTGGCGTCAGGATGCGCACCTTATAATCGGTCAAGCGGATCTCGGTGACTTCGGGAAACGCCGGCAGCAGCGCCTGGCGCAGCGCCGCGTCGAGCGCATTGACCGGGCCGTTGCCCTCGGCGACGGTCATGCCCGGTTGGCCGTTGACGGTGATCTTGATGGTCGCTTCGGACAGCGTGATCAACTCGCCGCGCGCATTCCAGCGGCGCTCGTCCAGCACGCGAAAGCTTTGCAGCCGGAAATATTCCGGCACGCTTTCGAGCGCACGCCGCGCCAAAAGCTCGAACGAGGCGCCCGCGTCGTCGTAGGCATAGCCCTCGAATTCGCGCTTTTTGACGTCGTCGAGCAGCGCGCCAAGCTTGGGATGATCGGGTTTCACCTCGATGCCGATCTCGCGCAGCCGCGCCAGCAGGTTCGACTTGCCGGCCTGGTCCGAGACGACGATGTGGCGATGATTGCCGACCAGATCGGGGTCGACGTGCTCGTAGGAACGCGGATCTTTCTCCACCGCCGAGACGTGCAGCCCGCCTTTGTGCGCGAAGGCGCTTTCGCCGACATAGGCGGCGTGACGGTCGGGCGCGCGGTTCAAACGCTCGTCGAGAAAATGCGAGACGTGCGTCAGGTGCTGCAACCCTTCGGCGTCGACGCCGGTCTTGAAGCCCATCTTGAGCATCAGGTTGGGGATGATCGAGACCAGGTTGGCATTGCCGCAGCGTTCGCCCAGGCCGTTGAGCGTGCCCTGGACGTGACGCACGCCGGCACGTACCGCGGCCAGCGAATTGGCGACGCCGTTCTCGGTGTCGTTGTGGCAATGGATGCCAAGCCGGTCGCCCGGCACGGCCTTCACCACCTCGCCGACGATCTTCTCGATCTCATGCGGCAGCGTGCCGCCGTTGGTGTCGCACAGCACGATCCAGCGTGCGCCGGCCTTGAGCGCCGCCGCAATGCAGCCGAGCGCGAATTTCGGATCGGCCTTATAGCCGTCGAAGAAATGCTCGGCGTCGAAGATCACCTCGTCGAGCTTCTTCGCGGCATGCGCCACCGAATCCGCGATCATCGCCTGGTTTTCCTCGGCGCTGACGTTGAGCGCCACCTTGGCGTGGAAGTCCCAGCATTTGCCGACCAGCGTCGCGACGCGCGCGCCCGACGTCAGCACCGCCGCCAGGCCCGGATCGTTGGCCGCGCTGCGGCCGGAGCGGCGTGTCATGCCGAAGGCCGTGAGCCGCGCCCGTGCCAGCTTCGGCGGCCGCGCAAACAGCGCGTCGTCGGTCGGGTTGGCGCCGGGCCAGCCGCCTTCGATGTAATCGATACCGAGCTGGTCGAGCTCGCGCGCGATCGCGAGCTTGTCGGGCACGCCGAAGTCGACGCCCTGGGTCTGCGCGCCGTCGCGCAGCGTCGTGTCGTAGAGATAGATGCGTTCGCCCGTCATGGGGGCGCATCGTAGTGACCCGATTCCGGAAAGTCGAGCCGCAGGAATGGGTTAAGGAGCCATCCTCAGGCGTTCAGATGCCTGTGGCGTCCGCCGACGACCGATTGATTTCGCGCCGGCTTTCAGCCGATAGTTCGCCGAGATCGACACAGGGGGAAGCATGCAACGCGTTTTGATTTCCGCCGTCGCTCTGGCGGCGCTGCTCGCGGCGCCGGCCATCGCCGAAGTGACGTCGGCGCCGGTGCCGGCGGAAGGCATCACGCCCGCCGAGATGGTGCAACTTCTGTCGCAACACCAAATGGCGCCCAAACTCACCCAGGGCAGCGACGGTCAACCGATCGTCAATGGCCGTACCGCCGGAGTTGGATTCAACGTCAGCTTCGGCGCCTGTCATGGCGAGCGCTGCCGCGACGTCATATTTCAAGCCGGCTGGGGCAACGCCAAAGGCGACGCGAAGCTGACCCCCGAGCGGATCAACCAATGGAACACCGAGAATAAATTCCTCCGCGCCTATGTATCGTCCAACACGTTGTGGGCGGAGATGGACGCCCGCATCGCCCGCGGCACCACCGCCAACGTCGAGGAATACATCGTGCTGTGGGCGGAACGGCTCCACGAGTTCAAGCCGTTCATGGGATTGTAGCCACAAGGACGCAGACGGCGATGCGTTGGCTTGTCATCGGCGCGCTATCGGTCGCGCTCGTCGTTTCGGCCGCACGGGCGGACGCCGATCCGCTCGCGCTGTGGCGTATCGTTCACGACGAATGCGTGCCCAATCAAATCGACCGGCATGATCCGTCGCCGTGCGCGCTGGTGGATTTGGCAGGCAGCTATGTCGTGCTTAAGGACCGCGTCGGCGCGACTCAATTCTTGGTGCTGCCGACCGCACGCATCACCGGCATCGAAAGCGCGGCGCTCCTTTCGCCGCGCGTGCCCGATTACATGCAGGATGCCTGGGCGGCGCGCCGTTTCGTCCAAGCACAGGCGTCGGGGCCGCTGACGCGCGCCGATCTGTCACTGGCGGTCAATTCGATCTTTGGCCGGTCACAGAACCAGCTTCATATCCACGTCGATTGTCTGCGCGCCGACGTGCGCGACACGCTGGCGCGGCACCGTGCCGCCATCGGCGACACATGGCAGCCCTTCCCGGTCGCGCTCGCCGGACACGATTACATCGCGCGCCGGCTGGTCATTCCCGATCTCGAGGGCGTCAATCCGTTCCGGACGCTGGCCGATCAGGTGCCCGAGGCGCGCGCCAACATGGGCGCATACACGCTCGTCGTCGCCGGCGCGACCTTTGCCGGCAAGCCGGGCTTCATCGTGCTCGCGGATCGCGCCGATCCGGCGCGCGGCGATTTCGCCAAAGGCGAAAGCCTGCAGGATCACGCCTGCGCGGTGGCTCACGCCACCAGATAGTGCACGCCGAAGCGGTTCTCGGAATCGGTCCAGCAGTCGAGCGGCTTGAAGCCGGCGCGCGCAGCCAGCCGGCGGAACTCATCGACGGTGAATTTGTAGGAATATTCGACGTGCGTCCGCTCGTCGGCAACGAAGGCGATGCGCCGACCCGCGAGCGTGACGAGCTGGTCCATCAGGCTGCGGATGTAGATTTCGATGCGGCCGGCGGCTTCGTTGTAGAACGCCTCGTGGGCGAAGCGCTTCAGGTTGAAATCGGCGCCGAGCTCGCGGTTCATGCGCGCCAGCAGGTTGAGCGTGAATTGCGCGGTGACGCCCGCCGCATCGTTGTATGCGGCGTGCAGCACGCGCGGATCCTTCTTCAAATCGGCGCCGACGATCATCGCGCCGCCGGGGCCCAGAAGCGCGCGGCAACCGCGCAGGAAGCGGACCGCTTCGTCCGGCGTCAGGTTGCCTATTGTCGAGCCTGGAAAGAAACCAACGCGGCGGTCGCGCGTCGCCGCCACCAGCGGCGGCAGGCGTGTCGGGTCCATGTAATCGGCGCACACGGCGATCACCTCGAGCGCAGGGAAATCGGCCGCGATGGCCGACGCCGCCGGATGCAGCATGCCGCCCGAAATGTCGATCGGCACGTAGGACGACGGCTTGTCGAGCGCTTCGAGCAACAGCCGCACCTTGGTGCTGGCGCCGCTGCCGAATTCGATCAGCCGCGCGCGCGGACCGATGCGCGCCGCGATCTCGCCGGCGCGCTCGGCCAACAGCGTGGTTTCGGCGCGGGTGACGTAGTATTCCGGCAACTCGCAGATGCGCTCGAACAGCGCCGAACCCTGCGCGTCGTAGAGAAAGCGGCACGGGATCGCCTTGCGGCGGCGGGTTAATCCTTCCAGCGCGACGTCGCGGAAACTTTCCTCGCGCGGCGCGAAATCGAGATAGGCGGCAAGCGTTCCGTTCGGCATCAGCCATCCTCCGCGAGACGAATTCCACCGAAACACCAGCGCGCGGCGGGCGGAAAGAAATTGCGGTAGCTGGCGCGCACGTGACCGGCCGGCGTCGCGCAGCACCCACCACGCAGAACGATCTGCCCCGACATGAACTTGCCGTTGTATTCGCCGAGCGCGCCTTCGGGCGCGTGGAAGCCCGGATAGGGCGCGTAGGCGCTCTGCGTCCATTCCCAGCAATCGCCGAACATCTGCTGCAATCCCTCGCCGGAAGCGGCGCGCGGATGCAGCGCGCCGCTGTCGAGGAAATTGCCGGCGACCGGCCGCTCGGCCACGGCGGTTTCCCATTCCGCCTCGGTCGGCAGGCGGCGGCCAGCCCAGCGCGCGAAGGCGTCGGCCTCGTAGTGGCTGACATGCACCACCGGCGCGAACGGATCGAGCGGCGCCAAACCGGACAGCGTGAATTCGAACCAGCGGTCGCCGTCCTGCCGCCAATAAAGCGGCGCCAGCCAGCTGCCCGCGTTGACGGCGGCCCAGCCATCGCTCAGCCAGAATTCCGGCCGGCGGTAGCCGCCGTCGGCGACGAAGGCGAGATATTCGCCGTTGGTGACAAGGCGCGTCGCCAGGCGAAACGGCTCGAGCCAGACCTTGTGGCGCGGACCCTCGTTGTCGAACGCAAAGCCGGATTCGGCGTCGCCGATCTCGACCAAGCCGCCGGCGAAGGGCTGCCATTCGAGCGCCGGCGCGGCGCGCGCGGGCTTCTGTACAACCGGCTTATAGGCCGGCTGGAGCGGGTTCTGAGCGAAGACGTGCTTGATATCCATCAGGATCAATTCCTGATGCTGTTCCTCGTGCGCCACGCCGAGCTCGATCAGCGGCGCGATCACCGCGAAGGCCGCCGCATCCGCCGTTGCGATCAGCCGCTCCATCGCCGCGGTCACGTGCGCGCGATAGCGCGCGACCTCGGCGACGCCCGGCCGCGACAACAGACCGCGCGCCGGCCGCGGATGGCGCGGTCCGACCGCCTCGTAATAGGAGTTGAACAGGTGGTTGTACGCCGGATCGAAGACACGGTAGCCAGCGTGGTGCGGCACCAGCAAAAACGTTTCCCAGAACCAGGTGCCATGCGCCAGGTGCCACTTCGTCGGGCTGACGTCGGGCATCGACTGCACGACCTGATCCTCGGGCAGCAGCGGCGCCGCGAGCGTTTCGCTGCGCGCGCGACAATCCGCGAAGCGCACGCGCCATGCGTCGCGATCCTCGGCATACGCCGTCCTGCCGGCCGCCAGGGCCATCATCCCTCCCACGCACAGCGCCTTTTTGTTGTTGTGGCTTAGGCGCTCGGTGAACAACGATTATAAGGGCGACGGGGTTGCGCGCCACCGGATTGGCGTCACGACGCCGTGACCGGGCCTCCCGGCTCGCGGCGGATTACGGCCGGCCGTCGGCCGAGGTCGGACCACGCGGCGCGGCGCGCAACCGCACCAGATTGCCCGTCGCCGTCTGGGCCGTCCCGGCGATCGCCCGCGCCACGACACGGCTGAACTCTTCAAGACGGAAAGGCTTGCGCAGCAATACCATGTCGCGCTCGACCGACCGCGCGGCGTCGCTGTAGCCGGTGACCAGCACGACCGGCAGCGTGGGATGGCGCTGGCGCAGCACGCGCGACAGCGCCAAACCGTCCATCGCGCCCGCCATGACGATGTCGCTGATGACGAGGTGGAATTTACGGCGGTCGGCCTCGTCGAGCGCGCTTTGCGCGTCGGACTTCGTAACGACCTCGTAGCCGAGCTGTTGGAGCATGCCGACGGTGGCGGTGGCGACGGCCGGGTTATCCTCGACGAGGAGCACACTGCCACCGGTTGCCGTCGTTTCGGCCGGCGTCTCGGCCGGGTGCGGCAAATCCGGCGTTTCGACCGCGCGCGGCAGGAAGAGCGTGATGTGCGTGCCGTCGTTCGGAACCGACCGGACCGTGACGGTGCCGCCGGATTGATGCGCGAAGCCGTGCACCTGCGATAGGCCGAGGCCCGAACCTTTGGCGCCTTTGGTGGTGAAGAATGGGTCGAACACCCGGGGCAGGACGTCGGGTGCGATGCCGCAGCCGGTATCGCTGACGGTGAGCGCGACGAAATCGCCGGCGAGGCCGCCGGGCGCGTCCGGGCCGGCGAGCGTGACGTTTGCGGCGGTTACGCTGATGACGCCGCCTTGCGGCATGGCGTCGCGCGCGTTGAGCGCCAGGTTCACGAGCGCCAGGTCGAGTTCGCTGACATCGATGCGCACCGGCCAGAGATCGGACGGCAGATCGGCGACGAGCTTGACCGCGCCGCCGACGCTGCTCTTCAACAGGGTATCGAGCGGTGCGAAGTGATCGGTGATGGACACGGCGACCGGATCGAGCGTCTGGCGCCGCGCAAAGGTGAGCAGCTGACGCGTGAGCGATTCGCCGCGCCGCGCGGCCATCTCGATCGCATCGATGGCGTTCGTGCCGGCGGCGTTGTCGGCGAGCAGACGCCGCAGCGGATAGAGATGCCCGCTGACGATCATCAGCAGGTTGTTGAAATCGTGCGCGACGCCGCCGGTGAGATGCCCGAGCGCCTCCATTTTCTGCGCCTGGTCGCGCTGCGCCTGCATCTCCAGGAGCCGGAGCTGGGCGTTGCGGCGCTCGGTGATGTCGCGCGTGACCTTGGCAAAGCCGACGAGCGTGCCGTCGGTGTCGCGGATCGGATCGATCACGACGTTGGCCCAGAATTGCGTGCCGTCCTTGCGCACGCGCCAGCCTTCGGCCTCGAAGCGGCCCTCGGCGATGGCGACTTCCAGCGCACGCACCGGCAGGCCAGTGGCGCGATCCTGCTTGGTGTAGAAGCGGGAGAAATGCTGCCCGATGATCTCGTCGGCGCCATAGCCTTTGATGCGTTCCGCGCCGGCGTTCCAGCTGGTGATGACGCCGCTGGGATCGAGCATGAAAACCGCATAGTCGGTGACGCTTTTGACCAGCAGCCGGAACTGCCGCTCGCTTTCGCGCAACGCATCCTGCGCGGCGTGACGCTCGGTAATATCGCGCGTGACCTTCGTGAAGCCGATCAGCGTGCCCGTTTCGTCGTGGATGGTGTTGACCACCACCGAGGCCCAGAAGCGGCTGCCGTCCTTGCGCACCTGCCAGCCTTCCGCCTCGAAGCGGCCGTCGTGCGCGGCGGCTTCGAGCACGCGCTGCGGCAACTTGGCGCCGCGGTCCTCGGGCGTGTAGAAGCGGGAGAAATGCTGGCCGACGATCTCATCGGCGCGATAGCCCTTGAGCCGTTCGGCGCCGGCGTTCCAATTGGTCACGATGCCGCTCGGATCGAGCATGTAGATGGCGTAATCGACGACGCCCTCGATCAACAGGCGGAAGCGCCGCTCACTTTCGAGCAGCGCCGCGTGCGCGTCGCGGTTATCGCCATCCGTCGGCCGGCCGCTCGCCAGGGCCATCAACCCTCCCACGCGCGGCGCCCTTGTTAGGTTTGTGGCTCAGGCGCCGGAAGTTCAACGATTATATCGATGCCACGCTGATGCGCCACCCGCGGTTGCACGCGGGCTGTGTGATATGGCCGTGACCGCGCGGCTCACGAAATCTGGACGCCTTTCCAGAAGGCGATGCGGCCCTTGATTTGCGCCGCCTCCGGCTTGGGATCGGGATAGGTCCAAGCCGCGTCGGCGTTCTCCTTGCCGCCGGCGACGATGGTGAAATAGCGCGCGTCGCCCTTCCACGGGCAGGTATAGGTCGAGGCGCTGGGCGTGAGCGCCGACCATTTGACCGCGTCTTGCGGGAAATAATGGTTTCCCTCGACGACCACCGTCTGGTTGCTTTCGGCGATGGTCTCGCCGTTCCACACCGCTTTGACCATGCGAGCCTCCGTTCAGCCCGCGCGGCGCCACGTGGTGCCGCCGGGACCGTCCTCCAGCAGAATGCCCTTGAGGGCGAGTGCGTTCCGGATGCGATCGGCCTCGGCGAAGTCGCGTCGTGCGCGCGCAACGTTCCGTTGCCGAATCTGATCCTCAATCCAATCGCGCTGTTCAAGACGTTTCGTCAGTTCACCAGCGATTTCATTTACGGTTAGGCCGTCCTGTAGCCACGACACAGGGCTCTTCTGCAAAATGCCGAGCAATGCACCAGAGTCCAAGAGCGCGCCCTTGAGCCGCGATTTTTCGGCGCCAGTCTGGGCTTTGTTGAGCGCCGCAAGATCCTCATGCAAGGCGGCCAGGGCCATCGGCGTATTGAGATCGTCATCAAGTGCGCCGCGCACCTTCGCGCCCTGCCCTTCGGCCGGCACGTCCTCGACCGAACGCAGCGCGAGATAGAAACGGTCGAGCGTGCGCTTGGCCTCGGCCAGACGTTCGGCCGTCCAGTCGAGCGGATCGCGGTAGTGCGCGGTCAGCATGGCGAACCGTGCCGCTTCGCCCGACGCATCCTTGAGCACATCGCGGATGGTGACGAAATTGCCTTCCGACTTCGCCATCTTGGCGCCGTTCACGGTGACGAAGCCGTTATGCAGCCAGTATTTGACGAACGGCTTGCCGCCATGGGCGCAGACGCTTTGCGCGATCTCGTTCTCGTGGTGCGGAAAGATGAGATCGAGCCCGCCGCCGTGGATGTCGAAGGTCTCGCCGAGATGGACTTCGCTCATCGCCGAGCATTCGAGATGCCAGCCCGGCCGGCCGCGGCCCCATGGGCTGTCCCAGCCCGGCAGATCGGGCGGCGACGGCTTCCACAACACGAAATCCGCCGGGTCGCGTTTGTAGGGCGCAACTTCGACGCGTGCGCCGGCGATCAGCTCGTCGCGGTCGCGCCGCGACAGCCGGCCGTAACCCGGCATGCTCGGCACGGCGAAGAGCGCGTGGCCTTCGGCGACATAGGCGTGGCCGGACGCGATCAGCGTCTCGACCAATTTGATCATCGGCGCGATGTGCTGCGTTGCGCGCGGCTCGACGTCGGGCGGCAGGCAGCCGAGCGCCGCTACGTCCTGGTGGAAGGCCGCGGCGGTGCGCGCGGTGAGCGCCGCGATCGGCTCGTTATTGGCCTTGGCGGCGGCGTTGATCTTGTCGTCGACGTCGGTAATGTTGCGCACGTATTTGACGTGGCCCGCGCCATAGCGGTCGCGCAGCACGCGATACAGCACATCGAAAACGATCACCGGCCGCGCGTTGCCGATATGCGCGAAGTCGTAGACCGTCGGCCCGCAGACATACATGCGGACATTCGCCGGATCGAGCGGCGCAAATTCCTCCTTGCGGCGGGTCAGCGTGTTGGTGAGCGAAAGGGCCATGCGGCGGTGGAGTCTCGCGGTTTGCGCGCCAGTCCTAACAAATCGAGGCGGCGCGGTCGATACTGCTACGGCGATCCGGCAAAATACGCGACCGCCCGCGCCAGGAACAGCACGCCGAGGACGCCGAACAGGATTGCCGCGCCGACATGGATCGCCCGCATCGGCAGCCGCTTCTCGAACGCCTTGCCGATAAACACTGCCGGCAGGTTGACCAGCATGAGTCCCGCCGTCGATCCGCCGATCACCGCGAACAGGTTCGGATAGCCGGCGGCGAGCGCCGCGGTCGCGATCTGCGTCTTGTCGCCCATCTCGGCGAGGAAAAAGGTCACCAGCGTGGCAATGAACGCGCCCCGATTTTTGGCCGCAATCGCGCCGTCATGCGTGTCGGCTTTGAGCGCCCAGACGCCCATCGCAACCAGGCCCAGACCGACGATGCCGTCGACCAGTCCCGGCGTCAGCAAGGCACCGAACGAGCGGCCGACAATGCCGGCGAGCGCATGCGCCGCCAGTGTCGCCAGCAACATGCCGGCCAGGATCGGCCACGGCCGGCGATAGCGCACAGCGAGCATGAAGGCGATGAGTTGCGTGCGATCGCCGAGCTCGGCGATCGCCACCGTGACGAACGAGACGATGAGGGATTCCATGCGAGCATCCAGGCCAGGCGGGGTAAGACCACGGCCGACCCCTCCCGCCCAGCAAGCGGAAGGATCGGACCGTTGGTCTCGCCATGCTCGTGAGCCCCATGCGCCATGGCGACCGTCGCCAAGTGTGTTGACGCATGGCCCGGACCAGCCGGGCGGCTACTCCCCAATGGGTGGCGGCATCCTAATTCGGCCGCGCGCGCCGGTCGAGAGCGATCCGACGCGCACGCCAAGCACGCCGGGGCCACG
The DNA here is from genome assembly GCA_035934235.1 of Allostellaceae bacterium. Taxonomy (GTDB): domain Bacteria; phylum Pseudomonadota; class Alphaproteobacteria; order ATCC43930; family CGMCC-115725; genus REEB95. The sequence goes on along the minus strand of DASYYB010000035.1, from coordinate 5,215 downwards.
TTTTGAAAATTCCCTAGGTCTCGAACTATAATCGGCGCGGGAGGATCGCCCATGGCCGTCGACGCGAAGCTCCAGCGCCTGATCGATCATGCCGCGCCCTATTGGGCGGGCGAAGCCGAAGTGGTGCGGACCTACTGGAGTTCGTCCAAGCGCACGCGCGCGACCGACCTCTTGTGGCTGTCGCGTCAGTGCTTCAAGGAATTCTGGGGCTCGGGCGTCGGCAAATACGACAAAGGCGGCATCTTCCTCGGCGTACTCAAGAACATCGTCGCCCGCGCCGATGCGATCGACGTCGGCTTCGACCGGCACGAGATGCTCGACATGCTCGAAGGCTTCAAGGCGGAGTTCGCGCATTATTGCGCCTTCGCCGACGTCTACGACGCGCTGCGTCCGGCAGGGTCGCCGCGCCTCAATCCCAAGCTGCTCGAAAGCTGGCCCGAGGAAGACGCGCTGACCGCGCTGCGCTTCCGCCACCAGGCGCAGCACGGCGAGATCGGCCTGCGCGCCTGCAAGCTGACCGAGGGCGGCTATTGCGGCTTGTTCCGCGAAGGCATGGCGCTCGCCGGCAAGGACGGCGTCGACGCCAAGATCGCCGCCGCCTGCGCGCTGGTCTACGAGGACGAGTTCGGCCACATGCTCGGCGGCATCGCCAACATCGTCACCGAAGGATTGAGCGACACCGAATGGAAGCTTCTGGGCGACCTGATGACGGCGCAGCTCCAGCTGCGCATCCGCATGCGCAACGCGCAGTTCAGCGAGCCGCTGTCCGAGGTGCGCGTCGCCGCCATCTTCCGCGGCGAGATCGAGCCCGTCGCGTTCGATTATCGCCGCGCCGGTCTGGCGGCGTAAGGCTCCAACCGGCGCCGAAGCCGCAGCTAGCGCCGTACCGCGATTTCCGCCATGATTGCGCGACGGCCGATGCCTATAGGGGTGGGCGCGGCTGGACAGAGCGAGCGTACGTTCCCGTTCTTGATGGCCAGGGGGGTCGGTCATGTGGGGGAAGTGCCTTATTGCCTGCGCGGCTTTGGCCGCGCTCGTCGCGGCCGGTCCGGTCCGCGCGCAAACCAGCGATCAGCAATGGGATTGGTGCAAAGGCGACAATCCCGATCTCAGCATCGGCGGCTGCACCGCCATCATTCAGTCAGGCCAGGAAACCACGATGAACCTGGCCATCGCCTTTTACGATCGCGGCAACGCCTATGACGACAAGGGCGAGTACGACAAGGCGATTGCCGATTATACCCAGGCGCTGCAACTCGACCCGCGGCACGAGACGGCCTTGGTCAATCGCGGCTTGGCCTATAAGCACAAGGGCGAGTACGACAGGGCGATCGCCGATCTCAACGCGGCAATCGGCCTCAAGCCCGAGGACGAAGACGCCTATATCGACCGCGGCCTGACCTTCGAAAAGAAGAACCAGTACGACCGCGCCGAACAGGATTACTCGCAGGCGATCCGGCTGCGGCCGGGCGACGCCGAGGCGTACGTCGATCGCGGCATCGCGCGGCGGCATCTCGGCCAATACGACCTCGCGATCGCGGACTACAATCACGCCATCGAGTTGAAGCCGAACTATTCCGACGCCTATTTCAACCGCGGCACCGCCTATTGGTACAAAGAGGACTTCCACAGCGCCGAAAAGGATTTCGACGTCGCGCTGCAGATCGATCCCAAACAGGCGGACGCCTGGTACTGGCGCGGCCGTTGCAAGCAGAAGCTGGGCGACAAGACCGGCGGCGACGCCGACATCGCCCATGCGCGGACGCTCGATCCATCGATCGGCAAGTGAGTTCAACGCGTCATCGCGGAGGACGGACATGAGCAAGACGGGACGGTTGGGCTGGGCCGCGCTCTGGTTCGCGGTCGACGGTCGCGCCACGCGTTTCGACTATTGGATGCGCTGGGTGGTGCCCTATTTCATCGGCGCCGTCATCGCGGCCTTTCTCGACGACGTGCTCGGAACCACCAACCCGGCGGGCGGTGGCGGCGTCATCATGATCATCTACTTCCTCGCCGCGATTTGGCCGAACCTGGCCGTCAGCATCAAGCGTTGCCACGACCGCGATCGTTCGGGCTGGTTCCTGCTGATCGGCTTGATTCCGATCGTCGGCGGCATCTGGCTGCTGGTCGAGCTCGGCTTCCTGCGCGGCACGACCGGTTCGAACCGGTTCGGCCCCGATCCGCTCGACGGCGTGGCGGTCGCAGCCGCCAGCATCACGACCTAGTTACGGAAGCTGCCATCGCGATGCGCTAAGATCGGTTGCGAACGGTTCGCCCGCGGGTGCCGGACCGTGTCGATCGGAGGTCGCGATGACGGGGCTGAACGGTGCGCGGTAGAGCGTGGCGGCTCGCGCTGGCGCTGGCGGCCGTCGCCACCCTCGCCGGCTGCGTCAGCGATGCCGAGCTGCGGCAGCAGGACGAGGCACAGTGTACTTCTTACGGCTTCAAGCCGGGCACCGATGCATTCGCCGGCTGCCTGCAACAGGAAAATCTCGGGCGGCGCTATCGGCTCGAGCAGTACCAGGCTTGGCCCGGTCCGCCCTATTGGTGGAACATGCCGCCGCCACCACCACCACCGCCGCCGCGATAATCGTACGGGGCGCATCGCGTGACCCGCGGCGCGCTCACCCCTTGGCGTAGCTGTCGCGCAATCCCACCGTGCGATTGAAAACGAGTTTGCCCGGCGCGCTGTCGGCATCGCGCACGAAATAACCCTGGCGCTCGAACTGCACCGGCGCATCGTCCGCATCGGCCAGCACCGGCTCGAGCCGCGCGTCCTTGATCGCTTCGAGCGAATTGGGATTGAGCGCGGCAATCAGATTGGCCGGATCGGGATCGGGCCGGGTGAAGAGCGGATTGTAGAGCCGCACTTCGGCCGTCACCGCTTCCTTCGCCGCAACCCAATGCAGCGTCGCCTGCACCTTGCGGCCGTCGGGCGCATTACCGCCTTTGGTCGCCGGATCGTAGGTGCAGCGTAATTCCGTCACCTCACCGGCGGCGTTTTTCACCACGTCCTTGCAAGTGATGAAATAGGCGTAACGCAGACGGACTTCCTTGCCCGGCGATAGGCGATAGAATTTTTTCGGTGGATTCTCCATGAAGTCGTCGCGCTCGACATAAAGCTCGCGGCCGAACGGCACCGGACGCAAGCCCCGCGCGGGATCATCGGGATGGTTGATCGCATCGAGCAATTCGCTTTTGCCCTCGGGATAGTTCTCGATCACCACCTTGAGCGGCCGCAGCACGCCCATGCGCCGCAACGCCGATTTGTTGAGCGCCTCGCGCACCGCAAAATCGAACAACCCCAGATCGACGGTCGAATTCGCCTTGGCGACGCCGATACGGCCGACGAAATCGCGGATTGCTTCGGGCGGCACGCCACGCCGGCGCAATCCGGCGAGCGTCGGCATGCGCGGATCGCCCCAGCCGGTGACGCGCTTCTCCTGCACCAGCTGCGTCAAAAACCGCTTCGAAAGCACGGTGTAGCCGAGATTGAGCCGAGCGAATTCGTACTGATGCGGCCGCGACGGCACCGGCAGGTTGGCGATGAGCCAGTCGTAGAGCGGCCGGTGATCCTCGAACTCGAGGGTGCAGATCGAATGGGTGATGCCTTCGATGGCGTCGGACTGGCCGTGCGCAAAATCGTAGGTCGGATAGATCGACCATGTCTTGCCGGTGCGCGGATGCTCGGCATGCAGGATGCGGTAGAGCACGGGGTCGCGCAGATTGATGTTGCCGCTGGCCATGTCGATCTTGGCGCGCAGCACGCGCGCGCCGTTGGCGAATTCGCCGGCGCGCATGCGACGCAAGAGATCAAGATTTTCCTCAACGCTGCGGTTACGGAACGGGCTTTCCTTGCCCGGCTCTGTCAGCGTGCCGCGCATCTTCGCCATCTCGTCCGGCGGCGTGTCATCCACGTATGCTTTTCCACCGCGGATCAGGTGCTCGGCCCATTCATAAAGCCGCTCGAAATAGTCGGAGGCGTGATGGAGATGCGTGCCCCAATCGAAGCCGAGCCAGCGCACGTCGCGCTCGATCGCGTCGATGAATTCCTGCTCTTCTTTCGCCGGATTGGTGTCGTCGAAGCGCAAGTGGCAAACGCCGCCATATTCCTTGGCGATGCCGAAGTTGAGGCAAATCGACTTGGCGTGGCCGATATGAAGATAGCCGTTTGGCTCAGGCGGAAAGCGCGTCACCACGCTTTTGACGCGGCCGGATTTGATGTCGGCCTCGACGATGTCGCGGATAAAGTCGCGGCCGGGTGCGGCGGCGGGCTGGTCTGGTGGCATGACTCTTCTTCTTATGTCGAGGGTGCTGGCGTGGGCGCGCGCGGCGTTTCGCCGGGATCGAATTCGACGGCCGACGCCGCGGCGGTGAAAGCGTTGGTGATCGGATAGCGGCGGTCGCGACCGAAGGCGCGGCGCGTGATCTTGACGCCCGGCGGCGCCTGGCGGCGCTTGTATTCGGCGCGGTCGAGCATCGCCCACACTTGGCGCACCGCGTCCTCGGCGAAGCCCTGCTTGACGACATCGGCAGCCGCCATCTCGCGCTCGATCAGGCATTCGAGAATGCCGTCGAGCGTCGCATAAGGCGGCAGCGTGTCCTGGTCGGTCTGATTGGGCTTGAGTTCCGCGGTCGGCGCCTTGGTCAGCACGCGTTCGGGCATGACGCGGCCGGCAGGCCCGAGAAAATCGTCGGGCCGGTTGGCGTTGCGCCAGCGGCATAGCGCGTAGACCGTCATCTTGTAGACGTCCTTGAGCACCGAGTAGCCGCCACACATATCGCCATAGAGCGTGGCGTAACCGACCGACATTTCCGATTTATTGCCGGTCGAGAGCACCATCCAGCCGAATTTGTTGGAAAGCGCCATCAGCGTGATGCCGCGGGCGCGTGCCTGGATGTTCTCCTCGGTCGCATCGGGCGCGTGGCCCTTGAATGAGTCCGCCAGCGTTTTGTCGAACGCCTTCATCGCCGGCGCGATGTCGATCGAGCGCAGCTCGCAGCCCAGGAGCGTCGCGACCTCGGTCGCGTCCTCGACGCTCGCTGCCGACGTATACGGCGACGGCATGACGACGCCGTGCACCTTGTCGGGTCCGAGCGCGTCGACGGCGACCGCAGCGGTGAGCGCGGAATCGACGCCACCGGACAGGCCGATGACGACCCCGGGAAAGCGGTTTTTGCGCACGTAATCGCGCAGGCCCAGCACCAGCGCGTG
>DASYYB010000009.1:0-53305 GCA_035934235.1 Allostellaceae bacterium | reverse complement strand
GCCTACGCCACCGGCAAGCGCAAGAACGCCGTCGCGCGCGTCTGGCTCAAGCCGGGCAAGGGCACGATCAACGTCAACGGCAAGGACAGCCAGACCTATTTCGCGCGGCCGGTGCTGCGCATGCTGTTGAACCAGCCGTTCACCGTCTGCCAGCGCACCGGCCAATACGACATCGTCTGCACCGTCACCGGCGGCGGCCTCTCGGGCCAAGCCGGCGCGGTGCGTCATGGCATCAGCAAGGCGCTCACTTATTTCGAACCTGGGCTGCGCGGCGTGTTGAAGGCCGGCGGCTTTTTGACCCGCGACAGCCGCGTTGTCGAACGCAAAAAGTACGGCCGCGCCAAGGCCCGACGCCGCTTCCAGTATTCCAAGCGCTGAGTTCCGCACGCGTTTCACGCATGCAGGGCATCGGCGCAAGCCGGTGCCCTTTTCTTTTGTGCGCGATTATGGTGTGAAAGGACTGCCCATGGCTGCGAAGGTCTTCATCGACGGCGAGGCCGGCACGACCGGACTCCAGATTCATCGCCGGCTTAAGGCGCGGCGCGATCTCGATCTGCTGTCGATCGATCCGGCACGGCGCAAGGATACGAGCGCGCGCCGCGACCTGCTCAACGGCGCCGACCTGGTGGTCTTGTGCCTGCCGGACGACGCGGCACGCGAGGCCGTCGGACTCATCGAAAGCAACTCGGTGCGCGTCATCGACGCGTCGACGGCACACCGGACCGAGCGCGGCTGGACCTACGGCTTTCCGGAAATGTCCGGGACGCAGCGCGGCGTCATTGCGAATTCGCGGCGGGTGGCCAATCCAGGCTGCTATGCGACCGGCTTCATCGGCTTGGTGCGGCCGCTGGTCGAGGCGAAACTATTGCCAGCGAACTGGCCGGTCACGGTCAACGCCGTGTCCGGCTATTCCGGCGGCGGCCGGAGCATGATCGCCGAGTTCGAGGACACGACCGCGCCCAATTACACCACGGTGCCCTACCGGATTTATGCGCTCGGCCTGGCGCACAAGCATGTGCCAGAAATGCAGGTGCACACCGGCCTGACGCATCGCCCGTTGTTCGCGCCTTCCGTCGGCCGCTACGCGCAGGGCATGATCGTCGAGGTGCCGTTGCAGCTCGATGCGCTGCCGACGGCGCCCAAGCTCAAGGGTCTGCATGCGGCGCTGGCGCACGCTTATAAGGGCGAAGTCTTCGTCCGGGTGGCGTCGCTCGACGAAGCCGCCGCGCTCAAGACGCTCGAGCCTGAAGCGCTGAATGGCACCAATCGGATGACGCTTTATGTGTTCGGCTCTGAAACCGGACGTCAGGCGCGGCTGGTGGCGTTGCTCGACAATCTGGGCAAGGGCGCGGCCGGTGCCGCCGTGCAGAATCTCAACGTGATGCTGGGCTTACCCGAAGCCGCTGGCCTCGCAGCGGAGACGCCGTCGCCCTAAACCGCTCGCTCGGAGGACCCATGTTCGCGCATGCGCTGATCGTTTCGCCACTTTATGTCGGCCTGTGCGCGCTCATCTTCGTCGTACTGAGTGTGCGTGTGATCCGTGGGCGCGGCTGGCGGCAGGTCAATCTCGGCCACGGCGGACATGCCGATCTCGAAACCGCCATCCGCGTCCACGCCAACTTCGCCGAATACGTACCGTTCTCGCTGCTGGTGATCGTGCTGGTCGAGGCGGCTGGGTTCAGCCGCTATTGGGTCCACGCGCTCGGCATCGCGCTGATCGTCGCGCGCCTGGCTCACGCGCAAGGCCTAGGCGTAGCAAAACAGCCGTCGCCAGGCCGCATCGTCGGCGTGACATTGACGTTCGCGGTGTTGGTAATTGGCGGCGCGTTGCTGATCTGGTGCTTTCTCCGCAACGTGACACTTTAGGCGCTGCTTCCCAAGACATGCTACCGCCGCTAGATTTCGGCGACCGGATTTAAGGGGGAAAATGATGGTGTCATCCGCAGGGCGGGGCGCGCGCGCCGATATCGACATGCGGCAGTTCGCGCGCGGCGTCGGCTCCAACTTGTCGGTGGCGGCAGGCCAGATCATCTTCAACAAAGGCGATCCGGGCCAATGCATGTTCATCGTGCAGTCCGGCACGATCGAGATCCTGATCGGCGATAAAGTGGTCGAGACGCTCGGCGCAAACGAGGCGCTCGGCTTCATGACCATGATCGACAAGCAGCCGCGATCTTCAACGGCGCGCGCCAAGGAAGCCTGCGAACTGTCGCTCATCGACGAGCGCAAATTCCGCTTCATGGTCGACGAAGTGCCGAACTTCGCCATGTACATCATGGGCGTGCTGGCGCGCCGCATCCGCGGCATGAGCGCAGCGATCTGAGACGGCCGCCGGTCAGGTGCCCGACCGCACCATTACGTACGTACCCGGCGCGTCGGCCAGCGCTTTGAGCTTGCCGTCGCCCGGAACGCGCGCATTGACTTCGCCGCCGGCAAATTGCTTGACCCATTCCTCCCAACGCGGCCACCACGAACCGTCGTGGAACTGCGCGTCCTTGAGCCAAGCTTCCGGATCCTTGGGCAGCGTGTCGCTGGTCCAGTGGCCGTATTTCGATTTGGCCGGCGGATTGACAACGCCGGCAATATGGCCCGAGGCCGCAAGCACGAAGGTGACCGGACCCGCATAAAGTTGCGTCGCGACATAGGTCGAGCGCCACGGCGCGATGTGATCCTCGCGGGTCGAGAGGATGAAGGTCGGCGTCTGGATCTTGCGTAAATCGATCGGCACGTCGGCGAGGGTGACGCCGCCCGGCTGCGACAGCCGGTTCTGCTGATACATGTTGCGCAAATAGAAGCTGTGCATCGCCGCCGGCATGCGCGTCGAATCGCTGTTCCAATAGAGCAGATCGAACGGGAAGGGCTCCTTGCCCAGCAGATAATTATTGATCACGAACGACCAGATCAGATCGTTGGCGCGCAGCATGTTGAAGGTTGTCGCCATGTCGGCGCCTTCGAGATAGCCGTGCTTGCTCATGCGCTCTTCGAGCGACTTGAGTTGTTCTTCGTCGATGAACACCGACAGCTCGCCGGCTTCCTTGAAATCGACCAATGACGCGAAGAAGGTTGCCGACTTGATCCGATCGTCGCCTTTGGCTGCCAGCCAGGCGAGCGTCGCCGCCACAAGCGTGCCGCCGAGGCAGTAGCCGATGACGTTGACTTGCTTCTCGCCGGTCGCCTGTTCGATCGCGTCGAGCGCTGCGAGCGGCCCTTCGAGTAGGTAATCGTCGAAGCTCTTCTCGGCGAGACGTGCGTCGGGATTGACCCACGAGACCATGAACACCGTGTGGCCTCGCTCGACCGCCCATTTGACGAACGAATTCGTCGGCCGCAGATCGAGGATGTAGAACTTGTTGATCCACGGCGGCACGATCAGCAGCGGCGTCTTCTGAACCTTCGCGGTCGCCGGCGCATATTGGATCAGTTCGATCAGATCGTTGCGGAAGACGACCTTGCCGGACGAAACGGCGATGTTCCTGCCGACCTTGAACGTATCAAGGTCGGTCATCTTGATCATCAGGCGGCCCTTGCCGCGTTCGAGATCCTCGAGCAGGTGCCTCAGCCCGTTGACCAGATTTTCGCCGCCGCTGTCGACGGTGGCGCGCAAAACCTCGGGGTTGGTTGCCACAAAATTCGTCGGCGCGATCGCGTCGACGAATTGCCGCGTGTAGAAATCGATCTTTTGCGTGGTCTTGTCGTCGAGCCCGTCGACTTTTTTCACCGTCGACTGGAGCCAGCGCGCAGTCAGCAAGTAGCTCTGCTTGATGAAATCGAATAGCGCACTTTCGTGCCACGCCGCGTCCTTGAACCGCTGGTCGTTGGGCGCCGGCTGCACCACTGGTGCGGGATTGCCGCCCAGGAACCGCTCGGCCGCGCTTTGCCACAGCCGCATATAGTCCTGCCACAGCGTGAACTGCGCCTCGATCACGGGTCCCGGATTGACCATCATCCGCCGCGTCATTTCGATAAAGGCGCTGCCGACGTTGAGCGGATCGCTCAGGCCCAAGCCGCCGTCGGCACCGGTGGCGCCCTGCCGCGCCAGGAACTCGCTCACCAGCCGCTGGCTGCGTGCCGCGATTTCGGCCATGTTCCGCGACCAGACAGCGGGATCGGGGATTTTCGGCGAATGGGGCGCGGCTTCGGTCATCGGTCGCTGCACTCCGCCCGGCGCGGCGGCCGGGAACCGGGCCTTACACGCTGGCGGTGTGAAAGCATTTGCCTGCCGGGCAATTGGGGTTCTAATACAACGGCGGTGGAGCGCACGATGTATATTAAAAGCGGGACGCGCGGTTCGCCAGAATGTTGAGGCCGGGGCGCAGGATGCGGTTTGCACGAATTTGGGTCGGAACGGCCATTGCCGCCGTGGCGCTATCGCTTGCCGGTTGCGAACACGTGCCCGACGCGGTCAATCCAGTGGCTTGGTATCGCGACGTCTCCGGCACCTCGCAAAGCGATGCGCAGGACGCCAATCCGCACAACCAGCAGAATCTTGAGGCGGGCAGCAAGCAACCCTATCCCAATCTTGCAACGGTGCCGAACGCGCCAACCGCCGCGACCAGCACCATCGATCGCGACAAGCTGTTGCAAGGTTTGGTCGCCGACCGCAACAACGCCAAGTACAACAACGAGGAGCTGCAAGCCGGCAGCCAACTCGCCAGCATCGCGCCGCCGCCGCCCGCGCTCAATCCGCCGGGCACATCGGCAACCGCGGCATCGAATAGACCGTCGAGCGCGACGCCGTCGGCTCCGGCAACCGACAACGCATCGCTACGCCAGGCCACGGGAACCCGCAGTCCGGTACCGCCGCCGGCTGAATCGACGCTCGCCAGCCCGACAATTCCGAGCACGCCACAGGGCCAAATTCCGTCGCCGCCACCGCCACCGCCGGAAGTCGCGCGCACGTCGCCGCCATCGACGCCGGCGGCCGCACCCGCGACGCCGAGTGCGTCGGCAACTGCGCCACAGCTGACGCCGCCGGCCGGCGTGCGTGCCGGCGGCCAGCCAGCGCTGGCCATGCGGACACCGGCCAAGGCACAAAATCCGATTTCGGTCTCGGTCGGCGACGTCGCCTTCGCGCAAGGTTCATCCGATCTCGCCGAGACACAGCGCAGCGCGCTCGCCGAGATCGCCGGCCTTTACAAGCAGACCGGCGGCGACATCCGCATTGTCGGCCATTCCGAACCCGGTCACAGCAATGACGCAATTCGTCAGCGCGTCGCCGGCCTCGATCTGGCGCTCGACCGCGCCAACGCCGTGGCCCAGGCGCTGACCAAGATGGGCGTTCCAGCCCACAACATCCGCGTCGAAGCGGCGCCGGCCAGCACGCAAGAACAGCCGCGCGCCGAAGTCTTCATGGAATACTGATCCGCGGATCGCGTCGGAATTGCGACTCGGCGCGCGGAAAACTGTCGCCGCCACCGCCGCCGAAGGGTACAAACGGCTCCCCAAGGAGCCGCACGTGACTTCTCCTCTTCGCATCGGCATTGCCGGAGTCGGTACCGTCGGCACCGGCGTGGCGCGGCTGCTCGCCGCCAATGCCGGGCTCATCGCCGGCCGTGCCGGGCGCAAGCTCGAGCTCGTCGGCGTGCTCGAACGGGATCGCAAACGCAACCGCGGCGTCGACCTGTCGAAGCCGAAATGGCACGCGTCGCCGCATGCCTTCGCGACCGACCCGAATATCGACGTGGTCGTGGAGCTGATCGGCGGCGCCGACGGCGTCGCGCTCGATCTGGTCAAGACGGCGCTTGCCGCCGGCAAGCCCGTGGTCACCGCCAACAAGGCGATGCTCGCCCATCACGGCAACGAACTCGCGCGGCTCGCCACCAAGCAAGGCGTCGCGCTCGCGTTCGAGGCGGCGGTCGCCGGCGGCATTCCGATCCTGAAATCGTTACGCGAAGGCCTTGCCGCGAACAAAGTGCAACGCGTCTACGGCATCCTGAACGGCACCTGCAACTACATCCTCACGCAGATGCGCGAGAGCCGCCGCGATTTCGCCGCCGTCTTGGCGGAGGCGCAGAAGCTCGGTTACGCCGAAGCCGATCCCAGATTCGACATCGACGGCATCGACACGGCGCACAAGCTCGCAATCCTAGCCGCGGTCGCGTTCGGCGGCACGGTCGACTTCAAGGGCGTGCACGTCGAAGGCATTCGTCACGTCTCGGCGGCCGACATCGAATTCGCCGATGCGCTCGGCTACCGTATCAAGCTGCTCGGCATCGCCCGCCAGACCTCGCACGGGCTTGAGCAGCGCGTGCATCCCTGCATGGTGCCGGCGGCAACGCCGATCGCGCATGTCGAGGGCGTTTTCAACGCCGTCGTCGTGGAAGGCGATTTCGTCGGCCGCGTCGTGCACGAAGGTCGCGGCGCCGGGGCCGAGCCGACCGCATCGGCAGTCGTCGCCGATCTGATCGACATCGCGCACGGTCGTGCCGGCGCCGGCCTCAACGCCGGCGCCAAGCCGAAGCTTGCGCCGATGACCCGGCACGAAGGCGCGTACTATCTCCGGCTGATGGTCGTCGACCGTCCCGGTGTGATGGCCGATATCACAGCCGCACTGCGCGACGAGAAGGTATCGATGGAGCAGATGATCCAGCGCGGCCGCGCGCCCGATGAAACCGTTCCGGTGGTCATCACGACGCACGCGACGGTCGAGGCGCCGATGCGCCGGGCGCTCGACCGCATCGCCCGGTTGCGGACCGTGCGCGAGAAACCGCGCATGATCCGCATCGAAGCTCTATAAGGATAAGATACGGGAGCGGAGACAAAAGATGGCCGACAACCACCACCGCATGGACCGCAACTTGGCGCTCGAGGCCGTGCGCGTCACGGAGGCGGCCGCGTTGTCGGCCACGCGCCTGATGGGCCGCGGCGACGAGAAGGCCGCCGATCAGGCGGCGGTCGACGCCATGCGCAAGGCGCTCAACGGCCTCGCCATCGACGGCACCGTGGTGATCGGCGAAGGCGAACGTGACGAAGCGCCGATGCTTTATATCGGCGAGAAGGTCGGCACCGGGCAGGGACCGAAGATCGACATCGCGCTCGATCCGCTTGAGGGCACGACGATCACCGCCAAAGGCGGCCAGAACGCGCTCGCGGTCATCGCCATGGCCGAATCCGGCGGCTTTCTCAACGCACCCGACGTCTACATGGACAAAATCGCCGTCGGCGTCGGCGAAGGCGTCGTCGATCTCGATGCGCCGCCGGCCGAGAACCTCAAGAACCTGGCCCAGGCGAAGAAAATCTCCGTGTCGGACCTAGTCGTCTGCATTCTCGACCGGCCGCGGCACAGCGAGCTGATCGGCAAGGTGCGCGCCGCCGGCGCACGCATCATGCTGATCTCGGACGGCGACGTTTCGGGCGTCATCGCCACGGCGCGACCCGACAGCGGCGTCGACATCTATATCGGATCGGGCGGCGCGCCCGAGGGCGTGCTGGCAGCCGCCGCCTTGCGCTGCATTGGCGGTTTCATGCAGGGCCGTTTGCTGTTCCGCAACGAGGACGAGAAGGGCCGTGCCCGGCGCCTCGGCGTCGCCGATCTCAACCGTAAATACGCACTGGCCGATCTCGCCAAGGGCGACGTGATGTTCGCCGCCACCGGCGTGACCAACGGCACCATGCTCCAGGGTGTGCGCCGCATCGATCACGGCGCCGTCACGCAATCGATGGTCATGCGCTCGAAGAGCGGAACGGTGCGCATGATCGAAGCGGTCCATAATTTCGACCGCAAGAGCAATTTCGACTTCTTGCAGCAGGATGGACGGTAGCGCCAGTCCGCGCGGCTTTCTGGGCGTCGAGCGCTCGCTGCGCGGCCTGCGCTGGCGCGAGCGCGGTGGCGATGCCCGGCTCGGCCTGACGCTGGCGCAACGTCTCGACGTGCCCGAAATCATCGGTCGTATCCTTGCCGGCCGCGGCGTCCCCGAAAGCGAAGCCGAACGTTTCCTGGCGCCGACGCTGCGCGACGCGCTGCCCGATCCGCTGTCGTTCAAGGGCATGGCCGAAGCGGTCGCGCGCGTGGTCGACGCCATCAAGAACGGCGAGACCATTGCCATCTTCGGCGATTACGACGTCGACGGCGCCACGTCATCGGCGCTGCTCAAACGCTTTCTCGAAGCCGTCGGCGGCAAGGTCCGGGTCTACATTCCGGATCGCCAGCGCGAAGGCTATGGCCCGAATGCGCCGGCGCTGTTGAAGCTCAAAGCCGACGGCGCCGCGGTTACGATCACCGTCGATTGCGGCGTGACCGCGTTTGCACCTCTGTCGGCGGCGGCCGATGCGGGTCTCGACGTCATCGTCGTCGATCATCACGTCGCCGAGCCGAACCTGCCGCGCGCTTTGGCGGTGATCAATCCCAACCGGCTCGACGAAAGCGGCGCGCACGGCAACCTTGCCGCCGTTGGCGTCGCCTTTCTGCTCGCGGTCGCGGTCAATCGCGCGTTGCGTCAGGCCGGCCACTATGCGTCGCGCGCCGAACCCGATCTGATGACGCTCTTGGATCTCGTCGCGCTCGGCACCGTGTGCGACGTCGTGCCGTTGACGGGACTCAATCGTGTCCTCGTGGCGCAAGGCCTGAAGATGATGCGCCAGCGCGGCAACATCGGCATCGCCGCGCTTGCCGACACGGCGCGGCTCGCGGAACGGATCGACGCCTACCACGCCGGTTTCATCCTCGGTCCGCGCGTCAACGCCGGTGGCCGGGTCGGCGTCGCCGATCTCGGCACGCGGCTGTTGTCGACCGACGACACCCTCGATGCCCGGCAGATTGCCGTCGAGCTCGACCGGCTCAATGACGAACGCCGCCAGATCGAAGCTCGCGTGCTCGCCGAGGCGATCGCCGACCTGGAGACCGCGGACAGCAAAGCGCCGCTGATCTTCGTCGCCAAGCAAGGCTGGCATGCGGGAGTCATCGGCATCGTCGCCAGCCGCCTGAAGGAACGTTACGGCCGGCCAGCGTTGGTAGCGGCGATCGACGACGGTATCGCCAAAGGTTCGGGCCGTTCGGTTGCCGGCGTCGCGCTCGGCGCCACGATCATCGCGGCGCGCCAAGCAGGGCTACTGATCAACGGCGGCGGTCACGCCATGGCCGCGGGCTTTACCGTCGAAGCCGGCAAGCTCGACGCGTTACGCGATTTCCTGGGAGCGCGGATTGCCGAAGCGCTCGGCGGCCGGGAGCCGGTGCCCGAGCTCGGCATCGACGGCGCGCTCGCCTGTGCCGCGGCGACGCCGGATTTCGCCGCGCTGATCGAGCGCATGGCGCCCTTCGGTACCGGCAACGCCGAGCCGCGGTTCGCGTTCGCCAATCTGCGCGTGTTGCGCGCCGCCGTTGTCGGAAAAGAACAGAGCCACGTCAGCTGTGTGCTCGGGGACGGCGCCGGCACCGGTCGCATCAAAGCGATCGCCTTCCGCGCGTTCGAAAATGCGCTCGGTCCTGCGTTGCTCAAGTCACAGGGCGCGAGCTTTCATTTTGCTGGCCATGTGCGTTCCGACAATTGGCAGGGCCGCGAAGGCGTGCAGCTGCTGATCGACGACGCGGCACCGGCGCTCGGTTAAACTGGTCGCTCGACATCAACGCAAGGAGAGGCGTCATGGACAAGATCAAACCGCTATTCACCGCAACGGCGACGGCAACCGGCGGCCGCAACGGCCACACCCAATCGTCGGACGGCGTCGTCTCGGCCGACCTGTCGGTGCCGAAGGCGATGGGCGGCCCGGGCAAGCCCAACACCGCCACGCCGGAACATTTGTTCGCCGCCGGCTACGCCGCATGCTTCGGTGGCGCCCTCGATTTCGTCGGCCATCAGCGCAAGCAGGACGCCAGCAAGGCGACGGTGACGTGCTCCGTCTCGATCGGACCGCGCGAAGGCGGCGGCTTCGGCATCGCTGCTAAATTGCGGGTCGAAGACAAAAGCCTGAAGCAGGCGGATCTCGAGACCCTGGCGCGCGAGGCGCACGAGAAGATCTGCCCGTACTCGCACGCCACGCGCAACAACGTTGATGTGCAGCTCGAAATCGTCGGCGGCTAGCGTTCAGCGATCAGGGCAGCCAGCGCGCCTTCCAGGCCTGGAACATCAGCACCGTCCACAGCGGGTACTGCCAATTGCGCTGACCCGACAGATGCTCGCGCCACTTGGCGCGGATCGGCGCTGGATCGAATACGCCTTCGGCGGCAAGGCGGCGCTCGCTCAGGAGATCTTCTGCCCATTCCTTGAGTGGGCCACGCAACCAAGAGTCAATGGGCACGCCGAAACCCATCTTCGGTCTGTCGATGAGTGCCTTGGGGACATAGCGGTCGAGCACGCGCCGCAGCACGCGCTTGCCCATACCGCCGCTGGCCTTGAGCGCAGGTCTCAAGCGCCACGAAAACTCGACGACGCGATGATCCAACAGCGGCACGCGCGCCTCGAGCGACACCGCCATCGAGGCCCGGTCGACCTTGGTCAGGATGTCATCCGGCAGATAGGTGAGGGTGTCGAGATACTGCATGCGCTCGACCGGGTCGGGCACGCGCCCGGCCACGCTGTCGTCCCACAGCAGGCCCCTGGGCTCGGCGCCACCGCGCACGATCGCGTCGGGATTGTCCCAGTGCGTCACCATCAGGCGATAGAAATCCGCCGGCGTGCCGGCGAGCGCACCGGCGAGCTTGTGCACGCGATCGCCGAATTGCGGCATCGCCCACGAGCCGAGCGCCGACCACGTGCCGGGCGCAACGCTCTTCACCGCCGCGGCGGCGAAACTGCGCGCGCCGCGCGGCACCGCATCGAGGACGCGGCGCACCGCCTCGGAACGGAAATAACGCGTGTAGCCGGCGAACAATTCGTCGCCGCCGTCGCCCGATAAGGCGACCGTCACATGCCGGCGCGTCATCTCGGACACCAGGAAAGTCGGAATCTGCGACGCATCGGCGAAGGGCTCGTCGTACATCTCGGCCAGGCGCGGAATCACCTCGAGTGCGTGACCGGGCTCGACATAAAGTTCGGTATGGTCGGTGCCGAGATGACGGGCGACCTGCGCCGCGTGCGGCGCTTCGTCGAAGCCTTTTTCGTGGAAACCTATTGAGAATGAGCGAACAGGGCGGTTGCTGCTCTTCTGCATCAGCGCCAGCACGGTCGATGAATCGATGCCGCCTGACAGAAACGCACCCAACGGCACGTCAGAGACCATGCGTCGCTTGATCGCGTCGCTGAGGAGCGCGTCGAGGATTTGCGCCGCTTCATCCTCGCTACCGGCGAAGCGATCGGCTTGACCCTTGGCGGCGACCTCGGCGAGCGACCAGAAGGCGCGGATCTCGACCGGCTTGCCGGCGCGCGCGACCAACATCGTGCCCGGCGCAAGCTGCTGCACGCCCTGATAGATGCCGCGCGATCCCGGCACATAGGCGAAGCGCAGATAGGTGGCGACGGCGTCGCGATCGAGCGACGGAGTCCACTCCTTCACCGCGCGCAACGCCTTGAGCTCGGACCCGAAAAGCAGCTGCCCGTCGGTCTCGGTCCAATACATCGGCTTGATGCCAAGCCGGTCGCGCACGAGATAGAGCGCGCGCTCTTGCCGGTCCCACAACGCCAGCGCGAACATGCCGATGAGACGCTTGATCGTCGCCTCAACGCCCCAGACCGCGGCGCCTTCGACGATCACTTCGGTGTCGCAATGGCCGCGGAACTTGCGGCCGGCGGCTTCGAGCTCGGGCTTGAGCGCGTCGACGTTATAGACCTCGCCGTTGTACGAGACGACGAAGCGACCGCAGGACGACACCATCGGCTGCGCGCCGGCGGGCGAGAGGTCGATGATCGACAGCCGGCGATGGCCGAGCGCGATGCCGGCGGCGGCATCGACCCAGACGTCGCCCGCATCGGGTCCACGATGCAGCAGCGCATCGGCCATGGCGCGGCCTTGCGCCGTGAGCGCCTCGGGCGTGCGCCGGGCGCGACAGTCGAAGAGGCCAGCAACGCCGCACATCAGGCGGCCGGAAGAAGGCGAGGGAACCGCATCGCGGCGGAGTGTGCCGAGCCGCTGTGCCGCCGTCGAGGGGGCTTTCGACTCGTTGGTTTGGACAACGTCGTCCAGTTAATCCCATTGTCGATGAGCGGATGCCATCAGGCCGGAACCTGCCTTGAAACTACCTTCGAGAGTGCAACGCTTCCGGGAGGCAGAATTTCGACAACGTCTTCACCCTTTGCAAGTTCAATCAAGCGTTTGCCGTGCATCATTCGGAGTAATTTCAAAAAGTACGTCCGATTTTTGTATCCGAGCCATTCCAAAAGCGCGTTGACGCTCACTTTCGAGGCGCTTGATCCCACCAAGACCAAAATCTGATCTTGAAGGCCCATCGTTGGGTCAAGAACGCGTCGCATATCCGCGCTTTGCCATACGATAGGGACGCGCCGTTCAGCTAGGCTATCGACGAGCGCTTGGGCTTCATCGACGGAAAGGTTATGAAACACGCGTACTATTTCCGCGATGATCCAATTGCACATTGATACTACAAGTGTCGCGTCCATGTGATTTGGATCGACTTCGCCACCAACGTGCCCGACGCCGCGATTGTTGCGGACTTCATACAACGTCGGTAACGCTCTCGGTATCAGTATCTGAAAGCTTCGCGGGACGTGGCCGTAAGTCTCGAGCGTCCTGCATGCGGACACAAAATCGCCAGGCTTCGATGGCGCCAATGGGTACGCGTTGGTCGCGTATCCCTGCAGTATTGAGTAGACAATCTCACAAAATTTTCCGCCGCTAAGTTCCGATGGAGACCACCGTCGCTCCGCATAGTTCTGGACAATAGAACGGTATTCCGCCAACAGCGGATCGCGGAGGCCCTTCGGTATTGCAGAAAGAGCAGCCGACGCGTCTGTCACTGCTCGCCAAGCGCTTTCAGTCCGTCGGGCGTAATGTAGAACCCGCCATCCGTCTTTTCACAAAAGCCTTTGGAGACATTTTGGTTGAGGCAGTCAGCCGGATTGCCAAGTCGTTTTTGTTGATTGTCAGCCAGCGCCTTCGAGA
This sequence comes from Allostellaceae bacterium, assembly GCA_035934235.1. Classification (GTDB taxonomy): domain Bacteria; phylum Pseudomonadota; class Alphaproteobacteria; order ATCC43930; family CGMCC-115725; genus REEB95. The sequence goes on along the minus strand of DASYYB010000009.1, from coordinate 40,315 downwards.
CCATTGCGGTTGTAAGTTTTTGTGCACCGCGCCGCCGGAGCCAATTCGCCGCCGCCAAAAATCGTTGAGTTTGGTTACTCTCCGCATTCTTTTCTTTGATATAGCTGGCGAGTGTTTGCGTAAATGATGTGCTCGACTGCGCGGGATCGGACTGTTCATTTGCTGTCTCGACCGGCGACGCTACCGTCGCGCGGCCTAAAGACGGCGCTGCGTGCAAAATCTTGTCAAGCTGATCGGCAAGCCATCCTTGCTCGCCTTCTCCGGAAAAGCTGAGCGCTCCAAGCGCAAACTGGATTTTTGAATCAGGCATCGATAAAGCTCCAAATTAAATTTTCGGGACATTCTGAATCGGGAATCGTTCGACTCGACAACTGCGACTCGAATTACGTCAAGGACTTTGTGTAACGAATACAATCTACCTGTTATTCGTGCGCCTTATTTACGATCTATTACGAATGCGAGTGCGAACGAAAGAGCGAGCGGCGGTTTCTGCGCACGCCAACGTATGCTTGAGTGGCGGTGCGCCGGGAGCCGACTCGGCCTGGGGCGCGGCGGCTCGGCGGCGGGGTCACCGCGTCATGCATTTCTCTTTCGCCGGTCATCGCACCCAGGCCAAAGCGATCGAGCGCGTCGTGTTGAGACCGGCAAGGCTACGCGAGGCCGATGAACGACTGCGCCGCGCCGCGCGTACCTTAGAGCGCCGCTTTTCACCGGACGACGGCTATCGCGCAAACCTGTTGCGTCGAAACTGGTTCCAGGTGCGCGACAGCGCGCGGCTTTACGCCGTCGTGTCGTTCGATCGCGGCGGCCATATCGCCGGCGGTACCGGCTGGACGGTTGCGCTGTTTCTCGCCCGTGCGCAGGAAGCTTATATCTTCGATCAAAGACGCCAACGCTGGCTCGTTTGGCGCGGCGCAGAAGCCGGTTGGCGCCCGATCCTGCGACCACCCGTGCCGTACGGCCATTGGACTGGGGGGTCGGCACGCGGCACCTCAGCCGCGCCGGCCGGCGCGAAATCCACGATTTGATGGCGCGGCTCGGTTGATTTATCGCCGTCTTACCTTTAGATGAAGCGGCGCGTCCCCATCGTCTAGAGGCCCAGGACATCGCCCTTTCACGGCGGTAACGCGGGTTCGAATCCCGCTGGGGACGCCAGCTTCCCAACCCTGCAATTTGCCAACCCTGCAATTTAGCAGACCATGCCGCCCGTCAGAGGCGGTGATGTGCGACGGCAGTCACGCCTTAATCAATAAGCGCGCCGCGTAATCGATCCGCTGCAACAAATACGGCTCCTTCTGCGCGGCCAGGAATTCGTCGACGGCCTCGCGCACGCCTTGGAAATGACCGTAATCGTCGATAATCAGCACGCCGCGCCGCGAAAGCCGCGGAAACAGATGTGCGAGTTCGTGCTGACTCGATTTGTGCCAGTCCGTATCGAGACGGAGCAATGCAATCGTCTTCGGCGCTTGATCGGGCACCGTATCCAGGACGTTCCCTGGCACGAGATGGAATCGTTCCGCGGGATAGCGGGTCTTGGCGAGATTGGCGCGCACCTCGTCCATTCCCGCTTTGAGCCATCCTGGATTTGCGCGCGTCACGGCGCGCATTTCCTGGCCGGTATAATCGACGTCCTTGTCCGTCGGCTCCGGCATGCCGGCGAACGTATCGAAGAGATAGAGGTCACGGTCGGCGACGCCGACGCCCAGCAGTGCCAGCGCCATCATCATGACGGAGCCGCCTTTCCAGACGCCGCACTCGACGAAATCTCCGGGCACACCGGCGGCCGCGACGTAGCGCACTGCCTGATAGAGGGCATAAAGACGCTCGATCGACGTCATGCTAGCCGAGCCGCACAGCTCCAACGCAGCGTGGAATTCCCGTTCCTGAATGTCGGGGCACTGTTCTTCGAGTCGAAGCGAAACCTTACTTCGACCCAATCGGCGCTGCACGGAGCGCAATAGCTTCATTTCCAGCCTTTCCCCGGAGGACACGATCGGATTGGCGTTGTAACGATCAAGAATGGCATTTCTCGAGATCGAGGGAAACTCAATGCCACAGACAAGGTCACCCAACCCACAGCTTGACTCGACGCTTCTGCCACGGGAGCCTCATGCGCTGATTGGCTGAAACAATCGGGGGCGTCGATGGCGGAAAAGAAAAATCTCAAATCGCTGGTCACCAAGGTCAAGTCGCGCATCGAGGCTGGCCAGAACAATCCCACGGATAATCCCCCCTGGGTGAAGCAGGTGGCGCTGCTGACCGGTTTGTTGGCGGCGATATCGGGATTTCTGATCGTGCGCGCGACGGCGGTCACCAACAACGCCATCTATGAAAGCAACCAGGCGATCCTGTCACAGACCGAAGCCTCGGATGCGTGGAACGAATACCAGGCCGACAGCATCAAGGCGCGCATCGTCGAGACCGCGTTGGCGACGGCGACCAACCTCAGCGCCGAAAGCCGCGCCGCCTTGAACAAGCAAGCGGCGGATCTGCGCGACCGCCAGCCCAAGATCAAGCAGACCGCCGCCGACAAAACCGCCGACCGTGACCGGCATCTGCAGATCGGTCTCAAATGGCTCAGCGAGAAAGACCTGCTCGGCTATGCCGGCCTCGCGGCGCAACTCGGCATCGCGCTCGCCTCGGTCGCCGCGATGGTGCGCTGGCGCACGCCGTTCCTCGTCGGCATCGCCGCCGGCGCGGTCTGCATCGCCATCACGGTTTACGCTTTCGCGACGTATTACGGCATCGCGCCGTAGTGCTCAGCGCAGGAAGTGCGGCCATAACCCGGTCACGCCAACGATAATCAAATAGATCGCGACGATGTAGTTGAGCAGGCGCGGCACGATCAAAATCAAAACACCGCATATCAACGCCACCAAGGGCGTGAGCAATACGACATTCAATGTCATGAGAAGAGCTCCATCGCATCGGCGGGGCAGCCAAATCGGCTGCGGGTTAAACGCCGGTCCGTGATGGAGGTTCCTCGGCGCCCGCGGGTTCGCTAGTTCGTGCGCAGCTTGATAACGCCGACCTGCAACACCACAGTTAGAAGACGCCCCCATCGGACCGGCGCCCCATGGTCAAGCGGTTGCTGCTTGTCGTTCTGCTGAGCGTTTTGGCGCAAACCGCCAACGCGCAGATACAACTGCGCCTGTTGCAGCAACAGGCGGTTTGGCGCCTGCAACAACAGGAACGACAGGCGCTGTGGGCGCAGCAGGATCGGCGCCAGCAAGCTTTGCGTGCGCAGCTCGATCTGTTGCGGCTATACGACCTGCAGGGGCGGCGAAACATCTTGGTGCAGCAGGAATCGCCGCAGAACCATTTGCGCGACTTGCAGCAGAACCAGCAGTTCCAGCTCCAACAGCAGCAACAGCAGCTGCAGCAGACGCAACAACTCCAGCAGCAACTGCTTTTGCAGCAGCATCTGAATCAGCAGCAACCGCTTGACCCGCCGCCAAGCCCACCACACGGTCCCAGCCGCTAGCGCGAACGGATTGGCGTTCCATCCGGTTTGTGCCAGAACTGCCGGCCCGGACCCCGTCGCCACGCCCGCCCGCCATCGCCAGCAGGAGCGTCGCCCACCATGCCCAAAGGCCCAACCCACAAGATCGCCGTGATCGAAGGCGACGGCATCGGCCACGAGGTCGTGCCGGAAGGCATCCGCGTTCTGGAGAAAGCCGGCCGCAAATTCGGCTTCGCGCTCCAATTCAAGCGTTTCGACTGGTCGTGCGAGAAATTCGCCAAGACCGGCCGCATGATGCCGGAAGACGGGCTCGATCAGTTGCGCAAGTTCGATGCGATTTATCTTGGCGCGGTCGGATTTCCCGGTGTGCCGGATCACGTCTCGTTGTGGGGCTTGCTGATCCCGATCCGCCGCAATTTCTTGCAATACGTCAACATGCGGCCGGTGCGATTGCTCAAGGGCCTCGAGAGTCCGCTCAAGGGCCGCACGCCGAAAGATATCGACATGGTCGTGATCCGCGAGAACGTTGAAGGCGAGTATTCGGAGATCGGCGGCCGGCTCTATGCGGGCATGGACGAGGAGGCGGCGTTCCAGCAAGCCGTATTCACGCGCAAAGGCTGCGATCGCATCATGCGCTATGCCTTCGAGCTGGCGAAGAAGCGTCCGAAGAAGCACATCACGTCGGCCACTAAATCGAACGGCATCAGCATCTCGATGCCGTATTGGGACGAACGTTTCGCCGCGATGAAGAAAAATTATCCCGGCATCAAGGCCAATCAATTGCTGATCGACATCTTCTGCGCCCACATGGTGCGGCACCCCGACTGGTTCGATGTCATTGTCGCAAGCAACCTGTTCGGCGACATCCTGTCGGATCTGGCGCCGGCGGTGGCGGCTGGTATCGGCATCGCGCCCGGCGCCAACATCAATCCCGAAAAGGACTATCCGTCGATGTTCGAGCCGGTGCACGGCTCGGCGCCCGATATCGCCGGCCAGAGCATCGCCAATCCGATCGGCCAGATCTGGTCCGGCGCGATGATGCTCGACCATCTGGGGCATCCCCAGGCCGGTGCGGCGATCGTCAAGGCAATCGAAACCGTGATCGCCGAGACCAAACTCAGGACCCCGGACCTCGGCGGCAAGACCAAGACGACCGAGATGGGCAAGGCGATCGCCGACGCGCTGTGACCAGGCGCGCGTGCGGCCGCGCATGTAACAACTTCGTTCACAGGCGCAACGATCGCCTGCACCCGAGGGCAGGACGCTAAACTCTTCTGTTGCCCTCAAAATTACGGATGTTACACTTAAAAAGCAGAACAGTTTTCGGGGTGGAACGCAGAACGCGGCTCTCCGATGTGGCGATCCGTTATCAATCTCGAATGGCAGCGTGATCCCCAGGGATACCGCCTGGTGGGTACGGACGCGGTTTCAGCCATGCATCCCGCACCGCCATCGACCTTCCAGCTCCCGCTTGGTGAGACGCCGTCCGCCCGCGATGTCAACCGCCAGCAGCGTGTCCTCCGGCGTGGCGGTCAGCTTGTGCCGTACCGCCCCCTCGACGAGTTCGGCTTCCTGTTTAAGCACTTCGCCAGTGCCGCCACCGACGCGCAGGGGCTCTTGGGCTTTATCGAAAAGTTCGGTCCGCTGACGCCGGCTGGTTTCAAGACCGACTATGGCGATCCGGTTGCACCAATTCTCGAGCACGCCATGGCGATGCGCGAATATATCGGCCATTGCCAAACCGACCATGGTGGGCTGATCGAACGCATTGCGATCCAGCACGGCGGCATCACGTTGACGGGAATGGTGGTGAAGTTCAGTCTCGATCTCGGGGCGAGGGCTCCTCGCATTCAGTTTTATCCGCGCTCTCTGCTCGACGGCTTGTGGTTCCAACTCGGACAAGCCCTCGCAAGCGGCGTCACCATCCGGCAATGTCAGCACTGTCATGAGCTATTCGAGGCCGGCCCCGGCACGCAGCGGCGGACCGATGCCAAGTTCTGCTCGGACCGGCACAAGGTCCTCTTTCACAGCGGCAAGCGCGGGGGCGCCAAAGGCGAGAAACCGGCAGAAATACTGGCTGATCCGGCCCTCGCGCCGCATCTAGACTAGCGCCGCCGCGTCCGACCGGATGCGGGCTGCCATCGGCCGCCATACCGCGCCGAACCTTCCGTCGGATAACATGAGGGCAGTCCCTTGCGGCGGGCATCTCGGTCCGCGCCATTGCCTCCGGTGATGCTGCATCCATGGCGACCCTCCGCCCGTATCGAACTCGGCTCTCGCCGTCGGCGCTCGCCGCCGGCGGCATCGGCAACCTGCTCGAGTGGTACGATTTCGGCCTGTATGGCTATTTCGCGCCGGTGCTCGCGCGGTTGTTCTTTCCGTCGCACGATCCGCTGGCGTCACTGATCGGCGCCTATGCCGGGTTCGCCGTCGGCTTCGCCATGCGTCCGATCGGCGGCGCCGTGCTGGGCCACCTCGGCGACCGGCTTGGCCGCCGGTTCGTGTTGCTGCTGTCGGTGACGTTGATGGGCGCGGGTACGACCGCGATCGCGCTGCTGCCGACCTATGCGGTGGCCGGGATTGCGGCGCCGCTGACGTTGCTTGCGGTGCGGCTGTTCCAGGGATTCTCGGTCGGCGGCGAATACACCGGCTCGGTCGCTTACCTAGTCGAAACCGCGCCGGCGAACCGGCGCGGCTTTGCCGGCAGCATGGCGAATATCGGCTCGACCGGCGGCGTGTTACTCGCCGCGGCGGTCGCAACGGCCACGATCAGCTTTGCCAGCGACGCGCAGCTCGTGTCATGGGCCTGGCGATTGCCCTTCGCGTTCGGTGGCGTGCTGGCGATGGGCGCGTTGCTGCTGCGCCGCCGCTTGCGCGACGCCGGCGCGCCCGCTGCGGCGCGGCGCGAGATGCCGTTGCGACGGGCGCTGAGACATGACGGGCGCCTGATGGCCGTCGCGATCCTGTTCACGTCGGGCTACGGCGCCGTCAACTATCTGACGATGGTTTTCTTTCCGGTCTATGCAGGCTTGTTCGGTGGCTTGTCGGAAGCCCACGCCCTGCAAGCGACGACGTTGGCACAGGCGCTGGCGCTGGCGGTGGTGCCGCTGGCCGGCATCGCCAATGACTCCGTCATCCGGCGGCGCACATTGCTGATCGTCGCGTTTGCGGCCGAGTTCGTTGCCGCGCTGGCAGCGTTCCTGTTGGCACGCAATGGCGGCATCGCCGGTTTCGCCACGGCACAGATTGGCTTCGGCGCGCTGCTCGCGCTGGTGATGGGCACCGATCCGGCGATGGTCTCAGAACAGTTTCCCGCCGAATACCGCATGAGCGCCTACTCAGTGGCGTTCAATCTCGGCCTGGGCATTGCGGGTGGCACCGCACCGGCGATCGCGACTGCACTCATCGACGTTACCGGATCGACGCTTGCCCCGGCTTATTATCTGATGCTGGCCGCCGCCGCGGCGGTGGTGGGCGCCGCGTTGATGACCGACCGCAGCCGCAGCCCGTTGCTTTAGGCATGCACAAAAAAGCCCCGCCCGGGGGAGCGAGGGGCGGGGCTGGCTTCGGCGTGCGATTTCAGCGGATGCCGAAGTAGACACCGACCGACGGCGGCGCGGCATAGACCGGCGCCGGCGCCGTATAGGCGTAGGGGTAATACGCGTAGGGGTAGGAGTAACCGTAGCTGTAGCCGTAGGCCGGACCGCGGCGCCAATCGTCGCGATCGCCGTACCAGCCGCCGCGATCATGCCAACTATCGTGGTCGTGATCGCCCCAGCCGCCGTGGCCGTGCCAATCGTCGCCGTCGGCCAGCGCCGGGGTGACGAATGCACCGGCGGTGACGGTGGCCACCGCTCCGGCCATCAACAGGGCGCGTAGGCTGCGGTTGAATTTCGTGGTTTGCATGATGGCTCCTCCTGTTTTGCCTTCCGAGCCGTGACCGCCCCCAATGAGCGGCCTCCATGCAAAATGGTAAGCGTGCTTATTATTTTCCATCCCTGTGACAAAAAAGTCCTTTGTGTCAACATCGTGGCACGCGTTCTTGAACTCAGTGCACCGCCCGGCCGGGGCGTGTTCGCGCGCTTCCGCCACCGAGCCGCCCTCTGCCATAGTCGCCGCCATGCGTGACACGGCGACCACAACTGGGTTTGGCGAGACTTATCGGGGCGACGTCGAGGCCTGGGAATGCGACGCCTTCGGCCATATGAACATCGCGTTCTACGGCGAGCGTTTCGGTGACGCCGCGGCGAGCCTGCTGTTCCGCTTGGCGCCGATGCGCCATTTCCGGACCGTCAGCCTGCTGGCGCGCTATCGCCGCGAACTGCGCGCCGGCGCGGCGGTTGCGATCCGCAGTGCGGTGCTCGGCGTCAGCGAGGGCGCCAAACGCGAGCACCAAGTCCGGATCGGCCACGAATTGACGGCGGGCGAGGGTGCGGTCGCCACCGAAGCCGAGCACGTCCTGGCACCGCGTGACGCGAAGATGCGCTCGGGCCTGCGCACCGCGCTCGAGGCCGCCGCCACCGCGTGGAACGCCGAACCGTTCGCGCCGGTAAAGCTGCCGATGGCGCACGGTGCGCTGCCGAGCCTGCGCGATCGCATCAAGAGCTGGGAGCTGGACGAGACCGGCCGGCTGTCGCTGATCGGCCATGTGCGACGGTTTTCAACCGCCGTCACGCATGTGATGAACGCGGTCGGCATGAACGCCGACTATATCGCACGCGAACGTCGCGGTTTTGCCACGTTCGAATCCCGGCTTGCCTTGGCGCCATGGCAGCCCGGCGCCGGCGCCGAGCTCGTCGCCACCAGCGGCTTGCTGACCCTCGGCCGCTCGTCCGTGGCGATGGTTCACGATCTGATCGAGGTCAAAGGCGGCGACCGCATCGCGCGTCTCTATCTAGCCGGCGTGCATTTCGATCTGGACCGCCGGCGCGCGACGCCGATGCCCGAGGCCATGCGCGAGAAGGCGGGCGCCCTGCTGATGAAAACCTGATGTCGCGCGCGGCGGCTTCCTTTCGCCGCCGGCTTCGACTATTGATGCGCGCGATGGTGATTCGTCTCGTTGCAATCGTGGCCGCCGTGCTCGTCGGCATCGGCGCGGCCGGCGCGCAAGACTCGGCGCAGCCGGCATCGGCGCCGGGACAATCCGGCTTCCATGCATTCATTCAGGATGTCCGCCGCGACGCGCTGAACCAAGGCATCACGCCAGCGACGCTCGACCGCGCCTTCGCCAACGTCGCCTTCGTGCCGCACGTGATCGAGCTCGACCGGCAACAGCCCGAAAGCACGCTTACCTTCGATGAATACATCGACCGCGTGGTGTCGCAAACACGACGCGAGCGCGGCCGCGAGGTGTTGACCGAGAACCGCGCGTTGCTCGACGCGGTGAGCCGGAAATACGGCGTCGCGCCGCGCTTCATCGTCGCGCTGTGGGGCATCGAGAGCGATTACGGCCGTCTCACCGGAAATTTCTCCGAGATCGACGCGCTCGCAACGCTCGCCTATGACGGCCGGCGTAGCGCCTTCTTTCGCAAAGAATTGATCAACGCGCTGGTCGTCGTACAGCGCATGCATGTCGATCCGCGAACGATGACCGGCTCATGGGCCGGCGCGATGGGACAGAGCCAGTTCATGCCGTCCAGCTTCCTCAATTACGCGGTAAGCTGGCGCGGCGACGCGCCGCCCGACATCTGGGCCAACAAGGCCGACGTCTTCGCGTCGATCGCCAACTATCTGGCGCATGTCGGCTGGCGTCCGGACGAGGGTTGGGGCATCGCAGTGAAGGCGCCGGCCGGGCTCGACCAGACGCTGATCGGCCTCGGCCACCGCAAGCCGCTCGCGGATTGGGCGGCGCTCGGCGTCGCACAAGCCAACGGCGGCGCGTTGCAGGATTCGTCGACGACGGCGTCGCTCATCGAGCCCGGCGGCGATTCGGGATCGGCGCTGCTGGTCTTCGACAACTTCCGCGTCATTCTCCGCTGGAACAACTCGTCGTATTTCGCGACGGCCGTCGGCTATCTTGCGGATGCGGTCGATTGACCATATCCTCCGGCGCCGGTGGGGACATCGCGACTCGATAAAATTTTGGACGCCGCGCGGACGAGCGTGCTCCTTGGCGCGTTGGCGTTCGCTTTGGCGGCGTGCGGCAGCCACAGCGGCGGCGCCAGCGCCAACAACGTTGCAGCGCCCAACGCCAACGGCTTCTACAAAATCGGTCAGCCGTATCAAATCGACGGCAAATGGTACTACCCGGCCGTCAATTGGTCGTACGAAGAGACCGGCATCGCCTCATGGTACGGACCCGATTTCGACGGCAAATACACCGCCAACGGCGAGCACTTCGACATGAACGCGCTGACGGCGGCGCATCGCACGCTGCCGATGCCCAGCATCGTCGAGGTGACCAACCTCGACAACGGCCGTACGATTCAACTGCGCGTCAACGATCGCGGCCCCTACGCGCGCGATCGCATCCTCGACGTGTCGCGGCGCGCGGCGCAGCTGCTCGGCTTCGCCAATGCCGGCACTGCGCATGTGCGCGTCCAGCTGTTACAACAGCCGACGTTGCAGGCCGAGTTGTTGGCGCAACGCAACGGTGGGCCGGACGTCGAGCCGCCGACACAACTGGCCGCGGCCGCGCCGATCGCGACGGTGAACGAACAGACGCTGGCGCCGCCCAACGGCACCGCCGCGCCGCCACCGGCCGCCGATACATCGACGGCAACGCAACAGCCGGCGCCGCGCGCGGCAACATCGCACCTCGCGCTCGTCAGTCCGGCCGAAGCGACGACGACCAAGGCGCCGGCGTTCACGGCGGCGACGAATTCCAGAATGTACATCCAAGCCGGCGCGTTCAGCCGCCGCGAGAACGCCGAAAGCTTGAAAGCCAAGCTGACGCAGTTTGGCGCCGTGAACATCGATACCGCGCGGGTCAATGGCGCGAACGTCTATCGCGTCCGCATCGGCCCGATCGCGACGACCGGCGAGGCCGACCGTCTGCTCGGCGACGTCGTCAAGAGCGGCGTGCCGCAAGCCCGTCTCGCCTTCGACTGGTAGGCGGCAAGGCCGCGCGACGCGGCGCAGGCGACCGTGGATTTTGCCGCATTTCCGGTTATGCTGGCCGCGATTCCGCTGGTTAAACCGTCCGTGAGCCCCCAATGAATCCGATGCGCCTTTCTGCCGTGATCGCCGGGCTGTGCTTGGCGTGCTGGCTGCCAGCCGCGCATGCCGCGGCGCCGACGATCGACACCACAGCCCGCAATGCGTACGTCATCGACTTCAACACCGGCGCGGTGCTGCTCGACAAGAACAGCGACGCGCGCATTCCCCCGGCGTCGATGAGCAAGTTGATGACCGAGTACATCGTCTTTTCGTACCTGAAACAAGGACGGGCGACGCTCAACGATATGCTGCCGGTCAGCGAGAATGCCTGGCGCACGCAAGGCTCGAAGATGTTCGTGCCGCTCGGCGGCAAGGTCCGGCTCGAGGATCTGCTGCAAGGCATGATCGTCCAGTCGGGCAACGACGCCTGCATCGTGCTTGCCGAAGGCCTCGCCGGCAGCACCGACGCATTCGTCAAACTGATGAACGACAAGGCGAAGGAACTCGGCTTGACCGGTAGTCACTTCGCCAACGTCGACGGCTTGCCCGATCCCGACGAATACATGACGACGCACGATCTGGCGGTCCTGGCGCACCACCTGATCACCGACTTTCCCGAGTACTACCATTACGATGCCCAGAAGGACTTCACCTTCAACGGCATCAAGCAGGGCAACCGCAATCCGCTGCTCTATACCGACAGCACCGTCGACGGGCTCAAGACCGGTCACACCGACGAAGCCGGCTATTGCCTAACCGCATCGGCGCAGCGCAACGGCCGCCGCGTCATCGAAGTGCTTGCGGGCATGAGCTCGATGCAGGAGCGCGCCAGCCAAGGCCGCACGGTGCTCGATTGGGCCTTCCGCGAATTCGACGATTACACGATCGCCAAAGCGGGCGCGGTAATCGACCGTGCGCCGGTCTGGATGGGGCAGGCCGGCCAGGTGCCGGTTGCCGTCGCACACGACGTCGTCATCACGCTGCCGCGCGGCGACCGCACCGCCATGAAGGTCGCCGCGGTTTACGACGGGCCGGTGCCTGCGCCGGTGACCGCCGGACAGACGGTCGGCAAGCTGACGATTTCGACGCCAGATACGCCGCCCGTCGAGGTGCCGCTGGTGGCGACCCAAGCGGTGCAGCCGCTTAGTCTTTTCGGCCGTATGGCGTTCAACGCGGCCTACTTGCTGTTCGGACGACACAACTGACCGCCGACGCACCCGCACGCGGACGCTTCATCACGCTCGAGGGCGGCGAGGGCGCCGGCAAATCGACCCAGGCGCGGCTCTTGGTCGAGGCGCTCAAACGCGCCGGTATCGACGCGCTGGAAACGCGTGAGCCCGGCGGATCGCCCGGTGCCGAAGCGATCCGTAAGCTGCTGCTGGCCGGCGGCCCCGACGCCTGGGATGCCCCGACCGAGGCGCTGCTGATGGTGGCGGCGCGGCGCGATCATCTGGCGCGCACGATCCAACCGGCGCTCGCGGCCGGCCGGTGGGTCGTCTGCGACCGGTACGCCGATTCGACTCTGGCGTATCAGGGGTACGGCCGCGGCTTGGCGCTTGACGCCCTGCACGAGCTTCATCGCTTCATTGACGGGAATAACCGTCCGCCCGACCTGACGTTGATTCTCGATCTGCCGGTCGAGGTCGGGCTCAAGCGGGCACAGGATCGCAATCGCTTCGAACGGATGGGAGCAGACTTCCACCGGCGTTTGCGCGACGGGTTCCTGGCGATCGCGCGCGCGGCGCCCGATCGTTGCGTCGTCGTCGATGCCAGCGGCGACGTCGAGTCGGTGCGGCGGGCGCTCGCCGCTTCGGTGCGTGAACGGCTTGGCGTTGCGCTATGATGGCCGCATGAGCGACGACGATCTCAATATCGCGGAGGACGCGGCCGACGGCGCGGTGGATCTACCGTCGCCACGCGAAAATGCCACGTTGATCGGCCATACCGAGGCCGAAGCCGCCTTTCTTGGCGCCTACACCGCCAAACGCCTGCCGCACGCCTGGCTGTTAGCGGGGCCGGCGGGCATCGGCAAAGCTACCTTCGCTTATCGCGCCGCGCGCTTCCTGCTGGCACAACCTGAAGCCGCGGCGGGCTTGTTTGGCGATGCTGCGCCGGCCACCGCACTGGCGATCCCGCCCGAGCATCCGGTGTTCCGGCTCGTCGCCTCTGGCGCCCATCCCGATCTTCTCGTCGTCGAGCGCGCCTGGGACGAGAAGCGTAAGCGCCTGCGCAGCGAGATCGTCGTGGACGACACGCGCGCCATCGCTTCGTTCCTCCACCTGACGCCGTCGCAGGGGGCGTGGCGGGTGGTGATTGTCGATGGCGTCGACGAGATGAATCGCAACGCAGCCAATGCGTTGCTCAAGGTTCTTGAAGAACCGCCGAAGCGCGCGTTGCTGTTTCTTACCAGCGAAAGCCCCGGCCGGCTGTTGCCGACGATTCGTTCACGCTGCCGTACGATGCATATGAATACTTTGCCACAAGACTCTGTTCTTGCAGCAATTCGCCGATTCATGCCCGAGCTGGATGCGACCGATGCCGATGCCCTGGCGCAGCTCGCCGGCGGATCGATTGGCCGCGCTCTGACACTGGCGGCGCAGGACGGGCTTGCCGTGCAACGCGGCCTTTTCGCCCTGCTGGGCGGCCTGCCAAAGCTACCTGGCGAGTCGTTGCATGGCTTCGCCGAAACGTTGGTGCGCGGCGAGGCAACGGGTTTCGGCCTGCTGACCGAATTGCTGCCGCGCGCCGTCGCGGCGGTCGTCATGCTGGCCTTGGGCCGCGAGCCGGCGACGTCGCCTGCCGAACGCGCCATTCTGGCGAAGCTGGCGACGCGCCGCAGTCCGGCACAATGGGCGGAAATTTGGCGTCGTCTGGGGCACCTGTTCGGCGCCGCCGAAGGGGTCGAGCTCGACAAGAGGGCCGTCGTGCTCGACGCCTTCTTCGCGCTCGCCGACGCGACGCGCTGAGGATCACCATCATGGCCGGCGATAAGTTCTATCTCACGACGCCGATCTATTACGTCAACGATTCGCCGCATCTCGGCCACGCCTATACGTCCGTCGCGTGCGACGCGCTGGCCCGGTTCAAGCGGCTCGACGGCGATCGCGTGCTGTTCCTCACCGGCACCGACGAGCACGGCCAAAAGGTGGCGAAATCGGCGCGCGATGCCGGTGTCGAGCCGCAGGCGTTTTGCGACCGCGTGTCGGAAAATTTCCGTGCCATGACCAAGCTGATGAACATCTCGAACGATCAGTTCATCCGCACCACCGAACCGCGCCACATCGCCGCCAGCCAAGCGATCTGGCAGGCTATCGCCAAGAGCAAGTCGCCTAAAGGCCGCGAGAACATCTATCTCGGAAAATATTCCGGCTGGTACGCGGTGCGCGACGAAGCCTTTTACGGCGAGGACGAACTGACCAAGGGTCCGGACGGAAAATTCCGCGCGCCCTCCGGCGCCGAGGTCGAGTGGGTCGAGGAGCCGAGCTATTTCTTCCGCCTGTCCGATTGGCAGGATTGGTTGCTCGACCATTACGCGCGCAACCCCGATTTCATCGGTCCGGCATCCCGACGCAACGAAGTCACCAGTTTCGTCAAAGGCGGCCTCACCGATCTTTCGGTATCGCGCACCAGCTTCGCCTGGGGCGTGCCGGTGCCGGACGATGCGAAGCACGTTATGTATGTCTGGCTCGACGCGCTGACCAATTATCTCACCGCCGTTGGCTATCCCGACGCCACCAGCGCCGAATTCAAAACCTTCTGGCCGGCCGACATCCATGTCGTCGGCAAGGACATCGTGCGCTTCCACTGCGTCTATTGGCCGGCATTCCTGGCGGCCGCCGGTCTTGACCTGCCCAAGCGCGTCTTCGCGCACGGCTGGTGGACGGTCGAAGGGAAGAAGATGTCGAAGTCGCTCGGCAACTTCATCGCGCCGCGGCAACTCGTCGATGAATACGGCGTCGACGCGGTACGCTATTTCATGTTGCGCGAGCTGCCCTTTGGGGCCGATGGGGACTTTTCACATCGCGCCGTCGTCGGCCGGATCAACGGCGATCTCGCCAACGATTTCGGCAACCTGGCGCAGCGCGTGCTGTCGATGATCCAGAGCTATTGCGGCGGCAAGCTGCCGGCCGGCGCCGATGCGACGACAGCGGAGCAGCGCCGTGCCGACGGCGAATTGATCGGCAAAGTCGCCAATCTCCGCCGCGCGGTCGCCGCCGAGATCGACAAACAAGCGCTGCATCTCGCGCTCGAGCGGATCTGGGAGATCGTCGCCATGGCGAACCGGTACGTCGACGAGCAAGCGCCGTGGAAATTGAAGAAGACCGATCCGGTGCGGCTCGGTCAGGTGCTCTACGTCCTCGCCGAAACCATTCGCCACCTCGCGATCCTGGCGCAGCCGTTCGTGCCGCAGGCGGCGGCGAAGCTGCTCGACCAACTCGCGGTGCCGGACGATTTCGTACACCGTTGCTTCAACGCGCTCGAAGCGCATCCGCTCAAACCGGAAACGCAACTGCCGAAGCCGGCGGGAATCTTCCCGCGCTATGTCGAGGCGGCGGCGTCATGAGGTGCGCGTTCGCCTTGGCGGCGTTGCTCGTCGCGATCGCCTCGCCGGCGCTTGCCGATGGTTCGGCCGACGCGCACGCCGCAGATCAGGCCGCGCAAAAACAGGATTGGGGCAGGGCGGTGCGCCTCTACACCCGCGCGCTCGACGATCGGACCCTGCAATCGTCGGATCGCGCCGACATCTACGACAAGCGTGGCACAGCCTATTATCGCAACACCGACTATACCCACGCGCTCGCCGATTACAGCGAAGCCATCAAGCTCAGTCCGGATTGCGGCCAGTGCTTCAACAACCGCGGCATGGCGCGGAACCAGACCGGCGACTACGACGGCGCGATTGCCGATTTCACCGCGGCGCTCAAATACGAGCAACACGATCCCGCACTGTGGCAGGTCTATTTCAACCGCGGCATCGCCTGGTACCACAAGAACGACAATGACCACGCGATCGCGGATTACGACCTGGCGATCAAGCTCAACCCACGGTGCAGCCCGTGCTTCCATGACCGCGGCATGGCTTGGCAGGACAAGGGTGACCTGGCCAAGGCCAACGACGATCTCAATACCGCGGATCAGCTCGCACATTAGCGCCCAGCTGGCCGCCAACCCGGCTCGCCTGAGGTGGCGAAACGTGCCATGATGCCGACATGGATCGGCATCTGACCCTGTGGGAACGCCGGCGCAACGAGCGCGACGACGAGGAGCGTTTCACCACCAGCCTCGCGGCCTTCGCCGTCACGTTGCTGATCGGCGTCATCGGCTTTTATGTCCTGGAGGGGCTGGCGCAGACCGCGAAACTTGAGGATTGCCTGCTGCAAGGCCGCCTCAATTGCGAGCGCATCGACATCAGCTCGCTGCGGACGCCGGTTTTCCCTCAGTAGTTTTTCCGGCAATACTCAGGTTTTCCCTGATCGTACCCTAGCGCGAATGTCGCGAATCTAAGCGGCCCGGATTGCGCCGCGGCCGCGAGAGAGCGGTCGTGCGCGAGCCGGGCGATGTCCTTGGTGCGGATAAGGCGCCCGCACGCAGGCGACAGGGGGCTGGATGGCGATCACTGGGCGAGCTCAAGCGCACGACGACCGTACGGCCGTCGCGAACCCGATCCCCTACGAGCCCGACGCCAAAAGCGACGACCGACGCGCGCGGGAAACCGTCGATCTGCAACAGTTGCTGCATGGACTTCAGGCGGTCCGGGTCGGCGATTTTTCGGTGCGGCTGCCCCGCGACCAGGTCGGTCTTGCCGGCAAAATCGCCGACACCTTCAACGAAATCGCCGCCGCCAATCAGCGGATGGCCGAACAGCTCGAGCGGGTCGGAAACACGGTCGGCCGCGAGGGCCGCACCCGGCAGCGCGTCAAATTCGGCCACACGCTCGGTGCCTGGGGCGAGATGGAAGTTTCGCTCAACGGGCTGATCGACGATCTTCTGTGGCCCACCGTGGTAGTGACGCGCGCCATCGCGGCGGTCGCGCGCGGCGACTTGCTTGAAACCGTTCCGACCGAGATCGACGGCCGGCCGCTCAAAGGCGAATTCCTCCGGCTCGCCAACATCGTCAATACGATGATCCAGCAGCTCAGCGTGTTCACCTCCGAGGTGACGCGCGTGGCGCGCGAAGTCGGCACCGACGGCAAGCTCGGCGGCCAGGCGCAGGTGCGCGAAGTGACCGGCGTGTGGAAGGATTTGACCGAGAGCGTCAATTCGATGGCCTCGAACCTAACCGGTCAGGTGCGCAACATCGCGGACGTGACGATCGCCGTCGCCAACGGCGACTTGTCGAAGAAAATCACCGTCGACGTCCGCGGCGAGATCCTCCAGCTGAAAGAAGCCATCAACACGATGGTGGACCAGCTCCGTTCGTTCGCCGCCGAGGTGACGCGCGTCGCGCGCGAGGTCGGCACCGAAGGCAAGCTCGGCGGCCAGGCCGTGGTGCCCGGCGTCGCCGGCACGTGGAAGGACCTCACCGACAATGTCAACTTCATGGCCTCGAACCTGACCGGTCAGGTGCGCAACATCGCCGAAGTGACCACGGCCGTGGCGCGCGGCGACCTGTCGCGTACGATCACCGTCGACGTGAAAGGCGAGATTCTCGAGCTCAAGAACACCATCAACACGATGGTGGATCAGCTCAACGGCTTCGCCGGCGAGGTGACGCGCGTGGCGCGCGAGGTCGGCACCGAAGGCAAGCTCGGCGGCCAAGCGGTGGTGCCCGGCGTCGCCGGCACGTGGAAGGACCTCACCGACAATGTCAACTTCATGGCCTCGAACCTGACGGCACAGGTTCGCAACATCGCGGACGTGACGATCGCCGTCGCCAACGGCGACTTGTCGAAGAAGATCACCGTCAACGTCAGCGGTGAAATTCTACAGCTCAAGGAAACCATCAATACGATGGTGGACCAGCTCAATGGCTTCGCCTCGGAAGTGACGCGCGTGGCGCGCGAAGTCGGCACCGACGGCAAGCTCGGCGGCCAGGCGCAGGTGAAAGGCGTCGCCGGCACGTGGAAGGATCTTACCGACAACGTCAACTTCATGGCCTCGAACCTGACCGGCCAGGTGCGCAACATTGCCGAGGTCGCGACCGCCATCGCCAACGGCGACTTGTCGCGCACGATCACCGTCGACGTGAAAGGCGAGATTCTCGAGCTCAAGAACACCATCAACACGGTGGTGGATCAGCTCAACGGTTTCGCCGGCGAGGTGACGCGCGTGGCGCGCGAGGTCGGCACCGAAGGCAAGCTCGGCGGTCAGGCGCAGGTGAAAGGCATCGCCGGCACGTGGAAGGACCTCACCGACAACGTCAACCTGCTGGCGGCCAACCTGACGACCCAGGTGCGCAACATCGCCGAAGTGACCACGGCCGTGGCGCGCGGCGACTTGTCGAAGAAGATCACCGTCAACGTGAAAGGCGAGATTCTCGAGCTCAAGGACACCATCAACACGATGGTGGACCAGCTCAACGGCTTCGCCGGCGAGGTGACGCGCGTCGCGCGCGAGGTCGGCACCGAAGGCGAGCTCGGCGGCCAGGCCAACGTGCCGGGAGCCGCCGGTACTTGGAAGGACCTCACCGGCAACGTCAACCTGCTGGCGGCCAATCTGACGACCCAGGTGCGCGCCATCGCGGAAGTCGCGACGGCCGTGACCAAGGGCGACTTGACCCGCTCCATTCAAGTCGAGGCACGCGGCGAGGTGGCCGAGCTCAAAGACAACATCAACACCATGATCGGCAATTTGCGCCTCACCACCGAGCGCAATACCGAGCAGGACTGGCTCAAGACCAATCTGGCGCGCTTCACCAACATGCTCCAGGGCCAGCGCGACCTGACGGCGGTCGGCCGCATGCTGCTGACGGAACTCGCGCCCCTGGTCGATGCCCAGAATGGCGTCATCTACCTGGTCGATGCCGCCGACGGCGGCGAACCGCGCCTCACGCTGCTGTCGGCGTACGCCGACAGCGGACCGACCGGACATCCCGAACGGCTGCGGCTGGGCGAGGGCCTCATCGGCCAATGCGCGGCCGACGCACGGCGCAAACTGATCGCCGATTTGTCCGATAACGCTGTGGCGATCGGCATCGGCGCGCTGAAGCTGCTGCCCAAGAACATCATCGTTCTGCCGGTGTTGTTCGAAGGCCAGGTCAAGGCGGTGATCGAACTGTCGGCGATCGGTGCGTTCACCGATTTGCAGATTTCGTTCCTCGAACAGCTGACGGCCAACATCGGCATCGTCCTCAATAGCATCGAGGCGAGCATGCGGACGGAAGGGCTGCTGAAGCAATCGCAGCAGCTCGCCAACGAGTTGCAGACGCGTCAACGCGAATTGCAGCAGACCAACGAACAGCTCGAGCTCAAGGCCCAGCAGCTGGCCGAACGTAACGTGGAAGTCGAACGCAAGAACCAAGAGATCGAACAGGCGCGGCGCGCCATCGAGGAAAAGGCGGCCGAGCTCGCGCTGACGTCGAAGTACAAGTCCGAATTCCTGGCGAACATGTCGCACGAGTTGCGCACGCCGCTGAACAGCATCCTGATCCTCGGCCAGCAGCTCGCCGAGAACGCCGACGCCAACCTGACGCCGAAGCAGGTCGAATTCTCGCGGACCATCCACGCCGCCGGCACCGACCTTTTGAATCTGATCAGCGACATCCTCGATCTGTCGAAGATCGAATCCGGCACGGTGTCGGTCGAAGCCGAAGAAGTCTTCCTCACCAACCTCCATGACATGCTGACGCGGGCGTTCCGCCACGAGGCCGAAAGCCGGCGCCTGTCTTTCGACGTCCAGATCGATCCGCATCTCGGCCGCAGCATCGTCACCGACGCCAAGCGCCTGCAACAGGTGCTCAAGAACCTGCTGAGCAACGCGTTCAAGTTCACCGAGCACGGCGGCGTGCGGCTGAAAGTGTCGCCGGCGGCCGGGGGCTGGACCGCCGATCATCCGGTGCTAAAGCACGCGCCCTCCGTGGTCGTGTTCGAGGTATCCGATACCGGTATCGGCATCGCGCCGGAAAAGCAGAAGATCATCTTCGAGGCCTTCCAGCAGGCCGACGCCAGCACGAACCGCAAGTACGGGGGCACCGGCCTCGGCCTGGCGATTTGTCGCGAACTCGCCAATCTGCTGGGCGGCGAAATTCAACTTCGCAGCACGCCGGGCCGCGGCAGCACGTTTACGCTCTATCTGCCCACCAAGTATGTCGGTCCGACCGTCGCTCCACGCACGGCGCCCCGTGACGGCGACGCGGCGATGGCGGCGCGGACGATGGCCGCGACACGCATGGCCGATCATGCGATCGAGACGGTCCCCGACGACCGCGAGACGATTGAATCGGGCGACGACGCCGTCCTGCTGATCATCGAGGACGATCCACATTATGCCCGTATCCTGCTCGACCTGGCACACGACCAGGGATTCAAGGTCCTGATCGCGCACCGCGGCGCCGATGCGTTGGCGCTCGCGACGGAATACCGGCCGAGTGCGATCTCGCTCGATGTCTTCCTGCCCGACATGCTGGGCTGGAGCGTGTTGAGTCAACTCAAGCAGAATCCGCAAACCCGGCATATTCCGGTGCAGATCGTCACGCTCGACGAGGATCGCCAGAACGGCTTGGCGCGCGGCGCGTTCGCCTTCCTCAACAAGCCGATGACGCCCGACCGGCTCACGCAGGCGCTGACGCGGATCAAGGATTATTCCCGTGCCCGGCGCAAAACGTTGCTCGTCATCGAGGACGATGCCAGCGAGCGCATGACCATCACTGAATTGTTGGGCCACGACGACGTCACCATCATCTCGGTCGGAACCGGCGAGGGGGCCTTGGCCATTCTGCGCACGCGGCAGGTCGATTGCGTCGTGCTCGACTTGCGGCTGCCCGACATGTCGGGCTTCGAGCTGCTGGAGAAATTCCGCGATGATCCGCACCTCGCCGATCTGCCGGTCGTGGTGTTCACGGGCCGAGAGCTGTCGCCCGAAGAAGACGCGCAGCTTCACACCATGGCGCGCAGCGTCGTCGTCAAAGGCGTCGAATCGCCGGAGCGACTGCTCGACGAGACCGCCTTATTCCTGCATCGCGTGGTCGACGATTTACCGACCGAAAAGCAACGGATGCTCGAACGGCTGCACAATTCGGACGACGATCTCGTCGGCAAGACCGTTCTTTTGGTTGACGATGACGCCCGCAACATCTTCGCGCTGAGCAGCGCGCTCGAACGGCGCGGCATGCACGTTCTCGCGGCTACCACCGGCCGTGAAGCAATCGACATTCTTGAATCGACGCCGGACATGGCCATCGTGCTGATGGATATCATGATGCCGGAAATGGATGGCTATCAGACGATCGAGGTCATCCGCACCAAACCGCGGTCGCACCGCTTGCCAATCATCGCCCTGACCGCGAAGGCGATGAAAGGCGACCGCGAGAAGTGTCTCGAAGCCGGCGCGTCCGACTATCTCGCCAAGCCCGTGAATACCGAGCAATTGCTCTCGGCGTTGCGCATGTGGCTGCATCGCTGAGACGGCGGACGCTCGATGGCAAATGACCCGGTCAACATCCTGCTGGTCGACGATCAGCCGGCCAAGCTGCTCAGCTACGAGGCAGTCCTCAAGGACCTGGGCGAAACTCTCGTCAAGACGAGCTCGGCCAACGAGGCACTGCAATTTCTGCTCAAGCAGGACGTCGCGGTCATCCTGATCGACGTCTGCATGCCGGACCTGGACGGCTACGAGCTTGCGGCTCTGATCCGCGCCCATCCGCGCTATCAGGCGACCGCGATCATCTTCATCTCGGCGATTGCGTTGACCGATCTCGATCGCATCAAGGGATACGAATACGGCGCCGTCGACTACGTGCCGGTGCCCGTAGTGCCGGAGCTGTTGCGCGCCAAGGTCAGAGTTTTCATCGAACTTCATCGCAAGACGCGACAGCTCGAAAAACTCAATGGCGAGCTCGAGCGGCGCGTTGCCGAGCGCACCGCCGAGCTCGAGCAAACGAATGCCGAGCTCGAACGGCGGGTCGACGAACGCACGCGCGAGCGCGAGATGGCGCTCGCGCAGGTGCACCAGATGCAGAAGCTCGAAAGCCTCGGCCAGCTCACCGGCGGATTGGCGCACGATTTCAATAATCTCCTCATGGCGATCCTGGGCAACCTCGACATCCTGCGCAGCAAATGTCTGCCGGCCGACCCGAAATTGGAGCGCTTCGTCGACAGCGCCATCCAGGCCGCGGAGCGCGGCGCCAATCTGACGCAGCGGATGCTGGCGTTCGCGCGCCGGCAGGAACTGCGTCCTGAAGCGGTCGAGGTCCCGCGCGTTATCGACGGAATGGCCGACATGTTGCGTCGCACGCTCGGCTCGACCATCGAGATCCGCATCGATTTCGCCGAGGCATTGCCGGCGATCTGCGTTGACCCGAACCAATTCGAGCTTGCCGTGCTCAATCTGTCGCTCAACGCGCGCGATGCGATGCCGCAGGGCGGCATGTTGACCATCACCGCACGCAACGAAACGATCAAAGCCGGCACGACGCAGGGCTTGGCCGCCGGCCGCTATGTCTGCCTGGCGGTCTCGGACACCGGTGCGGGCATGGACGAAGCGACCTTGGCGCGCGCACCCGAGCCGTTCTTCACAACCAAGGAGATCGGCAAGGGCACGGGTCTTGGCCTTTCGATGGTGTATGGGCTCGCGGCGCAATCAGGCGGCAGCGCGCGCATTACTAGCCAGCTGAAACGCGGCACGACCGTCGAGCTGTGGCTGCCCGTTGCAGGCAAAGCCGCCGTGGCCGGCGCCGAAGCATCGCCGATGGAGAAACCGCAAACCGCGCCGACGCAGATCCACCGTATCCTGGTGGTCGACGACGATTCACTGGTAGCCGAGAGCACCGTGTCGATGCTCGAACACCTCGGCCACAGCGCCATCCTCACCACGTCGTGCCTCGCGGCGCTCGAAGCGCTCCGTACCGAGCCACGGATCGACCTCGTCATTACCGACCAGGTCATGCCGGGAATGACGGGCGTCGAGCTCGCGCGGCGCATACGCCAGCTCCGACCCGAGTTGCCGATTATTTTGGCGACCGGCTATTCCGAGCTCATACAGCGGCGCGTCGAACCGAGCTTCGTCACCCTCGACAAGCCATATCATCTCGAAAAGCTCGCGGCGACGATTACCCGCGTGATGTCGCGCGACGTGGAGACACCGCGCGACGGAGCCCTTCGCCGCGCTTGACGCCGCGGTGATGCCGGGCTTTCTATCCGCCCGCCATGCTCGTCGACAGTCATTGCCACCTCGATTTCGCGCGCCCCGAAGAGCGCGACGGCATCGTCGCACGCGCGCGGCGCGCCGGCGTGGTCACGCTGCTCACCATCTCGACCAAGCTGAGCGAGTTTCCGGCGGTGCGTGCGATCGCCGAAGCCGATCCGGATATCTGGTGTTCCGTCGGCATCCATCCGCACGAGGCCGCGACGGAAGAGGGGGGTGACGTCGACAGCCTGGCGGCGCACGCGCGCCATTCCAAAGTGATCGGCATCGGCGAAAGCGGTCTCGATTTCCACTACGACCACAGTCCGCGCGATGCACAGATCGCCGCGTTCCGCCAGCATGCCCGTGCGGCGCGCGCTGCCGGCGTGCCGTTGATCGTGCATTCGCGCGGCGCCGACACCGAAACCGCCGCGGTGCTCGAGGAGGAAGGCGTTGCGTCGGGCGTCATCCACTGTTTTTCGACGGGACGGCTGCTCGCAGAACGCGCGCTTGCACTCGGCCTCTATGTATCGCTGTCGGGGATTGTCACCTTCAAGAACGCCGACGAGCTGCGCGGCATCGTCCGCGACCTGCCGCTCGACCGGCTGCTGGTCGAGACCGATGCGCCCTACCTCGCGCCGGTGCCGTTACGCGGCAAGCCGAACGAGCCCGCTTTCATCGTCCACACCGCCAATTTCATCGCCGCGCTCAAGGACGTTGCGCCCGACGAATTCGCGCGACGGACGAGCGAGAATTTCTTTCGTTTGTTCACCAAGGCTAAACCACCGGCCGCGTCGCGGCCGACCGCCTGAGGACGGCCTGCCGTGAAGGTCACCATCCTGGGCTGCGGCCCGTCATGGGGCGTGCCGCGGATTGGCGGCGATTGGGGCGCATGCGACCCAACCAATCCGAAAAACCGTCGCCGGCGCGTCTCGATCCTGGTCGAGGATAGCAGCCGAACGATCCTGGTCGATACGTCACCGGATCTGCGCGAACAGCTGCTCGACGCCCGCGTCGGACGAATCGACGCGGTGCTGTTCACCCACGCGCACGCCGACCATTTGCACGGCATCGACGATTTGCGCGGCGTCAATCTCATCGTCAAGGCGGCCATTCCGACATACGCCACGCCGGCAACACTGGCCGAGATCGAGCGCCGCTTCGCCTATGTGTTCGTGCCGCTCAAACCCGGCCGCGAGGGCCACTATTACAAGCCGGTGCTCGAACGCCATACGATCGACGGGCCGTTCATTGCCGCCGGCATGGCCGTCACGCCGTTCACCCAGGATCATGGCTTCTCCCAGACGCTCGGTTTTCGGTTCGGGCGGTTTGCCTATTCGACGGACGTCATCGCGCTCGACGAGGCGGCGTTTCAGGCGCTGGCCGGAATCGATACCTGGGTGGTCGATTGCATCCGACCGGCGCCACACGTCACCCACAGCCATATCGAGCGAACGCTCGCCTGGATCGACCGGGTGAGGCCTCGGCGCGCGGTGCTGACGCACATGGACGAGTCGCTCGACTACGAAATGCTGCGGCGGACGCTGCCGGCGGGCGTCGAACCGGGCTATGACGGCATGGTCATCGAGGTTTAGGGCACCGGAGCAACCTAAGCGCTTGCTCTGAAAAGTGAACTCATTATTTCCCATAATATACATTATGCGATATATCAGCTTCTCACCCTTTATCGCCCATATCGTTCGTTCGACGCCAATTGGCCCGTTTGCCGCTGGACGTAGCTGCGCCCGCTAGAATGGCGCCGCATGGGAGCCGCACGATGACCGCCAAAAAATCAACGCCCGCGCGTCGCGCCAAACGCCGCCGGACGACGCACGCCCAACCGCCGATCGACCGGCTGCTGGCCATCATGGCCAAACTGCGCGATCCGGCAGCCGGCTGCCCATGGGATCGCGAACAGAGCTTCGCCACCATCGCGCCCTACACCATCGAGGAAGCCTATGAGGTCGCCGAGGCAGCCGAACGGAACGCCATGCCGGAGCTCAAGGAAGAGCTTGGCGACCTATTGCTTCAGGTCGCGTTCCACGCTCGGATGGCCGAGGAAATCGGCGAATTCGATTTCGACGACGTCGCGGCAGCGATCGCCGAAAAGATGGTCCGGCGGCACCCGCATGTTTTCGGCACGGCCCGTATCGGCTCGGCCGCAGCCCAAACCGTCGCCTGGGAGGATCAGAAAGCCCACGAGCGCCGCACCAAATCCGCCGGCCAAAGCGGCCGCGTCAGCGCGCTCGATGGTGTCGGCACCGCGTTACCCGCCCTGACCCGCGCCGCCAAGCTGCAGCGCCGTGCCGCCCGCGTCGGCTTTGACTGGCCGGCGGTCGCGCCGATCTACGACAAGATCACAGAGGAAATCGCAGAACTTAAAGCTGAATCAGGCAACCGGAAGCGCAGCGAGGACGAGCTCGGCGATCTGCTATTCGCGGTGGTCAATCTGGCCCGGCGACTCGAGATCGACCCCGAACGTGCGCTGCGCGGTGCCTGTCGTAAGTTCGAGCGCCGGTTTCGGCAAATCGAAGAGCGCCTTGCCGCGCGCGGCATCGATTCGACCCAGGCTGGCCTCGATGCCCTCGAAGCCGAATGGCAAGCCGTCAAAGCAAAAGAGCGCCAACTGCGGTGATAAAAAAACGTTGAGGAACAATCTATTATAGGCTGACTCTAAGATCTATGCGGGCACAAAAATCCGGCTGCCCGCCTTAGGCTTCCATCAGCAGATTGATCAGACTCGAGGTGTCCCACCGACCGCCGCCCCGCTCCTGGATGCGCTGGTAGAATTGATCGACCAAGGCGGTCACCGGCAGCGCCGACTTGTTGCGCCGCGCCTCGCCGAGGCAGATGCCGAGATCCTTGCGCATCCAGTCGACGGCGAAGCCAAAGTCGAACTTACCGTCGAGCATGGTGAGCGCGCGGTTGTCCATCTGCCACGATTGCGCCGCGCCCTTGGAGATGGTTTCGACCACCTTTTTGCCGTCGAGTCCGGCGCGGGCGGCGAAATTGAGCGCCTCGGACAACCCCTGTAACAGGCCGGCGATGGCGATCTGATTGACCATCTTGGTGAGTTGGCCGCTCCCGGCCGGCCCCATCAGGGTGACGGCACGCCCGTAATGCGCCATCACCGGCTGCGCCTTCGCGAACGACGCATCGTCGCCGCCGACCATGATGGTGAGCTTGCCGTTCTGCGCGCCGGCTTGGCCGCCGGAAACCGGCGCATCGAGAAAGCCGATGCCGCGCTCCTTGCCCAGCTGATAAAGCTCGCGCGCAACCGCCGCCGACGCGGTGGTGTGATCGGCAAAGATCGCGCCACGCTGCATACCGGCGAACGCGCCCTGCGCGCCGGTGACGACCGCGCGCAGATCGTCGTCGTTGCCGACGCAGGCGAACACGATCTCCGCCTCGGTTGCCGCTTCGGCGGGCGTCGGCCGCAGGCCGCCGCCATATTCCTTGACCCAGTCCTCGGCCCGCGACGCCGTCCGGTTGTACACCGTCACCGTATGGCCGTTCTTGGCGAGATGGCCCGCCATCGGATAGCCCATCACCCCGAGCCCGAGGAACGCCACTTTCATTGCCGCCTCCGTGTTTCGTCGCCCGCGTGGCGGGCGTGGAACCGACCGAGTTCAGCCGGACTTAAACGTACTTCGAGATGCGCCTCGCGCTCATCGTCTTCGCGCTTGACGACGGTGCCGTGACGGTAGAGCCACGCGAGCGCGGCACCATCCGACAGCTTGACGTCGAGCCGCACCGGTGCACGACCATCGAGCCGCTCGTCGAGCAGCACCAACAGCCGGTCGCAGCCCTGCCCCGTTCGCGCCGACAACGGCACCGCGGCGTCGTTACGGTGCGTCTGGTTCAAGAGCGCGTTGCGCGCGTCGGCTGACAGCAGGTCGATTTTGTTGAGCGCCTCGATCAGCCCCTCCTCCACGCGCTCGCCGAGGCCCATTTCTCCCAGCACGTGATGCACGTCGTCGCGTTGCGCCTCGCTGTCGGGATGATGGACGTCGCGCACATGGACGATGAGATCGGCTTCGCTCACTTCCTCGAGCGTGGCGCGGAACGCCGCCACCAGCGTCGTCGGCAGGTCGGAGACGAAACCGACCGTGTCCGACAGGATCGCCGGATCGCCCGACGGCAAATCGAGCCGCCGCATGGTCGGGTCGA
Organism: Allostellaceae bacterium; assembly: GCA_035934235.1. Classification (GTDB taxonomy): domain Bacteria; phylum Pseudomonadota; class Alphaproteobacteria; order ATCC43930; family CGMCC-115725; genus REEB95. The sequence goes on along the minus strand of DASYYB010000009.1, from coordinate 13,305 downwards.
GCGTCTCGAACAGCCGGTCGGCCGACGAGACCGTGGCGCGGGTCAGGCGATTGAATAGAGTCGATTTGCCGGCGTTGGTGTAGCCGACCAACGCGACGACCGGATACGGCACGCGTTTGCGCGCGCCGCGATGGATCTGGCGCGTGCGCTTGACGCCTTCCAGTTCCTTCTTGAGCACGGTGATGCGGTCGGTGATCAACCGGCGGTCGATTTCAAGCTGGCTTTCGCCGGGACCGCCGAGGAAGCCGAAACCGCCGCGCTGGCGTTCGAGGTGGGTCCACGACCGCACCAGCCGCGAGCGCTGATAGGTCAGCGCGGCAAGCTCGACCTGGAGGCGGCCTTCTCGCGTGCGCGCACGCTCGCCGAAGATTTCGAGGATCAACCCCGTGCGGTCGATCACCTTGCATTTCCAGGCGCGTTCGAGATTACGCTGTTGCACCGGCGTCACCGGCGCGTCGATGACGACGACATCGATCGCATGCTCGGCAATCATGGCCCCGAATGCCTCGACCGCACCCTTGCCCAACAGCGCCGCCGGACTCCAGGCGGCGACGCGCGCGATTTCGGCGGCGATGACCTCAAGCGCGATCGCCTCGGCCAACCCGACTGCCTCTTCGAGCCGGGCTTCGGGCGTGCGTCCGCCGCGGACCCGCGTGCCCTCGCCGGTGCCGCGGCCATGCCGCAGCACCGGATGGATCACCAGACAACGACCGACCGAATTACGGCGTGCGCTTTCCGACGCCATGCTGCGCGTCAGGCTTCTTCCGTCTCTTTGCCAGGTTCGAACAGCTGGATCGGCTGCGCCGGCATCACGGTCGAAATCGCGTGCTTGTAGACCAGCTGCGAATGCGCGTCGCGCCGCAGCAGCACGCAGAAATTGTCGAACCAGGTGATGATGCCTTGCAGCTTGACGCCGTTGACCAGGAACACCGTGACCGGTGTTTTGTTCTTGCGCACATTGTTGAGAAAGACGTCTTGAACATTTTGTGACTTTTCCGACGACATGGGGCTACCCCTTCTTTCATTTCTGTCGGAGCCGATAGACGGCATTCGCCGTGTGGCTTGGGCGCCAGGCGGCCGTTCGTGCTCGCCTCATTGATAACAGACCCCGGCCGCGTTGGGAATTCACATGGCGCCGAGATGCCGGGCAAAGCTGCCACAATCCGGAAATCGCATATCGGGCGGGAACTTAGCCAGCTCCGCCGCCGGCGAATGCGGCTCGCCTAACAGCACGCCGGTGAGACTGGCGCGATGCGCGCTCTGCATGTCGAGCGCCGTGTCGCCGACATACCAGACGTCGCGGCCGGCCGCGATGCCACTGCCGTCGAGAGCCGCCGCGAAAGCGGCCGGGTCGGGTTTGTCGGCATGCGCGTCACCCGCGCCGACGAGTCGGCGGAAATAACGGTCCCAGCCGATATGGGCGGCCTCGGTTCGCAACGACGCACCCGTCTTATTGCTGACGACGGCGAGATAGTAGCCCGCGCCATGCAACGCCCCGAGCATCGCCGCAGCGCCGGGAAGCGCCGCCAGCCGTTCGAGATGGATGGCGGCGTAGTTGTCGAGATAGATTTGCCGCGCCTCTTCCCAGCGCGCGCCGAAAAGATCGGGAAAGCTGTGCTTCAGGCTGCGCGCGACGCGCGACTTGGTATCGGCGAGGGTCCATGGCGCGTGCCCCATGCGTTCGAGCGTGCCGACCAGCGCCTCGTGGATGGTTTCCCAGGTATCGACCAGGGTGTTATCCCAGTCGAACAGGATCGCGCGCGGCTTCGCCGTCACCGCGTCACGCCCGCCAGTGCGAATTCGCTATAGAGCGCGCGTAGGCGGCGGACGAATTCACCCGGCTTCCCCTCGCCCACGGCCGTGTCATCGATGCGCACAATCGGCACGACGAAATTGGTCGTGCTGGTGAGAAACGCCTCGCGCGCCGCCCTGGCCTCGGCGACGCTGAAGGGTCGTTCCACCAACTTGAGCCCCGCCTCCGCCGCGATCTTGAGCACGCCCAGGCGCGTGACGCCGTTGAGGATCGCGTGGTCCGCCGGGCGCGTGACGATTTCGTTCTTCGCGGTGACGATCCAGGCGTTGCTTGACGTGCCTTCAGTGACATTGTCGTCGCGGTCGACCTGCCACGCCTCATACGCACCGGCCTCGCGCGCCTGCTGCTTGCCGAGCGCGTTCGGCAGCAACGCCACCGACTTGATGTCCGGTCTCGCCCATCGGATATCTGGCACCGTGACCACGCGGACGCCGCGTTCGATGATCTTGGGATCGAGCGGCCGTTGCGTCCGTGCGGTCATGATCAGGCTCGGCCGCACGCCGGGCGGAAACGAAAAATCGCGCGGCGCCGCCCCGCGGGTGATCTGGAGATAGATGATGCCATCGACGACGCGGTTGCGCCGCACGGTTTCGCGCATTACCGCTTTCAGCGCCGCGTCCGACATCGGCGGCGCGATGTGCAACTCGGCGAGTGAGCGGTGCAGGCGCGCGAGATGCGGCGCCTCGTCGATGAAGCCGCCGCCGCGCACCGCGATGACCTCGTAAACGCCATCGGCGAACTGGAAGCCGCGATCCTCGATATGGACGCAGGCTTGGCGGTGCGGAACATAGCGGCCGTTGACATAGGCGATACGCGACATAATGGGATTCCAGAGATGTGAATTCAGGCGTCGAGATTCTGCACCCGATCGCCGTTGGTGCCGGCGCCATTGCCGCTGCCACCGACGCCGAGGGACTTGAGCTTGCGGTGCAGCGCCGACCGCTCCATGCCGACGAACGCGGCGGTGCGCGAGATGTTGCCGCCGAAGCGCGTGACCTGCGCCATGAGATATTCGCGTTCGAACATCTCGCGCGCGTCGCGCAACGGCAGGCCCATGAGCTCGCCGCCTTTGTCCCATTTGACCACCGCCGGCGCGACGGTCGTGATCTCGGGCGGCAAATTGTCGGCGTGGATCGGTTCGCGCGCGTCGCCCGGCGTCATGATCAGCACCCAATCGATGACGTTGCGCAGCTGACGCACGTTGCCCGGCCACTCATAGGACTGGAGCGCCGCCATGGCGTCCTCGCCGAAGGCCCGCGGCGATACGCGTGCCGCCTCGGCAGCGCGCACCATCAGATGCCGCGCCAGTTCCGGTATGTCCTCGGCACGTTCACGCAGCGGCGGCACCGCCAACGGCACCACCGCCAGACGATAATAGAGATCCTCGCGAAAACGGCCGGTGGCGATGTCGCTCTGCAAGTCGCGGTTGGTCGAGGCGATGACGCGCACGTCAACCTTCACCCGGCCGCCGCCGACGCGCTCGAACGTCTGCTCTTGCAGTGCACGAACGATCTTGCCCTGCGTCTCAAGCGGCATGTCGGCGATCTCGTCGAGGAATAGGGTGCCGCCATGCGCCTCTTCGAAGGTGCCGACCTTACGCGGGCTGCCGTCGCCGTCGGCGCCCGGCTCGGCACCGAACAGCTCGCTCTCGAAGCGTTCCGGCCGCATCGTCGCGCAACTCAGCGTGACGAACGGCCCGCGCGCCCGCTTGGACCGGGCGTGCAGCAGTCGCGCCACGATATCCTTGCCGGTGCCCGGCACGCCGGTGATCAGCACGCGGCTGTTGGTGGCGGCGACGCGCTCGATCTGCTGCCGCAGCTGCGCGATCTGATGCGAGCGGCCGACCAGCTCTTCGTCGGTGCCGGCGCGTTGCTTGAGCTCTTCGTTTTCACGCCGCAGCCGGCTGGCCTCGATGGCGCGGTCGACGATGTGCAGCAACCGGTCCGCCTTGAACGGCTTCTCGATGAAATCGTAAGCGCCCATCTTGATCGCCGCGACCGCGGTCTCGATCGTGCCGTGGCCCGAGATCATCACCACCGGCAAATTCGGCCACTCACGCTTGACCACCTTGAGAATCTCGATGCCATCGAGCTCGCTACCCTGGAGCCAGATGTCGAGCACCACCAGCGTCGGCCGCCGCGTGCGGATCGCCGCCAGCGCGTCGGTGCTGGTGGCCGCTTCGCGCGTCTCGTAACCCTCGTCGTTGAGAACGCCGCAGATCAGCGCCCGGATGTCGGTTTCGTCGTCGACGACCAGAATGTCATGCGCCATGGGTGCCCTCCCGTTTGACGCGCTCGGTTTCGCCGGCATCGGTGACGCGTGCATCACCACGCACGAACAACAACGTCACGCGCGCGCCGCCGCCAGTGCAATCCTCGAGGCGCAGCTCGCCGCCATGGTCTTCCATGATCTTCTTGACGATCGCCAGGCCGAGGCCCGTACCGCCGGCACGCGTGGTGACATATGGCTCGGTCAGTCGATCCCGCTCCTTGTGCGGCAGGCCGACGCCGTTGTCCTCGACCGCAACGGTGACGTTGCCGTCGGCGTCGGTCATGCGGATGCGGACATGGCCGGGCGCCGTCCCGGCACCGCGCGCCTGGATCGCCTCGCCGGCGTTCTTGAGAATGTTGACGAGCGCCTGGCTGACCTGGCGGCCGTCGCACGACAGCCGCGTCGGCGTCGACGGCAGGTCGAGATCGAAGCGGATTTCCGGGTTGGCGGTGCGCTGGAGGAAGGCGGCGCGGCGGACCAGCTCGGTCAGGTCCTCGTCGCGTAGCACCGGCGCGGGCATGCGCGCGAACGACGAGAATTCGTCCACCATGCGGCCGATATCGCCGACATGCCGGATGATCGTATCGGTGCAGATCACGAACGTGTCGGGATCGGTGCGGATTTCGCCGGCGTATTTGCGTTTCAGGCGCTCGGCAGAGAGTTGGATCGGCGTCAGCGGATTCTTGATCTCGTGCGCGATACGGCGCGCCACGTCCGACCATGCGGCCTTGCGCTGCGCCGCGATCAGGCTCGTGACGTCGTCGAAGGTGACGACATAGCCCTTGATCTCGCCGTCGATACGCTCAGCGGCGATGCGCACCAGCAACGCCACCATGTGGCCGTCGCGCGTCAACTGGACCTGCGACTGCGCCAGGCGCTCCGGCCGGCGGCCGACCTCGTCGAGCAAACCGGCCATCTCCGGCACCGAATCCGCGAGGTCCTGCCCGATCATCTGATCGAGATCGACGCCGAGCAGCACCGACGCGGACCGGTTTGGCAGGTTGATGCGCGCGTGCTGATCGAGGCCGATGACGCCCGCCGACACGCCCGACAGAACCGCCTCGGTGAACCGCCGGCGCTGATCGAGCTGCCGATTGGCTTCGATCAACTCGCTCTGCTGGCTTTCGAGCTGATGCGTCATGCGATTGAAGGCACGGAACAGTGTGCCGAATTCCTCGTCGCCCATTCCGATCGGCACGCGCGCGGTGAGATCGCCGCCGCGCACGCGCTCGGCAGCGACGATCAGCGAGCTCATCGGCCGTGCCAGACGCTGCGCGAAGGTCAATCCAACCCACACCGCGCCGGTCAGCAGCAAGATGCCGACGGCAAAGAACACCATGGTGAAGGCGATCTGATACTCCGAGCGTTCGCCTTCGAGCTTCTCATATTGCGTGACGGCGCTCTGGGTTTGCGTCATGTGCGCCAACACCGTCGGATCGATGTAGCGCCCGACAAACAGGTAGACGTCGCCGAAGCGATTGAGCCGGATGAGCGCCCGCACCCGGTCGTCGTTGTCGCTCGTCAGCACGGCGACGTCGCCGGACTGCGCTTGGCGCACCGCCCAAACCGGAATCGGTTGCAGCTCGAGCGAGAAGCTCAGCGCGGTGTGCGCCAGAACGTGACCGCCACCGTCGAAGACCACCGCTTCGTTGAGCGAGCGCAGCGCCGCCTGGGCGTTCACCACCTGGTTGAGGCGATCGGGATTGACGCTCAGCAACGCCGCCTCGCGATTGAGGTCGTTGGCCATGCTGACGACGTCGGCGCGGATCGCCTGTTGATGCTCGTGCAGATAGGCTTCGGCGACGACCAACGATTCCTGGAGTGCCGTACGCACACGCTCGCTGAACCACGCCTGCACGCCAAAGCTGAACAATAGGTAGGAAAAGACTGCGACGATGACAGTCGGGATCACCGCCACCAGGCTGAACAGCACGACAAGGCGGATGTGCAGCCGCGAGCCGGCGAGACCGCGGCGGCGTTCGGCCCAGAGTTGCACGAGGCGCCACGCCACCACCGCGACCAGCGGCAGCACCAGCACCAGATTGACGATAAGGATGAGTTGGTCGAGGTGCGGTTGCGAATCGAACGGCGGGATGCCGCGCATCGCGGCGAAGGTCGCGATGGCGGAAAGCACGGCCGCAACCGCGAGTGCCACGGCCAGCTTGCGCGCCAAACGCACCCGGCGCGCCCACAACACCAATTCGCGTGAAAAGCTCATCCGCCCCGGTAGCCCACCCCGGCAACGTCGGCCAGCGTTGCATCCTGGCCACGGCGTTGCTTCTGAGCAACACCCTAGCCCAAGCCCTTAATAACGCGCCATTATTTTATGAGCAGCACGGCTGCGTGCGGCCATTTCCGGCGGCTTGACGTTACTTTCCGCCGCGGCCGACGTCGATTTCGAGCTCGCGGATCTTCTTCCGCAGGGTGTTCCGGTTGAGGCCGAGCAGCTGCGCCGCGCGCAGCTGATTGCCCCGTGTCGCGCCCAGCGTGAGCTGGATGAGCGGCCGTTCGATCTCGCGCAGCACACGATCATAGAGCCCGGCCGGCGGCAGGTTGCCCTTGTGGGCGTTGAAATAGTCGCGCAGGTGGCGCTCGGCGGCGACACTGAGGCCTTCGTTGGCCGCCACGTCGGTCGCGGCATTCGCCGGAGGCGCCGCGGCTTCCGCCAGCTCAGCTTCGACCGCGTCGAGGCCGATGACTTCCTGCGAATAAAGCGCGGCGACGCGGCGCACCAGGTTTTCGAGTTCGCGCACGTTGCCCGGCCAGCGATAGGATTTGAGCCGCTCCATCGCCGGCTGATCGAGCGTCTTGAGCGGCAATCCTTCGTTGTGCGCAAGTTGGAAGAAGTGCCGGACCAGCGCCGGAATGTCTTCGGTGCGTTCGCGCAGCGGTGGCAACCGCAAGGGCACGACGTTGAGGCGATAGAACAGGTCTTCCCGGAACAGGCCTTGGCGGATCGATTGGCGCAAGTCGCGATGCGTCGCCGCAATGATGCGCACGTCGGCGCGGGCCGGCGTGCGGCCGCCGACGGTGGTGTATTCACCCTGTTGCAACACACGCAGAAGCCGCGTTTGCGCTTCAAGCGGCATGTCGCCGATTTCGTCGAGGAACAGCGTGCCGCCTTGCGCCTGCTCGAAGCGGCCGACGCCGCGCGCCGTCGCGCCGGTGAACGAGCCCTTCTCGTGACCGAAGAGTTCGCTTTCGATCAATTCGCGCGGAATCGCCGCCATGTTGATGGCGACGAACGGACCGTTGCGCCGCTTGCCGTAATCGTGCAGCGCACGCGCAACGAGCTCCTTGCCGGTGCCGCTTTCGCCGGCAATCATCACGGTCAGGTCCGTGCCCATCAATCGCGCCAGCACGCGATAAATTTCCTGCATTGCCGGCGAACGGCCGATAAGCGGCAGCTGTTCGTCGTCTTCGCCGTTCGCGGGCGCCGCCGGCATGCTGCCGTGCGGCAGCGTCAGCGCGCGCTCGACCAGCGCGACCAGCTCGCGCAGGTCGAACGGCTTGGGTAGATATTCGAACGCGCCGCGCTCGGTCGCCTTGACCGCCGTCAGCAGCGTGTTCTGCGCGCTCATGACGATGATGCGCAGCTCCGGCCGCAGCTTCTTGATGCGCGGCACCATGTCGAGCCCGTTGTCGTCCGGCATGACCACGTCGGTAATGACGAGATCGCCCTCGCCGTCCGAAACCCAGCGCCACAGCGTCGCCGCATTGCTGGTGGTGCGCACGATATGACCGAGCCGGCCCAGCGCTTGACTCAGCACCGTGCGGATGGCGCGGTCGTCGTCGGCGACCAGGATGGTCGATGGATTGTTCATCGCGCGGCTCCGTTCGGCGCGTCGCGCGACACCGGCAGATAGACGCGGAAGACGGTGCGACGGGGCTCGCTGTCGAATTCGATCACGCCGCCGTGGTCGCCGATCACCTTGGCGACCAGCGCCAAGCCGAGACCGCTTCCGTTGTGCTTGGTCGAAACGAACGGATCGAACAAATGCGGCCGCAAATCGTCGGGAATGCCGGCGCCGTTGTCGGTGACCGACACGACCAAGGGTAAATGCACGCGACTGTCCGAACCGGCGATCGCGAGCCGCACGCCGTGCTGATAGGCGGTCCGGAGCTCGATCTCGCCGCCCTTTTCGGGCACGGCTTCGGCGGCGTTCTTCAACAGATTCATGAACACTTGGATCAGCAGGTCGCGGTTGCCGTGCACGAACGGCAGCGACGGGTCGTAGACCTCGGTGATTTGGACGTGCCGCGCGAAGCCGGATTGCGCCGCCGTGCGCACGCGCCCCATCACCTCGTGGATGTTCACGGCGGTGCGCTCGAGCGGCCCGCTGTCGGAGAACACGTCCATGCGGTCGACGAGCGCGCAAATCCGGTCGGTTTCGTCGCAGATGAGCCGCGTCAGCTCGCGATCGGCCGTGTTGACGTTCTGCTCGAGCAGCTGTGCGGCGCCGCGGATGCCCGACAGCGGATTCTTCACTTCGTGCGCCAACATCGACGCCATCGCCGTCACCGAGCGCGCGGCGTTGCGATGCGTCAACTGACGGTCGATCTTGTTGGCGATCGAGCGTTCCTGGAACGTCAGCAGCACGCGATCGCGCGCCTCCGACAACGGCGCCGCCTGGATGTCGACGAAGCGCGTCGGCAGCCGCGGCGTTTCGAGCGTGACGCCGTATTCCGAGACGCTGTGGCCGGTTTCGCGCACGCTCGCGATCAACGCGAACAGCGGCCCGTCTTGCGGCAGCATCGTTCCGAGATTGGTGCCCACCAGCGTCGCCGCGCCCGTATCGAACAGCTGTTCCGCGGCGGCGTTGACGAAACAAACGCGATCGTCGGCATCGACCACCAGCAACGGCTCGGGCAAGGCCGCGAGCACCTGCGATGGATCGGGCGGCGCAGCGCCAAGCTTGCGGGCCAGGCTGCGCACCGCCATCTAGGCCGCCAACCGCGCGATCAGCGGCGCGAAGAATTCGGCGATCATCGCCTTGACCTTGGCTGGATCGGCGATCTGATTGACGGCGGCGCGGAACTCGGCCGAGCCAGGCAGCCCCTTCGAATACCAGCCGATGTGCTTGCGCGCCATGCGCGCACCGGTGTCGGCGCCGTAATGCGACAGCATGTCGTCGTAATGGCGCAACACGATGTCGCGCTGCTCGGCCATCGTCGGGTCGGGCAGCCGCTCGCCGGTCTTCAGGAAATGAATCACCTGCCGCACGAACCACGGCCGGCCATAGGCGCCGCGGCCGACCATGACGCCGTCCGCGCCCGATTGCGCCAGCGCCGTGCGTGCCTCGTCGAGCGTGTTGACGTCGCCATTGGCGATCACCGGAATGCGCACGGCCTCTTTCACCGTGCGGATGAAGCTCCAGTCCGCCTTGCCGTCGTAGAACTGACAGCGCGTGCGGCCATGCACCGTGATCATGCGAATGCCCGACTGCTCGGCGATGCGCGCGAGCGCCGGCGCATTGCGGGTGCGGTCGTCCCAGCCGGTGCGCATCTTGAGCGTCACCGGCAGATCGACCGCCTTCACTGTCGCTTCGAGGATGCGCGCGGCGTGCAGCTCGTCGCGCATCAGCGCCGAACCGGCATGGCCGTTGACCACCTTCTTCACCGGGCAGCCGAAATTGATGTCGATGATACGGGCGCCGCGATCGGCGTTGAGCTTGGCCGCTTCCGCCATCACCTCGGGCTCGCAGCCGGCGAGCTGCACCGCCATGGGTTGCTCGTCGGATTCGCTTTGCGCCATCACCAGCGACCGCCGGGTTTCGCGGATCATCGCCGCGCTGGCGATCATTTCCGAAACCACCAGGCCGGCACCGAAGCCTTTCACCAGGCGACGGAACGGCAGGTCGCTCACGCCCGACATGGGCGCGAGGAAGACCGGATCGGCGATCTGGACGGGGCCGATCTCAAGGGGTTCGAGGCCAATGCTCATTTTCTAAGCAAACCGCCGTAATGCGCAAGAATTGGGCATAGAATACCCTGACGTTTGTGCGATGCAATAAGAATCGCGTCGATGCTCATGCGAGCGGTCGCAGGGTTTCATTTTTTGTTTTGCCATCCGGGCACACGCCGACGACGCGTACAACACGCATCGCCGCACCGATTTCGCTCGTCGCCTTGGCAAGCACGGGGGCTGTGGTCTAGGGTCGCGCCGCCATGCCGACCTGCATCGCGCTGGTGGTCGCGGCCGGTCGCGGTACGCGCCTCGGCGCCGACCTTCCCAAGCAATATCTGTCCGTCGCGGGACAACCGTTGCTGCGTCATTCGCTGACGACGCTCGCCGCGCATCCCGGCATCGACCATGTGCGCGTGGTCTTCAATCCGAACGACACCGACCATTACGCCCGCGCCAGCGCCGGACTCGATTTGCTGCCGCCGGTCGCCGGCGGCGCGGCGCGGCAGGATTCCGCGCGGCTCGGCCTTGAAAGTCTCGCCGCGTTCGCGCCCACGCAGGTGCTGATCCACGATGGTGCGCGTCCCTTTGTCGATGCCGGCACGATCGATCGCGTCCTGGCCGCGTTGACCGACGCGCCCGCCGCCGTGCCGGCGCTCAAGCTTGCCGATACCGTGAAGCGCGCCGACGACGGAAGCGTGCTCGAGACCGTCGACCGCGCGCAGCTCTGGCGCGCGCAAACGCCGCAAGGCTTCCGTTATCGCGACATCCTTGCCGCGCATCGCGCCGCCAAAGGCATGGACTTGCCCGACGACGCCGCGGTGGCCGAGCGCGCCGGCCTCGCCGTGCGGCTGGTCGCCGGCGGCGAAGACAATATCAAGGTGACGACGCCGGAAGACCTTGCCCGGGCTGAGCGCTGGGCCGCGGCGCGCCGCGGCGACGTGCGCACCGGCCAGGGATTCGACGTGCATGCCTTCGGTCCGGGCGATCATGTCTGGTTGTGCGGAATCAAAGTGCCACACGATCATGGTCTTGTCGGGCACAGCGATGCCGATTGCGGCTTGCATGCGCTGACGGACGCCATTCTCGGCGCGCTCGGCGCCGGCGACATCGGCGTTCATTTCCCGCCGAGCGATCCGCAATGGCGCGGCGCGCCGTCGCATCGCTTCCTGCGTCATGCGGCGGATCTCGTCGCCAAGGCCGGCGGCAGCATCGCACATGTCGACGTCACGCTGATCTGCGAGAGCCCGAAGGTCGGGCCTCATCGCGCCGCCATGGTTGCGCGGATCGCCGAAATCCTCGCGCTCGATGCGACGCGCGTCAGCGTCAAGGCGACGACCACCGAGCGGCTCGGCTTCACCGGCCGCGGCGAAGGCATCGCGGCGCAAGCGGTGGCGACGCTGCGCCTGCCGCTCTGATCCGATGCCGCGCCAGCCGCTGCCTTTTTCGCATCCGGCGGTTTGGCTTTCGACCTGGTTCGGCTGCGGCTTGGCGCCATTCGCGCGCGGCACCTGGGGCTCGTTGGCGGCGCTGCCGCTGGCCGCGATCAGCGTCTGGCTCGGCGGGCCCCTGCTCCTCGTCGTCGTAGCGGCGCTCGTCCTGGCCATCGGCATTCGCGCGACAGACGCCTACGCGCACGCGATCGACGTCAAGGATCCCGACGAAGCCGTGATCGACGAAGTCGCCGGCCAGTGCCTGACGCTCCTCGTCGTGCCGCTGGCGCCGCTGCCCTATCTCGCCGGATTTCTGCTGTTCCGTTTCTTCGATGTCGCCAAGCCGTTTCCGATCCGCTGGCTCGAGCGCAATCTGCCGGGCGGCTGGGGCATCATGCTCGACGATACCGGCGCAGCGATCTACGCCATGGTCGTCTACCTGGTCGGGAGTCATTTCCTTGGCGCCTGACAGCGTCGGCGTCTTGGCCGCGCGCGTGCTCGATGCGTGTCGCGCGCGGCGGTGGCTGGTCGGCATCGCCGAATCCTGCACCGGCGGATTGGTCGCGGCGGCGCTCACCGACATTCCGGGCTCGTCCGACGTCGTCGATCGCGGCTTCGTCACCTATTCTGACCGCGCCAAGGCCGAGCTGCTCGGCGTGCCGGTGCCGATCCTGGTCACGCACGGCGCGGTCAGTCGCGAAACCGCCGCGGCGATGGCGCAGGGCGTGTTGGCGAAATCGAAAGTGGATCTGGCGGTGGCGGTGACCGGGGTTGCCGGTCCGGGCGGCGGCAGCGCGGAGAAGCCGGTCGGCCTGGTGTGGTTCGCGGTGGCGAGCCGCGGACGCGAGCCGCGCGTCGATCGGCAAGTTTTCGTCGGCGACCGCGCGGCGGTGCGTGCGGCGGCGACGCGGCGGGCGCTCGAGCTCCTGATCGAGGCCGCCGCTTCCTAGACGATCAGGCGGGTTCCGGCGCCGCGACGACGATGTCGACCAACCGGTCGGTTCGCCGCGTCTTCTGCATCTCGTCGAGGGCGGCGCGAAAGATGCGGGCGATGCGTTCGTCGTTCACCGCCACGGTCTGCGTCTTGCCGTTGGTCGCGGTGCGGATGGTCGCCGGGCCCAGGCGATTGACCGCCAGCATGGTCAGCAGCACCGGATCGATGTCCTCCCGCGTTTCGGCGGGGTCGAGTTGCACGATGTCGAGCATGAATCCTCGGTAATGGTTCGCAACGCCGCCTCTCTACGCGTCGAAAGCTGCCGGAATGTTGCGCCCCCATGACGGTTCGGTGAAACCGTCACCAATTCTTGTGCGTCGGTCGAGTCGCGTGCGCGAAACGTTGGTGTGCCGCTCAGGCGCCAAGCGCGACAGATTCGGGACCACGCGCCGCGCGCGTGCCGCGACCGATCCACAGCACGGCAATCGCGGCCACGATACAAAGCATGCCCGAAATCATCACGGGCGGACCATAGCTGCCCAAGGCGGCGCGCATCGCGCCGGCGACCAGCGCGATGCTGGCCGCGCCGAGTTGATGACCGACAAACACCCAGCCGAAGATCACCGGCGCCGTCTGTTTGCCGAACGCATCGGTCGCCAGACGCACGGTCGGCGGCACGGTCGCCAGCCAATCGAGGCCATAGAACATCGCGAAGATCGACAGTGTCACGGCGTTGAAGCCCGAGAACGGCAGATAGAGAAGCGACAGGCCGCGCAGCCCGTAATACCAGAACAACAACACCCGGCTGTCGTAGCGGTCGGTGAGCCAGCCCGACAGCGTCGTGCCGGCCAGATCGAACATGCCCATCAGCGCCAGCAGGCTGGCGGCGTGCACTTCGGGAATGCCCTGGTCGAGACAATAGGAGATCAGGTGCGTGCCGATCAGACCG
>DASYYB010000044.1:0-21807 GCA_035934235.1 Allostellaceae bacterium | reverse complement strand
ACCGCGCGACCGACCTCTTCGAGCGGTTCGGTCACGTCGATCAGCATCTGATTGGCCGGCATGCTGCCGCTGTCGACCTCGACGCGGATGCGCGGGAAGCTGACGGTCGGGAACAGACCGACCGGCAGCGTGATGCCGGCGTACAGCCCCGCCAGCGTCAGCGCGAACGCGATGAAGACAAGAGAGCGGCGGTGCTTCTCAACCCAATCAATAAAGTTCATTTTCCGCTCGCCCCGTTCGAGTTGGCGACCCGGAGCTTGGTGCCGTCGTCCAGCTGCTTGTTGCCTTCGAGGACGACCTGCAACTTGGGATCCAAATCGTCACCCGAAATCACGTCCTGATTGCCGTCGCTGGCCAGCACGTCCACAGCGACCTTTTTCGCCGCCATGTTGTCGGCCTGCACGACAAAGATCGTGCCGTCGTCGTCGACCAGGATCGCCGAGTGCGGCACGATGAAGCCCGATTGCTCGCCGTTCTTGATGCGCGCGCGGATCATCTCGCCGACCAACAGCTTGCCGGGCGGGAAGGTGATTTCGGTGGGCACCAGACCGGTATCGGCATTGATCACCGCCGAGCGAACGTTGACTTTGCCATCGACGGCCGCACCCGAACCGGTGAACGGCGTCAATGTCACGGCATCACCGGCTTTCACCGACAATGCCTGCGCCGGATCGACGCCGACCTTCACCACGAGGCCGTCCGGCTTGGCAATCTCGAGCAGCGAATCGCCGTGCGAAACGATCGCGCCTTGCGCCGCGTCAACCTTGAGCACGATGGCGTCGTACGGCGCCTTGATCGTCAACGGCCCACTGGCGCCTTCTTCCTGCAGGACGGAGAGATCGGATTCCGCCTTGGCGAGATCGTTGGCGGTCGCGAGATGCGCTTTGGCCAACTGGAGCGTCCGGTCGTACGTATCCTTGGCGAGCTTGTAAGCAGCCTTGGTATCCGGCCCCGGCACCACGGTCACCAGCGGCGTGCCCTTGGTGACTTCCTGACCGGTCTGAACCCCAACGGTCTGGACACGCGCGCCGAACGGCGCGGTGACGCCTTCGCGCGCGGTGGCGGCGGGCTCGACCTGACCGAAGGCGGTGACGTAGGTCGGCAAGCTGCCTTGCTTCATGTTCGTGAGCTTGACCAAGGCGCTGGAATTGTCGGTGTCGTCCGCTTGCGCCGCGGCGGCAGCGAAAACCAGGCAGGATGCGAGAGCGAGTGCAGAAAGTTTCCGGAAGTTCATGACCGTGTCTCCTGGTCCGGACGAGTAATCAATGTTGGTGGGAAGCCGACGCCGAGTTCAACCGATAGGCCGAGCGCATTTTCCTGGACCTGCCGCTCGTAATCGATGACGTCGACCTCGCGATCGAGCGCCGTCGATTGGAAGTCCGAAAGCGCGCGCTGATCGATGTTGCCCTGGCGGTAGGCGTTTTCGGCCGCGTTGAGGATCGATTGCGCCGAGTCCCGGGCTTTGCGCGCACCCACAAGGTTGGTTTCCGCCGTCCGCAACTGAATCAGCAGGCTGCGAGCGGTGCCCTCGGCGTCGTCGAGCCGCGACTGATATTCGGCGCGGAGCTGTTCCCGGGTTGCCTTGGTCGCCGCCACCTTCGCCTGGTTGCGGTTGAAAATCGGCAGGTCGAAGGTCACCTGCGGTCCGACCGAGACGACTTCCGACGTATCGGAGCCACCGGCAGCGCCCAGGCTGAATGCGGGGAATTGCGCGAGAATCGCGGCGCGCGCGTCTTCCTCCGCCCCTTCATAGCCGAGCGTGAGTGCGACCAGATCCGGCCGGCGCGTCGGCAGCGAGGTGATCAGCGGATCGATGCTGTCCGGCATCTTGACTGCTTCCGGCTCGCTGATCGTGAAGCGGGCGGTCGGCTGAAGTCCGAGCAGGGAGTCGAGATCCTGCCAGTCTTTCACTTCTTGCAGCTGCACGGCGGCGAGATCGCGCTGTGCACCCGCCAGCGCGGCGAGCAACGGCGCCGAGGTCGTCAAATCGAGATTGCCGGCCTGCGTCGCCTTCTCGACTTCCTTGATCTCATTTGTCAGCAGCGCGAGATCGTGCTGCCGCAAGGCGATCTCATGATCTTCGGCGTTGAGCGCGATGGCATCCATCCGCGCCTTTTGCGCGACCTGCCATTCGTCCCAGATCGCGTCGGCACCGACCTGTTTGAAGCGCGCTTCCGCGGCAGCGACCCGCGGTCCGTAGGTGATGATCGAAACGATGTCTTGCGAGATCGACGCCGTCAACGCGTCGGCGATCGCGCCGGCGGCCGGCGGCGCATAGGTCAGATAGGCATAGCCCAGGCTCACCGACGGGTTCGGCAGGATCGAGGCGTCGAGCACGTCGGCGTGGGCGGCTTCGATCTTGGCGCGTTGCGACGCCAGCTCGGGATCGTTCAGCACGGCGATCAATCCGACCTGATCGGGCGTCACCGGCTTCGCCGGATCGACCTTATCTTGCGACGGAATCGCGAGATTGAGCTGCGATAGTTTGGGGACCAGATTGGCCCGCTCCGGCAGCGGCATCGGTGAATAGGTCGAGCAGCCCGCAAGTCCGACGGCGAGGCCGACGACGCCATAGCGCATCCAACGACGACCGTTCATGGCGTCGTCCCGAATGGACAGAATCGCGGACGCGCGTGACACGCAATCAGCGACATCGACTTGTTATTCCAGCACTGCGCGCACTCGCCCTGCTCGGCGCGTGCGGCCAACATCCCGGCCATGTTTCCTCCCGTATGCGTGGTGTATCCACGCCTGTTTATTGCTTCTGGTATACATTATGCCATGGCGGTTTGCCAATGGCGCGATAACCGATTCCCCTCAAGAATTTTTGCCGCCATGCCCCGCGTCCTGCCGCTACAAGCCCGCGCATAGCGCCCGGTGCGGGCGCCCATTCGCCGGCACTATAGGGTGCCGAAGCCTACCGTTACCTGACGGCGCAATAAAATTATTTTCGTCCTAATTTGGTTGCGCCGCAGCAACTCGAGTTTGTGCGATCGCGCGCTGCCCCGAAAAGAAAACGGCCCGGCAAGAGTGCCGGGCCGCTCTACAGTTTCTGTCCCACCTTTCGGTGGCGTTGTCTCAGCTCGTCGAGCCGGGTCCGATGATGACGACCGCACGCCGGTTACGCGGCTCGCGTACGCCATCCGGTGTCGGCACGGCAGGATCCGTCTTGCCGAAGCCCATGACGGTGATGCGTTTCGCCGAGATGCCGTCGGCGATAAGCGCCGCACGCACCGCTTCGGCACGCCGCTTGGACAGGCCGAGGTTGTACGCCGCAGTACCCGCCAAGTCGGTGTAGCCGTTCACCTCGATCCGCGCGGTGCCGTGCTTGGCGGCGCCGGCGGCCTCGTTGATGATCTTATGCGCATCGCCCGTCAGGTCCGACTTGTTGAACTCGAAGTAGACGGTGTAGTTCGACGCCGCCGCTGCAACGGGAGTGAAACCCGTGCCGCAAGGAGATCCGGCCGCCGAGCCGACGGGAACCGCCCACTCGCCGTTCTTACCGGAGCCGCGAACCGGGCAATACACGCCCAGCGCCGCCCGCTTGCCTTCATAGACATAGACAGCATGCGTCGCGGTGCTGACATCGCCGGAATGCGTGGTTTTAACGTGGGTATCCACGAACGCGATGTGCTTCTCGGTCTTCAGGTCGTAAGCGTCGAAGCCGCTGCCACCGAACGTATAGACGATGCCGAGCTTGTCATCGACCGAGAGCTGGTCCTTGCCCGACGACGCCGGAAGCCGCTTGATCTCCTTCAACGAGTCGCCATCCAGGATCAACAGGCCGCCTGCCTTGGTGGTCGTGGCGAGCCACAGCTGATTGGTCTTCTCGTCGAGCCACGAACCCTTGGTGCCACCCTTGCTGGTCAGCTCCACGCCCGTGTCAACTTCCGCCAGCATCTGACCGGTGTCGGAATTGTACACTTCCTCGTAGGACTGGACCGACTGGAAGTACCGGTGGCGGGCCGTCGAGAGCCAAGCCACGTCCGGTCCGGTCGAGTCGATCGTGTCAATCCACCAATGGTTGATGTTCTGCGGATAGAGATCCCAAACGGCCTGGAGTTGCGGGGTCGCGCCCGTCGAGTACACCATGACCTTGTTGTTATCGTCGCTGATCACGTAAATCTTGCCATTACCGGCAATCAGGCCGTCCGGCGACGTATACGGTACGTCGACCCGGCTGGTGATCTGCCACGTATGCTTGTCGATGGTGACGAGCTCGTTCCTTGTGCCGAAGCCGGTGCTGTTATTGGCGCCGCTCATGCCCTGGGGAAGGCCCTCGGCCACGTCGACGTAGACATAGTTGTCGTCGAAGTAATTGGCGTTGGGAAACGGAATGTCCTTGAAGGTCTTGACGATCTTCTGGGTTCGCGAGTCGATGACGGACAACCCGTCGTCCTTCAAGGAGACGTAGACCATCTGGTTCGTCGGATCGTAGGTGACGATGTCACCGTGACCCACCGGAGTCGGCAGATGGATCTCCGCCACCTTCACGTAGTGATACTCTTGAGCCAAGGCCGGCACCGCGACCATTGCGGCAGACGCCATCAGCGCCCCTACCAGTCCTCTACGCATCATCCCCTCCATATTCGTCGTGTTGAGTTTGTCCGGGTTGCTTCGGTCCGATCAGTGCTGGCCGGTGTCGGTGTCTTCCTGTTGTCCGAGGAGGAAGCCGAAATCCAGCATCAGCACGACCTGATCGTGATCGGTGCCGTTTTTGCCGTAGCCGAAGCCCGGATCCACGCTCGCCAGACGCGTGTACGCGATCGTCGGACGGAGGAAAGCGTTGTGGAACTGGAAGCTCGGACCGGTCTGGAACGCGAACATCTTCGAGCCCTGGCCGAAGGTTCCAAAGGCCGCGTTGTTCCCGCTGGTGTTAACCGACGACGCCGGGCCCACATCCAAGCCGAGGAAGTTGCCGAACACGTTACCATGCGGATCCGACGTGTTGCCGTGCTGATAGGTGAACGACGGCTGCGCCGCCCATCCAAACCGGATCGGCTCGCCCAATATCTGCTGGATGCCGAAGTCGTAGCCGAGGGTCCACTGCGTCGACCAGCGATAGTAATCCTGGCTCCTGCCACCGAAGTTACCACGGTCAGCCGTCGGGATGGCGGACTGCGGCAGCCATTGGTTTTCGACCTCAGCGTTCAACACCAAGCGACGCGTCAAGTTGTAGACCGTGCCGAAGCCGATGAGGTTGGAGTTCCACATGCCGAAGCCGCCGACGGCGAAGGGGTTCGTATTGCCAAATCCCGCACCGTTGGCGACCGTATTGTCATTGCCAACCGTGTCCAGACGCGTGTGGCCGTAGCCGACGATGAAGTCGCTGCCGTCAGGCGTCAGGTTCCACAAGCCCACGAAGCCCAGCTCGTTCATGTGGCCGGTCTTGTAGCCGTCCGCCACGCGGATGGTCAGGGTCGAGCCGTAACCCGGCAGGAAGCCGAAGTAGTACGAATTGTCGCCCGGCGTCATCAGGTTGATCTGGAAGCCGTCCGCGACCGTCGTCTGCATGTTGTTCAAGTCGGACAGGAACGGCAGCAGATTGAGGAAGCCAACGCCGATCTCGGTGCCGTCGACCGACGGCAAACGGCCGCCCTCGATGCTGAAGAAGTCGAGCGGCTGATACGTGGCCCAACCCTTGAACAGGAACGACGCCGCGCCGGTATCGTTCAGCGAATGCTTGCCGACGCTCGAATAGAGATTGGGAGCCACGTTCGGCGAGGTATAACCGATCACCGGCGTTTGCGGCGGCTCGCCGAGCCAAGCATGGAACTGCAAGGGGATACCGTCGTCGCCGCCGAACATATTCCCATGCGAATTGATGATGAAGATCGCGTTGGTAAGGTCGATGTCGCCCGTGACGCCGCCGTCCGTACCGGCCGCCCCGGCCGCTCCGGAGGAGTTACCGCCCGTCGTGGGGGTCTTGTTATTCCAACCCGACAGGGCCGCTTCGATGCCGCCGTTGACCCGCCACTCGCCCAGCGGGCCCATGTCGTACTTGAGCGGCGTTGGCAGATCCAACGCGGAGCTCGACGTAGTGCCGAGCATCGTTAGGGCGCTCGCGCCCAACAGTGCGGTTAACAGAGTCCGGGTATGGCGTTGCATGCTTTCACTCCCCTCCGCGAGCGGGATCGCTCGTCCGTGATTCTTGCACCGCGGCCCGATCTCTCAGGCCGCATAGTTGGCATACCATAACCTATGAGCAGCACGCGGCCGCAATCCGAATCTTCGTTTTGTTACGCAACAGCGGCTCGGTGTGGCTTCTATGTTACACATCGCATGCTCGCACCGTGCCTGTAAGGCGCGGAGCGGGATTCGGCCCGGTTGCGACGCTGTCATGACGCGTGGAAACCGTAATTTCGGCGTGCACTGCGGCGCCTGATTTGGCGATGGGTCAGCGAATTTGAACGAATCCGACTGACGTGCGTGATTCGCGACAACGGCTTGGCGCTACGTCTGCCATGTCAATCTATTTTGACTACCACAACCGCCACCGCGCGACCGTCGAGCCGCCGTTGCGTGATTAAAGCGGTTTCTAAAATTTCCCGGGCGGCAAGTGCATAGGACGTAACGCGTCGCGCTTCTACCTTGGCCCGGGTTTGCGTCCCGCCCTAAAAAAATTGGCGGCCTGGCGTAACCACGCCAGACCGCCGATCACTGCGAAATGATTCCCGCCTATTCCTTGACGGGCTTGAACACGTCGATCACCGCGCCGTCGCCGGCATAGGTGTAGACTTCGTGCGTCTTGGTATCGACGTCGCCCGAATGGGTGTTGCCGATGCCCGTGGACACGAAGGCGACCGGAGTCATGGTCTTGACGTCATACACGTCGAATCCCTTGCGGTCACCGCCGCCCCACGCATAGACCAAGCCCAGACCGGGGTCGAAGGCCACCGCGTCGATCCCGCCGTGCGTCGGCAAGCGCTTGACGATCTGCAAATCGCTTGCGCGGTAGACGATCATTCCATTTGGCGCATTGGTCGTCCCGCCCCAGATCAAGCCCGTCTTCGGATCGTAGATGCTGGCCTTCGTGCCGCCATGCTTCGACAGCGGGATAGCGGTGTCGACTTTGGCGACAACCGCACCACTGCCGGTATCAAGTTTCTCGAACCACATATCGTCCGGCACGTACAGCGCATGAAGCGATCCAACGAACGTTCCAACGTCAGGACCGGCCTTCGGATTCGCCGGATAGAGAGGCCATTGGGCCTCAAACGTCGGATGGGCGCCGGCTTTGTATTTCTCGACCCAATTGTTGTCGTCGCTCTCGACGTAAACCGTGTGCGTCTTGCGATCGACCTGGACGCCGTCTGGCGATGTGCCCTTTGTATTCACGCGGGCGACTTCCTTCCACGTGTTCTTGTCGATGACGACGATGGCGTTGACCTTGCCTTGGCCGGCGCCGTCACCGGCGGCGACGTAGACGTATTTGCTGTCGTAATCGTTGCCGTTCGGCGACGGCACGTTCTGGATGAACTGCACGACCTTGTTGGTCTTGGTGTCGATGACGTCCAAGCCCTGCGGCATCGACACATAGACCATGCCGTTCGAGCGGTCGTAGGTGACGATGTCGCCGTGGCCTTTCTGGCCCTGAAGCTCAATCGTTCCGACTTTCTCGAACTTGTAGCCGGTTGCCATCGCCGGCGCGGCGAGTATCGCCGTCGACGTCAACAGCGCTGCGAACACAAATCCTCGACGCATTATCTTCCTCCCACTGGTTTCTCGGTCTTTTTCAGCACGTTCTGGGCAATTGCCCCGAATGTGGCCCGATCAGCCGACCGATTTGAGCGGATCCGGTCGTTGCTTCGTTACGGCCGACGCCGCGGGCGGCCCGGCGCGAAGGCGCCTCCGCCTGCCCAGGCGGCAAAATACTTCGTTTGATGATGCATTCGGTTTCCCCTCCCGCCGCAAGCAGGCGGCGCGCAGTTTTTTCTTACTTCTTGTCGTCAGCTCCGGCGATCTGGAGCGCGACCCTGGTATACCGTATCCCAGGAAAGCAACCTCGCAAGAAAATTTTTTGTTAGGCGAATGCGGCTTTCGAGGATCGCGGCCGTGCCCTTCTCGCTGGCCGGCTCAAATGGGATGGCGCGCACGGCCCCGGCCGAATAGTCAAAAACTCTCGGCCAATCGGCGGGTGCGGGATCGATCCTCTCAACCCGCCCGATTTTTTGCCTATTTGCCGCTTGCCGGCGTCGCCGGGCTCGCGCCCGGCGTGGGCAACGCGCATATCCGGTCGCAATACTGATCCAGATGGCCGTGATCGAGGCAAAGTAAAACGCACCGCTCGTTGACCGGTGGTGCGGGCGGTTTCGCGGATTGCTGCGGCGCCGATTGGGCGGCGGTCGGCTGCGGCGCCGGTTGGGCAACGGTCGACTGCGGCGCCGATTGGTCTGGCGGTACCTGGGGTATCGATTGCGTGGCCGGCGGTAGCGCCGATGGACCCGCCGGAAGCGCCGGCGGCGTTTGCATGGCGGGCTGTTGCGCGGCGGGTTGTTCCGCGGCCGGTTGTTGCGCGGTCGGCTGTTGCGGGGCCGGCTGTTGCGCGGGTTGCGACGTGCGGTTAGCGGCCGGTGGCGTCGCGGGTGGCACTCCGTTGGTACACCGGGCTTCACAAGTCTGATCTAGGTTTCCGCGATCCAGGCATCGCAGCACGCAGGCTTGATTGGTTTGTGCGAAACCCGGCGTCGCCAGCAAGGCGCATAATCCGACAACGACCCCCGCCAGCACGATCCGGTCCATGACCAATTCCTTTTTCTTATGGTTTGGCATCGTCGTGATCTGGCACGCCATCCGAGCCACCGCTTTCGCCCGGTGACACCTGAGGCTCACCGGCGCCCGCCGGCGATGGTGCCCAGGGGCGGAATCGAACCACCGACACCGTGATTTTCAGTCACGTGCTCTACCAACTGAGCTACCTGGGCGCTCCTCATCGAGCGGCGCGCTTATCGCAGAATTGACCGTAAGTGTCCAGCCGAGGCGCCGCTTTCGCGCGTCGTCCGGGCACCTCGCCGTCGCCCCGGAATGCGCAGGCCGGCGCCGCATTCAAGGCTCTTCATTACCGTCGTTATCGTCGTCGGCGCGCGCACCCGGCGCCGCGTCCTCGGCCTTCTCGTCGGTCGGCACGCGATAGCTGCCGCCGAACCACCGGCCGAGATCGACCATGGCGCACCGTTGCGAACAGAACGGCCGGTAACGCACGACGACCGGCTTGCCGCAGATCGGACAGGACCGGACCGGCTTTGGCCGCGGGGCATCGTCCATGGTCCCTATTTAAGGCGGGCGGTGCCGAAAGTCGAAGGGTCTGGCACCGGATAACCCGCAGTTGGCCGCGATTGCCCGACTTTTCGGCAATTCCGGGCGGGTTCACGTCTCATTAAGCCGGGCACAATAGGATTTAAACCATCGGAAGTATCGACACGGCGGCTATGGACAGGCACGGCACCCTTTGCGGTTTCGCCCGGCGTATCGGGCATTGGCGCCGGCTTGTCCACGACACGCGCGCGGCCGCCACGGTCGAGTTCGCCATTCTCGGCTCGATCTTCATTCTGCTCGTCTGCATGACGCTCGAGCTCGGCATGGTGCTGTTCACCCAGTCGGTCATGGACAACGCATTGCGCGACGCCTCGCGTCTCATCCGCACCAATCAGGCGAGCAGCAGCAGCACCTTCGTTAGCGCCGTGTGCAACGAAGTCGGCACCGTCCTCGTCACGTCGTGCTCGACCAGTCTGCAATACTACGTCGCGTCGGCCAGCAGCTTCAGCTCGTTGACCGCGAAGACCAGCACGCTGCCCGACACCTACACCGCCGGCAGCTCGGCGTCGGACATGATCGCGCAGATCGCCTACAAGCGGAACACGATCATTCCCTGGGCCGCGCAGTTTCTCGGCAATAGCGACTTGCTGATCTCGACCGTCGCCTTCCAGAACGAGCCCTACTGATGCAGCGGCGCGCACGAAATCTGTTCGCTCAGCAAGACGGCACCGCCTTGATCGAGTTCGCGCTGATCCTGCCGATCATGATCACGCTGTTCCTGGGCGTGTTCGAAGGCACCCGCGTCGTCGCCGCCAGCATGCGTCTCGCCAACGCGGCGCAATCCGTCGCCGACATGGTCGCGCAGCAGTCGAACATCACCTCGACGACGATGACGAATTTCTGCAACGGCGGTCAGCTGTCGATGACGCCGCTGTCCGGCGCTTCGCTGAAAATTGCGGTCGCCGAAGTCACCAACAACAACGGCTCGTTGGTCGTCGACTGGAACGACACAACTTGCAACAGCGCCACGACCATCGCGAACGCGACGACGCTGGCAACAACGCTCGTTCCCAATGCCAACGACAGCGTGGTGATCGTCCAGGCGACCTATGCCTATACGTCGCCGATCAGCTACGTGCTGTCGAGCAGCTACACGCTGACCCAGACCGCGTATCAGCGGCCCTACAACGTCGGCACCATCACCCACAGCTAAGCCCATGCTCCGACGCGCGCTTCATCGACTCACCCGGCTTGCGGCCAACGACCGCGGAACCGTCGCCGTGCTGTTCGGGCTGATGGTGATCCCGCTCGCCATCGCCATCGGCGCGGGCATCGACTACGGCCGCGCTTTGCAGATCCGCGCGACGCTGCAAAACACAGTCGACGCCGCGGCGTTGTCCGGCGCCAGCGCCTACACAGCGCCCTCCGCAGAAACCACCGCGCAAACGCTCGCCCAGAACTACATCACCCAGGGCACGAGCGCTCTCCCGGCGAACGTCACCGTCAAATCGACAACCGTCACGCCCGGCAACACCGGCAGCGGCAACAACACCGCCTATACGATGTACGCCAGCATCACAGCCTCGGTTCCAACGACGTTCATGTCCTTTTATAAGAGCGCGATCACCGTGACGGCCTCGGCAACGGCAACCAATCCCGTCGTCAATGCGACCTTCGACATGGGCTCGTTCGTGAGTTACGCGTGCGACACCAATGAGATCTATTGGTACATCGTGCCGTCCGGCGGCGGCGTGCCCGACGCGTCGGCGATGAACCTGTTGTGGTCGAACAACGACGCCAACCCGACGACGATGACGACCTTCAGCGTCGCCGCCAGCGCGCAGATCGGCTTCGCCATCAAAAACGTCACGGGCGCGCGACCGCAATCGCTCGGCGGCTGCAACTACGGCAACAACATGTACGGCGCGCAGGCCGGCGACACGCAATGGCTCTATTCGAGTCTGCAGCCGCCAAGCAAGTATTACAACATCGCGCCCGGCGGCACGAATACGGGCACGCACGGGGTTTATGAGACGACGCAGGATTGCGCCCTCTACGTTGAAAAAGGGACGTACAAAAACGGCGCCTGGAGCTATTCGAGCGCGCCGCAGGGACAGTGCTATACCTCGAACGGCAAGAGCGAGAACGAAAATACCTACGACGATAACGGCAACATGGACGGTGTCTGCGACGCCTGTACCAAAGGGTCGAAGATGTCCACGGCCATGACCAATGCTTCGCCGAGCTGCGCGGCGCTCAGCGGCAATAGCTATCAATACAATTGGAACGATATGGGTGGCAGCTTCGATTCCTATAATTACGGCAACGATATGCAATATTCGTTTTCCTGCTCCGGCGGCTCGGGCTCCGGCAACGGCACCTCGACCAGCGGCTTGGTTCTGACAAACTAAGTACAAATACCGGCGACAAGCCCGCACCGGCGCCGCCCCGCTTCATTTCCCGTTAACCCCGCACAATTAGCTTTAACGAAAGCCAAAGCGGGCGCGCATTCGCGCGTTCGGGGGACGTCGTTTTTGAAACAAGAAATCGATGTTCACACGGTGGGTCCGGCGCTTTAACTGCAATACCGACGGCACGGTCGCCGTGCTGTTCGGCATCCTGATGATCCCGCTGATCGTCGCAGGCGGCGTCGCCGTCGACTATGGCCGTGCCGCGATCGTCCAGGCGGCGTTGCAGCATACGGTCGATGCTGCAGCACTCGCCGGTGCTTCGGTCCTTTCCAGTCCCGCCGCTCAGACCACCGCCACCGCTTTGAGCCAGAACTACGTCAGCGCAGGCACGGCGACATTGCCGGTACAGGCGACCGTTACCGCGACCGCAGTCACGCCGAACACCAGCGGCAGCGCCTATACCATGTCGGTCAGCGTAACGGCCTCGGTGCCGACGACGTTCATGCAGCTCTACGAAAGCGCGATGGTGGTGAGCGCGTCCGCGACCGCAACCAACACGGCAACGGCGGCGCCGACCTGCGTTCTTGCGCTCGACCCGAGCGCGAGCGGTGCGGTAACCGTCAACGGCAGCACGACGGTCGACCTCAACAACTGCGGTCTCACAGTCGACTCGACGAGCGCGACCGACTTGACCCTGTCGAGCACGCTGACCGCGTCCGCGGTCACGCTCGGCGGCAACTACAGCGGCTGCTGCGTCACGTCGCCGATCATCCGGACGTACGAGTCGGCGGTGCCGGATCCTTATGCATCGCTGACGATTCCGTCGTACTCGGGCTGCGATCAGAACAACTTTCATGCAACCCAGACGGAGACGCTCAATCCCGGCGTCTATTGCGGCGGCATCACGCTCACCGGCGGCGCCAACATCACGCTCAATTCCGGCACTTATATCCTGGACAGCGGCGGCCTAAAGGTCGCCGGCAATGCCACGCTGACGGGCAGCGGCGTGACGCTCATTCTGACCAGCAGCAGTTCCCCCAGCGCCATCGGCGCGGTCAATTTCGACGGCGGGTCAACGGTGCAACTCTCCGCACCGACGAGCGGCTCGCTCGCTGGGATGGTGATCTGGGTCGATCACAACGCGCCGCTTCAGAACAATACGATCGCCGGCGGCAGCGGCAACGTCTTCACCGGCGTCATCTACATGCCAAGCGAAGATCCGACTTATTCGGGCAGCTCGACGTCGAGCAACGGCTGCACCCAGCTCGTCGCCAATCAGATCAAATTTTCCGGTTCGTCGAGCTTTGGTACCGACTGCGCCGGTACCGGCGTGGTTACAATCGCCAGCGGCAGCGTTCTGCTGACCAATTAAGCTATCCCGCTTTGACGAGCGTTTCCGCCAGCGACGGCGCCCGCCGTTTGCGTACCAACTCGACGTGGCCGAGCCGCGTCCAACCGAGCACCTGGCTGTCCGGCGCGTGACGCGCCATCGCCTTTTTGAGCGCCGCGAAGACGCGCGCGCCCTCGTCTTTCTCCTTCATACCGACGAAGCCAACGATCATCGGGCCCGACAAGTTGCGCAGCCGGATCTGCCGCGCCACGGCGCGTGCGGCCTCGATGTTGACCGCCACGGCCGACCGTGCGGCACCGCTGTCGACGTCGATCGCGACGCCGAGCGCCGTCGGCTCGACGAGCAGGAAACCGCCACCCGGAAGCGCCAGGCGCGGCGCGAGCGCCTGCTCGACCGCATCGGCGATGCCGGATGATTCGTAGAGCGGTTCGTTGTCGGCGGCGAGACCGCCGACCAACGCCGGATGGCGAACGCGCAGCCAATTGCGCAGGGCGGCATAGACGGCGCGGTCGTCGACCGCGATCGCGTCCGGCGCCAGATCGAGCCACGGTGCGATCAAGACCGCCGGCGCCGGCGCCGGCGTATCGAGACGCAGCGGCGGTTTGCCGTTCGGCGGCGACGCGAGCGCGCGCGACAGACGCATGGTGACGCCGACGGCCTTGTCGGCGCGCGCATCCTTGGCAACCTCGACGACAATCGCCTCGCCTTCGCGCAACGCCTTGAAGCGCCCTTTCGGCGCGACGTCTTCGGCGCTGAGCAGCGCCGGCCGCGCCAAGCCGATGTCGACCAGCGCCGCTGGCATTTCAGGCCGCAGGCCAACAACCCGCGCCAGCCAGACCTCGCCGACCCGGCTCGCGCCGCCGCCGCCGGTCGCGCGCAGCTCGACCACGTGTCCGTCCTCTTTGAGCGCGGCCCACAGTTCGCCGCCTGACGCGGCGACCGCGATTTCGCGCTTCATCGGCGCAGCCGCGACGCCGGCGCGTAGCCCTGACCGGCGAGCAGCGCGACGGTTTCGTAAAGCGGCAATCCGACGACGTTCGAATAGGAGCCGACGATGCCGCGAACGAAACGCGCGGCGCGTCCCTGGATCGCATAGCCACCCGCCTTGTCGCGCCATTCGCCGGTGGCGAGGTAGTCCGCGATCTCGTCGCGGGTCAGGCGCTTGAACAGCACGGCCGTCTCGATGCGCCGGCTGGCGAGTTTGCCGGCGGGCGTCACCACCGCGATGCCGCCATGGACGCGATGGCGGCGGCCCGATAGCAGCGCTAGGCAACGCCGCGCCTCGTCTTCGGTCGCGGGCTTGCCGAGGATGCGCCGGCCGCAAGCGACGACGGTATCGGCGCCGAGCACGAAGGCGCCGGCCTCGCGCGGCGCGACCGCGCGCGCTTTTTCTTCGGCCAGCCGCAACGCGTGCACCGCCGGCGTCTCGTCTTCGCGCGGTGTTTCGTCGACGGCGGCCGGCACGACCGCATCGGGTTCGAGACCGATCTGCGCCAACAGCGCGGCGCGGCGCGCCGATGCCGACGCCAACACGAAGCGCGGGCTGGTCACGTTCTTAACGCAGTTACTTGAAGCGGAAGGTGATCCGGCCCTTGGTCAGGTCGTACGGCGTCATCTCGACGTTGACCCGGTCGCCAGCGAGGACACGGATGCGATTCTTGCGCATCTTGCCCGACGTATGCGCGAGGACGATGTGGTCGTTGTCGAGCTTGACCCTGAACATCGCGTTGGGCAGGAGCTCGGTCACCGTTCCGGAGAACTCGATCAACTCTTCTTTCGGCATTCCCTGGCTGCCGTTTAATGGGCCCCAAACATCCTTAGACGCCCGGTTTCGGTCAAGCCCTTTCCGGCCAAGCCCCCGCCGCCGCAGCGTTTTCGCGAGCTTTGCGGCGCGCCGGCAACGGCACGGACGCCTAGCGGATGTGCAGCACGCAGAGCAGCGTGAACAGCCGCCGCGCCGTGTTGAAATCGATCTCGACCGCGTCGGCAAGCTTGTCGCGCAGCAGCTGCGAGCCTTCGTTGTGCAGGCCGCGCCGGCCCATGTCGATGGCCTCGATGCGCGACGGATCGGCGGTCTTCACGGCGCTGAAATAGCTTTCGCAGACCAGGAAGTAGTCCTTGACCAGGCCGCGGAACGGCGCGAGCGACAGGGTCAGGCGTTCGAGCGGCTTGTCCGCCGCGTCGCGCACGTCGAGCACCAGCCGTTCCTCGGCGATGCTGAGATGCAGGTTGAAGGGACCGGCGACGCCGGATTTCGGCACGAAGCTGTTCTGCTCGAGCAGATCGGCGATGGCGACCGCGCGCTCGTGCTCGACGTCGCCTTTGCGCCGAATGACCGTCTTTTCGTCGAGCGTGACCTGGGCGATGCGATGCGGCGACGCGTTCATGCCAAACCGGTCCTCGGATGTTACGAGCCGCGCGGCATGTTGAGGCGGATCGCGATCGACAGTGCGTGCGCGTCGAGCCCTTCGGCTTTGGCGAGCGTTACCGCCGCCGGTCCGATGGCGTTGAGGCTCGCGGCGTCGCACCGCACCAGCGACGTGCGCTTCATGAAATCGAGCACCGATAGGCCCGACGAGAAGCGCGCGCTGCGCGCCGTCGGCAGCACGTGGTTGGGGCCAGCGACGTAATCGCCGACGGCCTCCGGCGTGTGGCGGCCGAGGAAGATCGCGCCGGCATTGCGGATGTCGGCAGCCAACGTCACCGCGTCATCGACGGCGATCTCGAGATGCTCGGGTGCGAGACGGTTGACCAGGTCGGCCGCCTCGTCCCAGCGCTGGATCACGACGATGGCGCCGAAGCGCTGCCAGCTTTCGCCGGCGATGGCGCGGCGCGGCAGCGTCTTGAGCGCACTCTCGACCGCCGCGGCGACGGCGTCGGCGAACGGGGCGTCGTCGGTGATCAGGATGGCCTGCGCCGCGGCGTCGTGCTCGGCCTGCGACAGCAGATCGACAGCGATCCACGCCGGGTCGTTCTTGGCGTCGGCCAGGACCAGGATCTCGGACGGCCCGGCGATCATGTCGATGCCGACCTGGCCGTAGACCCGGCGTTTGGCGGCGGCGACATAGGCGTTGCCGGGACCGACGATCTTGTCGACCGGTGCGACGGTCGCAGTGCCGTAGGCCAGCGCGCCGATCGCCTGCGCACCGCCGACGCGATAAATCTCGCCGACGCCGGCGAGATCGGCTGCCGCCAGCACCAGCGGATTGAGCGCGCCTTCCGGCGCCGGCACGACCATGGCGATGCGCGGCACGCCGGCGACCCTGGCCGGCAGCGCGTTCATCAACACGGACGACGGATAGGCGGCGCTGCCGCCCGGCACGTAGATGCCGACCGCGCCAATGGGCCGCCAGCGCGCGCCGAGCCGCACGCCGGCGGGATCGGTGTAATCGAGGTCCTGCGGCACTTGCTTGCGGTGATAGGCCTCGATGCGCGATGCCGCGAGGCCCAACGCCTTGAGCGTTTCGGCGGCGCATTGCGCCTTGGCGGCGGCGATCTCGGCCGGCGTCACGCGCAGCTTGGCGGCGGTGAGATCGAGCTTGTCGAGCCGCCGCGTGTGCTCGATCACGGCGGCGTCGCCGCGCGCCTTGACGTCATCGAGGATCGCCCCGGCCGCGGCATCGACATCGGCCGCCATCTCGCGCTTCAAGTCGAGCAGCGCGGCAAAATCCTTCGCGAAGCTGCGCGCCGCGCTGTCGAGCCTAAGCGGCACGGGCGGCCTCGCGGAAACGCTCGATCCACGGATCGATCTCGGCGTTGCGCGTCTTGAGCGCGACGCGGTTGACGACGAAGCGCGACGTCACGTCGGCGATGCGCTCGATCTCGACGAGGCCGTTTTCGCGCAAGGTCTGGCCGGTGGCGACGAGATCGACGATGCGCCGCGACAATCCCATCGCCGGCGCGAGCTCCATCGCACCGTTGAGCTTGATGCATTCGGCCTGGACGCCGCGGTCGGCAAAGTGGCGGCGCGTGATCTCGGGATATTTGGTGGCGATGCGCACCGCGCTCCAGCACGCCGGATCGTCGTGACCGAGATCCTCCGCCGGCGCCGCGACGACGAGGCGGCACTTGCCGACGCCGAGATCGAGCGGCGCATAGACCTCGGCGTACTCGAATTCCATCAGCACGTCGCTGCCGGCGACACCCATGTGCGCGCCGCCGAAGGCAACGAAGGTGGCGACGTCGAAATTGCGCACGCGGATGACGTCGAGATTGCCGTGGTTGGTGCGGAAGCGGAGCTTGCGCGTGTCCGGGTCGTCGAACTCGCGCTCGATTTCGATTCCGGCACGCCGCACCACGGGCACCACCTCGTCGAGGATGCGCCCTTTGGGCAGCGCCAAGACCAGCGTTTCGTTACCGAGCAACGACCACTCCAGCGGCAATAGAGGCGGAGACAGACGAAGGCGGACCCTAGCCCGCGTCCTCATCCGGATGGCGCGGGCGGAAACGCGTTGGCCAAGGCTCGCCGAAGTCATCTAAATGGCACAGGATGCTTGCGGATTCCAGCCGAATGCTGGCGCCACCGGCGAAATCGAGATAGAGCGCACCGGGCACTGCCCGCACCGCCAACAGCACCAGGAGCCGGTCGGCGTCGCGCGGATCGACGTCGCGCCGCTTGACCGCGATCACCCCGTCGATGCGCAGGCCGCTCATCACGCGTTCCCCACCGCGAGCGCCTGGGATTTCGCTCTCGCGCCGGAAACGGTTGGCGACCAGCACGAAGCGCCGGCTGTCGGCGTCGTACGTCATGTCGCCGACCAGCACCATCGCGTCCTGGAGGACGGTCGAGATCACCGCCAGATCTTCGTCGTCTTCGGCCTTGAGGCGGAGCCGCGTCGGCCCGCGATCCGGCTCGGCCCCGCTCGCCATCGCGCGCCTAGCCCTCGCTGCCCAACCGCTCGATCGCGGCACCGCACGCAGCGAGCTTGGCTTCGAGCTGCTCGTAGCCGCGGTCGAGATGATAGACGCGGCTGACGACCGTCTCGCCCTCGGCGGCGAGGCCGGCCAGCACCAGCGACACCGACGCGCGCAGATCGGTCGCCATCACCGGCGCGCCGGCGAGCCGCGCGACGCCACGGATCGACGCCGACGCGCCCTGCACCGTGATGTCGGCGCCCATGCGGTTGAGCTCGGGCACGTGCATGAAGCGGTTCTCAAAAATCGTCTCGGTGATGATCGAATCACCGTCGGCGGTCGCCATCAGCGCCATGAACTGCGCCTGAAGATCGGTCGGGAAGCCGGGGAACGGCGCGGTCGCGACGTCGATGCCCTTGAGGCGATTGGCATGGCGGCTGACCTTGATGCTGGCAGGCAACCGTTCGACGGCGACGCCGGTGCCTTCGAGCGCGTGCGCGGCGGCGGCCACCATGTCGTAGGACGCGCCGACGAGCTCGATCGCGCCGCCGGTGATCGCCGCCGCCATCATGTACGTGCCGGTCTCGATGCGATCGGGAATGACGCTGTGCGTCGCGCCGTGGAGACGCGGCACGCCAGTGATGGTGATGCGCTCGCTGCCGGCGTCTTCGATCTTGGCGCCCATGCTGTTGAGGCAGCGCGCGAGATCGCCGATCTCGGGCTCGCGCGCGGCGTTGACGATGACGCTCTCGCCGTCGGCAAGCGCCGCCGCCATCAGCGCGTTCTCGGTGGCGCCGACCGACACCGACGGAAAGACGATCTCGCCGCCTTTGAGACCTTTGGGCGCGGTGGCGTGGATGTAGCCTTTTTCAATGGCGATGGTGGCGCCGAGCGCCTCAAGCGCCTTGATGTGGAGATCGACCGGCCGCGTGCCGATGGCGCAGCCGCCCGGCAGCGACACGCGCGCCTGGCCGAGACGCGCGACCAGCGGCCCCAGCACCAGCACGCTCGCGCGCATGCGGCGCACCAGATCGTAGGGTGCGGTGGTCGAGACGATGCGCTTGGCGCGCAACTCGAGCACGTGGCCGTGCTCGTCCGCCGCCTCGGCGCCGGGCATGGTGACCGAGACGCCGTGCTGCACCAGCAGATGCGACAGGGTGGTGATGTCGGCCAGGAACGGCAGGTTCTTGAGAACGAGCGGCTCGTCGGTGAGCAGACAGGCGGTCATCAGCGGCAAGGCCGCGTTCTTGGCGCCGCCGATGGCAATCGAACCGTGCAGGGGCCGGCCGCCGCGGATGCGAATCTTGTCCATACGCGAAACTTATGCCCCCGAATCCGTTAATACGCTGCTCTGAAATCGTCCTTTATATAGGCAGGCTTTGTGGCGGAAATGCGAGCGTTTCGCTCACAGCCGCGGCAGGGTCACGCCGCGCTGTTTCTGGTACTTGCCGCCGCGATCGGCGTAGGACACCTCGCACACCTGATCGCTCTTGAAGAAGAGGAACTGGCAGATGCCTTCGCCGGCATAGATGCGCGCCGGCAGCGGCGTGGTGTTGGAGATTTCGATGGTGACGTGGCCTTCCCACTCCGGCTCGAGCGGCGTGACGTTGACGATGATGCCACAGCGCGCATAGGTCGACTTGCCGAGGCAGATCACCAGCGTGTCACGCGGAATGCGGAAATATTCCATCGTCGAAGCGAGCGCGAAACTGTTGGGCGGCACGACGCAGACATCGGTCTGCTTGTCGACGAAACTCTCGGACGAGAAGTTTTTCGGATCGACGACGGCGCTGGAGACGTTGGTGAAGATCTTGAAGTCGCGACCGACGCGCGCGTCGTAGCCATAGGACGACAGGCCGTAGGAGATGACGCCCTGACGCGTCTGTTTCTCGACGAAGGGCTCGATCATGCCGCGGGCGAGCGCCATCTCGCGAATCCATTTGTCCGGCATGATCGACATTCGTGCGCTCCCCGCTTCCTCGGTTTGACCCGCCCCGGTGTAATGGATGGGGCGGAAACCCTCAAGCGGAACGCGGCGGTTTGTTAGGCGGCACGGCGACATCGGCATCCGGCGCGCGGGCACGCGCTTGCGCCTTGCGTCGACCGAGATTGGAGCGCAGCGCTTCGGCGAGCCGCGCCTGCTTGGCCGCCGCCTTTGAACTCTGTTCGTTTGCCGCCGGCGCGGCGGGGTCCGAGTCGCTTCGGCCGGGCGTTTGCCGCTCTTTAACGCTCATGACCCAGAGTTGCGGCCGTTGTGCCGCCGCGTCAAGACGGGCAAGACGCCTTGCCAAGCCGGGCGCGGCTCGTGTATGTCCGGCGCGCCTCCGGATGCTGCCGTAGCTCAGTGGTAGAGCACTCCCTTGGTAAGCCAGATTTGTCTTTTAATTCAATGGTTTATCAAACACTTACGGTGGACACAAGAAGCCACAAATCGCCGGTTATGGACACCGAGTCCTCCCAAAATCCCTCACGGAAAAAGTTGCACTCCCGTGTTTGCAAAAAAGCGCGGGCGAGATTTGTGTTTTTTTGATTCCGAATTCCCCGAGAGTCCTCACACGCGTGACGGCGCCACACGCACTCCCGTGTTTCTCTGTGGCAGACTCATTTTGATCTCGCAATTCTCCCGCAAGTTCTCACCTTCCCGCAGCCGCCGAACTACCACCCAAGCACATCATGCCAATGCCCCGGCACGGTGACGCTCACGACGCGCCGCCTCTTCGCTTACTTTCCCTTGGACGGCTCGCGCTCATCGGACCGTCTGTTCTTCGCGAGAAGGTCCCACACACTGATATGCCTCTTCGTATCCTGACTGTACCTCTTGGTGTCCCCCCTATTCCCGTCGTCGGTACGGTCGAGGTTCGCCACGATCTTGTCGGCCTCATGCGCTGACCAGCAATCGAATCTGCGATTTAGTCGCTTTACGGTTGTCCAAATGTTCATGGAGAACCCTCCTAATGCTGGGAGATTGAATGACTGCGCGGCGGCAGCACGCATCCGGAGAAACGGCTCATTTAAGGATCGACGTGTAGACTGTCCGATGGGTCTGCCGCGCGCGGCCCCAATAGCGGAGCGAAGCGAAACAGGGTCGCGCAGTAAGGGCACAGGATTTTGTCTTGATCACCCATGTTGATGTAAACGTGCGGGTGATCTTGCGGCGGTGACGCGCCAATGCAGAGAAATTCCCGCGCGCCGATCCGGATCTCCGCAAGCCCATGGTCGTTCCGGAACTTCGGATAGCGGCTCGACATTTGAGTCTCGCCTGATCACGCATACGCGCGATAAAGCGCGGAGACCACGATCATGGCAGTGAGCAAAATGGGAATGACGATAGGCGGGACAAACCACGAGGACATGGCACACACCCCTTCTTCTGTCAGGCGGGAGCCCTGGCCTCTCTCAGCCGCCGACGCCTATTAACGTTGCCGGCGATAGCGTTGATGTGGGCATGCGCCGCTCAACATGCAACCTCCGAGCGGGTGGCCGATTTGACGGAATCCGCCTCAGCGCGCGGGGCTTGTCGAGACGGCAATGCGGCGCAAACTTCCCCGGTATATCGATCTCAACGATCGGAACCGACCGCATGACTCGGCACGCGACAACGCAATGTTGAACCGCTACCGCTGCATCGACGAGACCGGGTTCGGAGCGGACTCGGACGGGTGCTCCGCCCGGAAATGCGACACGGCAAGGAAGGCAGCCGCGGCGACGACAACGCAAATCAGCCCGATCGCAACTCTCAATCTCGCCTTTTTATCCCGGCCTCGTTCGCCCTGGGGCGGCGTGGCGGTACGGACACTGTGCGTTGGTAAGCGTTGCACCAGGCGATCGGCGATTGCCGATGAATCGGTCATCTTCCAGTCCCCTTCAGGGAGCGCAGCAATTATCGCGGCGAGCGCCTGAGCGGCCGCCGCCCTGGGCAAATCTGACAGCCGGGCG
>DASYYB010000056.1:0-35503 GCA_035934235.1 Allostellaceae bacterium | reverse complement strand
GAAGCGCTGATTGCGGCGCTCTACCTCGACGGCGGAATCGCGTCGGCGCAGCGCTTCGTCGAGCGCTATTGGGCGCGGCACCTTGGCGCCACGCATCCGCCACGCGATCCCAAGACCGCCTTGCAGGAATGGGCGCAGGCGCGCGGCTTGAGTCTACCCAGCTATGCGGTCATCGACACGAGCGGCCCGCCGCATCGCCGCCGTTTCACGGTGACGGTGAGCGTCGCGGGTGACAAAGTGGAGACCGCGTCGGGCAACTCCAAGCGCGAGGCGGAAACCGCGGCGGCCGCGGCGCTGTTGGCGTCATTGGGTGAAACAGCATGAGCGACGCTGCACCGGTCACAACGCGTTGCGGCCATGTCGCGCTGATCGGCGCGCCCAATTCCGGCAAATCGACGCTGCTCAATCGCTTGGTCGGCTCGAAGCTGGCGATCGTCACGCCCAAGGTACAAACCACGCGCGCGCGCATGCTCGGCATTGTCGTCGATGGCAACGCGCAGATCATTTTTGTCGATACGCCCGGGATTTTCGAGCCCAAGCGCCGGCTCGAACGGGCGATGGTCAAAGCGGCATGGATCGGCGCCCACGATGCGGAAAACATCGTCGTGCTGGTCGATGCCGCGCGCGGTCTCGATACGGATACCGGCCGGATCATCGACGGTCTGCGCGACGCCAAGCGCCGCGCGGTGCTCGCGCTCAATAAAGTCGACAAGGTGAAGCGCGGCGACCTTCTGCCGTTGGCACAGGCGCTCGATCGGGAAGGCGTATTCGACCGCATCTTCATGATCTCCGGATTGACCGGCGACGGCGTCGAGGATCTCAAGGTTTATCTGGCGAATGCGCTGCCGCGCGGGCCGTGGCTCTATCCCGAGGACGAGATCACTGACGTGCCGCTGCGGCTGCTGGCGGCCGAGGCGACGCGCGAGCAGATTTTCCGCCAGCTGCACCAGGAGCTGCCCTATTCGGCGACCGTCGAAACCGAGAAATGGGAAGATCGCCCGGACGGCAGCGTGCGGATCGACCAGGTCGTGCACGTCGTCCGCGATGGGCAGAAAGCGATCGTGGTCGGGGCCGAGGGCCGGCAAATTAAGAGCATCGGCGCGGCCGCGCGCGCCGATCTCGAAGCCATATTCCAGCGGCGCGTCCATCTTTTCATCCAGGTGCGCGTGACCGAGAATTGGACCGAAGATCGCGAGCGTTACGCCGCCATGCGTCTCGATTTCGACGAATAATGCATTGGGTCGATCAGGGCATTGTCCTTGCGACGCGGCGGCACGGCGAACGCGCGTTGATCGTCGAGGTCCTGACTGAGGAGCATGGGCGATACGCCGGCCTGGTGCGTGGCGGGCAGGGGCCGAAATCGCGCGTGCTCTATCAAATCGGCAATCAGGTCAGTGTGACCTGGTCGGCGCGCCTCATCGACCATCTCGGTACCTATACTGGCGAGCTACTCGGCGGTCGGGCCGCGCGCTTCATCGACGACCGGACGCGCCTCGCGTGCTTGGCGGCCGTCGCGGCGATGGCAGCGGCGACCTTGCCGGAACGCGAGCCCCATCCGCGCTTTTATGCCGGCATGATCGGGTTGCTCGACCGGCTCGGCCGCGACGACGCCTATCCGGCGCGCTACGTGTTGCTCGAGCTCGATCTGCTGGCCGAACTCGGCTACGGACTCGATCTGTCGCGTTGCGCCGCGACGGGCGTGCGCCAAGGCCTGACCTATGTGTCGCCGCGATCGGGCCAGGCCGTCTCAACCGAGGCCGCGACGCCGTACCGCGAGCGGCTCCTGGTCCTGCCGCCATTCCTGCTCGACGAGGCGGTGGCACCGGATGGGACGCAGATTCTCGATGGCTTGAAACTGACCGGCTTTTTTCTCGATCGTCGCGTGTTCCATCCGCATGGCCGCAAGATGCCGGCGGCGCGCACGCGCTTCGTTGACGTGTTGCGCCGAACCGGTACTCTAACGGCACAACGAATCGAGTCGGCATGAAGAAGTCCGGTTCCCTTATCGTCGGCGAGGTGCGCGACGTCGCGCTCGCGGATGCGCTGAGCGAGCGGTATCTCTCGTACGCGTTGTCGACAATCATGGCGCGGTCGCTGCCTGACGTGCGCGACGGCCTGAAGCCGGTGCACCGGCGGCTGCTTTTTGCAATGCGACAACTGCGGCTCGATCCGAAATCGGGCTACAAGAAATGCGCGCGCGTCGTCGGCGACGTCATCGGCAAATTCCATCCGCACGGCGACGTTGCGGTCTATGACGCACTGGTGCGCCTGGCGCAGGATTTCGCGCAGCGTTATCCGCTGGTCGATGGACAAGGCAATTTCGGCAATATCGACGGCGATAATCCGGCGGCGATGCGCTACACCGAGAGCCGCCTGACCGAGGTGGCCGAGGCGCTGCTCGCCGGCATCGAGGAGAACACGGTCGACTTCCGGCCGACCTACGACGGCGAGAATGACGAGCCGCTGGTCCTGCCAGCGCGGTTCCCCAACCTGCTCGCCAACGGTGCGACGGGTATCGCCGTCGGCATGGCGACCAGCATTCCGCCGCACAATATCGTCGAGCTGTGCGATGCGCTCATCCATCTGGTGAAGCATAAGCGCGCCGGTATCGGCGACCTTGTCGAACTCATGCCCGGTCCGGATTTTCCGACCGGTGGCGTGCTGGTCGAGGACGCCGCCAGCGTCAAGCAGGCCTATGTCACCGGCCGCGGCAGCTTCCGGCTGCGGGCGCGCTGGACGACCGAGAAGCTCGGTCAGGGCACGTATCAGATCGTCGTCAGCGAAATCCCGTATCAGGTTCAGAAATCGCGGCTGATCGAGCGCATCGCGCAGTTGCTGGAAGAGCGCAAGCTGCCGCTTCTGGCCGACGTACGCGATGAGTCGACCGACGTCGTCCGCCTCGTGCTCGAACCGAAGAGTCGCAACGTCGAGCCCGCGA
Organism: Allostellaceae bacterium; assembly: GCA_035934235.1. Classification (GTDB taxonomy): domain Bacteria; phylum Pseudomonadota; class Alphaproteobacteria; order ATCC43930; family CGMCC-115725; genus REEB95. The sequence continues at coordinate 32,565 of DASYYB010000056.1, read as the reverse complement.
TGTTGATGGAATCGCTGTTCCGCGCCGCCGAGCTCGAAACGCGCATCGCCCTCAACCTCAACGTCCTCGACAAGGACGGCGTGCCGCGCGTGATGAACCTGAGGGAGGCGCTCCAGGCCTTCCTCGATCATCGCCGCGAAGTTTTGCAGCGCCGCTCACGCTTCCGCCGCGACGCGATTGCGCACCGCAGCCAGGTCCTCAAGGGCCTGATGATCGTCTATCTCCATATCGACGAAGTCATCCGCCTCATCCGCAATTACGACGACGCCAAAGAGCGGATGATAAAGCGCTGGCACCTGACGTCGTTGCAGGCGGACGCCATCCTCGACATGCGCCTGCGCGCCTTGCGCAAGGTGGAAGAGATCGCCATCCGCACCGAGTTGCAAGAGCTCGTCGCCGAGGACAAGGAGCTTGCCGGCCTGCTCGCCGACGAAAAGCGCCAGTGGAAGCGTATCGGCGAGGAACTGACCGAACTGCGCAAGGAGTTCGGCCCGACGACGCTGCTTGGCAAACGCCGCACCGAAATCGCCGCTGCGCCTGCCGTCGTCGAGGTGCCCTTGGAGGCGCTGGTCGAGCGCGAGCCGGTCACGGTGCTGGTCTCGGCCAAGGGGTGGGTGCGCGCCGCCAAGGGCCACGGCCTCAAGCTCGACACGATCAGCTACAAGGAAGGCGACGGCCCGCGCTTCGCATTGGAAGCCCTTACGACGGACAAATTGCTGGTGTTCGCCACCAACGGCCGCTTTTACACCTTGGCGATCGACAAGCTGCCGGGCGGCCGCGGCAACGGCGAGCCGGTACGCATGATGGTCGACCTGCCGAACGAATACGACGTCGCTTCGGTGCTGGTTTACAAGCCGGGCGAGAAGATTCTTCTCGCCGCGTCCGATGGGCGCGGCTTCATCGCGCCGGCTGACGAGGTGCTGGCGCAGACGCGCAACGGCAAACAGGTGATGCGGCCGGGCAAAGGCGCGGCCGCACGTGTGGCGGTGCCGGTCGCCGGCGATCATGTCGCCGTCATCGGCGAGAACCGCAAGCTGCTGGTCTTTCCGCTCTCCGAAGTGCCCGAGCTCAATGGTGGCCGTGGCGTTATCTTGCAGCGCTATCACGATGGCGGGCTTTCGGATGCCAAGACCTTCAAGCGTGCAGAGGGGTTGAGCTGGAAATCGGGCGACCGCGTTCGCACCGAGACCGATTTGCGCGCTTGGCTCGGTGCACGTGCCGCCGCCGGCCGTATCGCTCGCGGTTTCAATGCCGACAACAAATTCGGTTGAACCATGGCCGCGCTGGAACCCGATTTCACGCTCGACGCCAAAGGCCTCAAATGCCCGCTGCCGGTGCTGAAGGCGCGCAAGGCGATGAAGGACCTCAAAGCCGGCGGCGTGCTGCGCGTGCTCGCCACCGATCCCGGCGCGGTCAAGGACTTCGAACATTTCTGCAAGACCACCGGCGCGCATCTGCTCGATTGTCAGGAGCAGGCCGGCGGCGTGCTGGTGTTCACGCTGCAAAAGCCGTAACGCGGCGCGCGTCTACGCCGATCTTTATGCCGCCTTTATACGGCGGTCGCCGAATCGCTCTCGAAACTTAACACGGCGCGGCCCTCATATCCGGGTGCTATCCACCGCGGAGCGCCCATGCTCGATGTCATCCTGCTTGCCACGGTCGTTGCGTCCTTCGCGCTGACGTTGGGCTACGTCATCGCCTGCGAAAAGATGTGAGGCGGCCATGCTCGATAACATTCTCGGCGGGCTCGTGAGCCTGGTCATCACCGTCTACCTGATCGTCGCGCTCGTCCGCCCCGAAAAATTCTGAAAGTCCTTCCATGACCGCCAACGGCTGGCTGCAAATCGCGCTGTTCTGCGTCGTCGTCATCGCCATTACCCGGCCGCTCGGCGGCTACATGACGCGCGTCTTCAACGGTGAGCGCACCTTCCTTCACCCGGTGCTGCGTCCGGTCGAGCGCTTGATTTACTGGTGCTGTGGTGTCGACGAGAAGCACGAGCAGCATTGGCTGATCTATGCCGCCGCGATGCTGTTGTTCAGTCTGGTCGGCGTGCTGACGCTTTATGCCTTGCAGCGCTTCCAGGCGATGCTGCCGTTCAATCCGGCGGGGCAAAGCGCTATCGAGCAGAGTCTCGCCTTCAACACGGCGATCAGCTTCATCACCAACACCAACTGGCAGTCCTACGTGCCCGAGACGACGATGAGCGATCTGACGCAGATGGCCGGTCTCGCGGTGCATAATTTCCTCTCGGCCGCCACCGGCATCGCCCTCGCCATTGCCGTCATCCGCGGCTTCGCCCGGCGCGAGGTCAAGACGATCGGAAATTTCTGGGTCGATCTGACGCGCTGCACGCTCTACATCCTGCTGCCGCTGTCGGTCGTCGTCGGCTTGTTCTTCGTCTGGCAGGGCATGCCGCAGACCCTCGGCCCCTATGTCGACGCCACCACCCTCGAAGGTGCCAAGCAGACGATTGCCGTAGGCCCGGTTGCCTCGCAGGAAGTCATCAAGATGCTGGGGACCAACGGCGGTGGCTTCTTCAACGCCAACTCGGCCCATCCGTTCGAAAATCCGAACGCGCTGACCAACTTCGTTCAGCTGGTGCTGATCTTCTCGATCGGCGCCGGTCTCACCAATGTGCTCGGTCGCATGGTCAAGAACCAGAAGCAGGGCTGGGCGCTGTTCGCGGCGATGGGCGTGCTGTTCCTCGTCGGCACCACCGTCTGCTACTGGTCGGAAGCCAAGGGCAATCCGGCCTTCGCCCAGTATCACGTCGACCAGGCCGCCGGCGCGCTGCAAGCCGGCGGCAACATGGAAGGCAAGGAAGTCCGCTTCGGTATCGCCAACTCGGCATTGTTCACCACCGTCACCACCGACGCCTCCTGCGGTGCCGTCAACACCATGCACGACAGCCTGACGCCGCTCGGCGGCGCGGTGCCCCTGGTCAATATCCAACTCGGCGAAGTGATCTTCGGCGGCGTCGGCTCCGGCCTCTACGGCATATTGGCCTTCGCCATTGTCGCCATGTTCGTCGCCGGCCTGATGGTCGGCCGGACGCCCGAATATCTCGGCAAGAAGCTCGAAGCGAAGGAGGTCAAGATGACCATCCTGGCGCTGTTGAGCCTGCCGTTGTCGATCCTCGGTTTCAGCGCATTGGCAACGGTGCTGCCGGCGGGCCTTGCCGGCACCGCCAATGCCGGGCCGCACGGTTTCAGCGAGATCCTTTACGCTTTCACGTCGGCTACCGGCAACAACGGCTCGGCCTTCGCTGGTCTCAGCGCCAACACGCTGTTCTACAACGTGACGCTCGCGTTCGCGATGCTGATCGGCCGGTTCGTCTTCGTCATTCCGCTCCTTGCCGTGGCGGGTTCCCTCGCGCAGAAAAAACTACTCGCGCCATCCGCAGGCACATTTCCAACAACGGGTCCGCTTTTCGTCGGGCTACTGGTCGGCGTCATCCTGATCGTCGGCGGCCTGACGTATTTCCCGGCCGTGTCGCTCGGCCCCATCGTCGAGCAGGTCGCGATGAATCACGGCACGCTTTACGCCACTTCGCCATAAGGACCGCGTTCCATGTCGCCGAAAAACACCATCGCCATCACCGCCGATACGCGGCCGGATTCGCTGTTCAAGCGCAGCGTGCGGCCGCTGCCGTTGTTCGACAGCAAGCTGATCGTGCCGGCGATCTGGGCGTCGTTCCGCAAGCTCGATCCGCGCACATTGGTCAAGAATCCGGTGATGTTCTGCGTCGAGATCGTCTCGGTGCTGACGACGCTCTTCTTCGTCCGCGATTTGGTCGCCGGCAGCGGCACGGTCGTCGGCACCAATGCGCTGTTCTCCGGCCAGATCACGCTGTGGCTGTGGTTCACCGTGCTGTTCGCCAATTTTGCCGAGGCGGTCGCCGAAGGCCGCGGCAAGGCGCAGGCCGACACGCTGCGGCGCATGCGGACCGATACCAAGGCCAAATTTCTGACCGATGCCGCCGGCCGCCGCTTCGATCTGGTCGATGCCGCGCGGCTCAAGCCCGGCGACGTCGTTCTGGTCGAAACCGGCGACTACATTCCGAGCGACGGCGAGGTGATCGAGGGCGTCGCCTCGGTCGACGAGTCCGCCATCACCGGCGAATCCGCGCCGGTCATCCGCGAAAGCGGCGGCGACCGTTCGGCGGTTACCGGTGGCACGCGCGTCACGTCGGACTGGCTCAAGGTCAAGATCACTGCGGCCCAGGGCTCGACCTTTCTCGATCGCATGATCGCGCTGGTCGAAGGCGCGGTACGGCAGAAAACGCCGAACGAGATCGCGCTCAACATCCTGCTCGCCGGCATGACGCTGATTTTCATCTTTGCCACCGTCACCATCCCGAGCTTCGCCAGCTATGCCGGCGGCAAGGTTTCGGTGGTGGTGCTGATCGCGCTCTTCGTCACGCTGATCCCGACGACCATTGGCGCGCTGCTCTCCGCCATCGGCATCGCCGGCATGGATCGGCTGGTGCGTTTCAACGTGCTGGCGATGTCGGGCCGCGCGGTCGAAGCGGCTGGCGACGTCGACACGCTGCTGCTCGACAAGACCGGAACCATCACCTTGGGCAACCGGCAAGCCACCGAATTCATTCCGCTCGCCGGCGTCAACGACCGCGAGCTCGCCGACGCCGCGCAGCTGTCGTCGCTTTCGGACGAGACGCCCGAAGGCCGTTCGATCGTGCTGTTGGCCAAGGAGAAATACGGCCTCCGCGGTCGCGACATGGCGCCGCTGCACGCCCACTTCGTGCCGTTCTCGGCGCAGACCCGGATGAGCGGCGTCGATCTCGAAGGCGGCCAGACGATCCGCAAAGGCGCGGTCGATGCGATCCTCAAACACGCAGGTGTCTTGGCCTCGCCGGAACTCCAGGCGACGGTCGAGCGCATCGCCAAATCGGGCGGCACGCCTCTTGCCGTTGCGCGGGGCGATCGCGTGCTCGGCGTCATCCACCTCAAGGACATCATCAAGGGCGGCATCCGCGACCGCTTTGCCGAACTCCGGCAAATGGGTATCCGCACGGTGATGATCACCGGCGACAATCCGCTCACCGCGGCGGCGATCGCGGCGGAATCCGGCGTCGACGATTTCCTGGCGCAGGCCAAGCCCGAAGAAAAGCTGCGGCTGATCCGCGACGAGCAGGCCAAGGGCAAGCTGGTGGCGATGTGCGGCGACGGCACCAACGACGCGCCGGCGCTGGCGCAGGCCGATGTCGGCGTCGCCATGAATACCGGCACGATGGCGGCGCGCGAGGCCGGCAACATGGTCGATCTCGACAGCGATCCGACCAAGCTCATCGAAATCGTCGCCATCGGCAAACAACTGCTGATGACGCGCGGCGCACTGACGACGTTCTCGATTGCCAACGACGTCGCCAAGTATTTTGCCATCATTCCGGCGATGTTCGTGGCGTTCTATCCGCAGCTCGGCGTGCTCAACGTGATGGGCCTGCGGAACCCCGAAAGCGCGATCCTGTCGGCGATCATCTTCAACGCGCTGATCATCATCGCGCTGATCCCGTTGAGCCTGCGCGGCGTGCGCTATCGTCCGGCCGGCGCCGCGTCGATCCTGCGCCGCAACCTATGGCTTTACGGCGTCGGCGGCGTGATCGTGCCGTTCATCGGCATCAAGCTGATCGATGTCGTCGTCACCGCCATCGGCTTGGCTTGAGGAGGCCTGCCATGTTGAAGGAACTCCGTCCAGCCGTCCTGATGATCGTGGTGATGACGGTCATCACCGGCCTGATCTATCCGCTGGGCATGACCGGCATCGCTCAGCTCGTATTTCCACACCAGGCCAACGGCAGCCTGATCGTGCAGAACGGCAAGGTCGTTGGCTCGGCGCTGATCGGAGAGAATTTCACGTCCGACAAGTATTTCCACGGCCGCCTGTCGGCGACCACCGAGCCCGACCCCAAGGATCCGAGCAAGACGATCTCGGTGCCTTACGCCGCCGACAATTCGTCGGGCTCCAATCTCGGTCCGACGAGCAAGGCGCTCGCCGATCAGGTGAAAGATACCGCGGCGGCGCTGGCCAAGGAAAATCCCAACGCGCCGGTGCCGGTTGACCTGGTGACCAACTCGGCGAGCGGTCTCGATCCCGATATCACGCCGGCAGCCGCGCTGTTCCAGGTGCCGCGCGTTGCCAAGGCGCGCAGTCTGTCCGAAGACAAGGTGCGGGCGCTCGTCGAAGCGCATGTCACGCCGCGCACCTTCGGCGTTCTCGGCGAGCCGCATGTCAATGTGCTCGAACTCAACCTCGCGCTTGATGCGCTGGCCAAGGGGTGATGGGGCATCCGACGCGGCCTACGCTATAATGGCGCATGGCCGCGGATAACCCCGAACGCCAGTCGCGACCGTCGCCGGAAGCCTTGCTAGCCGCGGCGGCACAGGAAGGCCGCGGCCGGCTGAAGGTGTTTCTCGGCGCCGCGCCGGGCGTCGGCAAGACCTACGAAATGCTGACGGCGGCGCACGCGCGCTTGCGCGAGGGCGTCGATGTCGTCGTCGGCATCGCCGAGACGCACGGCCGCGCCGAAACCGAGGCGCTGCTCCGGGGTCTCGAGGTCGTGCCTCGCCGGAGCATCGCCTATCGCGATCGCACGCTCGTGGAAATGGACCTCGACGCGATCCTGCAACGTCGACCGAAGCTGGTTCTGGTCGACGAGCTGGCGCACACCAACGCACCCGGCACGCGCCATCCCAAACGCTATCTCGACGTCGAGGAACTACTCGCCGCCGGTATCGACGTCTACACCACGCTCAACATTCAACACGTCGAAAGCCTCAACGACGTGGTGGCGCAGATCACCCGCATCCGCGTGCGCGAGACGGTGCCCGACAGCGTGCTCGACCGCGCCGACGACATCGAGGTCGTCGATCTCTCGCCCGATGATCTGATTCAGCGTCTGAAAGACGGCAAGGTCTACGTCCCGCATCAAGCCGAACGCGCCGTCCGCCATTATTTCAAGCCCGGCAATCTCACGGCGCTACGCGAACTTGCCTTGCGCCGCACCGCCCAGCGCGTCGACGAACAGATGGTCACCTACATGCAGGCCCAGGCGATCAGCGGGCCGTGGGCGGCGGGTGAACGCGTGTTGGTCTGCGTCAACGAGGAGCCGACCGGCGGCGGCTTGATCCGCTATGCCAAGCGTCTCGCCGACCGGCTGCACGGGCCATGGACGGCGCTTTACGTTGAAACGCCGCGCCACCAGCGGCTCGACGACGCCCAGCGCGACCGCGTCGCCGACACGTTGCGGCTGGCCGAACGGCTGGGCGGCAACGCGTTGACCGTGCCCGGCGCGCGCATTGCCGACGACGTCACCAACTATGCTCGGGCCAACAACATCACCCACATCGTCATCGGCAAGTCGACGCGCTCGCGCTGGTTCGAGATGCTGCATGGCTCGGTGGTGCACGAGCTGGTGCGTAGCTCCGGCAACATCAGCGTGCACGTCATCGCCGGCGACGGCAGCGAGCCGGTGCCGGCGAAGACCGTCAAAACGGCCGTCGAACCGGCAGCCGTCGACATCCAGCCCTATGCGTTTACCACCGGGATCGTTGGCGGCGCGCTCGGTATCGGTCTCGTCCTCCAGCAATTTCTTTCGGTCACCCACGTCGCGCTCGTCTTCCTGACGGCGGTGCTCATTGCCGCGATCCGGTACGGCCTGTGGCCGTCGCTCTACGCCTGCTTGATCAGCGTGCTGGCGTACAATTTCTTTTTCCTGCCGCCGGTCTACACCTTCACCATCGCCGATCCCGAGAACGTCGTCGCGCTGTTCTTCTTCCTGGTCGTCGCCATTGTCGCCAGCAACCTGGCGTCGCGGACGCGCAGCCAGATGGTGGCGGCGCGCGCCCGCGTGCGCACAACCGAGGAACTGTTCGCGTTCAGCCGCAAGCTCGCCGGCATCGGCAAGCTCGACGATCTGCTCTGGGCCACGGTCTATCAGATCGCGCTCATGCTGTCGGTGCGCGTCGTCGTGCTGCTGCCGGCGGGCGAGGGCATCGCGGTGCGCGCTGGCTACCCGCCCGAGGACGAACTCGACGAGGCCGATCTCGCCGCCGCGCGCTGGACGTGGGAGCATAATCGGCCTGCCGGCCGCGGTGCCGACACGCTGCCCGGCGCTAAGCGTTTGTTCCTACCGTTGCGTACCGGCCGCGGCATCGTCGGCGTACTCGGCATCGACCGCGACCGGCCGGGGCCGCTGCTGACTCCCGATGGGCGGCGGCTCCTGGATGCGCTTGCCGATCAGGTCGCCGTGGCGATCGAGCGCATCGCCTTCGCCGAAGACATCGATCGCGCCCGCGTCACCGCGGAGACCGAACGCCTGCGGGCCGCGCTGCTGACCTCGATCTCGCACGACCTGCGCACGCCGCTCGCGTCGATCCTGGGCGCGCTCACCAGCCTGCGGAGCTACGGCGAAATCTACGACGCCAAGACGCGCGATGAGCTGATGGCGACGGTCCAGTCCGAGGCCGAACGTCTCAACCGCTTCATCGGCAACCTGCTCGACATGACGCGGCTTGAATCCGGCGCGGTCGCGCTCAAGCCCGAATCCGTGGACGCCGCCGAGATCGTCGACACGGCGCTACGCCGCGCCAGCCGTATCGTCGCCGATCATCGGGTCGAGCTCGATTTCGCGCCCGACCTGCCGCTGCTCAAGGCGGACTATCTGTTGCTCGAGCAGGTGCTGTTCAACCTGCTCGACAATGCCGCCAAGTTCACGCCCGTCGGTTTGGCGATCCGGGTCGTCGGCCGGCGCGACGGCGACTTCGTCGCGCTGCGGGTCGAGGATGAAGGGCCCGGCATTCCGGAAGGCGAACGGGAGCGCATCTTCGACAAATTCTATCGCGTCCATGCCCAGGACCGGCAGCGGGCCGGCACCGGTCTCGGTCTTGCCATCTGCCGCGGTTTCGTCGAGGCGATGGGCGGCACCATCGTCGCCGCCAATCGCAGCGAGCACGGCGGCGCGGTCTTTACCGTCCGGCTGCCGGCCGCCGAAACCGAAGCCGTCGCACCGGCGCGCGCCCATGGCTAACGCGTCTTGTGTTCTGATCGCGGACGACGAACCGCCGATCCGCCGGTTTCTGCGCACCAGCTTGGCGGCGCAGGGCTTTCGCGTCGTTGAAGCCGCCGACGGCAAGGAAACGCTCGATGCCGCGGCGAACGAAAAACCCGACCTGGTGATTCTCGATCTGGGCCTGCCGGACATGAACGGCCTCGATGTCATCCGGGCGTTGCGCGCCAAGTCGGACGTGCCGGTGATCGTGCTCTCGGTGCGCGGCGACGAGCACGGCAAGGTCGCGGCGCTCGATCTCGGCGCCGACGACTACGTCACCAAGCCGTTCGGCATGGACGAGCTCATTGCGCGCATCCGCACCGCGATGCGCCACCGCTTCCAGGCCCAGGGCACGCCGCCGCTGTTCGCCGTCGGCGGCATTTCAGTCGATCTGGTACGGCGGGTGGTCAAACGCGGCGAGGGCGAGATCAAGCTTTCGCCCAAGGAATACGAACTGCTGCGCATGCTGGTCTTGAATGCCGGCAAGGTGCTCACGCACCGGCATATTCTCAACGAGGTCTGGGGGCCGGCGCATGTCGAGGACGCGCAATATCTCCGCGTTTTCGTGCGCAATCTCCGCCAGAAACTCGAAAGCGATCCGGCGCGGCCGGTGCTGATCCTCACCGAGCCCGGCGTGGGGTATCGCCTGCACGCACCGGCATAATGGCCGCGCTCGCGGCATTTCCGCACCGCGCGTGGACAGAATTGCCGCCGGTCACCTATAATAATTCGGTCTCTACAAGGTGGTGGGGTTCCGATGCGTTACCGTTTTATGACGTCGCTCGTCACGGTGAGACAATGAATCGCCGCCGATTTCTCAGCAGCACCATGCTGGGCGGTGCGGCCCTGGTCGGCCTCGCCGGCACCGCGCGCGCTTTCAACGTGCAGAGCTGCAGCCCGGCGGCGCAAGGTGACACGGCGTGCGGCGAGTTTCAGGATCACTACCGGCTGCACAAGCAGCTGCTCGCCGATTTGAAGCGCGAACTCGACAAGCAGAATCTGACGCCGGAGCAAGAACAGGCGATACTTGCGAAGGCGGTTTGCCCGATTTGTGGCGCGCCGCTGATCGGCTAGGAACTCAGCGATTTCCGGTGCTGAAAATTGCGTGCGGTGCGAGGCGGTGGTTGCGCGTCGCCGCAACGGCGGCCGTCATGTCGGTTTTGCTCGCGCCGTTGGCCGAGGCCCATCCGCACATCTTCATTAAGCAGCATGTCGTGGCGTTGTTCGATCAATCCGGGTTCGCCGGCTTTCGTCTCACGTGGCGCTTCGATCCGCTGTACAGCTCGATGATGCGGGCCGATTTCGTCAGTTCGAAAACCGGTCCGCTCAGCGCCGCGGACGTGAAGATGCTGCACGACAAAAGCTTCGTCAATCTCAAGAACGAACACTACTTCACGACCGTGACGTTCGACGGCAAGCCGGTGCCGTTCGGCGAGCCGACGGATTTTTCGGCAGAATCGGTCGACAACAGCATCGTCTATACCTTCGTTCTTCCCGTGCAGCCTAATCGCCGCGATATCCAGCCGAGCAACACGGTCGAGATCACGATCTTCGATCCCAGCTATTATGTGTATTACGAGCTTGCCGAAACCGATCCGGTGATGGTGACGGGCGGATCGACCGCTGGCGCCGCCTGTCGCGCCACCGTTGTGTGGCGTGATTCCATCGGCTGGGGCCGTGTGCATAGTGACCTCGTGACTTGCACTTATCATTCGCCGGAATGATCGCGATGCGCCGCCGTCTCATGCTTCCCGTCATAGGATTGACGCTGGCGACGCGGATCGCGCCGGCGCTGGCCGATCCGTTCAACGGCACACCGGCCGTGCCGGCCGACGCCGGCAATTTGTCGCTCATGCCGGGCGGCTTGATTGCGCGTCTGGCGCATATCCAGATGCAGCTCAATGACGTGATCAGCCGGCAATTCCAGTCGGTTCACGAAACCGGGTCGATCGTCGCCATCGTCGCCATCCTGGCGTTGGCGTTTCTCTACGGCGTCGTGCATGCCGCCGTGCCGGGACACGGCAAGACAGTCGTTGGCTCCTATTTCGTCGCCAATCGGGCGCGGTGGCGCAGCGGCTTGTTCATGGGCGGCGTGATTTCGCTTCTTAAAGGCGTGACGGCGATCGCCATCGTCGTCGTGATGTCGTTGGTTTTGCACCTCAAGGAAATGACGGCCGCCAACCAGGACGCCGTCATCGGTTGCGTCAGCTATGGCTTGGTTGTGGCGATCGGCGGCGTCGTGTTTTGGCGCGCGGTGACGGCGCGCGGTTGCGGCCACGACCACGGGCTGGCGTCGCATACGCACAGTCACGGCGACGGCGACGAAAATTTCCAGCGCATCCTGATTGCCGTGACCGGTGTGGTGCCGTGCTCGAGCGCCGTCATCATCCTGTTGTTTGCGCTCGCCAATAACGTCATGGGCGTTGGCATCGCGGCGGTAGCCGCCGAGTCACTGGGTATGGCGGTTACGGTCTCCGGGGTCGGCATGCTCGGAATCGCGGCGCGGCCGGTGCTGCTGCGCGTCGCGCGCGGCCCGACCCAGCAGGTCGAGCGCGCGGAACGGGCCGTTCGCCTGGTCGGCGCTGCCGCAATGATGGGATGCGCCGGCCTTTTGATGATTGGGGCCTTGTCGCGTCTATAGGCAATCGGCGATAACCGCGGCGCGCAACGGCCGCACCGCCAAAATTTTGCCACGATTTCGACACGTGGTAGCCCTTGCCAGTTCGCAATGAGCGCGCATGTTTCGTGTCGTGGCGGCGTATAACCAAGCGTCGCCGGGAACGGATAGGGGTATAGGTCATGTTCCGTGGATTTTCCGGGCATCAACGGGTTGCGCCGCTGGCCGAGCGGCGCGTTGCCACGCAGCTGCGCGAGGCTCTTGCGACGCTGCCGGCGCCGTGGGTCGTACTCGCGAATCGTCGTGCCTCTGGCGCCGATGGGCCGCCGTGGGTCCGGTTTCTTGCGCTGCATCCCGCCAAAGGCATCGCCCTGGTGGACACCAGCGCTGCCGAGGCGGCGAAGGCGCCGCTGGAGGATTTTCTCGCGCGCACCGGTTTCCCCGCATTGCAACCCGGCGCGCTGCCGATCGTACCGGTGGCGATCGGCCCCGACGAAGTCGCCGCGGTCGCCGACATCCTCGAGAGCGTTTTTGCCCAAGGGCAGCCGGCAATCGGCAATCCGAACTGGTGCGACGCCGTTGTCGAGTTGCTGCGCGCCGCGCCCGATTTGATGCTGTCGCCGTTGCGGCATAGCGTCCGCCAGCCGGTGGCCACGGCGACGCAGACCGAGCCGTCGTTCCGTCCGGCGCCGCAACCCGCGCGCGCCGAGCCGTCACGGCCGCCCGCCAGTGCGACGCCACGGGCACCGACGCCGCCGGACATGGACTCCGAGGCGGTCCGTTTGGTGCCGCGTCGGGTCGCGCGGCCGGCAGAGTCTCAGCCTCAGCCCGAACCGCCGCCGTCGCGCGCCGCGACGCGGCAGCCGCATACGCCGGACGTGCCGCAATTCCTGCTTCAGGGCCTTCAGGGCGACGAGCAGGGCGACGAGCCGCATCTGGCGCTCGAAGCCGGCGAACCGATCGACCCCTTGCGCAGAGCCAGGACGTCGCGCAGCCGCCGCGATCCGACGTTCGGCGCCGGACCTGGCCATGCCGACGCGGCGTGGCGCCAGCCGCGTGCGTCGCGGCGCCGCTCGGCGTTTCTTCCGATCGCTGCGGGCTTGCTGTTGGTCGCGGCCGGCGCGGTCGCCCTGCGGTATCACGAATCATTGTCGTCGCTGACGGCCGATAGGGCCGCGCAATCGTCGCCGCCATCACCGACGGCGTCGCTGACGCCGCCGCCGGCACCACCGATGCCGTCACCGTTGCCGACGGTGTCGCCGACCCCGGCTGCGACTGTGCCGACGCCTCCGCCGCCACCCGCGCCGCCGGTGCATGCCGCGGCGACACCGCCGCACACGCCGACGGTGCCGTCGGTCAAGAAGGCCGATGCGGATCTGCCGCGCGACATGCTGCAACCGCAGATCGTATCGGCGCCGCCGGCGCCGCCACCGTTGCCGGCCGCCAAGCGCGTGCCGCAACCGGTGCGCACCGCCACGGCTAAACCTCAATCGACGCCGCCGGCTCCGGCCGATACCGATCTGCCCGCGGCGATCGCGGCCGTGCTGCATCCAGGCGCAGCGCCGCCGCCAGCCGCTTCGGCGCCAACCATCGCTGCGCCGCCGTCAGCAACCGCAACGGCAGCCGCACCTACGCCCGCACCCACGGGCGGCGAGGTGACCGTCAACGGCGTCAGATACATTAACGGCCAGCAGCCGCACGCGCTCGGCACACTTGGCACAGCGTTGCCATCGGCGCCGTCGCCGGACGCGGTCGCGTCGAACGCGTCGCCGCCGGCTGCCGTGGTGCCGCCGGGCGAAGTGGTGATCTCGCGCGCGCCTGCAGCCACGGTGATCTCGAGCGCGCCGGCGTCGAGCACGTCCTCTAACGCAGTGGTGAACGGTCCGCCGCGCGGCATCGTCGCGACGCCGGTGCCCGAACCTTCGTCGGGTTCGGACAGCGGCAACGGCGCGACCGCGAACGGACCGCCGACGACGCTCGAAGTCGCGCCGGCGCCGGGTAGTTCGAGCCCCTAAACGGGAAAGCGGCGACGCTCAGTGATGGTGCCAGTCGCCGTCGCCGTGCCAGTCGTGGTCGTGGCCACCGAATCCGAAGTTGACGCCAAAACCGAAAAACGGCGCCGGATAAACCACCGGCGGCGGAGGCGGGGGCGCATAGTAATAGACCGGCGGCGGCGCTGCGGGGACGCAGCCATAGCCCTGGGCAAAGTAGTAACCCGGCGGACAGGAATAATAGTACTGGGCCATCACCGGCGCGGCGCCAAGCGTCAGGCCGGCCGCCGCCACGGCCAACGCCGCTATGCGGCTGAAACACGTCCAGGTGTTGTGCACGGTCGACCTCCGTTGCGGATTGCCCGCGATCACAGCGATAACGGCCGACGTCCGGCGTCTGTTCCCGTGTCGAGAAAGTGACATGATCGTGACCGGCCCATAGGGCGCGGCGGTGTGCTTGCAGTCGGCGACGACGTTGGGCTCTAATCGCGCCCCGATCCGCCTGCCAAGGAGATCCGAATGATCCGTGTGCCGCGCCTCACCGCCGTTGCGCTTGCTCTCGCGCTGGGCAGCTCGCTCGCCGCTTGCGCCGCCGTCCAAGGGCGCGAATCCACCGGCCAGTATGTCGACGATGCCACGATTAGTACGAAGGTCCGGACGCAACTCGTCCAGGCGCAATCGCTCAAGGCGTTCGACATCCACGTCGAGACCATGCAAGGCACCGTGCAGCTCAGCGGCTTCGTCGACACGCGGACGCAGAAGGATCAAGCCGGTACGATCGCCCAAGGCGTCACCGGCGTCGTCGGCGTGCAGAACAATATCCTGGTGAAGCAGTAGGCCGGCGGCGAATGCCTACTTGGCCTCGGCGTATCGATGTTCGAGTTGCTCAGCCAATTGGGCGAGCTTCGTCGCGTGCCGCGCCAACAGCTGCTTGAGCTTCGGGTCGGCTTCCTGCCTCGCCCGTTCCGAATAAACGCGCGACTGATCGCGCAACGTCTCGCACTCGGTCATTCGCCCCCCTAAGTGGATGGGCGGGATCGCGCGCCCTGTCGGCGCGCTCGCTTTGAAGAATCGGCGTCGCCCCGTCGCGAACGCCGATGCCGCTGAGATTATCCCTAAATTATCCCCAGATTTATCCCGAGTCGAGTCCCTGCATGTCCACATGCCATGGCATGCCAGACGATGGTGTCAGCGGCCGGCGAAGTGCGCGTCCAGCCGCGCCATCCAGCGCGCCATGCCACGGGTGATGTCGTCCGCCAGCCGCTCGAATTCGAAGCGGATGGCGTCGCGCCGGCGTTCGACGCCGCCGCGGTCGAGTTGCCCCAATCGAGCTTCGACGTCGCCGCGTTCCTGGTCGAGCTCGACGATCGCCTTGAGACAGCGCAACCGGTCCATGCCGCTGGCCGCCTTGAGCCTGCGGCCGAGCTTGTCGAGCTGCCGTGCGATCTCGGTGAGCCGCTGGTCGAGGACCTTGCGATAGAGCGTCCGGGTCATGTCACCGCCCGCTGCTGCTATACGGGCGAGTATACGCCGGTCCCTGCGGCAGCACGACGCAGGCTGCATTAAATTTCTGTGATCATTGCCCGGCGCCGGACCGGGTCTGGTCGGACGTCGCTCTCGACCGTGACACGACCGTGCACGATGATCGGCGTCGAATCCGACTGTCTCCGATCCATCCAGGGAGAGCCGACATGCGTTTGAAGGACAAGATCGCCGTCGTCACCGGCGCGGCCAGCGGCATCGGCAGGGAGATCGCCAGCGCCTACATGCGCGAAGGCGCGCGCGTCGCCATCGCCGATCTCGATCTCAAGGGCGCGCAGGCCGCCGCCAAGGCGCTCGACAATGGCGGCACGTGCGCGATCGGCGTCGCTATGGACGTGACGCAGGAGGATCAGGTCGATGCCGGCATGGCGCAGGTGGTCAAGCAATTCGGCGGCATCGATATCCTGGTGAGCAACGCCGGCATCCAGATCGTCGCGCCGCTTGATCAATTCGAGTTCGCCAAATGGAAAAAGCTGCTCGCCATTCACTTGGACGGTGCGTTCCTCACCACGCGCGCCGCGCTGCGCCAGATGTACAAGCAGGGGCGCGGCGGCAGCATCATCTACATGGGCTCGGTCCATTCCAAGGAGGCGTCGGTCTTGAAGGCGCCCTATGTCACCGCCAAGCACGGCCTCATCGGCCTCGCTAAGGTGGTCGCCAAGGAAGGTGCCAAGCACGGCGTGCGCGCCAACGTCATCTGCCCTGGTTTCGTGCGCACGCCGCTGGTCGACAAGCAGATCCCCGAACAGGCAAAGGAACTCGGCATCACCGAGGAACAGGTGGTCAAGACCGTGATGCTCAAGGACACGGTCGATGGCGAATTCACCACGGTTCAGGACGTCGCGGCGGCGGCGGTGTTCTTCGCCGGCTTTGAATCGAACGCGCTCACCGGCCAGTCGCTGGTCGTCAGCCACGGCTGGTTCATGCAGTAGGCCAGCGCCGCGCCGGCGGCACCCACCGCCACAGCGCCAGCGCATAGATCAGCACCGCGACGTAAAACGCGGCGAAGAACCCGATCGGCAGGTTCCAGAAGATGACGCTGTCGACCCACCGCGCGATCAGTGGCTCGCGCGACGCGGTCTGAGCCGCGTCGTACTCGAGTGCCGCCTGCCACAAGGTCAGGAAACACGCTCGGCCGAACAAGGCTTGCAGCGCGACCACGAACAACAGCGCCAGGTGCACCGCGCGCCACCCGAAGCCGCGCACGAAGGCCCAGCCGCGCCACGCGCCGAGCGGTATGACGATCAGGCCGAAGACGTTGAACGCGATGACGGCAACGTGCACCGACAGCACGGCCAGGGCGAAAGCGGTGAGCAGCGTCGGACTCATCGTCCAATTTTAGCCGATCGCATCGGTGCTGGCCGCCGCCGCAAAAAAAGACCCCGCCGAAGCGGGGTCGCTGAACGTTCGGTAACGGCGCGCGCTTACGGCGCCCGTTTCAGGACCGTATTGGCCGCTCCGCCGGTGGTCGCCGCGGGTATCGTCCATTTCAACTCGGTTTTCGTGACTGCGGTGAGGATGAACTTACGGTCGACGCCGACGATATTCGGATACGAGGAGCCGACGACGTGCAGCATCAGACTATGGTCGGCCTCGTTGACGGTGTACGTGCCGAACTGCGAAAGCGATCCACGCACCGTCGCCAGATTTTCGTCCGCCGTTCCCGTCAGGCGGCTGTTGGACGCGTATTTGGGCATATCGGGCCGTGTCACGGCGATGACGAAGCGGCCGTCGCGCTCGAAGACGGCGATACCGTTCGGCTTGTCGCCGAAGGGTTGAACGCGGCTGCCATCGCTTTTCACGATGTCGACCGAGACAAAGGCCCAGGTTCCGACGATCTGCTGCTTGAGCGATTTCGCCTGCGCCGGCGAGCTGCCAGCAACGCCGATGGCAAGCACGGCGCCAACCAAAGCGATGAGCGCCGATCTGACGGTACGCGTCATACGCACCTCCCTGGAAATGGGTTGAATGCGACTGACAATTTTACTTCGTTGTATGTCGGCGCCTGACGATGACATCCTCCTTACAGCCAGGCAAGAATTGCGCGAATGACGGCCCAGCCGACCGCGCGAAGTCGAGCAGGCAGGGCATGAAGTCGTCCTCGGCGACGCTGCAACCGAGCGCTAGATCGGCCGCACCCGCGCCGGCACACCCATGTCACATTCGAGCGCTGCGCGGTCCCAACCGCCGGCGTCGGCCGCGGCCGCATAGGTAGTGGCGAGAAAATCGAGCAGCAATGCATCGGGCTCCGCCGCGTCACGGACCGTATCGTAAGGCAGGATGAACTCGCCCAGCGTCACGTCGAAAGTGGCGCCGGTGGTGACCGGTCGGCTGCAGAAGCCTGCCGGTTCGGGATAGGCATAGGAATAGAACGCCGCCCGCGGGAAAACATCGTTGCCCGGCCAGAACCCGGCGCTGCTCACCGCGTGCGAATAGGCTTCGCGCGCAACCGCGTCGGGAAGGCCGGGCACGCCGCCGGGATGGGGCGGCGCCTTCCGTCCGGAGAACCGCGTGACCGCGAGGTCGAAGCTGCCCCAGAAGAAATGGACCGGGCTCGCTTTGCCGACAAAGCCGCTGCGGAAGAGCTTGAAGACGCGGTCGGCCTGGACGAGTGCGCGCCAGAACCGATGCGCGGCGGCGTCGTCATAGGTGGCGTGGCTGTGGTCTTGCGAAAAGCGGATCGGGTTCGCCACCTCGTTCGGCATCTCGTTGACGGCGACAGCGACGCCGATCTCGTTCAGCAGCGCGATGACCCGGCGATAAAAGTCGGCAACCGTCTGCGGTTCGAGCAGCAGCGTTCGGTTCTCGCCCCGGCTGGTGCGGGCGACGAGGCGATGGCCGATGAAATCAAACTCGATCTCGAGGATTTCGCTGCCGATTGGGATCGGCGACGTACCGAGCCCGCGCGCGGTGACATAAAACGGCACCTGCCAGCTATGGTTGACCCAGGGCGTCAGCGCTAGCCGAACCTTGCCGACGATCTGCGTCCAAAGCTGCAACGTTGCGGCTGTGTCGCGCCATGCGGGATAAGGCAGGTCGGGCCAAACGGCGGCGCTCATGGCGTTCCTCCTGTCGACTGCCGACTAGATAACCGTAACAACGGGCGCTAAATCGCTGCCTTTTAAGTATTCCTGGCCGAAGGCGAAGGGGCGACGGTGACCTTGCTTTCCCAGCCCATTTCCCCTATTTAAAGCCCACTTTTCAACAACCCACACGCGGGGTTTGGCTCTCGTCCCGCATCAAGGACGAGACGCCGTTCCGGTGCTGGCCCAAAAGGCCGGTTCACATGCCCCGCGGCGGCCTAACCGGAGAAAGGATGCCCTCGATGGCGATTCCCGATTTCACCATGCGCCAGCTTTTGGAAGCCGGCGTGCATTTTGGTCACCATACCCGCCGCTGGAACCCGAAGATGGCACCGTACATCTTCGGCGTGCGCAACGGCGTGCACATCATCAATCTCGAAGAGACCGTGCCGCTTTTTGGCCGCGCGCTCCAGGCGCTGCGTGACGTCGCCGCCGGCGGCGGCCGCGTGCTCTTCGTCGGCACCAAGCGTCAGGCGCAGGAGCCCATTGCGGACGCTGCCAAACGCTGCGGCCAGTATTTCGTCAACCACCGCTGGCTTGGCGGCATGCTGACGAACTTCAAGACCATCTCGGCCTCGATCAAGCGGCTCAAGGATCTCGACGAGAAGATCGCCAATCCCGAAAGCGGCCTGACCAAGCGCGAAATCCTCGAGTTGTCGCGCGACCGCGACAAGCTCGAGCGTGCACTCGGCGGCATCAAGGAAATGGGCGGCCTGCCCGACATCCTGTTCGTGATCGATACCAACAAAGAAGCGATCGCGGTGCAGGAAGCCAACCGGCTCAAGATACCCGTCGTTGCCGTATTGGATAGCAACTCGTCGCCTGACGGCATCACCTATCCGATCCCGGGCAACGACGATGCGATGCGCGCCGTGCATCTCTATTGCGAACTCGTTGCTGGCGCCGTGCTCGACGGCTTGCAGGCCGAGTTGGCAGCGTCGGGCGGCGACGTCGGCGCCGCGGCGCGGCCGCCGGTCGAAACGCCGGCCGCAGCCGACAAGCCCGCCGAGGGCGCGTCGGCCTGACCAAATTCCGTCGCCACGAGGAACCGAACCATGGCTGAAGTCACCGCCGCGCTGGTGAAGGACCTGCGCGAAAAAACCGGCGCCGGCATGATGGATTGCAAACGCGCCTTGGCCGAGACACAAGGCGATCTCGAAGGCGCGGTCGATTGGCTACGCAAGAAAGGCCTTGCGGCCGCGGCGAAGAAAGCCGGTCGCGTCGCCAGCGAAGGCTTGGTCGGCGTCGCGGTCAAGGGCAACGTCGGGGCGCTGGTCGAGGTCAATGCCGAGACCGATTTCGTCGCACGCAACGAAACGTTCCAGACCTACGTTCGCACCGTGGCGCAGATCGCGCTCGACAAAGGCGACGACGTCGAGGCGCTCAAGGCCGCGCCGTTCCCTGGCGGCGGGCGAACCGTCGGCGAGGAACTGACGCACATGATCGCCACCATCGGCGAGAACATGAATCTGCGTCGCGCCAAGCGGCTCGCCGTGGCGAAGGGTGCGGTCGCCGCCTACATGCATTCGGCGCTGGCGCCCGGCCTCGGCAAGATCGGCGTATTGGTTGCACTCGAATCGGGCGCGCCGGCCGACAAGCTCAACGCCGCCGGCCGTAACCTCGCGATGCACGTGGCCGCTGCCAATCCGCGCTATCTCGACACCGGATCGGTCGACGCCAAGGACCTCGCGCGCGAACGCGACGTGCTGCGCGAACAGGCCAAGGCTTCGGGCAAGCCCGACAACATCATCGACAAGATGGTCGAAGGCCGGCTCAAGAAATTCTACGAGGACACTGTCCTTTTGGAGCAGGTCTATGTCGTCGACGGCGAGAGTCGGGTGAGCAAGGTTATCGAGTCGGTTGCCAAGGACTCGGGCGCACCGCTCAAGCTCGCCGGATTCGCACGCTTTGCGCTGGGCGAGGGGATCGAAAAAGAAGCCACCGATTTCGCGGCCGAGGTCGCTGCCGTCGCCAAGCGGTGATCGGTCGGGTGTCTTCAGGTTACCCTCGCCCCCGTCAAGGGGTGAGGGGGTATCGCCGCGGCCAAGCGATGCTTATCCCGGCGGCGCGCATGATGTATGATCCGCGCCGTCCGATGAGAACCGTGCGAGAGCGTTGAATCATGGCCGCTGAACCCGTCCGGGCCGTCGCGCCTGCCGCCAAATTCCGCCGCGTCCTGCTGAAGCTGTCGGGCGAGGCGTTGATGGGCGATCAGGGTTACGGCCTCGACCCCAAGATCGTCCAGCGCCTTGCCGCCGAGGTGAAATCGGTGCACGCCATGGGCGTTCAGGTCGCCTTGGTGATCGGCGGCGGCAACATCTTCCGCGGTCTGGCGGGCGAGGGCGCCGGCATCGACCGCGCCACCGGCGACTACATGGGAATGCTCGCCACCATCATCAATTCGCTCGCCATGCAGTCGGCGCTCGAGCACATCGGCGTGCCGACGCGCGTGCAGTCGGCGATCTCGATGCAGGCGGTGTGCGAGCCTTATATAAGGCGTCGTGCCATCCGCCATATGGAGAAGGGTCGCGCCGTCATCTTCGCCGCCGGTACCGGCAATCCGTTCTTCACCACCGACACCGCGGCGGCGCTGCGCGCCTCCGAGACCGAATGCCAGGCACTCTTGAAGGCGACCAAGGTCGACGGCGTCTACACCGCCGACCCGAATAAGGACAAAAAGGCGGCGCGCTTCGAGCGGCTCAGCTATCACGACGTGCTGTCGAAGGATTTACAGGTGATGGACGCCGCGGCGGTGTCGCTGGCGCGCGAGAACCACATTCCGATCCTGGTCTTCTCCATCCATCAACCCGGCTCGCTCGCCGACGCCGTCACGGGCAAGGGCCGCTTCACCGTCATTGAGGAAACGCCGTGAGCGAAGATCCAATAGTCAGCGCGTTGCGCAAGCGTATGGACGGCACACTCGATGTGCTGCGTAAGGAATTCGCGGGGCTTCGTACCGGCCGCGCGTCGCCGAGCATGCTCGATCCGGTGCGCGTCGACGCCTACGGTCAATCGATGCCGATGAACCAGGTTGGTTCGGTCAGCGCGCCCGAACCGCGACTCATCGTCGTGCAGGTGTGGGACAAAGGCCTCGTCAAGTCGGTGGAGAAGGCGATCCGCGAAGCCAATCTCGGCTTGAACCCGCAAATCGACGGTCAGCTCGTGCGCGTGCCGGTGCCCGACCTCAGCGAAGAGCGGCGCAAGGAAATGACCAAGGTAACCGCGCGCTATGCCGAACAGGCACGTGTGGCCGTCCGCAACGTCAGGCGCGAAGGTCTCGACGGCCTCAAGAAGCAGGAAAAAGACGGCAAGATCTCGGAGGATCAGCACCGCAAGCTCGACAAGGACATCCAGGGCCTGACCGACGCGACCATCAAGCGCGTCGACGAGATGCTCCATCAAAAAGACAAAGAGATCCTGCAGGTATAATTCCCGACGATGAACGATTTTTCGCCGCTCGATCCAAAACCGCCGACGCATGTCGCGATCATCATGGACGGCAACGGGCGCTGGGCCAAAGCGCGCGGCCTGCCGCGCATCGCCGGCCACCGCGCCGGCGCCGAGGCGGTGCGCCGCACACTGACCGCGTCGGTCGAGCTCGGTATCAAATACCTGACGCTGTTCGGCTTCTCGTCCGAGAACTGGAAACGGCCGGCCGACGAGGTCAGCGACCTGATGGGCTTGCTGCGCCATTATATCCGCGGCGAGATCGCCGAGCTGCACCGCAACGGCGTACGGCTGCGCATCATCGGTGAGCGCGCCAAACTGCCGAACGACATCGTCGGTATGATCGACAACGCCGAGATGCTAACCGCGGGCAACGACCGGCTCAATTTGTCGATCGCGCTCAGCTATGGCGGTCGCGCGGAAATCGCGCTCGCGGCGCGACGTCTTGCCGAGGACGTCGCCGCCGGACGTCTCGCGCCCGGTGCCATCGACGAGGATACATTCGCGGCACGGCTGTTGACCGTCGGCATTCCCGATCCCGATCTTCTCATCCGCACCAGCGGCGAGCAGCGCATCAGCAACTTCCTGCTCTGGCAGACCGCTTACGCCGAGCTGGTGTTCACGCCGACGCTGTGGCCCGATTTTGCCAAGGGCGATCTCGAAAAGGCCGTGCGCGACTTCCACGGCCGTGATCGCCGCTACGGCGCCTCCGTTGGCTCGCGCTGACGCGAACGTTCTGACGCTCCGCATCGTCTCCGCGCTGGTGCTGATGCCGCCGGCGCTCGCCGCCGCGTGGTACGGCTGGCCGTGGCTGCCGGCGCTCGTTGCCGCCGCGGCCGCCGGCATGGGCATCGAATGGGCGCGGCTGGTGAATGGCGGGCCGGAACGGCGACATGCACTCATCGTCGCGACACCGCTTGCCGCCGCCGTGCTGGCGGCCTTCGCTTATCCTGCGGCGGCCTGCGCGGTCGCGGTCATGGGTGCCTCCGCCGTTGGCGCGCAGGCAGTCGGACGCACGGCGCCGGCGCCGCTCTGGGCAGCCGGCGGTACGTTGTGGCTGGCGCTCGGCTGCGTCGGCTTTTTGTGGAGCGCCATGGACGGCGGCCGCGCCACGACGCTATGGCTCCTGGTATTGGTGTGGGCGGTCGACATCGCCGCCTATGTGGTTGGTCGCGCCATCGGCGGACCCAAGCTCGCGCCGGCTTTGTCGCCCAACAAGACCTGGGCTGGCTTTATTGGCGGCCTCGCCGGCGCGGCACTCGCCGGCTGGGGTGCAGCCGTGCTCGCGGGTGGTGCGGTGGCGGTCGTGGTGCCGGCGAGCGTACTGCTTGGCATCGCCGCGCAACTCGGCGACCTCGTCGAATCCGCGGCCAAGCGCCGTTTCAACGTCAAAGACACGGGCGGTCTGATCCCCGGTCACGGCGGCCTGTTGGATCGGCTCGATAGCCTGTTGGCGGCGTCCCTGACGCTCGCGGTGCTGATTCTGGTGACCGGCGCGATACCGCTGCAATGGCGCTAATTCGGCCATCGGCGATTCGGTCACAGGGGCGCATTGCCGCGCTTTTAAGGCCTGTTTTTGGCCGTTTTTTGCTAATGTAGCCGCCGTTCGGGGTCGCGGGAGTGCGGTTTTCATGGGTTTCCTGAGCGGTGGCATCGGCTACGTGGTGCCGTTTCTCATCGTTTTGACGGTCCTCGTCTTCGTCCACGAGCTCGGCCACTATTTGGTCGCGCGCTGGAACAAGGTGCGGATCGAGACGTTCTCCATCGGCTTCGGCCCCGAACTCTTCGGCTGGACCGACCGCGTCGGCACGCGCTGGAAGGTGAGCGCGGTGCCGCTCGGCGGCTACGTCAAGATGTTCGGCGACGCCGATCCTGCCTCGATGGCAGCGCCCGACGAACAACTCGCTAGCATGACCGACGCCGAAAAGGCGGTGTCGTTCCACCACAAGCGGCTGATGCAGCGCGTCGCGGTCGTCGCTGCCGGTCCGGCAGCCAATTTCGTTTTCACGCTGGTGGCGCTGGCGTTGCTCTTCGCCACTGTTGGCCAACCGTTCACGCCGCCGCAAATCGGCAAAGTGCAGGCGGGCAGCGCCGCTGCCGCGGGCGGCCTCATGCCGGGCGACACGATCATCGGCATCGATGGATCGGCGATCCACCGCTTCGAGGACATCCAGCAGGCGGTCCGGCTCGACACGGGCAAGCCGCTGGCGATCACCGTCCAGCGCGACGGCAAGGACCTGACCTTGTCGATCACGCCGCGCGTGACCACCGTCACCGACCGTTTCGGTTACGACCATCGCTTCCCGTTGCTCGGCATCGAGCGCCAGGGCGTCAACTATGTCCGTCGCAATCCGGTCGATGCGGTTTGGCGCGCCGGACAGGAAACCGGCAATCTCATCACCGGCACACTGACCGCGGTGTGGCAGATGATCATCGGCGCACGGCCGGCCGATGAAATCGGCGGCCCGTTGCGCATCGCTCAGATGTCGGGCGAGGTCGCGCAAGGCGGCGCCGTCGCGCTGATGTGGTTCATGGCCGTGCTCTCAGTCAATCTCGGTCTGATCAATCTGTTTCCGATCCCGGTGCTCGACGGCGGTCATCTGCTGTTCTACGCTGCCGAGGCGCTCCGTGGCCGGCCGCTCGGACCGCGCGCGCAGGAATACGGCTTCCGACTGGGATTGGCCGTGGTGCTGACGTTGATGATCTTCGCCACGTGGAACGACCTGGTGCACATCGGCATCCTCAAGTTCTTGAAAGGCTTCGGGACTTGAAGGTCGGCGGGTAGCAGCGTGAACGCGGAGGGGGGAACCGTGCGAAGGATGGCGGGCACCGCTTTGGTGTTTGCGCTCGCGCTGGCTTTACTCGTCGTCGCACCGCCGGCGATAGCGCAAGGTCTGAGGCTGACGCCGCCGACGCCAGCGCCGACGTTGGCCCAGACGCCCAGTCCGGGCGGGATCAGCTCGGGCGGCACCATCGAAGAGATTCGCATCGAGGGCACGCAGCGCGTCGAGCCTGAAACCGTGCGCTCCTACATGCAGATCGGGCCCGGCGACAAATTCGATTCCGAGCGCCTGGATCAGTCGCTCAAGAGCCTTTATGGCACCGGCCTGTTCAGCGACGTGACGCTGCGGCGCGAAGGCGACACGCTCATTGTCCACGTCGTCGAGAATCCAGTCATCAATCGGGTTGCTTTCGAGGGCAACGGTAAGATCAGCGACAAAACGCTCACCGACGAGGTCCAGATCAAGCCGCGCGGCGTTTATACCCGCCAGAAGGTGCAGGCCGACGTCGGCCGCATTCTCGATCTCTACCGCCGCAACGGCCGGTTCGCCGCCACGGTCGATCCCA
This sequence comes from Allostellaceae bacterium, assembly GCA_035934235.1. GTDB lineage: Bacteria > Pseudomonadota > Alphaproteobacteria > ATCC43930 > CGMCC-115725 > REEB95. The sequence goes on along the minus strand of DASYYB010000056.1, from coordinate 7,469 downwards.
AGATCATCAAGCTCGATCAGAATCGCGTCGATCTGGTGTTCGAGATCAACGAGGGCGATTTCACCGGCGTGACCAGCATCAATTTCGTCGGCAACCATGTTTTCGACGCCGACAAGCTGCGCAGCGTCGTCTCAACCAAGGAATCGCGCTGGTGGCGCATCCTGTCCACCTCCGATACCTACGATCCCGACCGCATCAGCTACGACCGCGATCTGTTGCGCAAGTTCTACCTGTCGCAAGGCTACGCCGATTTTCGCGTGGTCTCGGCGATCGCCGAGTTGACGCCCGAACGTGACGGCTTCCTGGTGACGTTCACGGTCGAAGAGGGCAAGCGCTACAAGTTCGGCAAGGTGGATCTGGTCAATGAACTCAAGACGATCGATCCAGCGATCCTTCGCGCATTGATCACGACCAAGGAAGGCGACTGGTACAATGCCGACGCAGTCGATAACACCATCCATGCGATCACCAACGCACTCGGCAATCGCGGCTACGCTTTCGTCCAAGTTCAGCCGCGCGTGCATCGCAATGCGGACGCGCACACCATCGACGTGACCTATGACGTGAAGGAGGGGCCGCGCGTCTACGTCGAGCGCATCGACATTACAGGCAACCTGCGCACCCTCGATCGCGTCATCCGCCGCGAAATGCGGCTGGTCGAAGGCGATGCCTTCAGCACCGAGAAGCTCGATCGTTCCGAGCAGCGTCTCAAGAATCTGAATTACTTCAAGAAAGTATCAGTTACTAACACGCAAGGGTCGGCGTCGGACAAGACCGTCGTGCACGTCAATGTCGAGGAGCAGTCAACCGGCGACTTTACGTTCGGCGTCGGCTTCTCGACCACGGACGGTCCGTTGGTCGACGCCGGCATTCACGAGCGTAACTTGCTTGGCCAAGGCCTCGACCTGCGCGTCGATACGCTGGCGTCGTTCCGCGCGCAACAGGGCAATATCAGCTTCACCAATCCCTATTTCCTCGATCGCAACGTCGCTGCCGGCTTCGACATCTTTGCCATCCAGCGCGATAACCAGGACTTTGCCGGCTTCAGCCAATTCACGCTCGGCGGCGATGTCCGCGCCGGTTATCAGATCGCCGGGCCGTTGCGACAGACCGTGAAATACACGCTACGCAAAGATCGCATTTTCAATGTCTGTACGACCGATGGCGCCACGCAGGGCCTGTGTAGCCCGCCGGCCTCGATCTACGTTGCCGACCAGGCCGGCGGTCGGTTGACATCGGCCGTCGGCCAGACGCTGCTCTACGACCGCCGCGACAACCCGAACAAACCGACGGCTGGCTGGTTCGTGTCGGAGGGTAACGACTTCGCCGGCGCCGGCGGCGACGTGCGCTACCTGCGCACCTCGGTGTCCGGCGGCATCTACCACGCCTGGGCGCCGCAGTGGGTGGCGAGCATCACCGGCGAGGGTGGTTACATCTTCGGCATCGGCCAGGGGGTGCGCATCGAAGATCGGTTCTTCGTCGGTGGCGATAACTTGCGCGGTTTTGCAACGGGCGGTATCGGCCCGCGCGACAAGAACACGCAAGATGCTCTCGGCGGCAACACGTATTATGTCGGCTCGATAACGCAGGGGTTCCCGCTCGGTCTGCCGGCCGAACTCGGTTTGTCGGGCCGGCTATGGACCGACTTCGGCAGCCTCATCCACACGGACGATACGGCGAACGCCGCGAACCCCATTCAGCAGAGCAATTCGATCCGCGTTTCGGCAGGCTTCGGCTTTACCTGGCAATCGCCGTTCGGCCCGATCCGGATCGACCTCGGCCATCCGATTCTGAGAAAGAGCTTCGACAAGATAAGCATATTCCGCTTCGGCTTCGGATCGAGCTTCTAATGCCGCGTTCTTGGATCGCGCAGGCTGCCGGTGCCGCGCTGCTAGGCTTCATGGTGTTGACGGCGGTTCCAACGCTTGGGCAGACGCCAGCGTCGCCGCCGCCGACCGTCATCGTCATCGCCGACATCAACCAAATCCTGCGCGATGCCAAGTCGGCCAAAGAGGTGCAGGCGCAGATCGACCACGCCATGGCCGGTTTCTCGAAGCAGGTGTCGACCAGCGAGAACGAGCTTCAGCATATGCGCGACGAGCTCGAGCGCGAGCGCAACACGTTGTCGCCGGATGCGTTCAGTGCGAAGACGCGCGAGTATCAGCAGCGTTTCGATGCGCTCGACCGCACGGTCCAGGGGCAACGCCAAGCGTTGCAACAGAACTACAATGAGGCGATGACCAAGATCGAGAATACCGCATTGCAGATCATCGCCCAGATCGCCAGCGAGCATAAGGCGAACATGGTACTGACGCGCGCCGCCGTGTTGTTCGCCGCGAACAACCTCGATATCACGGCCGAGGTGACCAAGCGGCTCGATGCGCAGCTGCCGTCGATGCAGGTCAAGCTGCCGGCTCCGGGCGCACCGCCGCCGGCGGCTCCGGCGAAGCACTGATGGCGGACAAGCGCTTCTTTACGGTCGCCGGGCCGTTCACGGTCGAAGAAATGACGCGCCGCACCGGCGCGACGCTGGTCGGAGCAGGCAAAGAAAAATTGACGCTGCGCGACGTCGCGCCGCTCGATGCCGCCGGACCGGATCAGCTCAGCTTCCTCGACAATCGCAAGTACGTCGACCTCTTCCGCAAGACAGGCGCCGGCGCCTGTTTCGTTCATCCCGATCTGGCGCGCGAGGCGCCGAAGGGCGTCGCGGTTTTGGTGACGCCCGAACCCTATCGCGCCTATGCCATCGCGGCGCAAGCCTTCTATCCCGAGCCGCCGCCGGCGCCCGGCATTGCGCCGTCGGCGGTCGTCGACGCGACCGTGGAGCTTGGAGAAGGCTGTCGCGTCGAAGCCAATGCGGTGATCGGCGATCACGCAAAGCTCGGCCGGCGCTGTCTCATCGGCGCCAATGCGGTAATCGGTGCCGGCGTGGTGCTCGGCGATGACGTGCGCGTTGGCGCCAACGCCAGCGTCAGCCACAGTCTCGTCGGCAACCGGGTGCGGATCTATCCCGGTGCACGCCTCGGCCAGGACGGCTTCGGTTTTGCGCCCGACCGCAAGGGCTTCGTCAAGGTGCCGCAGCTCGGCCGCGTCGTCGTCGGCGACGATGTCGAGATCGGCGCCAATTCGACGGTCGATCGCGGCGCCGGACCCGATACCGTTATCGGGCCGGGCACGATGATTGATAATCTCGTGCAGATCGGGCACAACGTCCAAATCGGGCGCCAATGCGTGCTCGTGTCGCAGACCGGCATCTCAGGCAGTACCAAGTTGGGCGATTTCGTGATGATCGGCGGTCAGGGCGGCCTCATTGGACATCTCGACATCGGCACGGGGGCGCGGATCGGCGCCCAGGCCGGCGTCATGCGCGACGTGCCGGCGGGCGCGACCGTGCTCGGCTCGCCGGCCTTTCCGGTGCGCGATTTTCACCGCATGATCGCCGCGCTCCGACGGTTGGCCAAAACGCGGGATGACTAAAATGGGCACGCAGCCGGTGACCGTGGCCGATATCGACCGGGCGCGGATCATGCAGATGATTCCGCACCGCGACCCGTTCCTGATGATCGACCGGGTTGTCGATGTCCGCTCCGGCCACAGCGCCGTCGGCGTCAAACACGTCAACGCCGACGAATACTATTTCAAGGGCCATTTCCCGCAGCGACCTGTGATGCCCGGTGTGCTGATCATCGAGGCGATGGCGCAGACCGCGGCGGTACTCGTCGTCCACACGCTCGGCCCCGACTTCGAGGGCAAGCTGGTTTATTTCATGTCGATCGACAGCGCCCGGTTCCGCCGGCCGGTCGTGCCGGGCGACGTCATGATGGTGCCGGTCACCTGCCAGCGGCATCGCGGCATGGTTTGGAAGTTCGACGGCCAGGCCAAGGTCGGCGACAAGTTGGTGGCGGAGGCAACCTTCGCCGCGATGATTCTGGATAGCTGAGTCAGGAAATGGCACAAATCCATCCGACGGCCATCGTCGAGCCGGGCGCGAAGCTCGCCGCCACGACAATCGTCGGGCCCTACTGTCTGATCGGCCCCAAGGTCACGCTCGGCGAGCGCGTCGAGTTAATGTCGCACGTCGTCGTTACCGGCCGCACAACGATCGGCGACGGCACGCGCATCTTTCCCTTCGCGTCGATCGGCCATATCCCGCAGGATCTCAAGTTCAAGGGCGAGGAGTCGCGCCTCGAGATCGGCCGCGACAACATCATTCGTGAGCAGGTCACGATCAATCCCGGCACCTCCGGCGGTGGCATGGTGACGCGCGTCGGCGACAATTGCGCCTTCATGGTCGGCGTCCACATCGCGCATGACTGCATCGTTGGCGACCATGTGATCATGGCCAACAACGCGACGCTCGCGGGTCACGTCCGGATCGAAGACTACGCCGTCTTCGGCGGCCTTTCGGCTGTGCATCAGTTCGTCCGCATCGGCCGGCATGCCATGGTCGGCGGCGTCACCGGCGTCGAGCGCGACGTCATTCCCTATGGCTCGGTGGTCGGCGACCGCGCGCGGCTGTCGGGTCTCAATATTGTTGGCATGCAGCGTCGCGGCTTTGCCCGTGACGACATCCAAGCGCTCCGCACCGCCTACCAAATGCTGTTCGGCAACGAAACCGGCACTTTCGCCGATCGGCTGGCCGCGGTAGACAAGCAGTTCCCGACGGTCAGTCCGGTGCGCGACGTGATCGAATTCGCCCGCGCCGAATCGATCCGCGGCCTGTGTCAGCCGCGCACCAATGGCGGCGGCTGAGACCGGCCCGCTCGGCATTCTCGCCGGCTCCGGCGCGCTTCCCGGACGTCTGATCGAAGCGTGCGCCAAGGCGGGCCGGCCGGTCTTCGTCCTCGCCATTACCGGCGCCGCCGATCCCGCCATCGTCGAAAAAGTGCCGCACGCCTGGATCCGTCTGGGTCAAGCGGGTACGGGCCTCGCCATTCTACGCGCCCATGGCGTCCGCGAGCTGGTGATGGCCGGCGGCGTGCGGCGGCCGTCGCCGCTGGCGTTGTGGCCCGATTGGCGGACGCTCAAGTTCTTCGCCGCGCTCGGCTGGCGCGCGCTCGGTGACGATGGTCTGCTGCGCGCGGTGATCCATGCGCTCGAAGCCGAAGGTCTCGCCGTTGTCGGCGCCGAAAGCATTCTCGGACGCGATCTCGCTCCAGAGGGTGCACTCGGCAAACGCGTGCCCGATCCGTCGGCCGCCGCCGACTTCGCACTTGGCTTGGCCGCGGCGCGCGAGCACGGCGCTCGCGACAAAGGCCAGGCCGTCGTCGTGGCCGCTGGCCGGGTCGTCGACCGTGAAGGTCCTGACGGCACAGACGCGTTGTTGCGGCGCTGCAAAGACCGCGCGGCCAGCGGCGTCCTGGTCAAGACCAGCAAGCCGGGACAGGAACGGCGCGCCGACCTGCCGGCGATCGGCCCCGACACCGTCGCGGCCGCTGCCGCCGCCGGTCTCAAAGGCATCGTCGTCGAAGCCGGCGCAACGTTGCTGATCGACCGCGCCGCGATCATAGAGGCGGCGGATCACGCGGGCTTGTTCGTCGTCGGCATGCACGCGCCGTCGCCGGTCGTCTCCGGCAAGACCGACGCGCCGCTTATCTATCTCATTGCCGGTGAGCCGTCCGGCGACGCGCTGGGCGCCAATCTGATGCGCGCATTGCGCCAACGCACGAAGGGCGGAGTGCGTTTTGCCGGAATCGGCGGCGAACAGATGGCCGCCGAAGGTCTGTCCAGCCTATTTCCGCTCGACGATCTGGCTGTGATCGGGGTCGCCGAAGTTCTGCCGCGCGTCCGCACGATCTTGCGGCGCGTGACGCAAGCGGTCGCCGACATCCGCGCGCGCCAACCGGCCGCGGTGGTCACCATCGACAGTTCGGGATTCAACTGGCGCGTGGCGCAGCGGCTGCGCCGCGCCGGCGACACCGTGCCGCTGATCCATTATGTCGCGCCGATGGTGTGGGCGTGGCGCGGCGGTCGCGCACGGCGCATGGCGCGCTGGTACGACCATTTGATGGCACTGCTGCCGTTCGAGCCGCCTTATTTCACCAAGGTCGGACTGTCATGCTCGTATGTCGGCCATCCGGTGATCGAGCTGGGCGCGGACAAGGGCGACGGCACCGATTTCCGCCGCCGCCATGGCATCGCGCCGTCGGCGCGCGTGGTCGCGATCCTGCCCGGCAGCCGTGGCGGCGAAGTCGGCCGACTGCTGCCCGTGTTGGGTGAGACCGTCGTGCGCCTGGTTCGAAAATTACCCGATCTCGTCATTGTGGTGCCGGCGACGGTCAACGTCGCCGCACGGGTACAAGCGGCCATCGCCGGCTGGTCGGCGAAAACCGTCGTGGTCGGTAACGCCGAGAAATACGACGCCTTCGCCGCCAGCGACGCCGCGCTCGCCGCTTCGGGCACGGTGGCGCTCGAGTTGGCGGTGGCCGGCGTGCCGACGGTCGTGACCTATCGCGTCAATCCGTTGACGCATGCGCTGCTGCGACGCGTCGTAAAGGTGCGTTACGTCAATCTGGTCAATCTGATCCTCGACCGGCCGGCGGTGCCTGAATTGCTCCAGGACGATGCGACGCCGGAAAAGCTTGTCGCTGCCGTCGCGCGGCTGATCGAGGACAAGACGGCGCGCGCCGCACAAATCTCCGCTGGACAAGAGGCGCTCAAGGCGCTGGGCTATGGCCAAGTTTCGCCGGGCCTGCGCGCCGCTGACGAAGTGTTGGCGCGTTTGCGGCGGTAAGCACGCGCGGCGTGGGTTGCGGCGTTCAAGAGGAGGATGTGATGGATGCCGTCGCAAAGACTGCTGCGCCCGCACTCGATGCCAAAACCTCACGCCTGCTGCACACCATGCTGCGCGTCTTCGATCTCGACCGTTCGGTCGATTTCTATGTCAACAAGCTGGGCATGAAGCTGATCCGCAAGACCGAGCGGCCGGAGCAGCGCTATTCGCTGGCCTTCGTTGGCTACGGCAGCGAGGACGATGCGACGGTGCTCGAGCTTACCTACAACTGGGATCAGAAGGAGCTTTACAATCTGGGCTCGGCCTACGGTCACATCGCCGTCGCGGTCGCCGACGCAAAACGCGCCTGCGATGCGCTCGGCAAGGCTGGCGTCAAGATCACGCGGCCGGCCGGACCGGTGAAGGGCGGGACGACCGTGATCGCCTTCATCGAGGATCCCGACGGCTACAAGATCGAGCTGATCGAACGGGCCTAGCTCTCGGCCGCGATTACTTCCGCTTGTCGACCGGCACGTAAGTGCGCTGGGGCGCGCCGGTATAGAGCTGGCGCGGCCGGCCGATCTTCTGGTCGGGGTCCTCGATCATCTCGTTCCACTGCGCCACCCAGCCAACGGTGCGGGCGATGGCGAACAGAACGGTGAACATCGCGGTCGGGAAGCCCATCGCCTTGAGGATGATGCCGGAATAGAAGTCGACGTTGGGATAGAGCTTGCGCTCGATGAAATAGTCGTCGCTG
>DASYYB010000045.1:0-72663 GCA_035934235.1 Allostellaceae bacterium | reverse complement strand
CCGGCTTCGTCGAGCCGGGCGAAAGCCTGGAAGAGGTGGTGGCGCGCGAAGTGCGCGAGGAAGCCGGCATCGCCGTTACCGACATCGTCTATCACTCGTCGCAGCCCTGGCCGTTTCCCTCGTCGCTCATGCTGGGCTTCTCGGCGCGTGCGGTGACGCGCGCGCTGGCGATGGCAGGCAGCGAGCTCGAACACGCGGCCTGGTACGAGCGCGATTGGATTCGGGCACACACCGACGACGATGACTTCCGCCTGCCGCGAAAGGATTCGGTGGCGCGGCGGCTGATCGAGGATTGGCTCAATCGCTCCGCGAGCGCCGCGCCGCCTTGAGGCGGAACGGATGCGCCGGATAGGTGCCGAGGATTTTCAGTTCGCGCGTCACGAAGTCGAGCTCTTCGAGCGCCAGCCGCACCGGCCGCGAATCGGGATGGCCTTCGATGTCGGCATAGAACTGCGTCGCGGTGAATTCGCCGCCGACCATGTAGCTTTCGAGCTTGGTCATGTTGATGCCGTTGGTGGCGAAGCCGCCGAGCGCTTTGTAGAGCGCCGCCGGCACGTTCTTGACGCGAAAGACGAACGAGGTCACCACCGGCCGGCCGTTGTCGGGCGGCGTTTTCGGCTGCCGCGCCATGATGAGGAACCGCGTCGTGTTGTGGCCGGCGTCCTCGATGTTGCGCTTCAACGTCTTGAGCTTGTAGATGCGGCCGGCGAGCTCCGACGCGATCACCGCGACGTGCGTGTCGCCGCTTTTCGCTAGCTCCGCGGCGGCGCCGGCGGTGTCGGCGCTCACCGACGCTTTGAGGCCAAGCTTCCGGATCAGGCGGCGGCATTGCGACAGCGCGTGGACATGGCTGCGCACGATCTTGATCGTCTTCAGCGATGCACCGGGCAGGGCAAGCAGCTGGTGCTTCACCCGCTCGAAATGCTCGCCGATGATGTAGAGGCCGGACTCGGGCAGCAGGTGATGGATATCGGCGACTCGGCCGGCGACCGAATTCTCGATCGGCAGCATGGCGAGTTCGGCGGCGCCGCGTCGTACCGCAGCGATGACGTCCTCGAAGCCAGGACAGGCCAGCGGCGTCATTTTCGGGAAGACGCGGCGGCAGGCGAGATCGGAATAAGCGCCTGGTGCGCCTTGAAAGGCGATGCGGCGCGTGGATCGGCGGTTGGCGGTCATGAGCGGGCGGGGTCCGGCCGCGTCCGCATCAGCGCGCGGGCGCGTTCGAGGTCGGCCGGAGTATCGACGCCGAACGGCACCGCGTCAACGAGCGCGGCGTCGATCCGCATGCCGGCGTCGAGCGCGCGTAGCTGTTCCAGATTTTCGCGCTTTTCGTTGGCGCTGGGGGGCAGCGCGACAAAACGCGCCAGCGCAGCGCGGCGATAGGCATAAAGCCCGATATGGTGGTGCGGCGCGCCGCCGCCGGCGGGCGGCGTCGCGGCGCGCGAGAAAGCGCGCGCGCGCGCGACGGTCATGCCGCCAAAATCCGCCCACAGCTTGACGCCGCTGCGACTGTCGAGCTCGCCCGGCTCGAGCGCGGCGGCGAGCGTCGCGATATCGCACGCCGGATCGGCGAGCGGCGCCAGCGCGGCGCGGATCGCCTGCGGGTCGAGCAACGGCAAATCGCCTTGGACGTTCACCACCACGTCATGTACGGCGCGCGGATCGAGCGCTTGCAGCGCCTCGAAGATGCGATCCGATCCCGACGGATGATCGGGACGCGTCGATACCGCGCGACCGCCGGCGCGTGCGACCGCGTCGACAATTGCGGCGTCGGCGGCGGCGACCACCACGGTTCCGATCGCGGCTTCGGTCGCGCGGCGCCAGACCTGGACGATCATCGGGGCGTCGCCGATCGCCGCCAGCGGTTTGTCGGGTAGTCGCGTCGAGGCCAGACGCGCGGGAATGAGGATGATCGGGTTCAGGGTTTTGGCTTTCGTCTTGCGGCGTTATGCCGCATCGAAGCCGGCCCCTGCAACCGGCCTTTTTCCGGCAGATTTCGTTTGAGTTGGCGGAGGAAATTGAGTTTCCTGCCGGCCGAGCTGTACCAGGGGGATCGAGTTTCGCATGTCCTTCGAGATGAACAAAATTGCGGGTGCGATACTGGTGGCGATGATTGTCGCCATGGTGTCGGGTATCCTCGCCTCCAAGCTCGTCGAGCCGACGCCGCTCAAGAAGAACGCCTACGAGGTTGCGGCGGCGCCCGAAGCGACGGCGACGAACCAGCAGGCGCCGGCCGGTCCGCAGCCGATCGAGCCGCTGCTCGCCAGCGCCAGCGTCGATGCCGGCAAGGCGCACACCTCGGTCTGTCAGACCTGTCATACCTTCGATAAGGGCGGCGCCAACAAGATCGGTCCCAATCTCTACGGCATCATCGGCTCGCCGATTGCCGAAGGCCGCAACGGCTTTGCTTTCTCCGACGCGCTCAAGACCAAGGGCAAGGGCCAAACCTGGACGGTCGACAATTTGAACGACTGGCTGGCCGATCCGCAGCACTTCGCGTCCGGCACCAAGATGACCTACGCCGGCGATCCCAAAGCCAAGGAGCGCGCGGACATCATCGCCTACCTCAATTCGCTGAGCGACCATCCGCAGCCGTTGCCGACCGCAGTGCCGACGCAGCCGGCCGCCGCGTCGCCCGCAAGCGGCGGGCAATCCAACGCGGCGTCGAAGCCGCCGGCGTCCGGGTCAATCGATTCGCTGCTTGCCAGCGCGAATGTTGACGCCGGCAAGGCCCATACGGCGGTCTGCCAGACCTGCCACACGTTCGATAAAGGTGGCGCCAACAAGATCGGCCCGAACCTCTATGGCATCATCGGTTCGCCGATCGCCGAAGGCCGCAACGGCTATGCCTTCTCCGACGCGCTCAAGGCGAAGGGCAAGGGACAAACCTGGACGGTCGAGAATCTCGACGAGTGGCTGACCAATCCGCAGCATTTCGCCGCCGGCACCAAAATGACCTTTGCTGGCGATGCGAAAGCCAAGGAACGCGCGGATATCATCGCCTACCTCAATTCGCTGAGCGATCATCCGGCGCCGTTGGCGAAGACGCAGCCCTCTAGCAAGTAGCCGTGGACGCCCTAGAATAAGGGCGCCATGTCGGAACGGGTCACGGCCGCACACTTGGCCCTTGTGGGGGCGCTCGCCGACAAGGCGGCTGCCGTCATCCGCCGCTATTTTCGCGGCAACCTGACGATCGAAACCAAGCCCGACGAAACGCCGGTGACGGTCGCCGACCGCGAGGCCGAAGCCGAGATGCGCGCGTTGATCGAGGCGCGCTTTCCCGATCACGGCGTGCTCGGCGAGGAGCATGGCCGTACACGGCCCGAGGCCGACTATGTCTGGGTGATCGATCCGATCGACGGCACCAAATCCTTCATCGCCGGCGTGCCGCTGTTCGGCACCTTGATAGCACTGACGTTCAAAGGCGCGCCGGTGCTCGGCGTGATCGACCAGCCGATCCTGCGCGAACGCTGGCTCGGCGCTGACGGGCGCAAGACGACGCTCAACGGCAAGCCGATCGCGACGCGCGCCTGTTCGGCGCTTGGCGGCGCGACGCTCTTTGCCACCTCGCCCGAGATGTTCGGCGGCGGCGACGCCCAGGCTTTTGCGCGCGTGCGCCAGGGGGTCAAGCTCGCGCGCTACGGCGCCGATTGCTACGCCTATGGGCTGCTGGCTGCCGGCTTCGTCGACCTGGTGATTGAAGCCGGATTGAAGCCCTACGATTATTGCGCGCTCGTGCCGGTCATTGAGGGCGCCGGCGGCGAGATGAGCGACTGGGCCGGCGAGACGCTGTCGTTGCGGTCCGACGGCCGTGTGATCGCGGCCGGCGATCCGGCCTTGGCGGCGGCGGCGCGGTCGGCGCTTGCGGGCAAATAACGATTCCGGTGGCGCGAGCGGCCGACTAAAGTAGCGCCGCCATGAAACGCACCCTCGCGCTGGTTTTCGCGTTTGCGGTCGCGCTCGCGGGCGCATCGACCGGCGCGCGCGCCCAGCCGCAACACGGTCTGTCGCTGTTCGGCGACCTCAAATATCCAGCCGGTTTCAAGCACTTCGACTACGTCAATCCGGACGCACCTAAAGGCGGGTCGGTCAAATACGCGGCGATCGGGACCTTCGATTCTTTCAATCCGTTCATTCTCAAGGGTGTCTCCGCCGATGGCGTCGACCTGATGTTCGATACGCTGATGGCGGGGTCGGACGACGAGCCGGCGTCGTCCTATGGGCTCGTTGCCGAAAGCGTCGAGGTGGCACCCGACAAGAAATCGGTGATCTACAATCTGCGGCCGCAGGCGCGGTTCTGGGACGGCTCGCCGATCACGGCGGACGATGTGGTGTGGACATTCGATGCCCTCAAATCCAAGGGCAATCCGTCGTGGCGCCTGTATTACGCGGACGTGTTGAAAGCCGAAGCGCTCGGTCCGCATCGCGTCCAATTTGTCTTCAGTACGGGCACGAATCGCGAGTTGCCGTCGATCGTCGGCGAGATGCCGGTGTTGTCGAAGGCCTACTGGTCCAAGCACGATTTCGGCAAGACGACACTCGATGTCCCGCTCGGCAGCGGTCCTTACAAGATTGTTGATTTCCAGCCCGGCCGTTACGTGGTTTATCGCCGCGTCGCGGATTATTGGGGCAAGGACCTGCCGGTCAATGTCGGCCGCTATAATCTGGACGAGATCCGCTACGACTATTATCGCGACGAATCGGTCGCGCTCGAAGCGTTCAAGGCCGGTGCCTATGACATAAGGCGCGAGAACGTCGCCAAGAATTGGGCGATCGGTTACGACAGTCCGGCGCTGACCAAAGGCTGGATCAAGAAGGCGCTCATTCCGAACAAGGTGCCGCAGGGCATGCAGGCCTTCGGCTTCAATCTGCGGCGGCCGTTGTTCCAGGACCGCCGGGTGCGCCAGGCGCTCGGCTATCTGTTCGACTTCGAATGGACCAACAAGACGCTGTTTTACGGCGCCTATACGCGCACCGAGAGCTACTTCGCCAATTCCGAACTCGCGTCGTCGGGTTTGCCAAGCCCGGATGAGCTCGCGATCCTCGACAAATACCGCGGCCAGATTCCCGACGAGGTTTTCACGACGACGTTCAAGGCGCCGACGACCAACGGCAGCGGCGATATCCGCGACAATCTGCACGCGGCATTGAAGCTTTTGGCCGAGGCCGGCTGGACGGTGAAGAACGGCAAGATGGTCAACGCGCAAGGCCAGCCGTTCGAGTTCGAATTCCTGCTCGTTCAGCCCGAGTTCGAGCGCGTGGTGCTGCCGTTCGCCCAGAACCTGGCGCGTATCGGTGTCGTCTGCAACGTCCGCACCATTGATCCGGCGCAATACGAAAATCGGATGCGCAATTACGATTTCGACATGACCGTCGTCGATTTTGGCGAATCGCTGTCGCCCGGGAACGAGCAGCGGCAATTCTGGTCGTCGCAATCGGCCGACGAGATCGGCGGCCAGAATTATCTGGGGATCAAATCGAAGGCGGTCGACGATTTGGTCGATCTCGTCATCAACGCGCCGGACCGGCAGAGCCTGGTGACGCGTGTCCACGCACTCGATCGCGTGTTGCTCGGCGGCTATTACCTCATTCCCAACTGGTATTTGGGCAGCTTCCGCGTCGCCTATTGGGACAAGTTCGGGCGGCCGAAGGACCATCCGCCCTATGCGCTGGCGCTCAACACCTGGTGGTATGACAAGGCGCGTGACGGCGCGCTCGCGGCGCAGCGGAAATAGGCGCCGATGCTCGCCTACGCGCTGCGCCGAATTCTGCTCATCATCCCGACGCTGTTCGCGATCATCCTGGTCAATTTCGTCATCGTTCAGGCGGCGCCCGGCGGGCCGGTCGATCAGCTCATCGCCCAACTCAAGGGCACCGGCGGCGGCGCGATATCGCGCGTCACCGGCGGCGGCGGCGAGCTCGGCCGTAACGCAACTTCGGCGACGCAAGCGGCCAACCAAAGCCGCGGCGCACGCGGCCTCGATCCCCAGTTCGTCGCCGAGCTCAACAAGCTCTACGGCTTCGACAAGCCGCCGGCAGAGCGCTTCGTCCTGATGATCAAGAACTACCTGAGCTTCAATTTCGGCGAGAGCTTTTATCAGGACCAGCCGGTTATCAAATTGATCGGCCAGAAACTGCCGGTGTCGGTCTCGCTGGGATTGTGGACGACGCTGATCACCTATTTGGTGTCGATTCCGCTCGGTATCCGCAAGGCGGTGCGCGACGGCAGTCGCTTCGATGTCTGGACCAGCGGCGTCATCATCGTCGGCTATGCCATTCCGTCGTTCCTGTTCGCCGTGCTGCTGATCGTGTTGTTCGCCGGTGGCAGCTATCTGTCGATCTTCCCGCTGCGGGGCTTGGTTTCGGACAATTGGGCGAGCCTCGATTGGACGCATCGCATCCTCGATTATTTCTGGCACATCGTCCTGCCGGTCGGCGCGCTGGTGATCAGCGGCTTCGCCAGCCTCACCATGCTCACGAAAAATTCGTTCCTCGAGGAGATCAACAAGCAATACGTGATGACGGCGCGCGCCAAGGGCCTGACCGAACACCGCGTGCTCTATGGCCACGTCTTCCGCAACGCCATGCTGCTGGTGATTGCCGGCTTTCCGGCGGCGTTCGTCGGCATCCTGTTCACCGGCGCACTCCTGGTCGAGGTGATCTTCTCGCTCGACGGCTTGGGCTATCTCGGCTACCAGGCGGCGCTCGGGCGCGACTATCCGGTGATGTTCGCGACGCTCTACATCTACACGTTGGTCGGGCTGGTTATGAAGCTGATCAGCGACCTGACCTATATGTGGGTCGATCCGCGCATCGATTTCGGGACGCGCGGCCGATGACCGCGCCCGCGATCATCCCCCAGCCGCTCGGCCGCCGCCGCCTGCTCGGCCTGCCGATCAGCGTCGTCACCCATCACCGTCTGCTGCGTTTTTCCGCGAACCGGCGCGGCTTCTGGTCGCTGTGGATTTTCTTGGTGCTGTTCGGCCTCAGCCTGTGCGCCGAATTCATCGCCAACGACCGGCCGCTGGTCGTGTCCTATGAAGGGCACTGGTACTTTCCGGTCCTGAGCGACTACACCGAAGAGACCTTCGGCGGCGACCTCCCGATCCTGGCGGATTATCGCGACAAGATGGTGGCGGGGCGCATCGCCGCGCATGGCTGGATGCTGTGGCCGCCGATCCCGTTTGCCGACAATACGATCAACTTCAATCTCGGCCAGCCGGCGCCGTCGCCGCCGTCGTCGGCCGATTGGCTCGGCACCGACGACCAAGGTCGCGACGTGCTGGCGCGGCTGATCTACGGTTTCCGCATCTCCGTCTTGTTCGGGCTCGCGCTCACGGTGTCGAGCTCGATCATCGGCGTCGCCGCCGGCGCCATCCAGGGCTATTACGGCGGCCTGATCGATATTTCGTTCCAGCGGTTTCTGGAGATCTGGTCTGGCCTACCGGTCCTTTATCTGCTCATCATCCTGTCGAGCATCGTCCAGCCGAATTTCTGGTGGCTGCTCGGCATCATGCTGCTGTTCTCATGGATGTCGCTGGTCGATCTGGTGCGCGCCGAGTTCCTGCGCGCCCGTAATTTCGACTATGTCCGCGCGGCGCGCGCCTTGGGCGTCGCCGATCCGGTGATCATCTGGCGTCACGTTCTGCCCAACGCGATGGTGGCGACGCTGACCTTTCTGCCGTTCATCCTCAACGGCTCGATCACCACCTTGACGTCCCTCGACTTCCTGGGATTCGGGCTGCCGCCGGGCTCACCGTCGCTCGGTGAACTGCTGGCCGAAGGCAAGGCCAATCTCCAGGCGCCATGGCTCGGCCTGACCGCGTTCTTCGTCCTCGCCGTCATGCTGAGCCTGCTGATCTTCATCGGCGAAGCGGTGCGTGACGCCTTTGATCCGCGGAAGGGCGGATAATGGCCCTCCTCGAAGTCAAAAATCTCGGCGTCAATTTCACGTTGCCGGATCGCGCCCTCGCGGCGGTGAAGGGGGCGTCGTTCGCGCTCGACAAGGGCGAGACGCTGGCGCTGGTCGGCGAATCGGGTTCGGGCAAGACCGTGACCGCGCTGTCCATCCTTCAGCTCCTGCCGGCGCCGCCGGCGAGCCATCCGGCCGGCAGCAGCATCCGGTTCGACGGTGCCGAACTTGTTGGCGCGCCGGAATCCGAGTTGCGCCATATCCGCGGCGGCCGCATCGCCATGATCTTCCAGGAGCCGATGACCTCGCTCAATCCGCTGCACACAGTGGCGAAGCAGATCGGCGAGGCGCTGTGGCTGCACAAGCGCATGAACGGCAAGGCGGCGCGCGACCGGACGATCGAGCTGTTGCGCCTGGTCGGGCTGCCGGACGCCGAAAACCGCCTTCAGTCCTATCCGCATCAACTGTCCGGCGGTCAGCGGCAGCGCGTGATGATCGCCATGGCGCTCGCCAACGAGCCCGATCTGCTGATTGCCGACGAGCCGACCACCGCGCTCGACGTCACGGTGCAGGCGCAAATCCTGAAGCTTCTCAAGGACTTGCAGGCACGTTTCGGCATGGCGCTGCTGCTCATCACCCACGATCTCGGCGTCGTGCGCAAGATGGCGGACCGCGTCTGCGTCATGACCCAAGGCGAGATCGTCGAAACCGGCGCGGCGCGCGAGGTGTTCGACCGTCCGCGTCATCCGTACACCCGCCATCTGCTCGACGCCCAGCCCAAGGGCGCGCCGGTGGTGCCGGCCGATGGCACGCCGGCGCTGATGGGCGGCAAGGACGTCAAGGTCTGGTTCCCGATCAAGACCGGCCTGTTCCGCCGTGTCACCGGCTTCATCAAGGCGGTCGATGGTATCGATCTGGCGGTGCGCGCCGGCGAGACGCTCGGCGTGGTCGGTGAATCGGGCTCGGGCAAGACGACGCTCGGCCTGGCGCTACTTCGGCTGGTCGAAAGCCAGGGCGCCATCGTCTACGACGGCAAGCATCTGGATCGGCTCAGCGGCCGTGCCATGCGGCCGTTGCGGCGCGAGTTGCAGATCGTCTTCCAGGATCCGTATTCGAGCCTGTCGCCGCGTCTCACCATCGGCCAGATCGTCGAAGAAGGGCTCAAGGTGCATGGTCTCGGCGGCGATACGGCCGGGCGTCGCCGGCTTGTGGAAGAGGCGCTCGATGCGGTCGCGTTGCCGCGCGATGCCGTCGACCGCTATCCGCACGAATTCTCCGGCGGCATGCGGCAGCGTCTCGCCTTTGCCCGCATCCTGGCGCTGCGGCCGCGCCTCATCGTGCTCGACGAGCCGACGTCAGCGCTCGACATGTCGCTGCAGGCGCAGATGGTCGATCTGCTGCGCGATTTGCAGCGGCGCTACAACATCGCCTATTTGTTCATCAGCCACGATTTGCGCGTGGTGAAGGCGCTGGCGCACCAAATCCTGGTGATGAAGGACGGCAAGGCAGTGGAGCAAGGGTCGGCGCGTCAGATCTTCGAATCGCCGCGTCAGGCCTATACACGCGCCTTGATGGCGGCTGCGTTCGAGCTTGAAACCGTCGAAGGCGCCGTCGCGACCTGATCGTTATTTGTCGAGCTTCCAGCGCGTCATCAGCTTGCGCGTGGCGGCATAATCCGGATGGTCGACGGTCCAGCCGTGCCGAACATAAGCCTGCGCCGTCATGCGGTTGCCGCGCCAGCCCAGAAACAGGTCGAGCACGAAGAAGATCGCGGCGAAGGCGTCGCCAGCGACGTTCACCGTGTGACCGTCGGCGAAACGGCCGAGCAGGAACCAAGCGACGAACCATGCCAACAGCAGGCCGAGCATCAATGCGCCCCAGGCGTGCAGCTTGCGCCAGAACAGCGGTAACCCCAGCAATGGCGATAGCACGAACAAATCCCAGGCAAAGCCGTCCTTGATCCATCTAACCCGGCCGCCGCCCGGCGGCTTGAGCCCAAGCCGGATCGCCGGCGGCTCGGCCGTGCGTTTCTTCGTGGTTTCACGTTTGAGCTTCATCGCTTGCCGCCATAGCGCCCGACGGCGAAGGCATAGAGCGCGCGCAGCGCCAAAGCCTCGCCACCTTCCGGCCGGCCGGGCTTGGTCTTGCCGTTCCACGCATACGTGTCGAGATGCGCCCAGGGAATCTCCACTGGCACGAACTCGGCCAGGAACAACGCCGCGGTGATGGCGCCGGCGAACGGGCCCTCGCTGACGTTGTTGATGTCGGCGATCGGCGTCTTGAGCATCTCGCGATAGGGCCTCCACAGCGGCAGACGCCACAACGGATCGCCTTCACGCGTTCCTGCCGCCAGCAGCGATGCCGCAAGCGCATCGTCGCGCACGAATAGCGCCGGCAAGTCGGGTCCGAGCGCCACCCGCGCCGCACCGGTGAGCGTGGCGATATCGACGATCAGGTCGGGCCGCTCGCTGGCTGCTTCGGCCAGCGCGTCGCACAGGATCAACCGGCCTTCGGCATCGGTGTTGCCGATCTCAACGGTCATGCCGTGCCGCGTGCGCACAATATCGCCCGGCCGCAACGCGCTGCCGCTGACGGCATTGTCGACCGCCGGCACCAGGATACGCAGGCGAACGTCAAGGCCGGCGTCCATGATCGCGTCGCCGAGCGCCAGCAACGTCGCCGCGCCGCCCATGTCCTTCTTCATCCAGCGCATGCCCGACGCGGTCTTGAGGTCAAGCCCGCCGGTATCGAAGCACACGCCCTTGCCGACCAACGTCAGCTTGGGCGCACGTGCATCGCCCCAGGTCAGGTCGACGATCCGCGGCGGCCGGTTGCTGGCGCGGCCGACGGCATGGATGGTTGGATAGTTCCGCGCCAGCAGATCGTCGCCGACGATGGCTGAGCAGCGCGCGCCGTGCTTCGCCGCCAGGGTTTCGACCGCGTGTTGTAGTTCGGCAGGGCCCATCGCCTCGGCCGGCGTGTTGATCAGGTCACGCGCCCAGCATTGCGCACGCGCCAGCCGCGCGACCCGCTTGCGGTCGGCCTGGCGCGGCCAGACGAGACGGGCCGGCGGGTGCTTGCGCGCCCGGTAACGCGTGAAGGCATAGGCACCGAGCGCCCAGCCGAGCGCGCGCGGCGTGGCGTGCGCGTCGTCGCTGGCGGCGTCGAGCGCATAGGTGCCTTCGGGCAGCGCGTCCGGCAGGCCAGCCAGGTCCCAGATGGGGTCCGATTCGCTGGCCGCGGCCAGGACGCGCAGCGGCTTGCCGTCGACACCCGGCACCAGCAGGTGGTGGCCGGCGTCGGCCGTGAAGCGGGTCGCCTCGACCCAGCGCGCCACGGCGGGGTCCAGTGTGGCGAGCGTCGCCACGAGCGACTCGCGCGTCACCACGGTCAGCGGCATAGCGCCCGCTTCGTTTTCAACCAGCGCTGCGAGCGCCGCGTCGTCGGTCACGATCCGTCCCCATCCCCATGCGCAGCCGGCAGTTGCGCGACACGCCTCTGCCCGGCACATTGCCGGCGCGAGGATACCCGATGGCAGACATCACCATCTATATCGGCAACAAGAACTATTCGTCGTGGTCGCTGCGCGCCTGGCTGATGCTCAAGCAGACCGGTGCCGCGTTCGAGTCGGAGGTCATTCCGCTGTACGCGCCGGGCAGCAAGGAGACGATCCTGACGCATTCGCCGTCGGGCAAGGTTCCGGCGTTGCGGCATGGCGAGGTCACGGTCTGGGACTCGCTGGCGATCGGTGAGTATTTGGCTGAAACCTTTCCCAAGGCGGGCTTGTGGCCGGCGGCGCCGGCCGCCCGCGCCCGCGCCCGCTCGGTCAGCGCCGAGATGCACGCCGGATTTGCCAATTTGCGCCGCCATCTGCCGATGAACATGCGCCGCTCCGGTAAGCCGCGGCCGCTGACCGACGAGGCGAAGGCCGATGTCGCCCGCGTCGCGGCGCTGTGGCGCGATTGCCGCCAGCGTTTCGGCGCGGGGGGTGCTTTCCTGTTCGGTGGCTTCGGCATCGCCGATGCGATGTACGCGCCGGTGGTGAGCCGCCTGCGCAGCTATGCGGTGCCGATCGACGCGGACGCCGCCGCGTACTGCGACGCGATCGAACGCCACGCGCCTTATCGGGAATGGGCTGCGGCCGCCAAGGACGAGCCGATGGTGCTGGCGGAGTTCGAGGTTTAGCGCTTCGGCGCCGACATTGCGTCTTAGTCGGAGGTTCGGCGACTCGATGTTCACCAACCTTCTCAAAAGCGTCCTTCACAATGTCGGCGTCGTGATCGTCGGTCTCGGTGTCGCTTGGGTCGGCACGATGATCGATGCGTTGCTCGGTATCGGTGAATTCCACGGCACGGCGGCGAGCGTCGCCGCTTGGCTTCTCTTGGCCACGGGATTTTTGTTACGCGCCTGGGCAACGTTTCATTTTTACACGCATCGCATGCGGGTCATTTCGCTCGAGCCGCAAGCGGCACTCATCACGTCGGGCCCCTATCGATTTTCGCGGAATCCGCTTTATCTCGGCGGCAACGTGTTCATTTTCTTCGGCGCGGCGCTGCTGTTCGGTTCGCCGGCGGCGCTCGTTATCACGGCGCTCCATCTTCCCTTGATGGATGGTTTCGTCCGGCGGGAAGAAGCGCAGCTCGAGCGGAAATTCGGGGCCGACTGGCTGCGCTATAAAGCGCAGGTGCGCCGGTGGCTCTGACTTCGATTTAGCGCCCGACTTCCAGCGCCTTGATGCCGGGCAGCGTCTTGCCTTCGAGCCATTCGAGGAACGCGCCGCCGGCGGCCGAGACATAGCTCAGCTGATCGACGACACCGGCATGCAGCAGCGCCGCCACCGTGTCGCCGCCGCCCGCAACGCTCACAAGACGGCCCGCGCGGGTCAGCGCGGCGACCTTTTGCGCGATGGCGGTCGTCCCTTGGTCAAACGGCTTGGTTTCGAAAGCGCCGACCGGCCCGTTCCATACCAGCGTGCGGCAGGCGGCAAGCTTCTCGCAGATGAGCGCGACGCTGCGCGGCCCGATATCGAGGATCATCTGGCTGTCGGGAACGCGATCGGCCGCGACGGTGGCGACCGGCACACCAGCCCTCAGCGCCGGCGCGACGACGACGTCGACGGGAAGGACAAGCTCGCAGCCCGCGTCCTTCGCCTTGGTGACAAGACGCCGCGCAGTCTCGATCATGTCGCGCTCGACCAGCGATTTGCCGACGGACTTGCCCTCGGCCAGCAGCGGCGTATTGGCCATGGCGCCGCCGATGATCAGCAGCTGGACCTTGCCGACAAGGTTGTCGAGCAAATTGAGCTTGGTCGAAACCTTGGCGCCACCGACGATCGCCGCCACCGGCCGCGCCGGATTCTCGAGCGCCTTGTCGAGCGCGATGAGCTCAGCCTGCATC
Organism: Allostellaceae bacterium; assembly: GCA_035934235.1. Taxonomy (GTDB): domain Bacteria; phylum Pseudomonadota; class Alphaproteobacteria; order ATCC43930; family CGMCC-115725; genus REEB95. The sequence continues at coordinate 59,354 of DASYYB010000045.1, read as the reverse complement.
AGCCGGCCGGCATAGGCGGGCAGCAGACGCGCCACGGCCTCGGTCGAGGCGTGCGCGCGGTGCGCCGCCGAGAAGGCGTCGTCGACATAGACGTCGGCGAGCGCCGCCAGCGCCTTGGCGAAGACCGGATCGTTCTTCTCCTCGCCTTTGTGGAAGCGCAGGTTTTCCAGCAGCGCGATGCCGCCGTTGCGCAGCCCCTCGACCGCGCGTTGTGCGGGCGCACCGATGCAGTCGTCGGCAAAGACCACGTTCCGGCCGTCGAGCGCCGCGGCCAGCGTCGGCACGATCGGACGCAGCGACAGATCGGGCTCGCGATCCTTGGGCCGACCGAAATGCGAGATCACGATGACGCGGGCGCCTTTGTCGGCCAGCTCGCGGATGGTCGGTGCCAGCCGATCGATGCGCGTCGCGTCGGTAACCTTGCCGTCGGCGACCGGCACGTTGAGATCGGCGCGCACGAGCACGCGCTTACCGTTGGGATCGAGGTCGTCGAGCGTCCGAAACAGGGGCATGGGATTTCCGCGCGCTGGGCGCGTTCAGGCGTCGCTGGGTGGGACCCAGGGTATGGTCTGGAAGTCGATGCCATCTTCGGCAAGCGCACGCGATTCTTCCGGCGTCGAATCGCCGTAGATGCCACGCGCCTTGCTCGTGCCGTTGTGGATGGCGCGCGCCTCGGTGGCGAACCGGGACCCGACGTTCTCGCAGTTCGTCTCGACGTGCCGACGCAGGACCTGGAGTGCACGGCGTACGTCTTCCTCGCGTGGCGGCGTCTGATCCACGCTCGGCGTATCGGCGGCACGCAACGGCCGCGGCGCCATCGGCGCCTTGTCGACGTCGTTGCTGCCGCATTGCGGGCAGCTGACCTGACCGCGTGTGTTCTGCCGGTCGAAGGTGGCGCCGTCGCGGAACCATCCTTCGAATTCGTGGCCGGCTTCGCATTTGAGCTTGAACAAAATCATTCTTGAGACATAACCCTTTGATGGGCGGCGCGTTCCGCCAAGATGGTTTTGGCCACCGCCGGGGTCAAGTGCTAATGCGCCCACCCACCGAATTCGACCCGCCGCCGTCGCCTTGGATCGAACGTCACGCGGCGCTGATCCGCGCCGGTGGTCGCGTCCTCGATCTCGCTGCCGGTGGCGGCCGGCACACCCGCCTGCTGCTTGCCCGCGGTTACAACGTCGTTGCCGCCGATCGCGATACGACGGCGCTTCAGGTCGCTGTTGCCGGCGATGCCGCGTGCCGGGTCGTCGCGCTCGATCTCGAAAACGGCGAAGCGTGGCGGTTGGGCGATGGCTATGACGGCATCGTCGTGACCAATTATCTCTACCGTCCAGCCTTTACCGATCTGGCGGCGGCGCTCGCGCCGGCGGGCGTGCTGCTCTACGAAACGTTCATGCGCGGCAACGAGCGGTTCGGCAAGCCGAGCAATCCGGACTTCCTGCTGCGGCCCAACGAGCTGATCGAGGCGTTCACGCCGCATCTGACAGTGCTGGCTTTCGAGCAGGGAATCGTCAGCCGGCCGCGGCCCGCCGCAATTCAGCGTCTCGCGGCGGTAAAAGGCGGTATAATCGCCCTCGATTGAAGCGCTACGGGAGAATCGCCATGGCGCGCACGTTCAAGCTCAATGTCGGCTGGCACGACCGTCTGATTCGCGTTCTCATCGGTCTGGCGATCATCGGCGGTATCTGGATCTGGTTCGCCGGCGAACGCTGGCTTGCCTTGATCGGGATCATACCGATCCTGACCGCGATCGGCGGTTGGTGTCCGGTCTACGAAACCTTGGGAATGACCACCGACACCACGGTCACGCGGGAAAACTGACGCGTTAGTCGGCGGCGGCGATGGTGCCGGGCCGCTTCGGCGCGGCGAACAGCCGATCGTGCGCCAGCGACGGCACGGCGCGCCGCGTCTCAGCCACCTTGGCCGGATCGATCTCGGCGACGATCACGCCCGTGCCGTCTTCGGCTTCGGCGAGGATTTCGCCCCACGGTGCGACGATCAAGGCGTGACCGAAGGTGCGTCGGCCACCGCCATGCTCGCCCCATTGCGCCGGTGCAAAAACGAAGCAGCCGTTCTCGATGGCGCGGGCGCGCAGCAGGACGTGCCAATGGGCGCGGCCGGTCGGCACCGTGAAGGCCGACGGCACCGCGAGGAAATCGGCACCCGCCTTGGCGAGCGCGCGGTAGAGATGCGGAAACCGCAGATCGTAGCAGATCGTCATGCCGAGCCGACCCCACGGCAGCTCGGCAACCACGGCCTTGTCGCCGGGCTTGTAGGCCTGCGATTCACGGTGTCGTTCGCCGGTCGGCAAGTCGACGTCGAACATGTGGATCTTGTCGTAGCGCGCCGCGATCTCGCCTTGCGGCGAGATCAGGAACGAGCGGTTCGACAGCCGCTCGGCGTTCTTATCGCGGATCACCGCCGAGCCGAGCAGCAGCCACGCGCCGGTTTCGCGCGCCAGATCGCGGAACGCCGCGACCATCGCGTTTTGCTCCTCGCGGTAGGCCTTGTCGAGCGCCAACGCCCGCTTGGGTTCGATCATGTCGCTAACCTCGGGCGTCATGATCAGATCTGCGCCTTGTTCGCGTGCGCGCCGCACGAGCGCGCTGGCGGCGCTGACATTCGTTTCGATGGCCGCACCCGACGTCATCTGGATGCAGGCGGCCTTGAAGCGGGCGCTCATCGCGACAGCCCGAGCAGCGGGTTGAGCTTGCCGTCGCGATCAAGCGCCACCAGCTCGTCCGAGCCACCGATGTGCCGCCCGTCGATGAAGATTTGCGGCACGGTCTGTCGGCCGCCGGCGCGCGCGATCATTTCCTCGCGCTTGTCGTCGTCGCCCATCACGTCGATGTCGGTGAAGCGCACGCCCTTTTTTTGCAGCAGGTTGCGGGCCCGCGCGCAGTAGGGGCAGAACATGGTGGTATAGAGCTCGACCTTGGCCACACCCGATTATCTGGTCGCGCACATGGTTAAATCAACTCACAGATCGGGGCGCACCGTTCGCGCCAGCGTCAGGACATCGACAGCGGTTGCGCCGGCGTCGAGCAGGGTGCGGCCGCATTCCGAGACTGTGGCGCCGGTGGTGAGAACGTCGTCGACCAGCAATACGCGGCGGCCAGTGACGCTGCGGCCTCGCTTTAAGGCGAAAGCGCCCCGGACGTTGCGCCGCCGCTCGGCGCGGCCGCTGCGGCCTTGCGACGGCGTGGCGCGGCGCCGTTCGAGCAGGTCCGCGACAACGGGTGGGCCGCCGTCACGGACGAGAGCGTGGGCGAGAACGGCGGCCTGGTTGTAACGGCGCGTGAACAGCCGCGTCCAATGCAGCGGCACGGGAGCGATGACGTCGCAGGTCGCCAGGAGCTCGGCGCTGGCCCGGCGCATGAACCGGCCGAGCGCCGGCGCCAGTTGCAGCTTGTCGCCGTGCTTGAAGGCGAGCACCAACGTCCGGCTGGCCTCGTCATAGCGCAACGCCGCACGTGCGCGTGCGTAAAGCGGCGCCTCGCGCGCGCACGCGCCGCAAATCGCCTCGGCGCCCAGATCGACCTCGAACGGCAGGCCGCAGCGCGCGCAGCATGGCGGTTGCAGGAAAGCGATGCCGCGCCAGCATTCGGCGCACAAGGCGCCGTCGCCGCCGATCTCGACGCCGCATTTGAGGCAGCGCGGCGGCAGCAGCAGATCGAGCATGGCCGCGCCGACACGGCGCGGGTCGAGAGCCCGGATCAATCCCCCCATGACACGATCTCAGGCGATGGCAGCCGCCTTGTCAATCGGCGCAGGCCAAGGCGATGATGCGCCATGAAACCGATCGATCCGCTGCGTATTTTCGATCCGCACGCCGTGCGCCGGCATCGTGCGCGCGCCGCGCGGCTCGGGCTCGGCGCCGAGTTTCTGTTCGAGCGGGCGGCGGCAGACCTCGCCGAGCGTCTCGGCGAGATCAAGCGGCAGTTTCCGGTGGCGCTCGATCTCGGCTGTCGCAGCGGGCTGATGGCGCGTGCGCTCGACGGTCGCGACAGCGTCGGCCGCCTGGTGTCTGCCGACCCGTCCGAAGATTTGGCCCGCCAAGCGCCGCGCCCGGCCGCCGTGGTCGATCTCGAGGCGCTGCCGTTCGCGTCGGAGGCCTTCGACCTCGTGCTCAGCCCGTTGGTGCTGCACTGGGTCAACGATCTGCCCGGCACGTTGCTGCAATTGCGCCGCATGCTGAGGCCCGGCGGGCTGCTGCTGGCGACGTTGTTCGGCGGCGAGACGCTGAGTGTGCTGCATGCCGCGCTGATCGAGGCCGAACTCGAAAGCGTCGGCGGCGCCAGTCCGCGGGTGTCGCCCTTCGCGGATTTACGCGATGTCGGTGGCTTGCTTCAGCGCGCGGGCTTCGTCGAGCCGGTGGTTGACGGCGATCGTACCGACGTCGAGTACACCGACGCGTTCGCGCTGATGCGCGATCTGCGCGCCATGGGCGAGACCAACGCCCAGCGCGAGCGGCGTAAGGCGCCGACCCGGCGCGGCACGTTGGCGCGCGCCGCTTCGCTCTATCGCGACCGTGCGGCTGCGGCGGGCGGCCGCGTCGTCGCAAGCTTTCAGACGATCAACCTGACAGCCTGGGCGCCGGCGAACTGACGGCGTTCACTGGCAGCTATAATAGTACGTCAACGCGTATTCGCCCGACGGTTGCGCGCCGTTTGGTACCGACAGCTTGCCGTAATGCTGACAGTGCAACGCCGCCATGTTGTATGGATTGACGCCCTTGCCGGTGCGAATCACGATTCCGTTGGCGTCGGCACGCACGATCTGCGGCCGCAAAATGTAATCGGGATAATAGCAGGCGGCGACCGGCAGAACGGCCAGCAGGCACAGGATGCGGGCGAGGCGGCGCATGGCGGCGAGCCTAAAGTCGCGGGGGCGAACCGGCAAGCTGCTAAAGCAGGTCGCGCAACGCCGCGATCAGGCCCTTGTCGGCCGGCGGCATTGGGTAGTCGTCGAAGCGCTGCGGCCTGACCCAGCTCAGCTTCTGTCCCTCGCGCGCGGTGACCAGCCCTTTCCATCGCCGGCAGACGTAAAGCAGCAGGACGACATGCAGATCCGGATAGCGATGCGAGGCGAAGGTGAGCGGCGACAGGCATGCCTCGGTCACATCGATGCCAAGTTCCTCATGCAGCTCGCGGATCAGCGCCGCCTCGGGAGTCTCGCCAGAATTGATCTTGCCGCCAGGAAATTCCCACAACCCGGCCAACGGCTTGCCGGCGGGGCGCTCCGCCAGCAGAACGCGGCCGTCGGTGTCGATCAGCGCGACGCAGACCACCATGACGCCGGCGGTCTCAGCTCCGGTAGCTGCCATTGATATCGATGTAGCGGTGCGTCAAGTCGCAGGTCCAGACGGTCCAGCGGCCTCGGCCGATGCCGAGATCGACCGCCAGCCGGATATCGCGGCCGGCCATGTGTCGCGCCACGGGCGCCTCGTCATACCCCGGAATCGGCCCGCCCTTGGCGGCGATGGGCACGCCGCCGACGGCAATCGACAGCCGGTCGCGATCGGCCTTTTCGCCGGCCTTGCCGACGGCCATGACGATGCGGCCCCAATTGGCGTCGCCGGCGGCGATCGCCGTTTTGACCAACGGTGAATTGCCGATGGCAAGGCCGATCCGCCGCGCCGCGCCGGCCGAGGCCGCGCCCGAGACGTCGATGGTGACGAATTTTTCCGCGCCTTCGCCGTCGCGCACGATCTGCTGCGCCAGATCGACCAAAAGGTCGTCGAGGGCGCGGCGAAACGCCTTGAGCGCCGGATCGGCGGCACGTGCGACGCGCCGGTTTCCAGCCTTGCCGGTCGCCACCAGCAGTAGCGTGTCGCTGGTCGAGGTGTCGCCGTCGACGGTGATCGAATTGAACGACCGATCGTTGCCGGCTGCCAGCATCGACTGGAGCGCGGGCGCCGCGATGTTCGCGTCGGTGAAGACATAGGCCAGCATGGTGCCCATGTCGGGCGCGACCATGCCCGAGCCCTTGGCGATGCCGTTGATGGTGACGCGCGTGCCGTGAATCTCGACGCTGCGTGTCGCACCCTTGGGAAACGTATCGGTGGTCATGATCGCTTGCGCCGCTTCGGCCCAGGCGTCGGCGCGTGCCGCCGCCGCCGCCGCCGGCAACGCCGCGACGATCTTCTCCGCCGCGAGCGGCTCGCCGATGACGCCCGTCGAAGACACGAAGACCTCGCGCGGATCGCAGCGAAAGACCTTCGCCGCTGCCGCGACCGTCTGCGCGACCGCGTCGCGGCCGCGCTTGCCGGTAAAGACATTGGCATTGCCGGAATTGACCACGATCGTCCGCGCTTTGCCGTGCTTCAACGCCTTACGGCACCAATCGATCGGTGCGCCCGGCGTCAGCGAGCGGGTGAACACGCCGGCGACCGCGCTGCCCGGCGCGACGACGGCGACCATCAGGTCGGTCCGCTCCTTGTAGCGGATGCCGCAATGCGCGCTCGCCAGCGTGACGCCGGCAATCGGCGGCAGATCAGGAAAGCGCGTCGGCGCGAGCGGCGAGACCGCGGCCATGTTCGGTCCGTCGAAACCGTCGAGCGAACCGCCGCTTACTGCGGCTTGGAATTGAGCTTGTCAGGCGCGGTGTCGGGCGCCAGCGTCGGCGCGCCGGGCGCTGCGCCGCCGGAAGCGGCCCCGCCGGGCGGCGTCAGCTTCGGCGCCGTACCGGCACCTGCGGCCGGCAGCCTGCTGCCGTCGAGCGCGAAGATCTCGACCTTGGCCGACTGGTCAAGCTCCTTGACGCGTTCGCCGATGACCTTGGTCGCCATGTCCTGCGCCAGGCGCGGCGCCTCTTGCTCGTAGGGCAGCGCCTTGGCTGGCCGGCGGTCCTCGACCTGGATGACGTGCCAGCCGAATTCGGTATGGACCGGCGTCTGGGTAAACTCGCCCTTCTTCAACGCAAAAGCCGCGTTGGCGAACTCGGGCACCATCTCGTCTTTCGTGAACCAGCCGAGATCGCCGCCCGACGTCTTACCCGACGGATCGATGGTCTTCTCGTTCGCCAAGGTGGCGAAATCGGCGCCCTTCTTGAGCTGCGCGATGACGTCCTCGGCCTCTTTCTGGCTCGACACCAGGATATGGCGGGCCTTGATCTCTTCCTGCTTGGGCGCGTTCTTAGCGTATTGCGCGTAGGCCGCCTGGAGTTGCTCCTTGGTGATCTCCTTGTGCGCAATCGAATTGAAATATGCGTCTTGCAGGATCTGGTCGCGAGCGAGCATCAGCCGCTTCCGGATCAACGGGTCGGCATCGACGCGCGCCTTTTCAGCAGCTTGCGCCGCCACCACCATCCCGACCAGCCGGTCGATGATCTGCGGATAGGCCTGTTCGATGGTGACACGTTTGCGCACATCGGGGGCGAGCGCGCTGTAGGCGATCTCGACGTCCATCCGAGTCAGCGTCTGGCCGTTGACGCGTGCGACGACGGGGTCGCCCGCCGGCTTGGTTTTCTGCGCCAGCGCCGGAGTGGCGGCCAAGGCAAGGATCAGGCAGGCGAAAATCGCGTTCCGCGCCGTCATAGTAGGTGGTTCCTTTCGATTCCGATCGTCGCGGCGGGGCGCCCCGCGCGCGCGTCGCTGATAAAGCACATCGCCCGGTTCAGAACAAGCTCCGGCAACAGTTAATGGGCCGTTCCAGCAAGGCTTTTCCGGCCTGGCCGAATTGACACTCGCGTTATATGCCCCTATCTCTCATAACGTCGCCTCGGCGACATCCGACTTTTCCGCCATCCCATCGAGGTCTTGATGATCGGCGCCCTTGCCCGGCGATTCTTCGGTTCGGCGAACGACCGCTATATCAAAAGCCTGCAACCGCTGGTCGACGACATCAATGCACTCGAGCCGGAAATGGCTGGCCTTTCGGACGGCGACCTGCGCGCGCGCACCGACGTCTTCCGCAAGCGGCTGAACGACGGCGACGAGCTCGACGATCTGCTGGTCGACGCCTTCGCCACCGTGCGCGAGGCGGCGAAGCGGGTCCTGGGTCAACGCCACTTCGACGTTCAGCTCATGGGCGGCGTCGTTCTGCATCGCGGCATGATCGCCGAGATGCGAACCGGCGAAGGCAAGACGCTGGTGGCGACCTTGCCGGTCTATCTCAACGCGCTGACCGGCAAGGGTGTGCACGTCATTACCGTCAACGACTACCTGGCCAAGCGCGACAGCGAATGGATGGGCCAAGTCTACAAGTTTCTCGGCCTGTCGGTCGGCTGCATCGTTCACGAACTCGACGACCTGCAACGTCGCGCCGCCTACGAGGCCGACGTCACCTACGGCACCAACAACGAGTTCGGCTTCGATTATCTGCGCGACAACATGAAATACTCGCTGGTCCAGATGGTCCAGCGGCCGTTCAACTACGCGATCGTCGACGAAGTCGATTCGATCCTGATCGACGAGGCGCGCACGCCGCTGATCATCTCCGGCCCGACGGAGGATTCATCCGAACTCTATCGCGCGGTTGACAAGCTCATTCCGAAACTCGCGCCCGAGGATTACGAGAAGGACGAGAAGCAGCGCGCCGTAACGCTGACGGAATCGGGCGTCGAGAAGATCGAGGCGATGATGCGCGAAACCGGCCTAATGAAGAGCGGCACGCTCTACGACATCAACAATCTTTCGCTCGTCCATCACGCCAATCAAGCGCTGCGCGCGCACAAGCTGTTCGCGCGCGACACCGATTACATCGTGCGCGAAGGCAAGATCGTCATCATCGACGAATTTACCGGCCGCATGATGGAAGGGCGGCGCTATTCCGAAGGCTTGCACCAGGCGCTCGAAGCCAAGGAAGGCGTCGACGTGCAGAACGAAAACCAGACGCTGGCGACCATCACCTTCCAGAATTATTTCCGCCTGTTTCCCAAGCTCGCGGGCATGACGGGCACGGCGATGACCGAGGCGACGGAGCTGAACGAAATCTACAAGCTCGACGTCATCGACGTGCCGACCAACAGGCCCTGCATCCGCCTCGATGCCGACGACGAGGTGTACCGCACCGCGCGCGAAAAGAACGACGCGATCATCCAGCAAGTGCTGGAGTGCCGCGAACGCAAACAGCCGGTTCTCGTCGGCACCGTCAGCATCGAAAAATCCGAGACGCTGTCCGAGCTCTTCAAGAAAAAGAAGATCCCACACAGCGTTCTGAATGCGCGCTACCACGAACAGGAAGCGCAGATCGTCGCCCAAGCCGGCCGGCCCGGCGCCGTCACGATCGCGACCAACATGGCCGGCCGCGGCACGGACATCCAGCTCGGCGGCAACGTTGAGATGCGCCTGAGCAACGAACTCGCGGGCATCAACGATCCGTCGGTGCGCGACCGCCGCGCCGTCGAAATCCGCGCCGAGGTGCAGACGGCGCACGAGGAGGCGGTGAAGGCCGGCGGCCTCTACGTCATCGGCAGCGAACGCCACGAAAGCCGCCGCATCGACAACCAGCTGCGTGGCCGCTCCGGCCGCCAGGGCGATCCCGGCGCGTCCAAATTCTTCGTGTCGCTCGACGACGATCTGATGCGCATCTTCGGATCGGACCGGATGGACGGCATGTTGCAGAAACTCGGCCTCAAGGAAGGCGAGGCGATTATCCATCCGTGGATCAACAAGGCATTGGCGAAGGCGCAGGAAAAAGTCGAAGGCCGCAATTACGAAATCCGCAAGCACCTGCTGCGCTTTGACGACGTCATGAACGACCAGCGCAAGGTCGTCTACCAGCAGCGTCGCGAAATCATGGCCGCCGCCGACGTCAGCGCAATGATGGGCGACATGCGCGAAGAGGTCGTTGAGAATTTGGTGGCTCGCTGCGTGCCGGAGAATGCGCTTCCCGATCAATGGGACACGGCGGCGTTGCACGAAGAAGTCCGGCGCGTCTTCAATCTCGATCTGCCGGTCGCCGACTGGGCGAAAGAAGAAGGCATTGCCGACGTCGAACTGCGCGAGCGCATCGGTCGCGCGGTCGCAGAAAAGACCGCCCAGAAAGAGGCGCAGTACGGCGCCGATATCATGCGCATGGCCGAGCGCAGCCTGCTGTTGCAGATTCTCGATCAGCAGTGGAAGGACCATCTGCTGGTGCTCGATCATTTGCGGCAGGGGATCAATCTGCGCGCCTATGCGCAGCGCGATCCGCTCAACGAATATAAACGCGAGGCGTTCGAACTGTTCCAGGGCATGCTCGTCGCGCTGCGCGAACAGGTGGTCAGCGTTCTGGCGCACGTCGAGCTGCGGGTCGAGCGCGGCGATGGTGCGCCGCCGCCCGGTTTGGCACCGGCGCCGGCACGTGGCGTCGAGACGCGCGAGGATCCGGCGTTGGCGGCGGCCGCGCCGGTGCGTGCGGCTTCGACGCCGGCACCATGGGCGCGCACGCCGCGCAACGCGCCGTGTCCCTGCGGTTCGGGCAAGAAGTACAAGCACTGCCACGGCGGGGTTTGATGCCGGGCCGTCCGGTCAGCCTCCGGAATGTGCCGCATTAAATCGAATTAATCGAAGCGAAGGGGCGGCGTAATCCGCCCAGAGCCATGGTGGTGCGGAATTCGGGCGCGGACCAGTGTCGCGGACACAGGCGGCCCCAAGACGCCGTTCCGTTGGCGATGGCATCTTCTTTGAGGCGAGGTTGATCCATGATGTTTTCGACGATGTCCGCCGGCCGGATGCGCCGGCTCGCCGTTGGAGCGGTTTTCTCGGTCGCGCTGGCCGCGGCGCCCATGGCGCTCGCCCAGGCGCAAGGAGCCGAATCCGCGATCGTGCCGATGCCGAGCTTCGCGCCGATGGTGAAGAAGGTGCTGCCGGCGGTGGTCAACATCTCGGTCACCGAAAAATCGGACATGGCCAGCTCGGACGACGACCAGGATCAACAGCTTGGCCAGAACGACAATCCGTTCCAGGGATTTCCGCCGTCGCCGTTCGACGAATTCCTGCGCCGTTTCTTCCAGCAGCAGCAGCGCCAATTCCACGAATCGCCGGTGCCCCAGGGACAGCGTGTCGCGCTGGGCTCGGGCTTCATCATCGATCCGGCCGGCTATGTCGTGACCAACAACCACGTGGTCCAGGATGCCAGCAAGGTGACGGTCATTCTTCAGGACAACAGCCGGCACTCCGCCAAGGTGATCGGCCGCGATCCCAAGACCGATCTGGCGCTGCTCAAGATCGAGAGCAAGGAGCCGCTGCCCTATGTTACCTGGGGTGACAGCGACACGACGCAGGTTGGCGACTGGTTGCTCGCAGTCGGCAATCCGTTCGGTCTCGGCGGCACGGTCAGCCCGGGGGTCCTGTCGGCGCGCGGCCGCGACATCCATGCCGGCCCCTATGACGATTTCCTCCAGATCGACGCCTCGATCAATCGCGGCAATTCCGGCGGTCCCGACTTCAACCTCCAAGGTCAGGTCATCGGCATCAACACCGCGATCTATTCGCCGAACGGCGGTTCGGTCGGCATCGGGTTCGCGATCCCGTCGAGCCTAGCGAAGCCGATCATCGAACAACTGCGCGTACACGGCAAAGTGGAGCGCGGCTGGCTCGGCGTGCAGATCCAGAGCATCACGCCTGACATCGCCAAGAGCCTTGGCCTCGCCAAGGTGCAAGGCGCGCTGGTCGCCGACGTGACCAACGACAGCCCGGCCGCGAAAGCCGGCATGAAGCAGGGCGACGTGATCCTCAGCTACGACGGCCACGATATCAGCCAGGTCCGCGATCTACCGATCGCCGTCGCCGAAACGCCCGTCGGTCAGACGGCCACGATCAAGATCTGGCGCAACGACAAACCCACATCCTTGCAGGTCAAGATCGGCGAGATGCCGGACAACGTTGCGCAGGTGGCCACGGCTGAACAGCCGGAGCACGGCAAGTCGGTGGCCATGGGCCTCAAGCTGTCGAGCCTGACACCAGAGTTGCGCCGCCAGGCGCGCGTGCCGAAGGACGTGCATGGCGTCATCGTCACCGATGTCGCCGCCGGTTCGCCGCTCGGCGCAATCGGCGTGCAGCCGGGCGACGTCATCGTGTCGATCAACCGGAAGGCGGTGGAGACGCCGCGTGAGGCGGTTCACGAACTCGAGGCGGCGCAGCGGGCCAAAGGGGCGAGCCAGACCGTGCTACTGCTGATCAACCGGCACGGCGTCAACGAATACGTCGCCCTTACGGTCCAGAACGGCGCCGAAAAAGGCTGATGCAAGTGAGGGGACGCACGTGCGTATCCTGGTTATCGAAGATGATCGCGAGGCGGCGGCCTATCTCGTCAAGGGCCTGACCGAAAGCGGCCATCGGGTCGATCTGGCGTCGGAGGGACGCCAAGGGCTCGACCGCGCCCGCGGCGGCAACTTCGACGCCATGATCATCGACCGCATGTTGCCTGGCCTCGATGGCCTGTCGATCATCGCGGCGCTGCGGGCCGCCAACGATTTGACGCCGGTCCTGGTGTTGAGCGCGTTGGGCGACGTCGAGGACCGGGTACAGGGACTCAACTCGGGCTGTGACGACTATCTGCCGAAGCCGTTCGCGTTCTCGGAGCTGCTGGCGCGGCTCGATGCGCTCACGCGCCGCGGCGGCGCCGAGACCAAGCTCAAGGTCGCCGATCTCGAAATGGATTTGATCGGGCGCCAAGTTTCCCGTGCCGGTCGCACGATCGAACTGCTGCCGCGCGAGTTCCGGCTCCTCGAATATCTCATGCGCAATGCCGACAACATCGTTACGCGCACGATGTTACTGGAAAAAGTCTGGGATCATCATTTCGATCCGCAGACCAACGTCATCGACGTTCACATCAGCCGGCTGCGGCAGAAAATCGACCGCGGATTCGATCAACCGCTGCTGCACACCGTTCGCGGCACCGGTTACGTCCTGCGTCCGCCGCGCAACTAGATCCCGCGCGTTCCCATCTGTAGGAATTTGGCGCGCCGCGCTGCGCGCAGGCTCGGCCCGTCGAGTTTCAACAGCGGCAACAGCGCTTTTTCGACCGCGTCGCCGGCGGCCGCAATCGCCGCTTCGTGGGCGCGATGGGCGCCGCCCAGCGGCTCGGGAACGACGGTGTCGATGATGCCGAGCCGCAGCAAGTCCTGCGCCGTCAGGCGCAAGGCCTCGGCCGCGTCTTGCGCATTTTCGGCGCTGCGCCACAGGATCGAGGCGCAGCCTTCGGGCGAGATGACCGAATAGACCGCGTGCTCCAACATGAGCACCACGTTGCCGGCGGCCAGCGCGATCGCGCCGCCGGAGCCGCCTTCGCCGATGACGGTCGCGACCAGTGGCACTTCGATCTCCAGACAGGCCTCGACCGCCCGTGCGATCGCCTCGGCCTGGCCGCGCGCCTCGGCGTCAATGCCGGGATAGGCGCCGGCCGTGTCGACGAACGTCAGCACCGGCAGTTTGAATCGGTTGGCGAGTTCCATCAGCCGGCGCGCTTTACGATAGCCCTCGGGCCGCGCCATGCCGAAATTGTGCCGGACCCGCGCTTCGGTATCGGCGCCCTTTTCGTGCGCGATGACAACGACCGACCGACCGCGAAACCGCCCGAGCCCGCCGATGATGGCGCGATCCTCGGCGAACGTCCGATCGCCGGCGAGCGGCGTGAAGTCGGTGATCAGCCGCTTCAGGTAATCGTTGCCATGCGGCCGATCCGGGTGACGCGCGATCTGGACCTTCTGCCACGGCGTCAGCTTGGCATAGGTCTGGCGCAGAAATTTCTCGACCTTGGTCTCAAGCCGCCCGACTTCCTCGGCGATGTTGAGATCGCCGCCGTTCGAGATGTGACGCAGCTCTTCGATCTTGCCTTCGAGGTCGGCGAGCGGCTGCTCGAAATCCAGAAAATGACGCATGGCGGCTTGACCTAGCACGCGGCGCGCGGCGACGCCACCCCGCGCAAAGCGCTATTTCTTGCGCGCCAAGGGGTGCGCTTCGTTTACCAAACGACGCAGACGTTCGCTTTGCACGTGCGTATAGATCTGCGTGGTGGCGATATCGGCGTGGCCGAGCATCTCCTGCACGCTGCGTAGGTCGGCGCCGCGGTCGACCAAATGGCTGGCGAAGGCGTGCCGCAGCACGTGCGGCGAAACCTTGAGGCCGGTCTCACGCGCCAGCCCGGCGATGAGCTGGCCGCAGCGCCGTCGCGTCAAATGCCCTTCGACGCCACGCGACGGAAACAGCCACCGCGATTCTGCATCATCCTTGAGAAAGCGGTCGCGCACGGCGAGATAGGCGTCGAGCGCGCGCCGCGCTGGCCGGCCCAGCGGCACCAGCCGCTCCTTGCCGCCCTTGCCGCGCACCACCAGAAATCGCGGATCGCGGCGCGCGGCAGCGACGGGCAGACTCATCAGCTCGGACACGCGCAGACCGCCGCCATAGAGCAGCTCGACCACGCACAACAGCCGCACGCCTTCGGCGCCGTCCTTCGCGCGCGCGGCGGCAATCAGCTTTTCGGCGTCGTCGGCGACCAGCACCTTGGGTAGCGGCCGGCGCAGGCGCGGACCGTCGAGTGCCGCCGTCGGATCGTCGCGGCGGACCTTTTCCAGCACCAGGAAGCGGTAGAACTGCCGCAACGCCGACAACCGGCGCGCCGAGGTTCCCGGTGCGCGATGCGCGCCGGCCAGAGTGGCGAGATAGCCGCGCAGATCGTCGCTTGCGGCGGCGACAAGCGTTGCGCCGTGTGGCCGCAGGAAGGCCTCGACCTGCCGCAGATCGTTGCGATAGGCGTCCAGTGTCAGCTTGGCGGCGCCACGTTCGGCGGCGAGCATTTCGAGGAATGCTTCGATGTGACGGTCCATGTCAGATGCCGGCGTTGAGCGCGGCCTCGAGTGCGAGCGCATGGGCGTCGTTGTCGAGACCGACCGCGCGCAAGCCGGCGACCGCACGTCCGAGCAACAAGGACTCCGACGTCAGGCGGCCGTCGCTTTCGGCGATCAGAATGGATGCGAGCACCGTCGAACCCAGCTGCGCGTTCGCCGCCGCCCGCTGCTGTTCATCCCACAGCGCCGCGTTCGGCAGCGCGCCGGGCGTCGCTGGCGCGGTCAACGCCGCCGGCGTGAGATCGGCGAGTGTCGCCGGATCGTCACCGAGCGCCGTCAGCAGGACGTAGATCAGTCCGGCACGCGGACCGGCCGCGGCGTCACCGGTCGCCACCGCTACGTCGCGCGCCACGCTCGCCTCGACGCGCGGCACGCCCGGTGCTGCGATCAGGCTCAACAGCAACGTCGCCTTGTCGCCGGCGGCGTTGATCCACGGTTTGGCGCCGGCGGCGTCGCCGATTGCCAGCAGGATGCGCGCGGCGACGCCGGCGAATTTGGGATCGGCGCTGGCGCTCGGTATGTCGGCCAGAACCGGCGCCAGCACTGCGGCCTCCGGCACGAACACGCCGCGCTTTTCTGCGTCGGCGGCCAGCGCCCCGATCGCGCTCGTGCGCACGGCAAAATCGCTGCCGGATTTCGCCAGCGCATAGAGCAGGGCGCGGTCGCGCGCCGTGGTCGGCGGCCGGATCGACCGGCGGGCGCGTTCGAGTTCCTCAGACTTGAAGTCGATTGCGCCGTAGAGTGCGGCGAGATCCGGCGGCGGCAGCGCACCCAGCGCTTCGGCGCGCTCACCCGCGGCGAGGCGATCGTCGGCCGGCACATTGCCGTTGCCGGCATAGCCGGCGAGCGCGGCCGGATCGGCGACGGCAATCGCCTCCGCCGGCAGCGGCCGCTTGGCCGCCGCCAGCAGGGTGACGCGTAACGGCGTTGGATCGCCGAGCCGCGCCAATCGCGCCGTGCCGTGTTCCGACAGCAGCCGGATCAAGGCATCGAATTCCGGGTCCGGCGGCGTCTTCTGGTCGGCAAGCAGGCTTTGCCCGAGCGAGGCCTTGGCAAAATCACTGGCCAGCGCCTGGCAGGCGATCAGTGCGCGCGCCCACCACGCTCCGGTGTAACGATCGATGCGGGCCGTGACGTCGTTGCAGGCGCCGGTCGTGTCGTTGGTGGCGAAACGCAACTCGATACGGTCGCGATCGATGGGTTCGGTCACGACGGTATCGGGCAACGATTCAATCAGCGCCAAGCCGTCGCGCACGAAACCGAGCGCGTAGATCCGGTCGATGCGCTCGGCCAACAATTTGGGGCCGGCGGTGGCGTCCGCGTTGCCGGCCGGGGCGGGCGCGGCGGCGTCGCTCAACAACAGGCGCCGCGCCAGGCTGGTGAGCTCCGGCGATGTCACCGGCTGAAGCTGCGGTAGGGCGGCGGCGACGAAACGGCGGTTGGCGCCGTTCCACATGTCGTGCGGGAAACCACCCTTCGCCGCGCCGAGCAAGCCGGTCCATGACGTGTCCACCGGCGCCAGGGGCGAAACTTGAATTTGGTTGCCGCCCTCGAGACTTTGCGGCGGCGCAACCGACGAGGGGTTCGCGGGTGTCGGCGTCGCGCCGGGAGTCAGTTGGATCGGCTGCGCGGCCGCCGAGGCGACATTCAGTACAATCGCGGCAACCAACCAGACCGCGAAATGCGGCCGCGGCCGCCGCTCAATGCGGCAGTTGCGCATCGGGAATGGGGTGCTCGACGTGCGCCATCGGCGCCGGCACGTGCCATACGGCCAGGACTCCGCCGCCCACGACGACCAACACGATCAGGGTCGCGAACGCGATCAAAATGAATTTTCCCATGGACTCCGATTTCCTCGACGAGCCCGATCTGCGCGGGCCGAATGGCGGCGAATCCCGGCGGTATGCTAGGCTCCGGCGATGACCAAACACCGCCAGTTTATCGGCGCCGCATGAGCGTTTCAACGCCACACCGCGATTTGCGCGTCACCAAGACGATCGCACTCGTCGGGCTGATGGGCGCGGGCAAAACCGCAGTCGGACGACGGCTGGCGCAGCGGCTCGGCGTCGAGTTCGCCGACGCCGATGCCGAGATCGAGAAAGCAGCCAACGCCACGATCGCGGAGATTTTCGCTGAGAGCGGCGAGCCGTTTTTCCGCGACCGCGAGCGCGAGGTGATCCGGCGCCTGCTGGCCAATCCGCCGCACGTACTCGCCACCGGCGGTGGCGCTTTCATGGATTCGTCGACGCGGGAGCTGCTGCGCGAGCGCGCCGTCACCGTTTGGCTGCGCGCCGATCTCGACCTGATGCTGGCGCGAGTGATTCGCCGAAACAATCGGCCGTTGCTGAACGACGGCGATCCGCGCACCATCCTCGAGGGGCTCATGGCGCAACGCTATCCGGTCTATGCCGAGGCCGATATCGCCGTCGACAGCATCGACGGTCCGGCCGAGGTGACGCTCGAGCGCGTACTGGCGGCTCTGGCGCCCCATCTCGGCGTACACGCAGGCGTCGCACCATGAACGAAGCCCAGCGGCTGCGCGTCGAGCTTGGCGCGCGTAGCTACGATATCGTCGTCGGTGTGCGGTTGCTGACCCAGGCGGGCGCGCTGATCGCCGGCGTCATGCGCCAGAAACGCGCCCTGATCGTGACCGATGCGAACGTGGCGCGGTTGCATCTCGACACGCTGCGCCGCGGTTTCGACGCCGCCGGCATCGCGCACGCCGCGATCGTCCTGCCGCCCGGCGAGGAGACGAAGGATTTCGCCCATTTCCAGAAGCTGTGCGAGGACATCCTGGCGGCTGGCGTCGAGCGCGCGACGCCGATTGTCGCGCTCGGCGGCGGCGTGGTCGGCGACCTCGCCGGGTTCGCGGCGGCGACGCTGTTGCGCGGTCTCGATTACGTCCAGGTGCCGACGACGCTGTTGGCGCAAGTCGACAGCTCGGTCGGCGGCAAGACCGCGATCGACACGCGCCAGGGAAAGAATTTGGTCGGCGCCTTTCACCAACCGGTTCTGGTCATCGCCGATACCGACACGCTCGGCACCTTGCCGCAACGCGAGCTGCTGGCGGGCTATGCCGAGGTCGTGAAGTACGGGTTGATCCGCGACCGTGGCTTCTACGATTGGCTCGAGAGCAACGCCGGTGCATTGCTCAAAGGCGATCCGGACCTCCGGCGCGAGTCGGTGCTGCGCAGCTGCGCCGCCAAGGCAGCGGTAGTTGCCGCCGACGAGCGCGAGGCCGGCGAGCGCGCGTTGCTGAATTTTGGCCACACCTTTGGCCATGCCTTGGAGGCCGCGGCTGGCTTCGGCAACGCGCTGCTGCATGGCGAGGCGGTTGCGCTCGGCATGGCGATGGCATTCGATCTTTCGGCCCGGTTGAAGCTCTGTTCGCAAGACGCCGCCAACCGCGTGCGCCGCCATTTCGCCAGCGTCGGCCTGCGCACCGAAATCGACGGTGCCGACGCCAATGTCTTGTTCGAGCTCATGCACAAGGACAAGAAGGTCAAGGATGGCCGGATCAGCCTCATCTTGGTCCGCGATATCGGCCAGGCCTTCGTCAGCCGCGACGTCGCCGCTGATACGCTACGCGCGTTCCTACACGATGCGGTCAAGACGCTGGCGCGGCCGGCGCACGCTCTCTAAATAGGCCGCCTGTTCCGGAGGTCCGGTCATGCCGTTGTCGCCTGCGCCGTCGCGTCAGCACATCCACACGCGCCAGGTCCATTGCTGCGGTTATCGCCGCGACGACGGCTTATGGGACATCGAAGGGCATCTCACCGACACCAAGACGTATGCGTTCGACAACGATTATCGCGGCCGTATCGAGGCCGGCGATCCGGTGCACGACATGTGGGCTCGGGTCACCGTCGACGACGATCTGATCGTGCGGCGCATCGAAGTCGTGACCGACAAGAGCCCGTTCGCGGTTTGCCCGATGATCGCGCCAAACTTTGCCCGTCTCGAAGGCTTGAGCATCCGGCCGGGCTTTCTCTCGCAGGTCCGCGAGCGGTTGGGCGGGGTCGAAGGCTGCACTCATTTGGTCGAACTCATGGGGCCGATCGCGACCACCGCGTATCAGACAATCTATCCCTATCGCCGCCGTCTGACGCAGGCTAGCGGCGACGCGCCGCCACAATCGCCGAGGGAGCGATCGCGGCTCATCGACACGTGTCACGCATTCCGCAGCGATGGCGAAATCGTCAAACGTCTATGGCCTGATTATTACACCGGCGCGCGCAACTGATCGTGCGCGTCAGAGGCGAATGCGCGAGCGTGCGACGCCGTGTCCCGCGCGCAAATGGCCTTCGTCGGTGGCCGCCGCCTGGAAATAGGTCAGCAGGAAAACCCGGATCGCGGCAGTGAGCGTCGATTGATTGCGGCTGCGCGCGATCGTCGTGACCAGTTCGTTCAGGTTCTTGTTCTCGCGCTTGCAGACCATGTTCAGCGCTTCCCACATCGCCGGCTCGAGGCGGATGCTGGTGCGGTGGCCTTCGACCGTGACGTTGCGATTGACCAGTGTGGAACGTGTAGAACTGGTATGCACCTTTTCGCTGCTTGCTGTCCGATCATGACCGGCCAGACTGTACTCAATGGGGTCCATTACTAAATGTTAGCGCGATTTGCGTACGACGCAACCATTAAGAGAACCTTTGTGGCGTGACACAACCCTAGATTGTGATTTGGGAATCGCCGATTGCTCAGCCGGTGCGGCGATCCTCGTCGGGCGTCAGGGTCGTCAACTGAAGCGCGTGCACGCCCGATTGGAGCTCGTCGGCGAGCAGCGCATAGACCCGCCGCTGGCGCGCAACCCGGCTCTCGCCGGCAAAGGCCGATGAAACGATCTCCAGGCGAAAGTGGCTTTCGCCGCCGGGACGTGCGCCCGCGTGTCCGGCGTGACGGCCGGAATCGTCATGAACGACGAGCCGCGTCGGCTGGAGGATGGCAAGTTTGCTGCGGATTCGCTCGGCGACTGATCCGGACACGCGATTAACCCTTTAATTCCTTGAAAAACGGCCCATTTTACCGGTATCGGCAACCTTAAACTGGCACAGCCTTGTCAGGAATCGACCGGCTCTCCATACTATCGATCATCATGCCACGTCCCGTAAGCGCGAGCCATGCCGACCCGGACAGGGCGGCAAACCGCCGGCCGTGCGACCATCCCGGCTGCGCCGGCATGGGCGAATTCCGCGCGCCGCGGTCGCGTTCGGCACTACACGAATATCTGTGGTTTTGCCTCGATCACGTCCGGACCTACAACTCATCGTGGAACTACTACGCCGGCATGTCGCCGGACGACATCGAACGCGAAATCCGGCGCGACACCGTGTGGCAGCGACCCACTTGGCCGCTTGGATCGCGCACCTTCCGCTATCAGGCGCAGTTCAAGGGCGACGGTCTGTTCGATCTCGACGACGACGAGCCGGCGACCAGCCGCAACGGCACCGCGTCGCATCGCCATCCGGCCTCGCCCGAGGCGCGTGCGTTGGCGGTTTTCGACCTGAGCGAGCCGGTTTCGCTGCCCGATCTCAAGGCGCGCTACAAGGCGCTGGTGAAGCAGAACCATCCGGACGCGCATGGTGGCGACAAGGACGCTGAAGAGCGTCTTAAAATCATCAATCAGGCCTATTCGACGCTCAAGGCCTGCTACACCTCGCAACAGTGAACGGCGACAGAAAGCGATTATGACAGTCGATACCACGATGCATCCCAGCGAGACGCCCGACCGGCCGGACATCACCGTTTCGGTGCGCCAGACGTTCGGCATTGATTCGGATTTGCAGGTGCCGGCCTTCTCGCGGCCGAGCGACCATGTGCCGGATCTCGACGAAGCGTATCGTTTCGACCGCGACACCACGCTCGCGATCCTCGCCGGCTTCGCCTACAACCGCCGCGTTCTCATCCAGGGCTATCATGGCACTGGCAAGTCGACGCACATCGAACAGGTTGCGGCGCGCCTCAATTGGCCACTGATCCGCATCAATCTCGACAGCCACATCAGCCGTATCGACTTGGTTGGCAAGGACGCGATCGTTCTTAAGGACGGGTTGCAGATCACCGAATATCGCGAAGGCTTACTGCCCTGGGCGCTGCAGCATCCGACCGCGCTCTGCTTCGACGAATACGACGCCGGCCGGCCCGACGTCATGTTCGTCATCCAGCGCGTGCTCGAGGTCGAGGGCAAGCTGACGCTGCTCGATCAGAACCGCGTCATCCGCCCGCATCCGGCCTTCCGGCTGTTCGCGACCGCCAATACGGTCGGCCTTGGCGACACCACCGGCCTCTATCACGGCACGCAGCAGATCAACCAGGGCCAGATGGACCGCTGGAACATCGTCGCGACGCTGAACTACCTGCCACACGACGCCGAGGTCGACATCGTCCTTGCCAAGGCGCCGTCCTATGACAACGAAGAAGGCCGCCGCATCGTGCACGCGATGGTGTCGCTGGCCGAGCTGACGCGCGCCGGCTTCGTCAACGGCGATATCTCGACCGTGATGTCGCCGCGCACGGTCATCACTTGGGCCGAGAACAACCGTATCTTCAATGACATGGCCTTCGCCTTCCGCACCACCTTCCTGAACAAGTGCGACGAGGTCGAACGCGCCACGGTTGCGGAGTACTACCAGCGCTGCTTCGGCAGCGACCTCAAGGAAAGCGGCGTCCGCGTCACCGTAAGCTGACGCGCCGGAGGCCACGGCCATGCCGGATAGCGATTCACCCGTCGAAACCTTCAAGCGGTCGACCGCAGCGGCGTTGCGCGCCATCGCGCGCCGCGGCGACGTGTCGGTAACCTACGGCGCCGAGCCCGCCGGCGCCGCCGGCGCGCGTATCCGGCTGCCGTTGCCGCCGCGCGACTTGGCGGAAAAGGACGCGGCGCCGGTCCGCGGCGCCGCCGACGCGCTGGGCCTGCGGCTGCGCTTCCACGATCCAGCCGTGCACGCGCGGCGCGCGCCTGCCGGCGAAACTGCGCGCAGTATTTTCGAAGGCATCGAGCAGGCGCGCGTCGAAGCGCTCGGCTCGCGCAACATGGTCGGCGTCGCCGGCAATCTGGCGGCCATGCTCGACGAGCGGTATCGCCGCCAAGGCTACGAACAGATGGCGGAACGCAACGACGTGACGCTGGCCGAGGCGATCCGTCTGCTGGTGCGCGAGCGGCTCGCCGGCGCGCCGCCGCCGCCGGCCGCGCGGCAGGTGGTCGAGCTGTGGCGGCCCTATCTCGAAGGCAAGGTGGGGCGCGACCTGATCGAGCTCGAACGCCATATGCGCGATCAGGCGGTCTATGCGCGCACGGCCCGGCAGCTGATTCAGGATCTCGATCTCGATTTGGGCGAAGCCGAGGACGACGGCGCCGAGGACAGTGCCGACGACGACAGCGACAAAGCCGACGACGGTGACAGCGAGAGCAACAAGGGCGAGAGCGCCAGTGCGGACGCGCAAGGCGCGCTCGAAGGCGGGGCGCCCGACGACGAGAAGCAGGACGGCGACGCCGCCGGCGCCGAAGAGATCCAGGGCGAATTGATGCCGGGCTCGGGTGACGACGATCCGGGCCGTCCCGGCCGGCCGGGACAGATGCCGCGTCAACGCGGCGCCAACGAGGATCCGCTGGCCTATCGCGCCTTCACCACCCAATGCGACGAAATCGTCGATGCGGCGGGTCTGTGCGATCCGGACGAGCTGACACGCCTACGCGGACTGCTTGACCAACAACTGGCGCATCTCCAAAGCGTCATCGCGCGCCTCGCCAATCGGCTCCAGCGTCGGCTGCTCGCCAAGCAGGCGCGTTCGTGGGAATTCGATCTCGAGGAAGGCATTCTCGATTCGGCCCGGCTCGACCGCGTCGTCACCAACCCCGTCTATCCGCTGTCCTACAAGCGCGAGAAGGAGATGGAATTTCGCGACACGGTGGTGACGCTGCTCATCGATAATTCCGGTTCCATGCGGGGTCGGCCGATCACGGTCGCGGCGATGAGCGCCGACATCCTGGCGCGCACGCTGGAGCGCTGCGGCGTCAAAGTCGAAATTTTGGGCTTCACCACGCGCGCGTGGAAAGGCGGCCAGTCGCGCGAGCGCTGGATCGCGGCGGGCAAGCCGCCCAGTCCGGGCCGGCTTAACGACCTGCGCCACATCATTTACAAAGCGGCCGACGAGCCGTGGCGCCGCGCGCGCAAGAGCCTCGGCCTGATGCTGCGCGAGGGCATTCTCAAGGAAAACATCGACGGCGAGGCGCTGATCTGGGCGCACGACCGGTTGCTCGCGCGGCCGGAACAGCGCCGGATCCTGATGGTGATCTCCGACGGCGCGCCGGTCGACGATTCGACGCTGTCGGTCAATCCGGGCAATTACCTCGAACGCCATTTGCGCGAGGTCATTGGCCAGATCGAGCACAGTTCGCCGGTCGAGCTGACGGCGATCGGCATCGGCCACGACGTGACGCGCTATTATCGCCGCGCCGTCACCATCGTCGACGCTGAACAGCTCGGCGGCACCATGCTCGAGCGGCTGGCTGAACTGTTCAACGAAGACGGGCCGGTGGCGGCAACGCCGCCGCGCCGCCGTCCGGCGTTGCGCGCCCGCGCCTGAATTCCGATCGCGTTATTGGACCGGCGGCTCGCCGGTGGGTTCGCCGCGCGAGCGGGCATGGCGCCCAAGCACGGCGCTGAAGTTGCGCCAGCCATAGGCGATCGCTTCGACCGGCTGGCCGGCCACGGGAATCGGCCGGTGCATGACTTGCTTGCCGCCCAGCCGCTCGTAAAAGAAGCGCGCCGGATTGCCGCGCACGACCCAGACCAGAGCCGAACGATGGCCCGACGCCTCGAGCCGTTGAAACAGTGCGCCCATCAGCGTGCGGCCCACGCCCGTGCCTTGCAGGTCGGGCAGCACGTAGAGCGTATAGATTTCACCGGTGTAATCGACCGTGCCGTCGCGTTGCGCGCCGCAATTGCCGAAGCCGATGACGCCGATATGCGGATGTTGCGCGACCCAGACGTCTTCCGGCCGATGGCGCAGGAAACTGGCCCATGAGGCGGTCTGGCGCCGCTCGGACATGTTGAGCAGGACCCGATCGGGCAGCATGCCGGGATACGTCGCCCGCCAAGTGTCGATCTCGATCTTGGCGATCGCCTGCGCGTCCTCGAGGCGCGCCTGACGAACGACGCTCATCCTCTTGCCCCTCCCAAGGCACGCGCATCATAGACCGGCCAGCGCGCCGCTTTCGAGAGGTTTTGCGAACAACCTGAGGATAATTCCGTGCCTCAGACGCGGGTCTCGAGCACGATCTTGCCCGTCGCCCGGCGCTCGCGCAGCAGGCGATAGGCCTCGGGCGCGGCCGCCAGCGGCAGCCGATGCGAAACGACGGGTTGCAGGCGGCCTTCGGCATGCCAGCCGGCCAGACGCGCAAAGCCGGGTGTCAATAAATCAGGACGGCGCGTCCGGTATGAGCCCCACTGAAAGCCCATGATGTCGACGTTCTTTACAAGCACATGGTTCGCCGGAATCTGCGGCACGCTGCCGGAGGCGAAGCCGATCACCAGGATGCGGCCGCTCCAGGCGACGGCGCGCAGCGCCTGGGCGAACGCGTCGCCGCCCACCGGATCGAACACCACGTCGGCGCCGCGCCCGTCGGTCAGGGTGCGCACGCGTTCGCGCAGATCCTCGCGGCGGTAGTCGATCGTGTGCATTGCACCATGGGCCTGCGCGACCGCGCATTTCTCGGCGTCGCCAGCGGCGGCGATGACGCGCGCGCCCATGGCCGCGGCGACCTCGACCGCGGCTAGGCCGACGCCGCCGGCAGCGCCGAGCACCAGCACAGTCTCGCCGGGCGCGAGATGGGCGCGCCAGGCGAAGGCGCCATAAGCTGTGCCGTAGGCGATCGGAAAACCCGCGGCGGTGACAAAATCCATCGCCGGCGGAATCGGAAAGACGGCGCTCGCGGCGGCGACCGCCACCTCGGCATAGCCGCCCCGGGGCAGGGCTGCCATGACCCGGTCTCCGGGCTTCACAGCCGTCACGCCGTCGCCGGTCGCCCGCACGACGCCGGCCGCCTCGAAACCGGGCGTGAACGGCAGCGGCGGCTTTTCCTGGTACGTGCCCAGCACCATCAGCATCTCGCCGAAATTGATTCCGGCCGCATGCACGTCGATGAGCACCTCGCCCGCGCCGAGCGATGGCTCCGCCACGTCGGCTACCGCGAGCTTGTCGATGGCGCCGTATTCACGGCAGAGGATTGCACGCATTTAATGATTCTCCGGCGCGGAACTTGTCGTGCCGCGCGATTCGACGCAAGAGCGATTGCTTGTCCGTCGCGTGGTGCTTCGCTATGTTTCACCGATGCAACGATGGATCGCCGTTCTCGCGCTGCCGCTCGTCCTCGCCGCGACGAGCGCCTTCGCGCAGCAGATTAAGACGCTCGAATCCGGAAAAGTCTGGAGCGCCTATACGGCGCCCGAGAAAGGCGGCTTGACCTGCTATCTGGTCGGCAATCCGGCGTCGTCGGAGCCGGCTTCGGTGCCGCGTTCGCACGTCGACGCGATGGTGTCGCACCGCGTCAGCGAGAAAGCCTACAACGTCGTGACCTTCAATCTCGGCTATGCCGCGAAGAAGGACGCGAAGGTCGAGCTCGTCATCGACGGCCGGAAATACGCGCTGTTCGTCGATAACGACGCCGCCTGGACGGCAAGCGCCGCAACCGACAAGGCGGTGACCGAGGCGCTCGCGCACGGCAAGTCGGCGATCCTTAAGGCCACCTCGGCGCGCGGCACGGTCACGACCGATACCTACGATTTGGCCGGTTTCGGCCAGGCGCTGAAGGCGATCGACGCCGCCTGCAAGGTCAAGCGGTAACGCTGGCGCCGCCGCAGCGGCGGTCCTATATCTTGCCGGTTATGTCCATTCCGAAAACCCTGATCGGGCTGTCGCGCGAGGAGTTGGTCGCCGAAATGGCGACGCTCGGCGCCGCGCCGTTCCGTGCCCGCCAGCTCTGGCATTGGATCTAC
This sequence comes from Allostellaceae bacterium, assembly GCA_035934235.1. Classification (GTDB taxonomy): domain Bacteria; phylum Pseudomonadota; class Alphaproteobacteria; order ATCC43930; family CGMCC-115725; genus REEB95. Next base: position 33,585 of record DASYYB010000045.1, on the reverse strand, counting down.
CATCGCGGCGCGCACGATTTCGCGGCGATGACGACGCTCGCCAAGTCGTTCCGCGCGCAGCTTGCCGAGCGCTATACCGTGGTGCGGCCGGTCGAAAGCCGCGCCCAGGTGTCGAACGACGGCACGCGCAAATGGCTGCTGGCGTTCGCGGACGGTCAAGAGGCCGAATGCGTGCACATCCCGGAAGAGGATCGCGGCACGTTGTGCGTCTCGTCGCAGGTCGGCTGTACGCTCACGTGCAAGTTCTGCCACACCGGCACGCAGCGTTTGGTGCGCAATCTCGGCGCGGCGGAGATCGTCGGCCAGATCATGGTGGCGCGCGACGCGCTCGGCGAATGGCCGTCGCCCAAGGACGATCGCCAGCTCACCAACATCGTGCTGATGGGAATGGGCGAGCCGCTCTACAACTACGACAACGTCGCTAAGGCGATGAAGATCGCGATGGACCACGAGGGCCTGTCGGTGTCGAAGCGCAAGATCACGCTGTCGACGGCCGGCGTCGTGCCGATGATCGCGCGCGTTGGCGCGGAGCTTGCCGTCAATCTGGCGATCTCGCTGCACGCCGTGACCGACGAGCTGCGCGACGTGCTGGTGCCGCTCAACAAGAAATATCCGATCGCCGAGCTGATCGCCGCCTGCCGCGCTTATCCGGGCGCCAGCAATTCGCGCCGCATCACCTTCGAATACGTCATGCTCAAGGGCGTCAACGACAGCCCGGCCGACGCCCGTGCGTTGGTGAAGCTGATCGCCGGTATTCCGGCCAAGATCAATTTGATCCCGTTCAATCCGTGGCCGGGCGCGCCTTTTGAATGTTCAACCGAGACCTCGATCGAGACGTTCGGCGACATCGTCAACGCGGCCGGCTATGCCTCGCCGGTGCGCACGCCGCGCGGCCGCGACATCCTGGCCGCGTGCGGCCAGCTCAAATCGGCGAGCGTGAAGCTCAAGGCGAGCGAGCGGTTGAAGCAGCCGGCGGAAGCCGCTATATCCGGCCCGGCGGCGGGGTAGCTCAGCTGGTTAGAGCAGAGGAATCATAATCCTAAGGTCGCCGGTTCGAGTCCGGCCCCCGCTACCATCTCGCGTGCCGCGCCTCGACCCCTTGTGTCTCGAATGAGGACAGCGCCCGCGCCGTGCCGATCTTCCCGCCGCTACGGAAAGATGGTACGAATTCGCGGTTAGTCGAAGTCGATTGATTGGTGTGAGTGCGCGGGCGCGAGTCCGCGAGAAGCAGCCCGAAAACACGTGAAGGGGCGGTGACTCATGCACAAGACGATTCTCGAAATCACGATATGGGCGCTATTCCTTGGCGGATTGATCGGATTCGCCATGGCGCTGGCGAAGCTGTTTGGCGGCGGCACGCCCGCCGAATATGGCGTGCTCGGGATTGGCGGCGGGTTGTGGCTGATGTTCTGCGCCACGGCCATCTTGATCCGCGGCAAGCTGACGTAGGCGCGCCATGACGGTCGACAGGGCGGTCTTCGCATTCGCCGGAATCATGGTGCTGGTTTCGATCGCGCTCGCCTATTTCGTGTCACCGTGGTGGCTGCTGCTGACGGCGTTCGTCGGCCTGAACATGCTGCAGTCAGCGTTCACCGGCTTCTGTCCGGCGGCGATCGCGTTCAAACGTTGCGGCATTCCGGCCGGCAAGGCCTTCGAGTAATCGCGGGAACGCGCGCCGTCGCGCGCCGGTCAATCCAGAAAGACGCGATAGGCCGCCGGCTCGCGCAATGCGCGCCAAAGGTTTGCCGCGCGCGGCCGATCGGCGGCCTGCAAAAGGGGCCAGAACAGATCGTCGGTCGCAGCCGGAATGGTGACGGTGTCCGAGCCGGTGATGTGCCGAACGATCTCCAGCAGGCCACGCTGATACGGGGCTTCTGCGATGGTGCAGCCGACGGCGCGCGCCAGCCGCGTGCAATCGATATGTGCCGGCGCGAAGCTGCGCCGCGCGACGGCGAACATCGGCAGGTCGGTTTCGGAATCGCCGACGGCGAAGGTTTCGTCCTGTCCGCGCCCGATCCACGTCAGCAATGCCGCCAGGCCCGTGCCCTTGTCGACACCTTTGGCCAGGATCGTCGTGTCGATCGTCGTCTGGTGCACGACCAGCCGATCGAGCTTGCGCGCGGCAATGAGATTGCGGATCAACGGCTCCGGCAGCGGCACGGTGCCTTTGCGCGCATACGTATAGGCGCGCACCGAGCATTCGTAGCCGTCATCGATGAAGAGTCCGGGAATCTGCTTGAGCGCCGCGCGGAGGGCCGTGAGCTGTTCCAGCGTCGCGGCGTCGATCAGGTTGCGGCCTTGCCGCGTCGTCGCGTTCCAGATATAGCCGCCGCACTCGGCCACGCCGCCGACAAAGCCATAGGCATCGCAATAATCGCGCACCTGGTGCGCCGGCCGCGCGGTGTCGACCGCGATCGCAAAACCGCGCGCGTGCAGCGATGCTAAGGCGCGAACGCCGGCCGCGGTTGTCGTCGGAAAGCCGAAGATGCGGCGATCGACGACACCGTCGAGATCGAGCACCGCCAGCGGCGCGTGCCAATCGCGGGTCGCGGCCGGTCCGACGAGCGCGCCACAGGCGCGTGCGCTTTCGCGCGTCAGGAAATCCCAGGCCTTGACGTATTGCGCGTTGAATTCGTCGGCACGGTGGGCGAGGTGGGTTTGCTTGACGATGCCGTCGAGCGCAACCTGCCGCGTCCACAGGCCGGCCATCAACTTGCACAGCAAAAGCCTTTCACCTTGCGGCGTGTCGCCGGTCGCGGCGGCGTAGCGCGCGATCAGGTCGCGCTCTTCGTCGCGCGTGAGACCGAATTGCAAGATCGCGTCGGCGAGATCGTAGGCCGGGTCGCACAGATTGATTTCATTCTTGCCGATGCCGTGGTGCTCGAAATCAGTCTTGAGCAGGCCGGCCGGGCCGGCGATCCACTCGTCCGCTGCCATCCGCCCGTCGATCAGCGCCGCCCGCGGCGTCAGGCGCGCGGCAATCCGCCGGCGCAGCGGCCCGACCATCAGGCCGGCGATCCCCGGTCCATAGGCGTTCGCGAGCGTATCGGCCAGCAGCGACAAACCTTCGTGCTGTGCGTCAGGTGTGTCCGGCGGCGCGATCGCCAAGTGTTCGGCGCGCGCGGCGACATAGTTTGCGGCGGTCGTGATCCAGGTGTGGCGCGATGCGTGGGCACGGTTGGTTGTGGCGGTCTGCGGCAGCCACTCGGTGAAGAGAATGCCGTCGCGTAAGCCGAGCAGCGGCGACACATGGCTGGCCAAGCGATCGGCGGCGATGAACGCGGCGTAGCCCAACCAGCCCCAGCCGACGCTCTTGGCGAGGATGTAACGAATCTCGGGTGTGCCGGAAGCCGTCCCGATGCGGACGGCGAAGACTCGCTTGAGGCGATAACGCCGGCGGTCGCCCGAGCGATGTTCGAGCTCGGCGTTGAAGGTCGCGGCGGCCGCATCGTCGATCACGCAGGCATCGCGATAACCCCGGGCCTGGAAATACGCGGCAAGCCGTGTCTCGATCGCGGAATCCGACGCCAGCAGTTGCGCCTTGTGCCAATCCTCGGGCGGCAGCGTGATGATCGTCTCGCGGCTGAACGCCGCCGCTTCTTTGTGCTCGCGCCAATCGCGCCGCAGCGGATGAACCGGAAACAGGATCGTGCGCTGGGCGGCGGCGAAGCCGGCCCGGCGCAACGCCTGTACCGCCATGCCGATCGTGTCGCCGCTGAACGGCGGGTCGTCGATCAATGCGGCGTGATAACCGGCTTGCGCGAACGCGTGCAGCCGCTGCGCCTCGTCGACGGACAGGCCCTTGTTCGGCCGGACAGTGGCGATGGCGGTGCGGGCGAAGCCGCGCGCTTCGAGCCGCGCCCGCATCAGCGACGCGAAATAGACGCCGGCGGTGCGCAAGCCGACAACGACGACCGGCTGGTCACGGTTTGGATGCAACGCCGCGAAGCGATCGGCCAATTCCAAAACGTCGAATTGAGTGAGGTCTTGCTTGCGAAAGGCCGATGGGATGCGCACCGGTTCCGCCAGCAATCGGCGCGGCAGGGGGCACGCGAGGATGCCGGCAAGCGCGGCAATGGCGCCGGCTGGATCGGGTACGATGCCGGATGGCGGCGCGGCCAGCGATTGCAGGAAGCCGGCAAGGGCGCTTTGCCACTGATCGCGCCAGCGTCGCAGGGTCTGCGCCTCACCGGCGCGGCCGAACGCCATTGCCGCGCTGAGCGCGCGGAACCCCTGCCGCGTGCCCGGCAGTCGCGCCAGACGCTGCGGCAGGCGCAGGACGGGACCGTGCAACGCGTCCTCAACGGCGGTCAGCAACGCACCGGCAAGCAGGAAGACATTCGTCATCACCTCGTCGCGCTGCCACGGTTCGCGCGCCGTGCCGAGGTGCGTAAGCTCACTCGTCAGTTGACTGGCGACGTCGCCGACCGTGCACAGCGGATTGAGCGACCACGGATAGCCGGCATAGAACGTGCGTTCGCCGGCCAGCGGCTCTTGGGCCGGTAACGCGGCTTCCGCCCGATGGTCGATTTGGAGGTTGCTGCGCGGCGTCACGGCGTTTCGAAGGGCTTCAGCGCGCATGTCGCCGGAACAGCGCTTCAAGCTTGTGGAACGCCCACTGCATGAAGGGCAGCACCGCGATGAGAAACGGTCCCGGCGAACGGCCCGACGTCGCCAGGATCGTCTGGATGATGCGCCGGTCGAGCCAGATCTGTTTCGTCAGCGCCGGTCCCGGCGACGAGCACGAATCCATCCAACGGATCCAGCGATGGCGATGTACCTCGGCGATGTTCTCGAGCTCGAGCAGCACGCCCGGCGAGTAACGCGCGTAGGCTTCGTCGAACGCAACCTTGAACGCGAACGAGCCGTTGCGGCAGAGGAAATTGCACAACTGCGCGATCGGCTTGCCGCTCAGCGAAAGCGTCAGCACCATCAGCCGGCCGCGCCGGAACGCCTCGTGCAGCGTCTCGACGAAGAACTGCTTCTGTGCCGGATTGCACGACAGCGCCGTGCCTTCGCGACCCTTCCAGCCGCTTGCCTCCAGGCGGAGGAAGTGTTCCGCCCAGGTGGCGATATCGCCGTCGCCCGCGAGCATGGCGTATTCGAGCGTGCCTTGCCGGCCGAGCGCGTTTTCCTGTTGCCGCAGCGTCCGGCGCTTTTTGGTGGAAAGCGCGTCGTCGAGATAGGTCTTGGCGTCGGCTTGCGGCCGCAACAACGCCCGCGTGCTGCATTCGAGCGTCAGCGTCGGATGGCGGTGCTCTTCCAGAAATTCCACCAGCGCCGTCCACAGCGGCCCGTCACCCGATACGCCGCCGAATTCGATCAGGATGGAGCCGCGCGGGTCGCCGGCAGCCCAATCGAACACAGCCTGGAAACAGGCTTGCGCGGTCTCGGCGCGCACCAGCGGGCTACACAGGAAACAATGGAGATGCTTCCACAAGCGCAGCGCGCTAACCGGCATGTTCTTGTAGTGGTTTTGCCGCTCCAACGGGAAGAATCCGCACAACACCGGCGGCTGGTCGCTCGCACCCGGTGCTTGCGCATAGACGAACAGAAACAGCAGATCGGCGCCGCCGCGCAGATGGCGCAGCGCCGGCAGCAACATCCACGGCTCGTAAAACACGTTGGGCTCGATCGCGGTCGCTGACAACGCTTCCCAGGCCGCAAGATGGCGTTCGAGCCCGGCCGCATCGCGCTCGACGATCACGGTCAGCCGCACGTCCTTGTCGGCGAGCGGCGCCTTGGCGTCGTCCGGCTCACGGACCGGCGCCGCTGGTGCGGCCGGCGCGAGCGGGATCGCGGGTTCGGCCATGGCGCTCACGCGGTCTCCGTATCCAGCGCGCGGCGCGGCTTGGTCAGCTTGCCGACGGCGCGGCGCAAAAGGCCGCCGATCTCGGCGAAGCCCGGTTTCGGATCGTCGAGCGTCAAGCTGTCCCAGCGCTCGCGCAGCGTCACGACATTGGCGACGGTTTCGCCCAGCACCGCCGGCAGCGTCTTGGTGGCGAGCGTCGGATCGGTGCGGTCGGCATGCAGATTGGCGATCTGCCATTCGATATCGAGCGGCAGATTGCGGCAGAACAATCCGGTGCGGTACCGCTGCGGAAAGTCGCGGCGGCCCGTGGTGATGAACTCGAACAGCGCCAGCGGAAAATCCGCGCCGGCGGCGACGCTCAACGGCAGCGAACCCCAAAACCGCGAATTGACCTCGACGAAGATCCAGTCGCCGGTTGCCGGGTTGACCTTGAACTCGACCATCGCCACGCCGGTGTAGCGTAGCGGCCGCAGGATGCGCAGCGCCGCATCGAGCAGCTCGGGCGACAGCGGGACGCTCTTGCGATAGGTGCTTTGGCCGCCGTCGAGCGGTTCGTGCACGCGGACGTGCTGGAACGCGAGCAACTTCTCGCCACGATCGAGCAGCAATTCGACACCGGCACCGTGGCCGACGAAGTTCTGCTGCGCCGCGACCGGGCCATGTGCGAGGAATTTCGGCAGGATGCGCAGCAATTCGGCCTCGCTGCGAACCTTGCGAACGGCGAGGCCTTGGGTCGGATGGTCGAAGGTGCGCCGCGGCTTGAGGACCAGCGGCGCGCCCAGTTCGCGCCACGCGTCGCGCGCGCCATCCAGGTCGGCGATGATGATTTCGCGCGCCAAGCGCACGCCAGCGGAGCGCGCAAGCTCGTTGGTGCGATGCTTGTCGAACAGCACTGCGACCGCCTCGTCGTTCGGCGTGTAGATTCGGCCGAAGCGCTCGAGCTCGGCGCGATGCCGATGGAGCGCCAGCGTGTCGATGTCGGTGCAGGGAATGACGAGGTCGAAACGTTCGCGGCGCATCAGATCGGCCAGCGCCGTCTTCCAGCTCGGATCGGTGTCGCTGTACGGCGGGAGATCGTGCGCGGCACGTACGTAACGCGAGCGCGCCGAAATGCAGCCCGGTCGCGTCCAGGCGGTATGCACCTCGACGCCGCCGCGGCCGAGCGAACGGATCGTCGCCAGCACGGTTCGCGAGACGCTCGAGAGGACGAGGGCCTTCTTCATCGTTCGGTCATCCGCCGCGTCGCCGGTGCGGCGCGCCGACCGGCGCCGTCACCCCGACCGGCCTCTATAGCATCGGAAAGGTAAATTGCCGGTTTCGCGCCGGCCGCCGCCGGCCATTGTCGGAAACCCTGACAGAGCGCGCCGGCCGTCGCGTCCGGGCGGCGGTAAAGCCTTTGAAACCCTGGCGATTTTTCTTTGGCACGCGGGTTGCTGATTGAACGGCAGAAGCCGTCAAGAACCGCCACCGGGAAAGGTCCGTCTATGGTTAAAATTCTTTGGTTCGCGCTGAACCTGGTCGTACTGGTCGTCATCGCCGCGCTGCTCAATGTCGCGAGCTTAGTCCTGCGGACATTGGGTTTCGGTCGGCGCGCCGAGCTGCGTTTCCAGGAACCGTTCACGCGTTCGTAACCCGACGCGCGATCAGCCGGCTGCTCGGCGACGTTCGCCGGGCTGCCGTGCAGTTTGCAGCAGGGCGCGACCGCCGGCGGCGGCCATCGCGCGATAGATGTCGCCCGTCGACGCCGGGCGCCCGCCGATTTCGCCCATGAAGAATTCGAGATAGGCGTCGAGCCAGGCAAGGAACTGCTCCAGGTCGGCGCGCGTCCGCACGTAAGGTGTATGGCCGACGCCAAGCGACGGGCTGTGATAGCTGAGGACGAACACCTTCTGCTCGCCGCGCCGGACCAGCGCGCGCGTCAGCCGCTTGGCTTCGGCGATGGTCACGCCTTCGGGGCTGAGCCGGATGCGGTCGAGCAGCCGAGCCCGCGCGCAAATCGCGGTCGCCCGAAGCCGCACGCCGCGCGTGCCGCCGATCCACGGAAACACCTCTTTGCCAAAACGGTGCAGCAGGCCAAGGAAGCCGGTGGTGAGCGGAATTTCGAGCAGGCGATCGCCGGCGCCGAACCAGAACGGATCGGGCGAGAAGTGGCGGAAATCCGGTCCGGCCAAGCGGCGCAGATCGGTCCACGGCAGGACGCTCGAATCGATCAGGAAGCCGAGCTCTTCCAGCAATCCCCGCGTTTCAGCATCGGCGCCATAGCGTCCGGCGCGATAAACCGTCGGCACGACGCCCAGGTTGCGTTCGATGGTCTCTTTCAGGATGGACAGCTTGCGGCGCTCGAGGTCGCGCGGCAGGTTGCAGGCGAACGAATTCCCGTCATTGACCGCCTCTTCGACGGGTGGCGTCACCCATGGATGCAGGTGCGCGCCGATTTCGCAGCGGCCGTCGTCAAAGAACTCGCGCAGCGGCGTATAGCCGGCCGGCTGCGACGCCACCGGATAATCGACCAGATAAACCGGCTTGACGCCGTAGCGATCAAAGATCGTCTGCGCGCGCCATTGATGCTTCATCGCCGTGACGCCGCGTGCGTCGCTCGCGAAATTCTTCTGCCAGTCGAACTCTTCTTCGGTGTCGATGAAGACAAGCAGTTGTGGCGGCATGTCCGCCGGCAGGCGCGCGCCGTGCGGCGTATGAATCATTGAGTCACGGCTCATGTGGCGCGCCGTCCAAAGGCAGGCAGCGGCAGGCGGCGGCTGATGGCGTGTACCAGCGTCGCTTCCGGGCCGTCCGGACAGCCGGTGAGGGCCCACAACGCCACGAGCAACACGGCATAGACAGCAGCGCCAGCCGCGGCCGCGATCCCCACCTGCGTCACGGCGCCAGCCATGGCGGCTGCGGCGGGGCTCCAGGCGAGGCCGAGCGAGACCAGGATGAGAACCATGCCGGCGGTGGCGGTCGCGCACCGCCAGCTTTCGCCAACAAGCACGCTGAAGCGGAAGCCGGTCACGCGGCCGAGGACGATGACATAGATGACGGCTTCAAGCGCCAGAGCGATGCCGGTTGCCCACGCCAAACCGGACAGGCCGCCGACGATCACGCCGATCAGCAACATGGGAACGCGCAGCAGCGCCATGGCGGCCGTGGTGAGGGTGGTGATCTTCGGGTTGCCGATCGCCATGACACCAAGCATGCCGATATTGGTGATGACCGAGAACGCGGCGAACGGCCCGATGATCGCCACCAGCGGCACGCCGGCGAGCCACGCCGGACCCAGCGTGATGCGAATGAGCGGCGCCGCGACGAGCGAGACGCCGACGCCGGCCGGTAGGACGATGCACAATGTCGCGCTCATCGCTTTCGCCAGCGTGTCGGATGAGCCTTGGCCGCTGTGATGGATCGCCGACAGGCCGGCGTAAAGCGCGCGGCCGACCGGCTCGACAAATTCGCTGATCGGCAGCAGCGCGACTTCGAGCGACGCAGAGAACAAGCCGACGGCGCTGGTATTCATCAGCCGACCAAGAATGAACGAGTCCGAACGCTCCCGCGCGAAGCCGGCGACGCTCGTGCCCCAGATCCACGACGACAGGCCCAGCATGCGCCGCCAATCGACCAGCGTCAGGCGCGGACGGAACGGATGCATGGCGTAGCTGAGGACGACGCGCGTGACACGCAGGACGACGATGCCGGCGACCAGCGACCAGTAGCTGCGGGTGAAGATCGCCGTGCCGACCGTCACGACGACCGAGGCGACGCGCGGCACCATGAACAGGATGAAATCGCGGTCGAAGCGGAACTGACGGCGGAACTCGAGCGTGCCGACATTCTCGCAGCTCTCGAGCAGCAGCAGCGGCCCGAGGATCAGCAGGATGTAGCTCAGCCGCTCGTCGCCGAAGAAGCGGCCGACCGGATACGCGGCGGCGGCGATGACCAAGCCGGCGATGCCGGTGCGGATGAGGCCCAGCGTGAAGCCGGTGCTGTAGTAGCTTTCGTCGGGATGCTTCTCGCGCAGCATGACGTCCTGGATGCCCAGCGTCGCCATGGCGTCGATCGCGCGTGCGAACGCGCCGGCGAGCGCGACGAGACCGAAATCCATCGGCGACAGCAGGCGCGCGAGCACGAAGGTGCTGAGCGCGCCGAGGGTGCGGGTGAGGAAGCGCCAGGTCACCATCCAGCCGGCGCCGCGCACCGTTTTGGCGGCGAGCGAGCCGGTTGCGACGACGTTGGTGGCGAGACCGCCGCTGTCGCTATCGCTGTCCAGAGTATTGACCATCGCGCGAGGAGATATCCCGTGCGCGCCGGAACGCGCGCGGCGGAAACCTTAAGCGGCGGAGCGTAAATTTGGCGTTATTACTCCCGGTTTGCTTCGCGGTTCATGGTTAACGGCCGGCGGCGATACCGGCGCACGCTGCCGCAAAATTCCTCCGGCTGATTAGGGCTAATAAGCGGTTAAGGCAGGAGCATCAGGCCGACCGGTGCAGCGGCAGCTTGGAGCCTGCCGCCGTGCGCTCGACCACCACGGTGCGGCGGAACCGGAACAGCTTCGCGGGCCGTCCACCGGTCGCGGTCGCGACTTTGCCGGTTTCCTCGACCAGTCCCTGCTGTTCGATGAGGCGGCGGAAATTCTGCTTGTGCAGCCGCTGGCCGGCGAGCGCCTCGACCGCGCGCTGAAGCTGGAACAACGTAAAGCTCGCCGGCATCAGCTCGAACACCACCGGCCGGTATTTGATCTTGGCGCGCAATCGCGCGATGCCGGTCGCCAGGATGCGGCGGTAGTCGTGCGTCATCGGCGTTCCGGCGATCGCGTTGGCGGGGCCGGCGTGGCCGCGCGCCTCCGGCACGATGCCGGCTTCCCACAGCAGCTCGTAGCGCTGTAGCACGAACTCCTCGTTCCAGCCGTGCGGCTTGGCGCCGAAAGCGACGTCGATGCGTTCGCGCCGTTCACGCGTCAGTGGCGGCGTACTCTGACGCGCCCAGGCGCGCAATCGCGGCAGGATCGCGTCGGCGATCACGCGCGGTTGGCCGCGCCGCCAATCCTCCCACGGAAAAAACCGGTACCAATCCTGCCAGGCGGAATTTGCCGCCTCGCCATCGCTGCGCTCGCGCGTCAAACCCAGGTAGCTGATCGAAATACGGTGCTCGACGGTTTTTTCGCGCGTGCGTTCGCGGTCAGCGAAGGTATAGAGCTGCTCGACATAGCCCAGTGCGTGGCCGGTCTGGTCTTCGACCCACGACCGCACGCCGCTTTGCAAGGTACGGTGGCGCGTTTGCAGCGGCCCCGAAGGCAGCGCTTCGCCATTGCGCAAGGTGAGCACATGCGGTTCGTCGGCGGTTACGGCGACGATCACCGCGGTCAGCTCGACGGCCAGGATGCCGTGCGCCGACGCCGGCTCGCTGCGCTGGTCGGTCCGTGGGATCGCGGTCACGCGGTCACCGCCTCGTCTTGACAGGCATTATGGTCAATCATAGCATAAGTCGGCAAAAGGGCGCTTGCGCCTGTTTTCTTAGCGCCTAGAAATGCTCAAGAGGAGCATAATAATATGCCCGATACGATCGCGTTGGAAGCGCTGTACGAGCGTGTCCGCCAAGTTATCCCGCCGGTCGAATGGCCGGTGTTCGCCGACGACATCGCGGCGATCCTGGCGCTGAAGCGCGAACGCGACGCCGTGATTCTGGCGCACAATTACCAGACGCCCGAAATCTATCGCTGCGTCGCCGACATCACCGGCGACAGCCTCGTACTCGCGCGCGAAGCGGCGAAGACCTCGGCGCGCGTGATCGTGCTGGCTGGCGTGCACTTCATGGCCGAGACGGCGAAGCTGCTCAATCCCGACAAGACGGTGCTGATACCGGACGTGCGGGCCGGCTGCTCACTGGCGGAGTCGATTGCCGCCGCGGACGTCCGGCTGCTGCGCGAGCGCTATCCCGGCGTGCCGGTGGTCACCTACGTCAACACCTCGGCCGCGGTGAAGGCCGAATCCGATATCTGCTGCACGTCGGGGAACGCGAAACGCGTCGTCGAATCCTTGGGCGTGCCGCGCGTCATCATGCTGCCGGACGAATATCTGGCGCGCAACGTGGCGGCCGAAACCGCAGTCGAGATCGTCGCCTGGCGCGGCCATTGCGAAGTGCACGAGCGTTTCACCGCCACCGAAGTCCATTCGCTCCGCGCGCAGCACCCCGACATCGTCGTGCTGGCGCATCCGGAATGTCCGCCCGACGTGGTCGCGGCTGCCGATTTCGCCGGCTCGACGGCGGCCATGTCCGATTACGTTGCGACCAGGCATCCGGCTCGCGTCGTGCTGCTGACTGAGTGCTCGATGAGCGACAACGTCGCGCTCGAGCATCCGGAAACGGCGTTCGTGCGGCCGTGCAATCTGTGCCCGCACATGAAGCGCATCACGCTCGCCAACATCCGGCAGGCGCTCGAAACGCTGACGCACGAGGTGACGATCGATCCGGCCGTCGCCGCGCCGGCGCGCCGTGCCGTCGAACGCATGCTGGCCGTTTGACGCCGATGACCGCAATCCCGCCAGCCGCCGCCGGCTGCCCGGTCGTGATCGGCGCCGGCATCGCCGGCCTGATGACGGCGCTGCGGCTCGCGCCCGAACCGGTCATCGTCCTTGCCAAGGCGCCGCTCGGCTCGGGCTGCGCCAGCGCCTGGGCGCAGGGTGGCATCGCCGTCGCGGTTGGCGAAGACGATGATCCGGCGCGTCACGCCGCCGATACGATCGCGGCCGGCGACGCGCTGTGCGACGTACACGCCGTCGAACGCATCACGGCCGCCGGTCCGGCGGCGCTGGCCGATCTCCTGAAGTTCGGTGCCACCTTCGATCGCGCACCGGATGGACGCTACAAGCTGGGACTCGAAGGCGGTCACGGCCGTCGCCGTATCGTCCATGCCGCGGGCGATGGCACCGGGCGGGCAATGACGGCGGCGCTGACGGCGGCGGTCCGGCGGACGTCGTCGATCACCGTGCTCGAAGGCGTCGAGGCGCGGCGACTGATCGTCGAAGACGGCGCGGTCGTGGGCGTGCTCGCCGCCGCCGAGGGCAAGCCCGTCGTCCTGCCGACGACGCGGGTGGTGATCGCCACCGGCGGGATCGGCGGCCTTTATCGCGAAACCACCAATCCGCTCGACGCCATCGGCCAGGGGCTGGCGCTGGCTGCATGGGCGGGCGCGGTGCTGGCCGACATGGAATTCGTCCAGTTTCATCCGACGGCGCTTGCGGTCGGCCAGGATCCGATGCCGCTGGTCAGCGAAGCCGTGCGCGGCGAAGGCGCGTTGCTCGTCGACGCGGCCGGCCGCCGGATCATGGCCGGCTATCCACGAGCGGAGCTCGAGCCACGCGACATCGTCGCCCGCGCCGTATGGCAGGAGATCGCCGCCGGTCGTCGCGTGTTCCTCGACGCACGGCGCGCACTCGGCAGCCGGTTCGCCGGGCGTTTTCCGGGCGTCGCGGCGGCCTGTCGTGCTGCCGGTATCGATCCGGCGGTCGATCCGATCCCGGTCCGGGCGGCCGCGCATTATCACATGGGCGGCATCGCCGTCGACGCCACGGGACGGAGCTCGCTCCCTGGTCTCTGGGCAGTCGGCGAAGCCGCGTCCACCGGCCTGCACGGCGCCAATCGCTTGGCCAGCAACTCGCTGCTCGAAGCCTGTGTCGCCGGCCGGACGGTCGCGGAGTCCGTTGTCGGCACGACTTCTCGTTTGACGCGGCCGCGGCCGGCCTTCGTGCCCCCGCTGCCGGCGGTGGCACGCGCCGACAGCATTCGCGCGATCATGGCGCAACAGGTTGGTGTGTTGCGCGATCGCGACGGCCTCGCGGCGGCGGTCGCGGCGTTGACGTCACTCGCTTTCGCGGCCGGTCCGGAGGCAGATCCGGCGCTCGTCGGCCTGTTCGTCGCCGCGGCGGCGCTCCAACGGCAGGAGAGCCGGGGCAGTCACGCCCGGACCGACTTCCCGAACCATTCGTCCACCGGCCCGCGCCGGTCACGGCTGCGGCTAGCAGACGTGATGCGCTTGGCCGAATTCGGCGACCAGCGTGTCGCCGTCGGGGCCTGAGTCATGACCGTGCCGCCGTTGCCGACAATCATGATCGAGCCTCTGGTGCGCGCGGCGCTGCTGGAGGATCTCGGCCGGGCAGGCGACATCACGACGGATGCGATCGTGCCCGTGGATATGCGGGCAACGACGGCGCTGGTCGCTCGCAAAGCTGGAATTATCGCAGGACTCGATTGCGCAGCGATTGCGTTCCGGCTGATCGAGCCCGCGCTCAAAGTCGAAACCGCACGGCCGGACGGCAGCGCCGTCGCCGCCGGCGAAACCATTGCGACGATCGCCGGTCCGACGCGCGGCATCCTGACGGCTGAACGCGTGGCGCTCAATTTCCTGTGTCACTTGAGCGGCATCGCGTCGGCCGCGGCGGCGATCGTCCGGTCGATCAAAGGACACCGCGCGCGCCTCGTATGTACGCGCAAGACCATGCCTGGTTTACGCGCCTTGCAGAAATATGCCGTACGCGTCGGCGGCGGATTCAATCATCGCTTCGGTCTCGATGACGGCGTGCTCATCAAGGACAATCACGTCGCCGCTGCCGGCGGCGTCGCCGCGGCGGTCGCCCGCGCCCGCGCTGCGATCGGCCATCTGGTCAAGATCGAGCTCGAAGTCGACACGCTCGAGCAGCTTGCCGAGGCGCTCAAACTCAAGGTTGACGCGGTGCTGCTCGATAATATGAGCCCGGACGATCTGCGCCGCGCCGTCGCCCTGGTCGGCGGCCAGTTAGTGACCGAAGCGTCGGGCCGCATCACGCCGGAGACGGCGCCCGCTATCGCGGCTACAGGCGTCGATCTGCTGTCGAGCGGCTGGCTCACCCATAGCGTCACCGCGCTCGACATCGGGCTCGACTGGCGTTAGCCGGGTGCGAGCGGTGCCCTGCGGTATCGCTTGCGGTACAAGCGGTTTTCGCCGTTTGATCGCGGGCGATGACCGATCTGGCCGGGTCGTACGACGTGCTGGTGGCGGGCGGCGGCAATGCCGCGCTGTGCGCCGCGATCGCCGCCCGCGAGGCCGGCGCCAGCGTCCTCCTGGTCGAGCACGCGCCGCGCGACTTCCGTGGCGGCAACAGCCGGCACACGCGCAACTTCCGGGTCATGCACGCCGCGCCAACCGCGACGATCGCCGAGGCCTATGGCGAAGACGAATATTGGGACGATTTGCGCCAGGTCACTGGCGGCGAAACCGACGAGGCGCTGGCGCAGCTGACGATCCGCAGCTCCGGGACGGCACTCGCCTGGATGGAAGGCCGCGGCGTTCGCTTCCAGCCGTCGCTCACCGGCACGCTCAGCCTGTCGCGCACCAACGCGTTCTTCCTCGGTGGCGGCAAGGCCTTGCTCAACGCCTATTACCGGGCCGCCGAACGGCTTGGTGTCGCGGTCCACTACGACGCCGAGGTGCAGGATGTCTGTCTGCGCGACGGCGCCGTTGAATCCGTTGCGATCGAATCCGGCGGTCGGACGATGCGCCCCCGCGTCAAAGCCGTCGTCGTGGCGGCGGGCGGCTTTCAGGCGAACATCGACTGGCTCAGGCAATATTGGGGCGCGGCCGCCGACAATTTCCTGATCCGCGGCACGCCCTACGCGAAGGGTCGGGTGCTGCGCAATCTGCTCGACCAGGACGTAATGCCGATCGGCGATCTGACGCAATGCCATGCGGTGGCGATCGACGCGCGCGCGCCGAAATTCGACGGCGGTATCGTCACGCGGCTCGACGCGATTCCGTTCAGCATCGTCGTCAACCGCGACGCACGGCGCTTCTACGATGAGGGCGAGGACCTGTGGCCCAAGCGTTATGCCATCTGGGGCCGGCTGATCGCGCAACAGCCCGGCCAGATCGCCTACGCCATCACCGACGCGAAGGCGTCGACCCTGTTCATGCCGTCGATGTATCCCGCGATCGCCGGCGCGACGATCGACGAAATCGCCGGCAAGCTCGCGCTCGATCGCGCGACGTTCGGCGAAACCGTGCGCGCTTACAACGCGGCAGTGCGGCCGGGTCCGTTCAACGACAAGATCCTGGACGATTGTCGCACCGACGGGCTGATGCCGGCCAAATCGCATTGGGCACAGCGCGTCGATACGCCGCCCTATGCCGCTTATCCGCTGCGGCCAGGCATCACCTTCACCTATCTCGGCGTCAAGGTGGACGACCGGGCGCGCGTCGTCATGCGCAACGGCGTGCGCGCCAAGAATCTGTTCGCCGCCGGCGAGATCATGGCGGGCAACATCCTGGGGCGCGGCTATCTCGCCGGCTTCGGCATGACCATCGGCACGGTGTTCGGACGCATTGCCGGCGCGGAGGCGGCGAAACATGCGCAACACTGACGCCGTTGCCGAAGCGCGGCGGGAAATGGAAATTTGCAATGCCTGCCGGTATTGCGAAGGCTATTGCGCGGTCTTTCCGGCGATGGAACTGCGTCGCGAATTCTCCAACGCCGATTTAAGCTATCTCGCCAACCTCTGCCACGATTGCCGTGGCTGTTTCTACGCCTGCCAGTACGCGCCGCCGCACGAATTCAACGTCAATCTGCCGCAAGCCTTCGCCCGGCTGCGCGCCGAGACATATCGCGAATATGCCTGGCCGGGTTCGCTCGCGGCGCTGTTCCGGCACAATGGCGTGATCGTTTCGCTGATCGCCGCACTCGCGCTGGCCGGCGTGCTGCTGCTGACGACGGAATTGCAGGCGCCTTCCGCCGTCTATGGGCCGCATACCGGCGCGGGTGCGTTCTATGCCGTCATTCCTTTGAGCGTGATGATCGCGGCCGGGCTAGTGACCTTTGGCTACGGGGTGCTGGCGCTGGCGATGGGTTACGCGCGGTTCTGGCGCGATACGGCCGCCGGTCTTAAGCGGCGCACGGATTTGCGAGTATGGCGGCGCGCGCTCGGCGACGCCGCGGCGTTGCGCAATCTCTCCGGCGGCGGGTTCGGCTGCAACGACCGCGACGAATCGTTTTCCGGCGTGCGGCGCTGGCTCCATCACGCCATGTTTTATGGCTTCGTCGCGTGTTTCGCGGCGACCTGTGTGGCGACGGTCTATCACCATGTCTTCGGCTGGATCGCACCCTATCCGCTACTCAGCGTTCCGGTCGTATTGGGCACGGTCGGCGGCATTGGCTTGTTGATCGGAACGACGGGCCTGTTGGTCCTCAAGATCGTGCGCGATCCGGTACCCGCCGCTCGCGAATTGCTCGGCGCCGACATGGCGTTGCTGTTGTTGCTGGCGGCGGTGGCGGCAACCGGTCTGCTGTTGCTGGCGCTGCGCGACAGCACGGCGATGGGCGTCCTCTTGGCGGTTCATCTCGGCTTCGTCCTCGCCTTGTTCCTCGTCCTGCCGTACGGCAAGTTCGTGCATGGCATTTATCGGCTCGGCGCGCTCGTGCACTATGCCGCCGAGACGGCGCCGGCGCGCGGCGGCGAGCGCACCATCGAATAGGAGGCCGATGTGGACCTTCAGCTGAAAGGGCGCACCGCACTGGTCACCGGCGCCAGCATGGGGATCGGCCGGGCGATCGCCGCCAGGCTCGCCGCGGAAGGCGCGCGGCTGGCGATCGCGGCACGCCGCAAGGATTTGCTCGAACAAGTTGCCGATCAAATCGAAAAAGCCGGCGGCATCCGTCCGGCGATCGTCGTCGCCGACGTCATGCAGCCGGAATCGCCGCATCGTATCCGCGACGCGGCGGTTCGTGCCCTGGGCAAGATCGAGATCCTGGTCAACAGCGCCGGTGGCAGCCGGCCGCTGCCGGCGGACGCTCCCGACCAGAGCTGGGACGAGGCGCTGACGCTCAACTTCACCCGTCTGCGTCAGCTGACGCACGCGATCCTGCCCGGCATGATCGCCCAGAAATGGGGCCGCATCATCAACATCACCGGCAAGTCCGAGCCCGAGCGGATCAACGCCTCGTTCGCCGCCAAGGCGGCCGTGCATGCCTGGGCCAAGGGTTTGTCGCGCGAGATCGGCAAACACGGCATCACCATCAATTCGATCGCGCCCGGCCGCATCATCACCGAGCAGATCCTGCGGCTTTATCCGGAAGACGAGCGGCGCAAGTTCGCCGAGCGTGAAATTCCCGTCGGCGAATACGGCCAGCCGGACGATCTTGCCGTGCTCGCGGTCTTTCTCGCCTCGCCGCTGGCGCGCTACATGACCGGCACGGTCATTCCGGTCGACGGCGGTCTGCGCCGCTATCAGTTCTAGGCGCCGAGATAGGCCTGGACGACGCTGCGTTCGGCGGAGAGTTCGGCGGGCGTGCCCGACAGCACGATCCGGCCTTCACGCATGATATAGGCGCGGCTGGCGACCGATAGGCCAAAGGCCATGCTCTGCTCGGCGAGCAGGACGCTCATGCCCTGGTCCTGCAGCTTGCCCAGCGCGTCGAACACCGAGAGCACGACCTTGGGCGCCAGGCCGGCAGACGGTTCATCGAGCAACAGCAGGCGCGGGTTGGTCATCAGCGCGCGCGCGATCGCCACCATCTGCTGCTCGCCGCCCGAGAGTGTGCCGGCTGCCTGGTTGAGGCGCTCGGCGAGCGCCGGAAACAGCTCGAGCACGCGCCGTCGCAACGCCGCCCGCTGCTCCGGCGGGCAGAGGCGCTCGCCGAGATCGAGATGGGCGCTCACCGGCATGCGCGGAAACAGCTCGCGGCCGCTCGGCACATGGCCGATGCCGGCGCGGGCGATGAGATGCGGCGCTTTGCCGGCGATCGGCTCGCCGAACAACGAGACGCGGCCGCTGCGCGGCGTCACCAGGCCGGTGATGGCGCGGAACAACGTCGTCTTGCCGGCGCCGTTCGCGCCCAACAGAACCGTCACTTTGCCCGCGGGCACGGCGAGGGAAACGTCGTGCAAGATGGTGATATCGCCGAAGCCGGCGACCAGATTGTCGACCCGGAGCGCGTCCGTTCCTGCGGAGCGTGAAGGTTCCGCGATCATGACACTTTGCCGAGATAGGATTCGATGACGACCGGGTCGCGTAGCACCGCTTCCGGCACGCCTTCGGCGATCTTCTTGCCGCGATCGAGCACGATCATGCGGTCGGAGATATCGGCGATCGCTGCGATGATATGCTCGACGCCGGCAACCGCGGCGACGCCCAGGTCACGGAAATGGCGCAGGACTTCGCGGATTTCACCCTGCTCGTCGCGCGTCATGCCGGCCATGACCTCGTCGAGCAGGATGACCGTCGGATCGAGGGCCAGCGCGCGCGCCATCTCGAGGCGCCGCTGTTGCCCCGGGCTCAATTTGCCCGGCGGCTCGAGCCACAAATTGTCGAGCTTCACCGTATGCAGCGCCCAGGCCGCCTGTTCGACGGCCGCATCCTTGCGCTTGCCGTGGCGCGCGGCCAGCAGGGCGTTTTCCCACACCGTCAAAGACTCCATCAGCCGCGGAATCTGGAACGTGCGCGCGATGCCCTGATGGGCGCGGCGATGCGACGGAATGTCGGACACCAGCTTGCCTTGATAGAAGACGCCCCCTTCGCTGGGCTTGACGAAGCCGGTGATGGCGTTGAACAGCGTCGTCTTGCCGGCACCGTTGGCGCCGATGATGCTCACCATCTCGCCGCGTTTGACGGCGAGCGAAACGCCGTTGAGTGCCACGAGACCGCCGAATCGCACCGTCAGGTCGCGCACCTCGATGATCGTGTCGCTGCCGGGCGGCGCTGGGCGCGGCGGTCGGGAGACGATCGGAAATACCGCTGGCGCCGCGACCGGCCGGCGCCGCAGCCAGCCAAAGCGATTGGCGACGCCGACGATGCCGCCAGGGAAGGCGAGCACGACGGCGATCACCAGCACGCCGTACAGCGCGAGTTGCAGATCGGGCAGATAGGCCCAGAACTGCTCGCCGACAATGACGAGGATCACGGTGCCGAGCGCCGGCCCCCACAGCGTGCCGATACCGCCGAAGAGCGCGAAGACGATCACCTGAAGGTCGAGCGTCGGGTCGAAGGCGCTCGGCGGATCGAGAAAGCTGCGGTTCCACGCTACCAGGCCGCCGACTGCGGCCGGCGCGAGCGCGCTCATGATGAAGGCGGCGGTCTTAACCCAGGATGTCGGCACGCCGATCGCGGCGGCGGCGGCCTCTTCGTCGCGCACGCCGACGACGGACAGGCCCCATTGCGAGCGCAGCAAGAAATAGTTCAGCCCGAAGGCGACCAGAGCCGCGACCCACATCGCGAGGTAAACCGCGATGGGGGTCAACTGCGCCGGCAGCGTCAGTCCGGCCGCGCCGCCGACGTAGGTCCAGTTGGACGCGACCACCATGAGAATACGCGCCAAGCCGAGCATGCCGAGCGCGAACATGATGCCGCGCAACCGCAGCATGATGGTGCCGAGCAGCGCCGCGCTCGCGCCGCCGATGACGGCGCCGATCACGGCGGCGGCGTACCACGGCACGGACGTGTGCAGAACCAGGGCCGAAGTGGCGTAAGCGCCGATGCCGAAGAACGACACCTGCCCGAAGGACAGATAGCCGGTGCAGCCGCTGATGATGTTCCACGAATAGGCCAGCGCCGCGAAGGTGAGGAGGTCGGTGGCGAGTTGTAGAATGTAGGCGCTGCTGACCAGCGGCACGGCGCCGGCGCAGACGATCAGCGCCACCAAAATCCCGATCCCCAGCGGCCGCGGACCCGATGTGCCGGTGGCAGCGGGCGCGGAAAGCCGCCGCTCGATCCATCGCCCCACCTGTCGCGCGTCGAGGTTCATGGGGCGGCCTCGGCGTCTAACGAGCCGCCTGGCCGAGGCCTTGCGGGCGCATGACCATGAAGCCGATCAGCAGCAGATAAGGAACGACGACTTCGACGTCGCCGCCGAGATAATAGCCGACCGCCGACTGCACAAGGCCGAGAAGCAGTCCGGCGAAGACCGCGCCCTTGTAGTCGCCGAGGCCGCCGAGCGCGACGATGACGAATGCCAGAATGGTGAGCGTGTCCGCCGTCGGTGCAGAGAGCGGCAAGATCAGGATCAGCAGCACTCCCGCGATGGCGGCGAGCGCCGATCCGATGGCGAAGGAGATACCGCGCATCCGCCGCACGTCGATACCGCAGGTGACCGCGCCGGTCGCGTTCTGCGACGTCGCCAGCAGCGCCTTGCCCGACGCTGTGTAATGCAGCCAGACGTGCAGGCAACCGGAAATTACCGCGCCAAGGACGCCGGCAACGACCAGCGCTTCGTTGATCGCCAGCCCGGCAACCGACCAGGTCGCTTGCAGGTTCGGCAGCGAAACGTACTGCGAGCCGAAGCAGTTGATCGCCGTCTCGACGATGACATAAGACAGACCGAACGTGACCATCAGGCTGAGCAGCTCGCGCCGGTTGCCGAGCTTGGCGAGCGGCTCTAACAGCAAGCGCTGGAGCACGCCGCCGAGGACGAGCGCGACGACGAAGACGATCGGCATCAACAGCAGTGGACTAAGATTGGTCTGGGTCACAAACCAATAGGTGAACACGCCGACGAACGTGATGATCGAGCCATGGGCAAGGTTGACGATGCCCATGACGCCGAAGACAAGGTTGAGCCCCTGGGCGAGCAGAATGTACGTCCCGCCCAGGAGCACCCCGTTGACGATCAACTGCAGTACGATCACCCGGCCGCCCCGACCATCAGCCCCCTCGCATGGCCGCTTCGGCTATTGGCCGGTGTAAGGCACCTGCGCTTTCGCTTGCTCGTCCTTCGCCGGCCAGACCAGGAGGCGTTTGCCGCTTTGGATCTGGAACATATATTGCTCGAACCCCATCGACAGACCGGTGGGGCCGCTCTTGAACATGCCCTCCACGGTCTCGACCTCGTGGGTCGCCATCCAGGCTTGCAATTTCGCCGGATCGAGCGACTTGGTTGCCTTGACCGCGGCGCCGAGAACCTGCATGGCGGCATAAGTTGCCGCCGCGTGATAGTCCGGATCCTCGTGGAACATCGCCTTGTACCGCGCGATGAAGCCGGCATTGTCGTGCGTCTTCAGGCTCGACCACCAGCTGGTGTTGGAGATGATCCGATTGGTGATCGGTCCCAACGCATTGATGAACTGGTCCTCCGCCGGGCCGATGGTCTCGGCAAAGAACTTCGGCGCATAGCCGATGCGATGAAGCGCCTGCGCCAAGCCGACGGCATCAGGATAATAGGAACAGACGACCACGCCGTCCGGATTGGCGCTCTTGATCGCGAGCGCGATCGAAGAGAAATCAGGCGGCGGCATGGCATAGGTCGTGGAATAGACCACGTCCAGGCCGAGGGCCTTGGCCTGATCGAGACGCGCCTGGCCGCAAGCCAGCGTAAACGACAGCTGCGCCTGAAGAATGGCGACCTTGTGCGCACCCTGGCTCTTCATCAGCGGCAGCATGCCGTCGAGGTAGCCGGTGGCTGGCGGCAGCAGTTGGAAGGCCCATTTGTTGCCCGCGGAGAAGATCGCCGGCAGCGAGGCGCCCGGCATCGGGGTCGGCCGCTCGTACTTGTTCAACAGCGGCGCGACAGCCTGGCTGATGCCGCTCGAATACGGTCCGACGAGCAGATCGACCTTATCCTCGGTGATCAGGCGGGTATAAAGCCGCACCGCCGTGCCGGGATTGCTTTGATCGTCGTAGTATTTGAGCTCGAGCTTGCGGCCGAGCCAGCCGCCATGCGCGTTGGCATCTGCCACGCCGAGCTGGATGCCTTTCAGGTGATACGCCGCGTCGACGGCCAGCGGCCCGGTTTCCGAGATCGATGCGCCGACGACGATCGGCTTTTGAGCGTGGGCCGCGGTGCCTGCGAACAGAAAGGCGGCGGCGATCAGCGGGGCAAAAAACGCGCCCCCGCGCGCACGTAAATTCCCTCCCGACATTGGTTTTTCTCCGTGGTTAGCATGATGCCCGAGACGATTTTTATCCACTAACCTTGGCATTGATTATAGCTTGATCATCAGCGCGGAGTCACTGCGGTCTTCCGGTCCGCGCTGGATCGCGGCCGTGCTGATGCCGTTGGCACAATGCGACGACGGTGTTTGTGCGGCTCGCCCGGCGCCGGTCGTTGGGGCGCCGCAGTGGCCTCCGGTCTGGGGCCTATTCGGCCGCCAAAATGTGTGGCGGCGGCGCCGGCAACTGGCTCAATCGCACGGCAAGGATCAGGGCCGCCACGGGGCCGCCGATCGCGCCGCCGACGAGCAACGCGAACCCGTGTCCAGACCACAACACTGGCGCGAGAACGAACAGAATGTCGTCGAAATCGAAACCGGCCTGCGACGGGAAACTTTTTTCGCCGATGCGCCGCTCCAGCGTCTCGGCCAGGATCGACGCACTGGCGATCGCGAGTGCGGTCCACGCGCCAAGGGCAATCGTCCAGGACGTGCCGACCGCGTGCCGCAATCCGATGCCGATGGCGAGGAAGATCGCCGCGTTCAGCACCACGTCGCCGGCGTAGTCATAAAGTTGGCCCACGCGACTGCATCGCCTGGTGAGGCGTGCGAATTCGCCGTCGGCGCGATCGATCAGGCACGACGCGATCCAGAGTCCGCCAGCCCACAACGTGCCCGCTGTCGTGCCAAGGCAACATGCCGCACAAGCGGCAAGGCCGGCGGCAATCCGCAACGTCGTGAGATGGTTGGGCGTCAATCCGGTGTTCGCGAGCGGTCGCAGCAGCACGCGGATCGCGCGGCGGACATAGGCGTTCGACGCGCTGCTCGGGACCGGCGCACATTCGTGGTGCCAGGTGCGTTCGCGCCGCCGCAGTCGCAGCCAGCCGAGTTCGGCGGCTTGCCAGGAGGCGAGCGCAGGCAGGCCAAGCAGAATCTGCCGTGCGCGTTTGACCAGCGACATGGCCAAGCCAAGCTCGGCCGGCAATCCCAATGCCGCGCCGATCGCTATGTAGCCGGTCTCCTGCACGCCGATCGCGCCGGGCACGATAAAGCCGGCGGCGGTAATGACGCTGCCGAGACTTTCGATCGCCAGCGCTGTCGGCGCGCTGATCGGATGTCCCATGAAGCGCAGGGCAAGCCATACTTCGCCGCTGCCCAGGCACCAGGCCGCCAGATGCTGGCCGACGCTGATGGCGATAGGGCGTGTGCGGCCGGTCGACCGGATCGTTTCGGCGACGCTCGCGAAGGCGTCGCGCGCGCGCGGGTGGATTTGCATGCAGACGCCGTATAGCCAGCGTTCGATGCCGGCAAAGCCGCCAGCGTACTGAACGGCGATGATACCGATGGCCGCAACGCTGACGATTGCGAGGCCCGTGGCGATCGCCAGCGCCAAGTCGCTGACGCCGCGCGCGACGATCAAAATGCCGAGCCCTGCCGTCGCGAATATCAGCTGGCTCATGCCCTCGGCGAGCTTGTCGAGGATGACGCTGGCGCTGGCGCTGCGCAGGCTCACGCCGTTCAACGTCAACAGGCGGACGCCGGCGACCTCGCCCCCGATCTGCGCCACCGGCAACAGCAGGTTGGTGGATTCGCGCACCCAGCGCGCCCACAACAACAAGACGAACGACCCGGCATTGCGCTTCGGCAACAGCGCTCGCCAGCTCATTCCGTCGATCGCCATCACCACGACGTGCAGCGCGAGGATGATCGTCAGTCCGAATCCGACCGTCATCAGGTCGCGCCACAGCGCGCCGACGTCAACCGAGAAAACAAGCGCAGTCGTGATTCCGAAGCCGCACAAAATCAGACCAATTTTGCCGGCCCCTCCGGTGACGCGGCGTCCGATGCTCTCGTTGAGCATGATGCGCTCCAGCCTGGTTCAGACGGTACGAAAGCCACAAAGCCGGGCGTAATAACGATCGCCCGCTGGTTCGGTTGCATTATGGAACGATGGACATACGGCGATTTTTCGGCATGCCATCTTCGGCATGTCATCAAGCGGCCACGACTTCGCCGCGTTTTCGCCGCGCTATGCGCCGCGCGCCGCGTTTTACGTCAAGAATCCGACGTGTTCGCTGCGCGCCGACCACCAGGCGAACAGCGCCGATACCAAGGCCATCGCCGCGCCGAACGCGAACAGCAGCGGATATGAGCCGGTACGCGCGAAGATGAAGGCGCTGATATAACCGCCGGCAGCGTACACGATCGCGTAGGCAATGGTCATCCAGCCCCAAAGCTGGCGATGCTGCTCGATCGGCACCAATTCGCCCGCGCGGCCGGATCCCAGCGACGTGGTGGCGAGGCCGCATGCGCCCGTGCCGAACGAGGATAGCAGCAGCACCGGCATGCTCGGCCACAGCACCGGCGCGCCGATGCAAACGGCGAGCGCGACGAGGATCAGCGTATAGGTGCGCGCGAAGCCCAGGCGCTCGGCGATGACGCCAGTCAGCATCGGACCGCAGGCCGCGCCGAGGCCGAGCACCAGCCAGCAGAATCCGCCGATGTCCAAGCCCAAGTCGAGGCCGCGGGCGATGAAGTCCGTCCAATAAATGGTGTGGGGCGCGAACGCGAGACCGATGACGCCGTACGAAATCATCAGCCGCACGACCATCGGCGACAGCGGCAGGCGCGCCGCTGGCCCGCGTGCATCGGGAATGTGCGCATGGTGCGGCCAGCCGCTCCACGCCACGACCGTCAACGCGATGCCGATGACGGCCAATGTCAGCCACGCCGTCGGCAGCCCGGCGCGCACCAGCCAGGGGATCAGGGTGCCCGACAACGCGATGCCGGCACCAACACCGGTGAATACGATACCGGCGACACGACCGCGACGGTCAACCGGCGTTGCTGCGAGCACGGCGGTCGGTGCCAGGACCATCAGCACGCCGCCGACAATTCCGGAGAGCAGCCGCCAGCCGAAATACCAGCCGAAACCCAGCGGTGCGGCACAGCCGGCGAAACTTGCCGCGGCGAGGACCATCGCTGCCTTCACCAGCGCCATGGCCGGGACGTGGCGGGCGGCGCGCCGGGCGATCGCCGCGCCGATCACATAACCAGCAAGATTGGTTGCGCCGAGATAACCGGCCTGCGCGGCGGTGAACCACCCGGCCTGCACCAGCGCCGGAATTAGGGGCGTAAATCCGAATCGCGACAGGCCGATGCCGAGCAGCAACGCGGACATGCCGGCGATCGCGGCGTGCCGCGGCCGCGGGCTTGGCACGACGCGCGCTTCAATGTCGGCCGACATTCAGGGCTCCGGAATTCCCGCCGCAAGCTAACGCGGTTCGGTGCCGGCTGCTCAATGAGATATTGTGCGGGGAGGCATGCGCGGCGAAAGCGGCGCGGCGTTGTACACGCCCCTTGGGGTGGGCAATCAGATGCTGGTGGAGAGCGGCGCGGCCACGTCTTCAAGCGACCGACGTTCGGCATCGACGCCGATCGCGGCCTCGGCCGCTGCCGCGACGATCATGAGCATCGCGGCCAGCAGATAGCCCCACATCAAGGCCGAACGCGAGCCGCTTTCGATCAAGACACCGAACAGCGCCGGGCCGGCGATGCCGCCGATGGCGGTGCCGAAGCCGTAGAACAACGCAATGATCAGCGCACGCAGCTCGAGCGGAAAGATCTCGCCGGCGGTGAGATAAGCGGCGCTCGCCGCCGCCGAGGCGACGAAGAAGATCGCCGTCCACAACGCGGTCTGGCCGGTCGCGTCGAGTCCGCCATAGGCGAAGAACAGCGCCGTGACGGTCATCAGGCCGCCGGCAATGCCATAGGTCAGCGTGATCATGACGCGCCGGCCGATCGTGTCGAACAGGCGGCCCAGCAGTAGCGGACCGAGAAAATTACCGGCCGCGAACGCGAGGATGTATTCACCGACGCGATCCGACGGTACCGCATAGAAGCGATGAAGCACCAACGCATAGGTGAAGAAGACGGCGTTGTAGCAGAACGCCTGCGCCGCCATCAGCAACAAGGCGAGCACGGTGCGCCGCGGGTAGCGGCGCAGCAGCACGATGCCGAGCTCGACCAGTCGCACCGGTCCTCGCGGCGTCAGGCGGATCGGCTTGTCCGTCGGCAGTAGCCTCCGGCTCGTGTCGGCGCCGACGCGGCTTTCGATGTCGCGCACGACCCGTTCCGCTTCGGCAATCCGTCCGTGCGTCATCAACCAACGCGGACTTTCGGGAACGTAGCGCCGCAGCACGACAACACCGAAGCCGAGCGCGCCGCCGATGCCGAACGCGAGACGCCAGCCGAGCCACGGCGGTAACAGCCGGGGATCGAGCACGATCAGCGACGCGCCGGCGCCAAGCGCCGCGCCGATCCAGAAGGTGCCGTTGATCGCCAGGTCGGTCCAGCCGCGGGCGCGGGCGGGGATCAACTCGTCGATCGCCGAGTTGATCGCGGCGTATTCGCCGCCGATGCCGGCGCCGGTGCAGAAACGGAACAGCGCGAATGAAAGGAAATTCCACGACAGGCCGGTGGCGATGGTGGCGACCGCATAGACCAGCACTGTGATGCTGAACAATCGCTTGCGGCCGTAGAGATCGGTGAGCTGGCCGAAACCCAGCGCGCCGACGATCGCGCCGGCAAGGTAGGCGCTGGCGGCCAATCCGATCTGGCTCTCGCTCATCGACAGTCCGTCGGCGCCGACGAAGGCGCCCGAGAGCGAGCCGACCAGCGTGACCTCGAGCCCGTCGAGGATCCAGGTCACGCCAAGCGCGGTCACCACCAGCCAATGGAAGCGGTGCCACGGCAGCCGGTCGAGCCGGGCGGGAATATCGGTCTCGAAAGACGGGTCGGCTGTGCCGCCTTGCCGTGCCATCGCATCTCCGCGGTTCGCTTTAGGCGGCGAGTGAAGCGGGCGATGGTGATCTTTTTAAGGCGGCTGCTAGTTGGCGGTGGCCGCGGCGTATTGCGCTTCGCCGTTGCCGAAAGACCAGTTCTCTTTCGTCACTTCGACCAGATTGATCATAACGTCCGCGGGTCGGATTCCTGGCATAACCGCCAGACGCCGCGCGATGCTCCGGTAAAGCGCCTTCTTCTGCTCGGGGGTTCGTGTGTTGTTAGCGGTGATCTGGATGACGACCAGATCGTCCGATCGTTCGATTCCCAGGTAGCGATGGCTGTAATTGATGGTGTCGGCGTCGTGCTCGGTTACGATCATGAATCGATCTTCGTCGGGCACGTCGAAGGTCTCGCGCATCGCCGCGTAAACCTGATCCATGATCGCACGCCGATATTCGGCGCTCTTGCCCCGTCGCAAATCGATGCGTGTCAGTGGCATGGCGGCCTCCTTGAGCTTGTCCGGTCACTCTATTGGGAGGCGGAGCGGTGCAGAAACGGCATTGCTGCATTGCCGTTTCCGCGAAACGCGGGGCGACCCGAACCGGAAGAGGAGCAAACGGATCTGAAACTGGCTGGGGCGGGAGGATTCGAACCTCCGTATGGCGGAATCAAAATCCGCTGCCTTACCACTTGGCGACGCCCCAATCCGGCTGTACGACGCGGCCAAGTCGCGTGTCGGGGCGACCTTAGCCGCTGCCGCCGAGTGCCGCAACCAAAGTGGGCCGAGTCCGGTTCTGTCATCGGATATCCCGGTTGACGCAGCCCGTCGCGACAGGCGAAGGTGCCGCGCGTTCCATCGAATTTCGAGCCGCAAATCGTTCGCTTCCATGAGCGCCACCGCCGACATCAAGACCGCCGCGCCGCCGTTGCCGGAACCGCGCGACCCGCAGCTATTTCGCATGGCGAATTGTCTGCGCGCGCTGGCGATGGACGCGGTGGAAAAGGCCAAGAGCGGACATCCCGGCATGCCGATGGGCATGGCCGACGTTGCCACCGTCCTCTTCACCAAGTTTCTCAAGTTCGATCCCGCCGATCCCGATTGGCCGGATCGCGATCGGTTTATTTTGTCCGCGGGCCACGGCTCGATGCTGCTCTACGGGCTGCTCTATCTGCTCGGCTATCCGCAGATGACGATCACCGAGATCGAGAATTTCCGTCAGCTCGGCAGCCGGACCGCCGGCCATCCCGAGCGCGGCCATGCGCCCGGCATCGAAGTGACGACCGGGCCGTTGAGCCAGGGCATCGCCAACTCGGTTGGCATGGCGCTCGCCGAGCGCATTCTCAACGCGCGCTTCGGCGATACGCTGGTCGATCACTACACCTATGTCTTTGCCGGCGACGGCTGCCTGATGGAGGGCTTGAGCCATGAGTCGCTCGGGCTCGCCGGACATCTCCGTCTGCGCAAGCTCATCCTCTTCTGGGACAACAATTCGATCACGATCGACGGCGCGACCTCGCTTGCCACCGACGACGACCAGATCACACGCTTCAAGTCGCACGGCTGGAACACGATCGCGATCGACGGGCACGATACCGACCAGATCGCCGCCGCCATCACCCAAGCGCAGAAAAGTGACCGGCCGACGCTCATCGCCTGCCGCACCATCATCGCCTTCGGCGCGCCGACCAAAGCCGGTACGGCCGCGGCGCACGGCTCGCCGCTTGGCGCCGAGGAGATTGCCGGTGCGCGCCAACGGCTCGATTGGGAATCGCCGCCGTTCGTGATCCCCGACGACCTGATGAAAGCCTGGCGCGCGGTGGGCGCGCGCGGTGCAACGCCGCACGCGGCCTGGCGCAAACGTCTGGAATCGGCTGAACCGCAAGCGCGTGACGAGCTGACGCGGCGCATGAAGGGCGATCTGCCGGCGGGCTGGCGCGATGCGCTGGCGAACGCCGCCAAGGGCTTCGCCGCCGAGCGGAAGAAAGAGGCGACGCGGCAATCGTCCGGACGCTGTCTCGACGTTTTGGTGCCGGCGATACCCGACCTGATCGGCGGCTCGGCCGATTTGACGCCGTCCAACAACACCATGATCAAGGGCCAGAAGGTCATTGCCGCGACGGATTACGACGGCCGCTATATCCATTACGGCATCCGCGAGCACGGCATGGTGGCGGCGATGAACGGCATGGCGGCGCATGGCGGCATCGTGCCCTACGGCGGCAGCTTCCTGGTGTTCACTGACTATTGCCGGCCTTCGATCCGGCTTGCCGCGCTCATGAAGCTGCGTGTCATCGTGGTGATGACGCATGATTCCATCGGTCTCGGCGAAGACGGGCCGACGCATCAGCCGGTCGAGCATCTGGCGGCATTGCGGGCGATTCCGAATCTTAACGTCTTCCGTCCGGCCGACGCGGTCGAAACCGCCGAGTGCTGGGCGCTGGCGCTCGAGAATTTCACCACGCCGTCGATCCTGGCGTTGTCGCGCCAAGGTCTGCCGGCGTTGCGCACCGACGTATCCCCGGCCGACAACAAATCGGCGCGCGGCGCCTATGTGCTGGCTGACGCGTCCGGTCCGCGCGCCGTGACCCTGCTCGCTACGGGCTCGGAGGTCAGCATCGCCATGGCGGCGCGCGAACAGCTGGCGGCAGCCAAGATTGCCGCCGCCGTGGTCTCGATGCCGTGCTGGGAATTGTTCGAACAGCAGGATGCGGCATATCAACGCGCCGTTTTGGGAATCGCACCGCGCGTCGCGGTCGAGGCCGCGTGCCGCGAGGGCTGGGATCGCTACCTCGCGCCTAAGGGATCCTTCATCGGCATGACCAGTTTTGGCGCGTCGGCGCCGGTCGAAGCCCTATATAAGCATTTCAATATCACGCCCGAGGCGGTCGCTGCCGCGGCGAAGGCGTTGCTTTAGGAGAGCCGTATGGCCACACGCGTTGCCATCAATGGGTTCGGCCGCATCGGCCGCCTCACCTTGCGTGCCCTGCACGAGCAGGATCGCAACGACGTGCAATGCGTCGCCATCAACGATCTGGGCTCGGTCCAGGCGAACGCGCATCTGCTGAAGTACGACAGCGTGCACGGCCGTTTCGACGGCGAGATCAAGACCGGCAACGATTGGATGGATATCGGCAAGGGACCGATCCGTGTGTTCGCCGAACGCGATCCGGCGAAGCTGCCGTGGAAGGAGCACAATGTCGACGTCGTGCTCGAGTGCACCGGCCTGTTCACCAAGCGTGACGCGGCCGCCAAGCATCTCGAAGCTGGCGCCAAGCGCGTCATCGTTTCGGCGCCGGCCGATGGCGCCGACATCACCGTCGTGCTCGGCGTCAACAGCGACAAGCTCAAGCCCGAACACAAGGTGCTGTCGAACGGTTCGTGCACGACCAACTGTCTCGCGCCCGTCGCTTATGTCCTGAACGAGGCGCTCGGCATCGAGCAGGGCTACATGACGACAGTGCATTCTTATACCGGCGACCAGAATACCGTCGACACACTGCACAGGGACATGCGCCGCGCCCGCGCCGCCGCGCTCAACATGATTCCGACCTCGACCGGCGCCGCCAAGGCGCTCGGCCTGGTGATCCCGGCCTTGCAGGGCAAACTCGACGGCACGTCCATCCGCGTGCCGACGCCGAATGTGTCGTTGATCGATTTCAAGTTCTCGGCGGCGCGCGATACGACAAAGGACGAGATCAACGCCTTGATGACCAAGGCGGCGAATTCTAACCGTTTCAAGGGTATCCTCGCCGTCAACAACGAGGAGACCGTGTCGGGCGATTTCAACCATGACGCCCACAGTGCGACCTTCGACCTGACGCAAACGATCGTCATGGGCAAACGATTTTGCCGCGTGCTGGCGTGGTACGACAACGAATGGGGCTTCTCGAACCGCATGGTCGAGATGGCGGCGTTGGTTGGCGGCTTGGGCTGAGCGCATGGCGGCGCGGATCGTCGTTCATTCGTTCGCCGATGCCCGCGCCGCGCTCGCCGCCGCCGCCGCGCTCGGGCGCCACGTGACTCTGGCAAGTGCCGCCAGCGCCGGTGCTTATGCGGGCCCCGGCTGGTTCAAGGCGCTGACCGACGAAGCCATGCGTGCTGTGCCAACGGCGCATTGCGATACGGTGCTCGATTGCGGTGCGGCGCCGGGCTTTGCCCTTGCGGCATTACAGTTCGGCCTGAAGCGGGTACGGTTCAACGGTGGCGAAGAGGCTTGCCGTCGTCTGCAAGTGATTGCCGCGCAACGCGATGCCGTGATCGAGACCGACCCGATGCCGGCGTTCGATCTGCGCGGTATCCGTCAGCCCGAAGCCCGTTGCCGCGCTTGGCTCGCCGGCGAGACGGTGACGCGGGCTTAGGGCCTCTGCTATATCCGGCGCATAAGGGAAGGCGATATGGCAACAGTTACCAAAACCGTTCAAAAAATCCTCGACGCCTACGAAAGCGATTCGCCGAAAACCAAGGCGAATCTCGCGCGCATCCTGATGCAAGGAAAGCTCGGCGGTACGGGCAAGCTGGTGATCCTGCCGGTCGACCAGGGCTTCGAGCATGGTCCGGCGCGCAGCTTCGCGCCCAATCCGCCGGCCTATGATCCGCACTACCATTTCCGGCTGGCGATCGACGCCGGGCTGTCGGCCTATGCCGCGCCGCTCGGCATGATCGAGGCTGGCGCGCGGACCTTCGCCGGCAAGATCCCAACCATCCTCAAATGCAATTCGGCCAACAGCCTGTCGCGCGCTAAGGAGGCAGCCGATCAGGCGGTGACGGCCTCGGTCCAGGATGCGATCCGTCTCAAATGCGCGGCGGTCGGCTTCACCATCTATCCCGGCTCGGACAAAGCCTACGACCAGATGGAAGAGCTCGCCGAGCTCGGCCGCGAAGCCAAGGCGGCAGGGCTCGCGGTCGTTGTCTGGTCCTATCCGCGCGGCGGCAATCTCTCGAAAGAAGGCGAGACCGCGATCGATATCTGCGCCTATGCCGCGCACATGGCGGCGCTGCTCGGTGCTCACATCATCAAAGTCAAGCCGCCGACCGCGCATCTCGAGCTCGAGGCGGCGAAGAAAGTCTACGAAGCGCAGAAGATCGACATCTCGACGCCGACCGCGCGCTACCGTCACGTCGTCCAGTGCTGCTTCAATGGCCGGCGCATTGTGGTTTTCTCCGGCGGTGAAGCCAAAGACGCCGAAGGCATTTACGCCGAAGCCCGCGCTATTCGCGACGGCGGTGGCAACGGCTCGATCATCGGCCGTAACACGTTCCAGCGGCCGCGTGACGAAGCGCTCAAGTTGCTCGGTCAGCTTATTCGGATTTATCGCGGCGAGGCGTGACCCGCCTCTATCTCATCACACCGCCGGCGTTCGATCCGCCTGTCTTCGCGCGTTCGCTCGCCGAAGCGCTCGACGCCGGCGACGTCGCCTGTGTCCAGTTGCGCCTCAAGCCGGCAGATGATGACGCCATTCGCCGCGCGGCGGATGTCCTGCGTCCGATCGCCCAGGACCGCGGCGTCGCCTTCCTGATGAACGACCGCGCCGATCTGGCGCTCGCCTGCGGCTGCGACGGCGTTCACGTCGGCCAGGAGGATACGCCGTACGACGCGGCGCGGCGCCTGCTGGGCCCGGACCGCATCGTCGGCGTGACCTGTCATGCGAGCCGTGATCTGGCGCTCGAAGCGGCCGAAAAAGGCGCCGACTACGTCGCCTTCGGCGCTTTCTTTCCGACCCAGACCAAGATCGCCAAAGGGCACGCCGATCCCGAATTGTTGCACTGGTGGAGCACGGCTACGACGGTGCCGTGCGTCGCCATTGGCGGCATTACGCCGGCGAATTGCGGTCCCTTGGTTAAGGCCGACGCCGATTTCCTCGCCGTCATCGCCGCCGTATGGGATCATCCGCAAGGGCCGGGCGCGGCGGTCAAAGTTTTCACCGAGGCGATCGCTGCCGCGCGCTGACCGAGCGCGGATTTCTTTCATGGTGGCGTCCTCAGGCGAAGCGGTGTTGCCGATTGCGCACGAGCGCCGTGGCTGGCTGCCGCCTTGGGCACTGATCGCCGCTGCGCTCCTGCACATGTTGCCGGTGCTGATTTGGCTGTGGCACTGGCCGATGGTATCGGTTTC
>DASYYB010000031.1:0-10038 GCA_035934235.1 Allostellaceae bacterium | reverse complement strand
CAAGCTCGGCGATCGAGAACTCGGCCGGATTGCCGATATTGACGGGTCCGGTCACCGCGTCCGCGGTCTGCATGAGGCGAACGATCCCGTCGATGAGGTCATCGACGTAGCAGAACGACCGGGTCTGGCCGCCGTCGCCGTAGATGGTGAGATCGCGGCCGAGCAGCGCCTGGACGATGAAGTTCGACACCACGCGGCCGTCGTTCGGATGCATGCGCGGACCGTAGGTGTTGAAGATGCGCGCCACCTTGATCCGAAGCTTGTGCTGCCGCAGGTAGTCGAAGAACAGCGTCTCAGCGCAGCGCTTGCCTTCATCGTAGCAGGCGCGCGGGCCGAGCGTATTGACGTTGCCGCGATAATCCTCGGTCTGCGGATGGACGCTGGGATCGCCGTAGATTTCCGAGGTCGAGGCCTGGAACACCTTGGCCTTCACCCGCTTGGCCAGGCCTAGCATGTTGATCGCGCCGATGACGCTGGTCTTGGTCGTCTGCACCGGATCGAATTGATAGTGAATCGGCGATGCGGGGCAGGCGAGGTTGTAGATCTCGTCGACCTCGACATAGAGCGGGAAGCACACGTCGTGGCGCATCACCTCGAAATTGGTCTGATGGAGGAGATGACCGATATTGTCCTTGCGGCCGGTGAAATAGTTGTCGACGCACAGCACGTCGTTGCCCTCGGCGAGCAATCGCTCGCACAGATGCGAGCCGAGGAAGCCGGCGCCGCCGGTGACGAGAATGCGCTTGCGAACAGAGGCCATCGACGGACTCCCGCTCAGTTCTTGGCTTGGAGACGTTGGCGCGCCGGCGCCGCGGCGCGGCGGCCGATGCTGAAATAGTGGAAGCCGGCCTCGGCCATGTCGGCCGGATTGTAGATGTTGCGCAGGTCGATGATGGTTGGTGTCTTCAGCAGCGATTTGACGCGATCGAGGTCGAGCGCGCGGAACTCGTTCCATTCGGTAACCAGGACGAGGGCGTGCGCGCCCTCCATCGTCTCGTAGCTGCCGCCGCAGAAAGTCACGCCGGCCAGCAACTTCTTCGCCTCGGTCATGCCTTCGGGATCGAAGGCGCGGACGGTCGCGCCGGCCTTTTGCAACGCCGGGACGATCGCCAGGCTCGGGCTGTCGCGCATGTCGTCGGTGTTGGGCTTGAAGGTCAAGCCGAGCACGGCAATGGTCTTGCCCTTCACGCTGCTGCCGCACGCCTGGATGATGCGCTCGGCCATATGCGTCTTGCGGCCGTCGTTCGCCTTGACCACCGTCTCGACAATGCCGAGCGGCGCGCCGGCTTCCTGCGCCGTCTTGACCAATGCCAGGCAGTCCTTGGGAAAGCACGAGCCGCCGAAACCCGGTCCGGCGTGCAGGAACTTGCGGCCGATGCGGCCGTCGAGGCCG
Source organism: Allostellaceae bacterium (assembly GCA_035934235.1). GTDB lineage: Bacteria > Pseudomonadota > Alphaproteobacteria > ATCC43930 > CGMCC-115725 > REEB95. The sequence goes on along the minus strand of DASYYB010000031.1, from coordinate 8,645 downwards.
ATACCGCGCGCGACGTCCTGGACGTCGGCGCCGACCTTTTCGCACAGATCAGCGACCTGGTTGATGAAGGTGATCTTGGTGGCGAGAAAGCTGTTGGCCGCGTATTTGATCAGCTCGGCGGTCTCGAGCGACGTGAACAGGATCGGTTTCTCGATGAGGGAAAGCGGCCGGTAGAGCTCGCGCATCACGCCGGCGGCACGCTCACTGTCGGTGCCGATGACCACCCGGTCAGGCCGCATGAAATCTTCGATCGCCGAGCCTTCGCGCAGGAATTCCGGATTCGATACGACGTCGAATTTGGATTCAGGCAAATGCTTGCGCAGGATTTCGGCGACCTTGCGGCCGGTTCCCACCGGCACGGTCGATTTGGTGACGACGACGGTATAGTCCTTGACCGCTTTGGCGATCTCTTCAGCGGCCGCGAACACATACGACAGGTCGGCGTGGCCGTCGCCGCGCCGCGACGGCGTGCCGACGGCGATGAAGACTGCGTCGGCGCCTTCGACGGCCTTGCCCAGGTCGGCGGCGAAATGCAACCGGCCGTTAGCCGTGTTCGACTGGACGATCTGGTCAAGGCCAGGCTCGAAGATCGGAATCTCGCCGCGCTGTAGCCGCGCGATCTTGGCCGCGTCATTGTCGACGCAGGTGACCTCGACGCCAAATTCCGAGAAGCACGCGCCGGAGACCAAGCCGACATAACCGCTGCCGATGACCGCAATCCGCATTCCGCCAACTCCTGTTCGTCGAAGCTATAAACGTCGCATCGCGGTCGAAATTCCGCCTGCCTTGAAATGACCGCAATTGCCGGGCGTGGCGCTTTGCCGCGGTCTTTGTTCGGTCGCATCGCGACGGTCGCGACTAAACCCCAATAACCCCGCAAAATCAAGCAAAGTGCATATTTATGAATGGGTTGTGACCGGTTTGTGGTCTGACGCCAGGCCGCACAAACTATTCTTAGAAATTCAACCGACGATAAATGCGCCACGGGAGGGCTCTCAACGCCCAGCCGATCGGCCGCCAAAACGCAGGCAGCGGCACGCAGCCGACGTCCCTTCCCAGATTGCGCACGACGGTGCAGGCGATTGCCTGTGTGGAGGCTTTTGGAAATGGCAAGTGTCGGCCGAACGACATCTGGGTATCAAGATAGCCGAGCCGATAAAATTGGACGCGCACGTCGGTCGCGGCGGTGCGATGCCTGAGGCTCTCGAAGTAGCTTTCGAGCCCTCGCTTGGCGGCGGCGTAAGCCATATTGCGGCTTCGGCCGCGCAATGCGGCGACGGAGCCGATGCCGACGATGTTGCCAGCGTTGGCGGCCAGAAGTCCGGGCAGGAACAGGCTGATCGTCGCCATCACGCTGGTGAGGTTCGCGCCTACCAGCGCCGCGATCGTCGCGGGCGGCAGCAGTCCATCGTCTTCTTCGATTCCCATGCCGACCGGAAAGAAGAGGTCGTGAATCGCCGGGGCTCCCGACAGACCGGTCAATTTTTCCGTCGCGCGGGGATCGGACGCATCCAGCGCCATCCATTCGACCGCGACGCCATAAACGGTTCTCAGGTGAGCGGCTTCGGCGGCGAGGTCTTCAGAATCCCGCGCGACCAACACGAGGTTTTCCCGACGCGCGGCCAGCTCACGGGCGAGCGCACGGCCGAGGCCGGCGGAGGCGCCAAACACAAGCGCGCTCACAGCCCAAGCCTCTCCGACAGCTCGGAACGGAAGAGCCGCTTTGAATCCCATTGGCGTAAAACCGTCCGGAAGCGGTCGCAGTCGGGGTACGTGGCTTCAAAGATCGATCGCGGCAAGCGCGAGTCCTTGATGATGTTCGGCCGGCCGCCCACACCGACGACGAGGCGATCGATTTCGGGCAACAGCCGCTCGGTGGATGCCGAGCGCGGCGTCTCGATCGCGAGACTAATTCCACTTCCGTCAAAACGAATCAGGTCCGACGTGCCGTTGAACGGCTTGGCGACGGCGAGCGTGATGCACCCACCGGCTCGCATTGTGTGATCGCGCAGTTGGGTGACGAATTCGGCCAATTTGGCGTGCGGGACGAGAGCTTGGCATTCATGCAATCCGCGGCGACCGAAAAGCGACAGATAAAGCTCGTTGGCCCGCGTCGGGTAGAGCGCTTCGGCAAGCGTTACGACCGTGTCGTCGGATCGCCGCAATAACCAGAAATACGCGGCATTGAGCAGCCGAATAGACATCGGATTGAGCAAAGATAGCGGCAACCGCGCCCGCGTTTCCGGCGAGAAGTGGCTCCGCGATAGCTTAAACGCAGGATCTTTCTCAGGGGCAGCCACGAATTGTCCGGTCACGACCATGCCAAGTCCATGGGCGCGGCCACGGCGTGAGCAATCAAACCAGCCATATGCCAAATCGCTGCGTGCGGAGTCTTCCGCCAACAAGCCAGCGCCTTCGGCGATCGACGCAACCTGGCGATTCACGATGCGAAACGAAGTGCCCGGAAGACGGTGTGTTCGGAGCCGCGCTGCGACAATGATCCCGGTTAAGCCCAACCCGCCGCAGGTCGCGTGAAACAGCGCCGGTTCTTTGTCACGCGACAATTCAAGGCATCCGTGACGCGGATGAAAGAGACGGACGCTTTCGACCTGAGTAACGAACGTTCCGTCGCGCGCGGGATTTTTCCCGTGGACGTTCGCGGCGATGCAGCCGCCGACCGTGATTCGATGATGGCCTGGCTGGACCGGCAAATAATAACCGCGAGGCGCCAAAAATTCGAAAAGCGCGCCGAGCGTTATGCCCGCTTCGACCTCAATCTGCCCGGAGCGGGTATCGAAATCGAGCACGCGATCGAACGCCGTGATCTCGATCGATGCCGACCCGCCGCCAAAGCTCGCAGCCGCGAAAGAAAAGCCCGCGCCGCGCGGTATCGCCGGTAGCGCGTTTTCGTGCTCGCGGAAATGCGCGTGGCGGTCCGGCCGCTGTATCGCCGCGCCGGCGACGCGAACGCCGCCGTCCATCGTCACCAGGGAGTGCTGCTCCGACGGGCCGGCTGGCCATGCTGCGGTTCCGTCATGTGCCATCGGTCCCATGGTCTCAGCTTTTTTGCGGGACGTAACGGCAGATCGTGCGCGAGTCGGTCGCGCCTCTCCGGTTCGCGTCATCGGGGCCTACGACGATTCCATACTGGAATGACGCCCCAACGCACGCCGAAGCCCATCGGCGGCGGGTGATTCGACGATGAAACAGAGAATAATCCCGGACAGAATTCCTGCGAGCAGCCACCAGGCCAATTCTCGCGCCGACCAAAGCGCCATCCACAATGCCGAAGCAACAGGCGCACCCAGCCACACGCGCACCGCGTCCAACGCATTCGCGTTCCACGTCAAGATCCCCTGCCACAGAACGAAGAGCAGGAGCGCGCTTGCTTGCGCCGCTCGGCGGCGGACGGCGCGCTCACCAGACCGCCGATGCAGCGCAAGCAGTCCTGGCACCGGAAATAGGAGGAAGATGCCGCGATAGCCGACGCTCTGTCCCGCGAAGAAACAGCCGCAGATCACGACCGCGCCGAACAAAAACAGCGCGGACTCGAGCGGCGCGAACTGGACAAATTCGTGACGCCCTGCCAGCAGCAAGAACGTTGCGAGAGCAAGCGCCAAAGTCAGCGCGAGCAGCGCGCTCCAGACGACAACGCCAAACCAACCGCCGTTTGTGCCGAGATGCGCGGCCATGATGCCGTCGGGAAAATTCTTCGCCCCGAACATGTCACCGATGAAATAACCGCCGGTCGGAATGTTGCGCGCCATCTCGGCAAGCTCCGCGTGGAAGTAGGTGGCAAATCCGATCAGCAGAATCCCGGCGACGCCGAGGATCGCAATACACGTCTTGAGTTTCTCGCGCACGGCCAGCGCCAGGACGATCAACGGATAGAACTTCAAAAGCCCCGCAAACGTGACAAGACCGTAGCCCAGCATCCGCCGCGATGATCGTCCGGTCCAAACGCCGGCGGCAGCCAGCAGCATCAGAAAGATCAGCACGTCGACGTTGGCGCGCTGAAGCGCAAAGACGACGGGCGGCGACAGTGCGGCGGCGAGCATGACCGCAAGTTCGCCGCGACTTTGCGGCGACAGAAATGCGCCGAGAGAAAGGACGAAAAGCAGGTCGACGATCAATCCGGCAACCGCCGTCCAATTCTGGGACGGCAGAAACACGAACCGCAGCCACAGCGGCGAATAGCCGTGTGGCCGGCCGAGCGGATCGCACGGATTGGAAATATAGACGTTGATCCCTTTTGCCCAGCACTCGACGCCTGCAAATATGTATCGCAGGTCGAGAAAAGGCTCTTTCACCGGCGGATGAACGCCCCACCATCGCAGCGCATCGAATGCGATCGCGCTGTGGAGCGCGTAGAGCACGCCGAACACCAGAAATACGCCAAGCGCCACGGCGGGTACGGCAAAGCGTAACGCCAAACCGTTCGCAATCCGCTCTCGGTTTGTGTCGAAATGACACCGGGGCCGATCGGCTTGAGGCAGCGTGTCGGCATCACCGCAAGACATCGGGCGACGATCCTCTCGGGTCTCGTGAGCCGCAGAACGCCAATGGGTTTTCGGGCTAAATGGCCCGGACTCCGGCCATAATCCGTCCGCCACGTTAAAGCGCTGTTAAGTTGTAGCGGTTTATTAACTGTAATCGAGGCTGGGCCACGCGCGGCGGTTTTGGCGCGTGCGGCTGAGCGGTAAATGCCATTTTCTCGAGGGGTCCCCGTGATTATTGGGGCGCAGCCGTTGAAGGTGGTCCTGGTCGTGCCGGTCTATGACGACTGGACGAGCCTGAAGCAATTGCTCCATGCGATCGATGCGCAGCCGGGTCTGAACCGCGTGATATTCGAAGTTTTTGTCGTCAACGACGGGTCGCTTGCGGGCGCGCCACCCGCCGTCTGGTACGAGGGTCACTTCAGCCATATCCGAGGCATCAGACTCATCAATTTGATCTGCAATCTCGGTCATCAGCGGGCCATCGCGGTTGGCCTCGTCATGGCGAGCGGAGAAACGGACAGCGATGGCGTCATTGTGATGGACTGCGATGGTGAGGATCGGCCCGAAGATATTCCCAGGCTGATCGCGACGGCACTGAGCAATCCGGACCGGATCGTGTGCGCGCGGCGATCGAAGCGGTCCGAATCACTGACATTCCGCTCGTTCTATCTCCTCTACAAAACGATGTTCCGCCTCCTGGCCGGAGCGACGATCAACTTCGGCAATTTCTGCTACATCCCGCGCTCGGCTCTGCACCGTCTCGGCCATTCGCCCTCCCTGTGGAATCACCTGGCTGCAACACTCGTGCGCTCGCGTGTCCCATTGGTGCGCGTGCCGACCGAGCGGGGCCGTCGCTATGCCGGCCGATCGAGAATGGATTTCGAGGGACTGATCGCACTCGGCCTGAGCGCCATTTCGGTCTACGCAGATATCGTTCTCGTCCGCATCATGGTCGGCATGTTCGCGGTGTCGGCGCTGACGGCCGCCGGCCTCGCAGTCGTCGCAGCCATCCGGTTGTTCACCGAACTGGCGATCCCGGGATGGGCGTCAACTGTCTTTGGCTCGCTCAGCATCGTCCTCATGCAGTCGATGATATTCGCCGTCGTTTCCGCGTTCTTGCTGCTGAGCACCCGCAGCGCGAAACCCGTCATACCGATGATCGACGCGCCGGAGTTCGTGGCGTCGACCGAACGGTACGACGTCGCTCAAATCGAGCACGCCCGCGCTTCATGACGAACGGCGCCTATGCCTATCTGGGCGGCGAGCTGGAGCTGTTCGAGCATGCGCGAAATTGGAAGCGGTACTGGGCGGCGCGGATAAGGCCCTTTCTCGGCGAAACCGTCGCCGAGGTCGGCGCCGGCATCGGCGCCAATACGCGCAACCTGATATCGAGCCGCGTGCACTGGACCTGCCTCGAGCCCGACAGCGCACTCGCTGCGCGGATAGAGCAGCTTATCGAACGCGGGCAACTGGGAACGAATTGCGCCGTGCGCGCGACGACGCTCGCGGCGCTTCCGCCGACCAGCCGATTCGACACGATCCTCTATATCGACGTGCTGGAGCACATTACCGACGACCGGGCGGAATTGGCCGAGGCGGCAAACCGGCTTAAGCCCGACGGATATCTCGTGGTTCTCAGCCCGGCGCATCAATGGCTGTTTACGCCGTTCGATTCTGCCATCGGACACGTCCGGCGGTACACGGTAAAAAGCCTGCGGGCGCTTTCACCCCCCGGTCTTCGGCCGCAGCTTTTTCAGTATCTCGATTCCGTCGGCATGCTCGCGTCGTTGGCGAACGTCCTCGTTCTCAAAACGTCAATGCCGACCCAGGCGCAGATCCGATTTTGGGACCAGGTTATGGTCCCGATGTCCCGGATCCTCGACCCTCTGACCGGGTTTCGCGCCGGCAAGTCGGTGTTGGCCGTATGGCAAGCGCCCGAGAACGCTACCCCGTAGTCTTTCCCAACGCCCCGCTTGGCTTGCCCAAGCTCCGGAATCCGTCGTAGACACAGGCTCTTCCGGAACAATCGGGCGCGCCGGTCCGTTGTCGCTCGCAGAGAACGCATGACCAAGACGATCCTGGTGACCGGCGGCGCCGGCTATATCGGCAGTCACGCCTGCAAGGCGCTGGCGCGGGCGGGCTACGAGCCGGTGGCCTACGACAGCCTGGTGCGCGGCCATCGCGACGCCGTCCGCTGGGGCCCGCTGGTCGAGGGGGATCTCGCCGACCGGGCCCTGCTAGTGGCCACTCTGAAGCGTCACCGTATCGGCGCGGTGATGCATTTCGCGGCTTTTGCCTACGTCGAGGAATCGGTGCGCGAGCCGGCGCTCTACTTCCGCAACAACGTCGTCAATACGTTGGCCCTGTTCGAAGCCATGCGCGAAGCCGGCGCCAGCCGGGTCGTGTTTTCGTCGACCTGCGCCACCTATGGCGTGCCCGAGCGCGTGCCGATTACCGAGAACACGCCGCAACGCCCGGTCAACCCCTATGGCGAAGGCAAGCTCATGGTCGAGCGCGCGTTGCATTGGCTCGATGCCGCCTATGGTCTCAAATTCGCCGCACTGCGCTATTTCAATGCCGCCGGCGCCGATCCTGATGGCGAGATCGGCGAGGACCACGATCCCGAGACCCATCTCATTCCCCTGATCTTGCAAACCGCGCTCAAGCAGCGCGCCGAGATCGCCATCTACGGCACCGACTATCCGACGCCCGACGGCAGCGCCGTGCGTGATTACATCCACGTCCAGGATCTGGCGGAGGCGCATGTCCGCGCGCTGCAATACCTTGAAGGCGGCGGTGACAGCGTCGCGCTCAATCTCGGCACTGGCACCGGTCACTCGGTGCGCGAAACCATCGCCTGCGCCGAACGTGTCACTGGGCTCAGCATTCCGAAACGTGAGGCGCCGCGTCGCGCCGGCGATCCGCCGAGCCTGGTCGCCGACGCGCGCCGCGCGCGAACCGTTCTCGGCTGGCAGGCGCGGGTATCCGATCTTGACACCATCATCGCCACCGCCTGGGCCTGGCACTCCGCACGCGCTGGCCACGCCACGCCCGCGTGTGGCGCCGTGAGCGGCTGATGGCCATCGAAGCAACCGACCGCAGCATTGCCGCGCCGGTTGCCGGTACCGGCGACGCGCCGATCCGCGTGTCGGGCAAGTTTTTCTTTCAAGGCGACGCCAAGCTTTTCGTCAAAGGCGTGACTTACGGCCCGTTTCCCCCCGGCGCCGACGGCACGCAGTTTCCGCCGCGTGAAACGGTCCAGCGTGACTTCGCGTTGATGACCGAGCTCGGCGCCAACACCGTGCGCGTCTTCACCGCGCCGCCGGTTTGGCTGCTCGACGAGGCGCAGGCGGCGGGCCTCAAGGTGCTGGCCGGGATTCCCTGGGCGCAGCACGTCACCTTTCTCGACGATGCAGCGATCGAAGGCGAGGTGGTTCGCGCGGTCAGCGCCGCGATCCAGGCGATCAAGGGCCATCCAGCCATCTTCGCCTATCTCATCGGCAACGAGATTCCGCCCGACATGGTGCGCTGGCACGGTCCCGACCGCGTGCGGTCCTTTCTCAAGCAGCTGGTCGCGACCGCCAAGGCGATCGACCCCGATCGCCTGGTCAGCTATGCCAATTTTCCGTCGACCGAATATCTGACTATCGATTTCGGCGATTTCGTTTGCTTCAACGTCTATCTGCACCAGGAAGTGGCGTTCCGCCGCTATCTGTCGCGGCTGCACAATCTGGCGATCGACCGACCGTTGGTGCTGACCGAGTTTGGCATCGATTCGATGCGCGAAGGCGCGGACGGTCAGGCGCAGACGCTGGCCTGGCAGGTGCGCACCGCCTTCGAGATGGGCTGCGCCGGCGCGTTCGTCTTCGCCTGGACCGACGAATGGTTCACCGGCGGCCATCTGATCGAGGATTGGGCCTTCGGCTTGGTCGATCGCGCGCGTCAGCCGAAGTCCGCCTTCGCAGCAGTTCAAGCGTGCTATCGCGGCGCGATGCCGCCGCCCTTGCCACGTACGCCGCGCGTCTCGGTCGTCGTCTGCGCCTACAACGCCGAGCGCACGATGAAGCCGTGCCTCGAATCGCTCGAGAAACTGAACTATCCCGATTACGAGGTCATCGTCGTCAACGATGGCTCGAAGGACCGGAC
>DASYYB010000016.1:0-71386 GCA_035934235.1 Allostellaceae bacterium | reverse complement strand
GGACCGCAAAAGTCCTGCAAGCGTCGCGCAAGTCGACGGTCGGGGAGGGATAAAAATATGCGCAAGATTTGTGCAGCGGCAGTGGCGGTTGCGCTCGCAGCCGGTCTCTTCGCCGGCCTCATGCCGGCGCGCGCCGCCGAGCCGCTGAAGATCACGATCTCTTGGGCAGTTATCCCCGGTCAACTCACCGCGGTGCTGTTCAACAATCCGGCGATCCTCAAGCACTACGGAAAGAGCTACACCGTCGAGCTGACGCATTTCCGCGGCAGCACGCCGCAGATCACCAGCCTCGCCTCGGGCAATATCGATTTCGCGTCGCTCGCCTTTTCGTCCTTCGGCTTGGCGATCCAGAACGCGCACCTCGACGACATTCGCGTCGTCGCCGATCTCTATCAGGATGGCATCCCCGGCTACTACACCAGCGAGTACATGGTCCGCGCCGACAGCGGCATCACCAAACCCGAGGATTTGAAGGGCAAGATCGTCGCTACCAACGCGATCGGCGGCGCGGTCGACATCGCCTCGAAGAAATTCCTGCTGAACCACGGCCTCCAGGCGACGCGCGATTACCAGGTGGTCGAGGTGCAGTTCCCGAACATGCTGGCGTCGGTCGAGGAAAAGAAGGTCGATCTCGCCACAATGATCATGCCGTTCTCGATCGAGGCGCATCGCCAGAACAATCTCAAGACGCTGTTCACCGTCGGCGACGCGATGGGGCCGGCGCAGACGACGCTGTTGGTCGCGCGCGCGCCGTTCATCAAGGCGCATCGCGCCGTGCTGGTCGATTTCTTCGAGGATTGGATCCGCGCGCTGCACTGGTTCTACGATCCGAAGAACCGCGAGCAGGCGATCAAGATCGTCGCCGATTTCACCAAGAAACCGCCGTCGGAATATTCCGACTGGCTGTTCACGCACAAAGACAACTACCGCAACGTCAACGCCGTGCCGAACCTGACGGCGTTGCAGAACAATCTCAACGTGCAGAAGGAACTCGGCTTCCTCAACATTCCGATCGACGTGAAGAAATACGCCGATATCTCGCTCGTGACCGAGGCGGCGAAGCGCCTGCACTGACACGGCCGGTTTGATTATGGCAGGGATTTCGTTCCGCGAGGTTCGTCACACGTACCGGCCGCCGCGCGGAAAGCCGGTGCTCGCGCTCGAAGGCGTCTCGCTCGACGTCCCGGACCGCGAGTTCCTCGCGTTGCTCGGGCCGTCGGGTTGCGGCAAGAGCACGCTGCTGTATCTGCTCGGCGGCTTCATTCCAGTCGACGGTGGCGCGATCACCGTCGGCGGCAAGCCGGTCGACGGCCCCAGCCCCGACCGCGGCATCGTCTTCCAGCATTTCGCGCTCTTTCCGTGGAAAACGGTGCGCGAGAACATTCTCTACGGTCTCGAGAGGCAGGGCATGCCCAAGGCCGAGCGCGAGAAGCGGGCGCAGGAATTCGTCGAGCTGGTGCATCTGAAGGGCTTCGAGGACAGCTATCCGTCGCAACTGTCGGGCGGCATGCGGCAGCGCGTCGCCATCGCGCGGACGCTCGCGGTGGAGCCTGACATTCTGCTGATGGATGAGCCGTTCGGCGCGCTCGACGCGCAGACCCGCGCCCTGATGCATGAGGAACTGCTCGCGATCATGCGACGCGCGCCGAAGACCGTGGTATTCGTCACCCACGACGTGCGTGAGGCGGTCTATCTCGCCGATCGCGTCGCGGTGATGTCGGCGCGGCCGGGCCGCATCAAGGAAATCGTCGACACCAAGTTCAAGAGCAACGCACGCGGCGAAGAGCTTTTGCAGACACGCGAGTTCGCCGACAAGGTCGACCATCTGTGGAAGCTGGTGCGCGACGAGGCAATCCGCGCTCAGGGCACGCGCGAATGAGCGGCGCGGCCGCGCTCGAAGTCGACACACGGCGCGCCGCGACGCGTCCGCTGACCCAGCGCCTCATCGGTGCGTTGTGGCGCGCGCTGCCGGTAATCCTGGTCTGTATCGCCTGGCAAGTCGCGCCGACGGTCGGCGTGATCAATCCCGACGCGCTGCCGCCACTGAGCGCGGTCGCGACCGCGTGGTGGGGCCTGCTGATGGACGGCAGTCTGGTCAGCAACGGCATGACCTCGCTGTGGGAGGTCGTCGCCGGCCTCGGCCTCAGCATCGTCGTCGGCGTCGGTTCGGGCGTGCTGATGGCGTGGTACGCGCCGGTCGAGGCGGTCGTCAGTCCGTTGATGAAGAGTCTCTACCCGATGCCGAAATCGGCCCTGATTCCGGTGATGATCCTGTGGTTCGGGCTCGGCCCCAGTTCCAAGATCGCTTCGATCTTCGCGGGTTGCCTGCTGCCGGTGGTGCTGAGCTCGTATAACGGCGCGCGCGGCGTCGACGAGACGCTGATCTGGTCGGCGCTCGGTCTCGGTGCGTCGCGGCGGCGCGTGCTGTGGGAAGTCGTGATCCCCGCCGCCTTGCCCGAGATCATGGCCGGTATCCGCAACGCACTGGCGATTTCCTTCATCCTGATGGTGGCGGCCGAATTCCTGGTTGGTCAGCACGGCCTGGGCTATCTCATCTCGTTTCTCGGCGACGGCGGCGTCTATGACGCGATGTTCGCCGGCGTGCTCACGGTCTCGGCCGTCGGCTTTCTCGCCGACCGCGTCTATCTCTTGTTCATGCAGCGGATGCTCCGATGGCGGGAGTGAGCGCGCCCAGCCGCCGCGAGGCCACTCTCACCGCGCTGCGCGTGGGCTCGGGCATCGCGTTCTTCGCCGCCTGGCAGCTCACCGCCATGTCGCACGTCTTCTCGGATTTCCTGCTGCCGTCGGTGCCGGTGGTGTTCGAGCGACTGTGGCATGATTTGATTTCGGGCGACCTGCTCCACGGCGTTCTGCTGACGCTGATCCGCACCTTCATCGGCTTCGTGCTGGCGGCGGTGGGCGGCGTCGCGCTCGGCGTCTCGATCGCGCGCATTCCCGTCGTGCGCTGGTTCTTCGATCCGCTGATCTCGGTGGGACTGCCGATGCCCAAGATCGCGTTCCTGCCGATCTTCATGCTGTGGTTCGGCGTGTTCGACACGTCGAAGATTCTGATGGTGGCGTTCTCGTCGATCTTTCCGGTGATCGTCGAGGCTTGGGCCGGCACGGCGAACATCGACAAGTACATGACGTGGTCGGCGATGAGTCTCGGCGTCAACCGTCACCGCTTCCTATGGGAGATAGCGCTGCCGGCGGCGCTGCCGCAGGTGTTCACCGGCCTTCAGGTGGCGCTGCCGATCGCGCTCATCGTCGACATCGTCTGCGAGATGCAGATGGGCGGCGAGGGCATGGGCGGCTCGATCATGAACGACATGCGCTTTGCCGATTCACCTGGCGTCTTCGCCTACATCATCGCGATCGCCATCGTCGGCATGATTTTGGTCAAGGCGATGGAGATCGTCCGCCGCCGTCTCCTGGTTTGGCACCAGGAGACGCAGACGGCGTGAGCCACGCCACGGCGCCTTCACCGCTGGAAATGTGACGAGCCGCCGGCCCGTCCGTCACTCGCCGAGGATGACGCCAGCTTCGATGCCGGCTTCGCCGGCCGCGACCTTCTTGCCGTCGCCGAGGCGGCAGCGCTTGATCTCGACGAAGCCGCCGTGGGCATAGACGCTGAAGCCTTCCGGCGTCGCGGCGACGATCTGGCCGGCCTTGAGGCCGCGCACGGCACCGAACGTCGCCGCCGGCCGCTTGCGCGCGTCGAACAGTTGCAGCTTCTGGCCGCGATACTTGGTCCAGGCACCCGGCGCGGGATCACAGCCGCGGATCAGATCGTAGATCCGGTCGATCGAGCCCGCCCAATTGACCTGCGATTCACGCTCGCGCACCCAGCCTTCGTATGTGGCCAAGCTTTCGTCCTGCGGCGATTCATGCGCGCGGCCATCGGCCACCGCCTGAGCGGCCTCGATCATCGCGGCGACGCCCATGTGGAAGATCTTGTCGAAGTAGAGCGTGCCGACGGTGTCGTCGGGCCCGATCTCGACTTCGCGTTGCAGGATGATGGCGCCTTCGTCGAGACCGTCCGACGGACGCAGAATGGTGAGGCCCGTGCGTTTCTCGCCGTTGATCACCGCCCAGCTGATCGCCGACGGTCCGCGATGCAGCGGCAGCAGCGACGGATGGAACAGCAGCATGCCGTGCTTCGGCAGGTTGACGAAAGCCTGCGGCAGGAACTGCGTGACGAAGGCGAGTAGGCCGATATCGGCATTGAGATTGCGCAGCGTATCGAGCGCTTCGGCCGCGCCGTAATCCTTGAACTGGAAAACCGGAATCTTGCGCTCGACGGCAGCCGCCCGGAGCGGATCGGTTTTACCGCCCGGCTGTTCCGGTGGACTGAACACCGCGACGACCTGATCGCCGCGGCCGGCGAAAGCATCGAGCACGGCTTTGCCGAAGGCCTGTTGACCGACAATGACCACACGCATTTTTTCTTGTCTCCCCGGCCCTCATCTAACATGCGTCGCCGCGCCGCAAAAGAGGTCGGCGAGGGCGGCGAAGGCGGGATGCGGCGCATCCGGTGTCAGCCGCGGAATTGCCACGACCGGGACCGGCGCCACAAAACGCGCAAGAGAGCGCATGTTCTCGCTCAACGCGACGGTAGAACCGCGCGTTTCGCTCGCAACCACGGCGTGAACGCCGATGCTGCGACGTTGTAACGCAGCAAGCGCGGTCAGCGCGTGGGTCTGCGCGCCGAGATAGGTGCCGGTGACGAGCAGCGCCGGTATCCCCAACGCGGCGATCCAATCGAGGACAGTATGATGCTCGGTAATGGGCGACATCACGCCGCCGACGCCTTCGATGACGACGAATTCGGCCGCCGTTGCCGCTCGGCGCGAAAAGGCAACGACGGTGTCGAAGTCGACGCTCCGTCCTTCGGCCGCCGCGGCCATGTCGGGTGCCAACGCGGCGCGATAACGGAACGGCGCGATGCGGTCGAGATTGATCGGCGAAACCGGCTCGTCGAGAGCGGTCAGCAACGCGCCCGGATCGCTCGTTTGCGGCTGTGCCGGATCGAAGCCGCTGGCCAGCGGCTTGAACGCGGCGACCGCGCGGCCGCGGCGGCGGAGCTCGGCAACGAGCCCGCAGGCGACGAACGTCTTGCCGACGTCGGTGCCGGCGCCGGTGACAAAAATCGCGCTCACGCCAGCACGCGCTCGCGCATCAAGACCGCCAACCGGTCGATGTCGGCGTCGGCATGGCCGGCGGTGAACGCGAACCGCAGCCGCGCCGTGCCGTCGGGCACCGTCGGCGGCCGGATGGCGACGGCGAGGAAGCCTTCGTCTTCAAGTCGGCGCGACGCCGCGAGTGCCCGCTCGGCGGTGGCCAAGATCACGGGCACGATGGCGCTTTGTGCTTCCGGCAAGCCGGCGGCCTTCGTGAAGCGGCGCGCGTTGCGTAACGGCTTTGCTACCAGGTCAGGATCGTTGGCGATGATGTCGAGTGCGGCACTCGCGGCGGCGACCGTCGCCGGTGGCAAGCCGGTGGAATAAACGAAGCTGCGGGCGCGGTTCGCGATCAGGTCGATGACCGCGCGCGACGCGCACAGATAGCCGCCGTAGCCGCCGACGGCTTTCGACAGCGTACCCATCTGCAACGGAATATCAGGGAGCGCGGCGTGCGCGAACCGTGCGCCGCGGCCGCCGCCGACGACGCCGAGGCCGTGCGCGTCGTCGACCATCAACCATGCATCGTGACGCGCCGCCAATGCGGCGAGGTCCGGCAACGGCGCCAGATCGCCATCCATGGAGAACACGCCGTCGGTTGCGATCAGCGTATTGGCGTGCTGCGGCCGGAATTCGGCGAGCAGTGCGGCTGCGTGCTCGACGTCGTTGTGGTGATAGGCCACGACGTTGGCCCGCGCCAGCCGCGCGCCCGCCCACAGGCAGGCATGCGCGAGCTCATCGACCAACACGAGATCGTCGCGGCCGATCAAGGCCGGAACTATACCGGCGTTGGCGAGATAGCCCGAGCCGAAGACACACGCGGCTTCCGTGCCCTTGAGTCTCGCTAGCCGCGACTCAAGCGCGGCGAACAGCGGATGGTTGCCGGTGACCAGCCGCGACGCGCCGGCGCCGGTGCCATAGCGTTCGAGCGCCGCGCTCGCCGCTGCCTTGACCTGCGGATGGTGCGACAGGCTCAGGTAGTCGTTGCACGAGAACGACACCAAGCGCCGTCCGTCGCGCAGTACATGGATGCCGTCGGTGCGCGCCGTGTCGATCAGGGTGCGGCGCAACTGCCGCGCCTCAAGGTCACGCAGTTTCTGGGCGGCGAATTGATCGAGCGCGGTCACGGGAGCTTTCGCTTGACGCTGGGTCCTTGTAGCCTTAACCCGGCATCGCATGAAAGCAAGACCGGAAGGGGCGGCAATGCCGACGGACGCCGAACGGCACGATATCCGGCACGACTGGGCGCGGAACGAGATCGCAGCGCTCTACGAGCTGCCATTCGGCGAGCTGCTGTTTCGTGCGCAGACGCTGCACCGCCGTCATTTCGAGCCCAACCAGGTCCAGCTTTCGACTCTGCTGTCGATCAAGACCGGCGGTTGTCCGGAGGACTGCGCCTATTGTCCGCAGAGCGCGCATTACGATGCCGGCGTCGACGCGGCCAAGCTGATGGACGTCGACGCGGTCCTTGCCGAAGCGCGCGCCGCCAAAGCGCAGGGCGCGCAGCGGTTCTGCATGGGCGCGGCGTGGCGCGAGCCCAAGGACCGCGATCTCGACGCGGTCTGCGCCATGGTCGCGGGCGTCAAGGCGCTCGGGCTCGAAACCTGCGCGACGCTCGGCATGCTGACGGGCGACCAGGCACAGCGCCTCAAGACCGCCGGGCTCGACTACTACAACCACAATCTCGATACCGCGCCCGAGTTCTACGGCGCGATCATCAGCACGCGGCAGTATCAGGATCGCCTCGATACGCTCGCGCAGGTGCGCACGGCGGGAATGAAAGTGTGCTGCGGCGGCATCGTTGGCATGGGCGAAAACCGCGAACATCGCGTCGGCCTGATCGCCGCACTCGCCAATTTGCCCGAGCATCCCGACAGCGTGCCGATCAACATGCTGGTCAAAGTTGCGGGCACGCCCCTGGCCGATGCTGAACAGCTCGACGAGCTCGAATTCGTGCGCACCATCGCGGTCGCGCGCATCTGCATGCCGAAATCGGTGGTGCGGCTGTCGGCCGGACGGGAAGGTATGAGCGAGGCATTGCAGGCGCTGTGCTTCCTGGCCGGCGCCAATTCGATCTTCTGCGGCGCGCGGCTGCTGACGACGCCCAATCCGGCGCGCGACGTCGACCGCGCGATGATGGACCGGCTCGGCCTGTCGCCGATGGCGTCGTGAAACGCGCCGAGGCGCCCGTCGATCCCGCGTCGTTCGCCGGTCTTGATCATCTCTGGCTGCCTTATGCACAGATGCGGACGGCGCCGGCGCTGCTGCCGGTAGCGCGGACCGAAGGCTGTAAGATCCATCTTGCCGACGGAAGCGTGCTGATCGACGGCATCGCGTCGTGGTGGACGGCGTGCCATGGCTACAATCATCCGCATATCCGCGACGCTGTCGCGCGGCAACTCGACAGCCTGCCGCACGTGATGATGGCCGGTCTCGCGCACGAGCCCGCTGTTCGGCTGGCGCGGCGCCTCGCGGCGTTGCTGCCGGGCGACCTCGACCACGTGTTTTTCTCGGATTCCGGCTCGGTGGCCGTCGAGATCGCCTTGAAGATGGCGATCCAGTTTTTTCTCAACCGCGGCGAGGCGGGCCGCGACCGCTTTGTCGCGTTCGCCGACGGCTATCATGGCGACACCTTCGCGGCGATGGCGGTCAGCGATGGCCGGACGGGCATGCATGGCCGCTTCGGCGCGGCGGCACATCACCATTACCTACGCGAGCTGCCGCGTGACGATGCGGGTGAGAGCGCGCTCGACCGGTTCATCGCCGATCATCGCCGTGAATTGGCTGGCATCATCGTCGAGCCGCTGGTCCAGGGCGCCGGCGGCATGGTGTTCCATGCAGCCGACGTCTTGCGCCGCCTTCGACGGCTGGCCGATCGTCATGGCCTCCTGCTGATCTTCGACGAGATCTTCACCGGCTTCGGCCGCACCGGCCGCCTGTTCGCCATGGAAGAGGCGGGTGCGGTGCCGGATATTGTGACGCTGTCGAAGGCGCTCACCGGCGGCACGCTGCCGCTGGCCGCGACGGTCGCCAGGCGGCGGGTTTATGAGCGGTTTCTGTCCGACGATCCGCAAGACGCGCTGATGCACGGACCGACCTTCATGGGCAATGCACTTGCCTGCGCCGCGGCGAATGCGTCGCTCGATCTGTTCGAACGCGAGCCCAGGCTGGAACAGGTCGCGGCGATCGGCCGCCAGATGGAGGCGGAGCTCGCACCCTGTCGCGGCGGGTGCGGCGTCCGCGACGTCCGCGTCAAAGGCGCCATCGGTGTCGTCGAGCTTGAATCGGCGGAAATGGCGGCCGCACTGCGCGATCGCTTTGTCGCCGACGGCGCGTGGATCAGGCCGTTTGGCCGCATCGTCTACCTGACGCCAGCGTTTACGATTACGCCGGATGAGTTGGCGCTGCTCACTCGCGCGATCCGGCACGCCATTGCCGACGCCCGTTGAGTCCCGGTCCGATCAATGGAGCTGCGACGGCGTATCGGTACGGTAGGTGGGGATGATCGCGCTCGCCTGATGATGGATCATGCGCCAGGCGCCATCCTCGCGGATGAAAACATTGGTGGCGGCCAATAGGCCTCCGGAAAGCTCTTCTTCGCACAACACGATCGCGACGTCGCCGTAGAGGTGAATGCGCTCGTCGAGGCACCGGATGCGGAAATCGGGATCGCCAAGCACGTGTCGCCAGCTTTCCATGACGGCGTCGCGACCTTCGATCGCAGCCCAGCCGGGATGGAGACAGGCGACGGCAGCACGGTGCGCCCAGACCGCATCCATGCCGGCGTAATCGCCGTGACCGAAGGCGTTATAGAATTTGAGGTTTGCTGCCAGAACGGCATCCGCGTCGGTCATGGGCGCGGTCCGAGACCGGTCGGTCATCGCACGAACTCCGGGAACCTCAAAATTTGGACGGCCGAATCCTCGCACATCGGCGCCGCCGTCCGTCCTTATTTTTGGACGGCGCACTATGTCCCCAGACGCCCATCGAGTGTTTACCGTTGGCCTGCGGCATATTGCCCGCGACGCGCTCTAAACGGGGGCTGGACGCCGATTGTTGCTTGCACGGCGGGGGCGGGGCCGCTATATTGCGAACGCTTCGCATTTGCATTTTGGATCAGCCTGCCCATGCTTGCCGTCGCCGTCATCGTCTTCCGCGAGGTCCTCGAGGCCGCTCTGATCGTCAGCATCGTGTTGGC
Source organism: Allostellaceae bacterium (assembly GCA_035934235.1). Classification (GTDB taxonomy): domain Bacteria; phylum Pseudomonadota; class Alphaproteobacteria; order ATCC43930; family CGMCC-115725; genus REEB95. Next base: position 62,008 of record DASYYB010000016.1, on the reverse strand, counting down.
TGCGACGGTTGGCGTGCCGCGCCGTGGCCGCACGGTAGCGTTGGGAATCGGTGCCGGCGTCGCGGGCGCGGCGTTGGTGGCGGCGTTTACCGGCGAGATCGCGTCGGCCGTCGCCGGCATGGGGCAAGAGCTATTCGACGCCGCCATCCTGTTCACTGCCGTTGCCATGCTCGGCTGGCACAATGTGTGGATGCAGCGCCACGGCCGCGACCTAGCGGCGTCGGCGTCGCAGGTCGGTAACGCGGTACGGACCGGCGCGCGGCCACTCTATGCGCTGGGGCTCGTGGTCGGGCTGGCGGTGCTGCGCGAAGGGTCCGAGGTCGTGCTGTTCGTTTACGGCATCGCCGCCGCCGCCGGCACCAGCGCGCTGGCGCAACTGGGCGGCGGCCTGCTCGGCTTGGCGTGCGGCGTTGCGATCGGCGTTGGACTCTATTGGGGCCTGTTGCGGATTCCGATGCGCCATCTGTTCACGGTGACGAGCTGGCTGATCCTGCTGCTCGCCGCCGGCATGGCGTCGCAAGGCGCGGCGTTTCTCAACCAGGTCGGCTTGCTGCCGTCCGCGGGCGGCGTGTTGTGGGATAGCTCGTTCCTGTTGAGCGACGACAGCGTGCTCGGCAAGACCTTGCACGCGCTGATCGGCTACGTCTCGCACCCGCTCGGCATCCAGCTCGTGTTCTATATCGGCACGGTCTTCGTCATTGGCGCATTGATGCGTCTCTGTGCGCGTGAACCCGAACAGCTGGCGCCGCTCAAGCCGGCGGAATGACGCCGCCGCTTTGGCGATTGCCGCGGCGCACGAAACCCAATAGGTCTTAAGGCTCTCGCCGCATCGGAGCCCCGCGTGACCTCCCGCCGCGCCGTGCAAATCCTCGTCGATCAGCTCAAGATCCACGGCGTCGATACGGCGTTCGGCGTACCGGGCGAAAGTTATCTCGCGCTGCTCGATGCGCTGCACGCCGCGAAGACCGCGCACTGAACCACGCGTAACGCCGCCCGTCAGGTGTCGCCGGCCCGTCGTCGCGCGCGCCACCAGAGATAGGCTGCAATGACGAGGGCGGCGACGACGGCGGCGGCGATCGCCAATGGCGTCGCGTGCCGGATCGCGGCGGTCAAGGCGAAGATCTTTTTACCGAGCCAATAGGCAAGCGTGCTCCAGAATCCGACCCAGAGCGCCGCGCCGATGCAGTTGAAGACGAGAAACCGCAGCCAGTGCATGCCGAGGCTGCCGGCGGCGATGCCGTTGAGCTGCCGCGCGATGACGACGAAGCGCGCAACGACAATGACGGGGGCGCCATAGTGCTGGACGAAACGCTCGACTTTGGTGAGGCGCTCGGCAGTGATGCCGATGCGGCGGCCATGGCGGACCAGGAGACCGCGGCCGCCGCTGTAGCCGATGAGGAAGCCGAGATTGTCACCGAGCACGGCGGCGACCCAGGCAAAACCGGCGATCATCCAGATGTTGAGCGCCTCCTGGCCGGCAAACGCGGCGGCCGTCACCAGCAGCGTTTCGCCGGGGACCGGCATGCCGAAATCCTCGAGAAAAATGCCGACGAACACGGCGAGGTAGCCGTAATCGCGAACGTATTGGTGGATGAGGTGGCCGAGGTCGGCGTGCACGAACTTTCTGCCGGAACGGTGAGTGTCCGCCTGTTTAGGGCGAACCGGATTGAACGGCAATGCGGCGACATCCGCGTCGGTTTACCCATCGCGCGGCAAATAACCGCATCATTATACACCTATTACAGATTTCACCGTTTTGCCGGTTTGATGCATAGTCCGTCGCGCCCGCCGCCTGCGGGAACCGCCAAATTTCGCCTGTCACGGGGAGTGCAATGAAACAACCGATCGGACCGATCTTGCTGCTGGCCGCTTTGGCCGCGCTGACAATGGGTGGTACGCCGGCGCGCGCCGCCGAACCGACGACGCTCAGCGTCTTCGCTGCGGGCACGCTCGCGGTGCCGTTCAAACAGGTCGACCAGCTCTTCGAGAAGAAGTATCCCGACATTGCGGTGCAGCCGCAATTCGGCGGCAGCGTCAAGATGGCGCGGCAGATCACCGACCTGCACCAGGACGCCGACATCCTGGCGGTTGCCGATTACAATGTGATTCCGAAATATCTCTTTGGTGGCGACGGCAAGACCGCTTACGCCGACTGGTATGTCGGCTTCGTGCGCAACGCCATCACGTTCGTCTATACCGACAAGAGCAAATTCGCCAACGCGATCACGCCGAACAACTGGTACTCGGTGCTGGCGCGCAAGGGCGTCGAGATCGGCCGGTCCAATCCGGACACCGATCCGTCCGGCTACCAGACGGTGCAGATGCTGAGCCTGGCGGAGAAATTCTATTCGTCGCCCGGTCTTGCCGACAAAATCCTCGCCAACGCGCCGCTCGCCAACATGCGCGACACCGAAACCTCGCTGATTTCGGCGTTGCAGCTGGGACAGATCGATTATCTGGCGATCTATCGCTCCGATGCGTTGCAGCACCATCTCAAGCTGCTCAACCTGCCGGCCAAGATCAATCTGAGCGATCCGACCTACGCGTCGTTCTATGCCCAGGGCGTGGCGCATACGAAGAACGGCGATCTCACCGGCAAGCCGATCGTCTACGCGATCACCATCGTCGCCAGCAGTACGAAAAAGGCCGCCGCTGAGAAATTCGTCGCGTTCCTGTTGGGGCCGCAGGGGCGCAAGGTGATGAGCGACGACGGCTTCGGCACATTCAGCCCGGCCTATGCAGTCAATCCGGAGAAGCTGCCGCCGGCGTTGAAGCCGCTCGTCAAGCCGTGGCCTGCGTCCTGACCCAAGCGACGCCTGAATGATCGCCGTGCCGCAGCCGTGGCGCGGCGGGGGGAGCGTCGGCTCGCCACTGGTCGTGCTCGCCGCGTGGTTGTGCGGCGGCGTGTTGCTGACCTTCATTCTGCTGCCGCTGCTTCAGCTGGTGGCGGTTCAGACCGTGGGAACGCTCCTAGATGCCGCGCGCGCGACCGACGTGCGCAGCGCATTGGTGCTGAGCGTCGCGGCGTCCGTCCTGACGGCGCTTATCGCCGGATTGCTCGGCGTGCCGTTCGCCTATTTTCTGGCACGCGCCGATTTCGTCGGTAAGAGCGCGATCGCCGCGATCGTCGATGTGCCCTTGACGGTGCCGCACACCGTCGCCGGCATCGCCTTGCTGATGGTGTTCGGCCGGCACGGCGTGATCGGCGGTCCGGCCGAGGATTTTTTCGGCCTGCGGTTTTGGGGCACGCTCGCCGGAATCATTGTCGCCATGTTGTTCGTTTCGTTGCCCTATACCGTCAATGCAGCGCGCATCGCGTTCGAAGGGGTCGACCCGCGGCTCGAGATGGTGGCGCGTACCTTGGGCATGGGACCGTGGCGCGTGCTCGCGCGGATCACCGTGCCGCTGGCCTGGCGCGGCATCGCCACCGGCCTGACGCTGACCTTCGCGCGTTCGATCAGCGAATTCGGCGCCGTCGTCATCCTGGTCTATTATCCGATGACAGCGCCGGTTCTGATCTACGAGATGTTCCTGCGTTATGGCGTCGAAGAGGCGTCCGCCGTTGCCGTCTTGCTGCTGGTCATTTCGCTGGCGCTATTCATCCTGTTCCGCCACGTCGCTTACGGTCGCAGGCCGGTCGCCGGCAGCGGACGATGACCGCGCTCACGGTTGCTGGTCTATCGCTCCGGCTCGGTGACTTTTCCCTCGACGACGTCTCGTTCACGTTGCCGGCCAACGACGTCATGGTCGTGCTCGGTCCGAACGGCGCCGGCAAGTCCGTTTTGCTCGAAACCATCGCCGGGTTCCATCGCCCGGCGCGGGGCCGCGTCGCCATCGGTAGCCGCGACGTCACGGCGCTGCCGCCCGAGCAACGCCGCGTTGGCTTTGTCGTGCAGAATTTCGGCCTGTTTCCGCATCTGAGCGTGGCGCAAAACGTCGCGCTCGGCGCACGCGGCCATCGGCGGGCCGAGACGCGTGTGGAGCGCGTTGATGTTCCGGCATTGCTGGAGCGTTTCGGCATCGCGCACCTCGGAAACGCCAGTCCGATCGTGCTCAGCCCCGGCGAAAAGCAACGCGCGGCATTGGCGCGCGCCGAAGCCAGCCATCCGGACCTTTTCCTGCTAGACGAACCATTCGCCGCTCTCGACGCGCCGGCGCGCAGCCAGCTGCGCCTCGAACTCGCGCGCTTCCTGCGCGCACGGCGTCTGCCGGCGCTGTTCGTGACGCACGACTATGTCGACGTTGCGGCGCTGGGTGATCAACTTGCGTTGATGCGCGGCGGCCGGATCATTCAGTGCGGCGCTGTCGACGAGGTTTTCCGCCGTCCCGTCAGTCGTGCCGCTGCCGACATTCTCGGGTTTGATAATCAATTGGCCGGGCGCGTCGAAGGTGGCGAGGGTCGATTGACGCGCGTCGCTGTCGCCGGCGGAATGCTGCGCGCGACGGCAAGCAACGCCACGCCGGCAACCGATGCGGTCTACGTCGCCATTCGGGCAGAGGATGTGCGTCTGGCACGGCCAGACATGCCGCCGAAGGACACCGCGGACAATCGGCTTGCTGGCACCGTCGTAGCGCTCGAGCCGCTTGGCGCGCTGACCAAGGTCGCGCTCGATTGCGGCTTTTCACTGGTGGCTTGCGTGATGAGCCGCGATGTGTCGGATCTCGGACTGACGCCAGGCACCGCAATTGCGGCAACGATCGCCGCGGCCGACGTTCACGTGGTTGTGCCCTAGACTCCGGCCGCTCGGCGGCTCCATATAACCGGCATGGGCAACGATCGCGAACGCCAGCGGCCGGTGCCGGCGAACCGTCAATCGGCCGAAGTCAGCGCGTTTCTCGAACAGGTCGCGAGCCTGCCGACGCGGGTGCGTCCGGCCGCGGCCAAAGGGCGGCTGATCTTCGCCATGGATGCCACGGGGAGCCGTGAGGCGACCTGGGATCACGCCAGCCGCATCCAGGGCGAGATGTTCGAGGCGGCCTCGAATCTCGGCGGCATCGAAATCCAGCTCGTCTATTACCGCAGTTATGCCGAATGCAAAGCGAGCCGCTGGCTGCGGACCGCCGCTGAGCTCCACGATGCGATGCGCGCGGTGAATTGCGCGGCGGGCGAGACACAGATCGAGCGTGTGCTGCGTCATGCGATCGCGGCGGCGCGCGACGAACGCCTCGACGCACTGGTGTTCGTCGGCGACGCGATGGAAGAGAGTGCCGACACCTTGGCGCAACTTGCCGGCGAGCTCGCGCTGCTGACTGTGCCCGCGTTCGTTTTCCACGAAGGCAACGATCCGGCGGTGGCGCGTGTCTTTCGCGAAATTGCCCGGCTGTCGCGCGGCGCTTATTGCCCGTTTGATTCGTCGAGCGCCGTCGAGCTCAAGGCTCTGCTTGGTGCGGTTGCGGCCTACGCCGCCGGCGGCCGCCAGGCGCTCGCCGATTACAGTCACCGGGCCGGCGGCAGCGCTCTGTTGCTGGCGCGTCAGATCGGCGGTTCATGATCTACTTGTTCGCCGGCGTCGGCATCTTCGCTATCCTGTTCTTGCTCGCACAGCTGTTCGTTGCGGCCGATCCAGCACGGCTCAGCCGCTTTCTCGTCTGGTTTTTCGGCGCGATTGCCGTGCTTGGCGCCGGCGCCGCCTTGGTCTTGCTGCTGTTGAGCGAGCGGTTGGCGACGGCGCTGATCGTGGCCGGAACATTTTCACCGCTCGCGATCCAACTCTGGCGCCGCTGGCGCACCCAAGCGCCGCCGGCGCGCGGCAAATCCGGGCGCGCTTCTAAAGTCGAGTCCGAGATGATCGCAATGACCCTGGATCACGCCACCGGGGAGATGAGCGGCATCGTCAAGCGTGGCGTCTATGCCGGACGCCGCCTTGAGCGCCTCGGCGAAAGCGAGTTGCTCGATCTCTGGCAACAATGCCGCGCCGCCGATGCCGATGGCGCACGGCTGCTCGAAGCCTATCTCGATCGTGCGGTCGCCGACTGGCGCCAAAAGGTTGCCTCTGGCGCGCGCCAGGGTGCCACGAGCGACGCGATGACGAGCGACGAAGCCTATGCTGTTCTCGGTCTCGCGCCGGGTGCCAGCGAGGCTCAGATCCGCGAGGCGCATCGTCGTCTGATGAAGAAAGTGCACCCCGACCAAGGCGGCTCGAATTATCTCGCCGCCAAACTCAATCGCGCCAAGGATATTCTCCTCGGTCCATGAACCGCACGCCGATTCGCAGTGCGTGTCAGCGCGGTGACCAGGCCCAAATTGGCCACGATCTGCGACTGGATTAGCGCCGGGAAGCAGTATAAAAGCGGCGAACGCGACGGAGGCGGGGCTGGAACATGGTGCAGCGCGTTCGCAAGGCGGTGTTTCCGGTCGGTGGCCTCGGCACCCGATTCCTTCCGGCAACCAAGGCTATGCCGAAGGAGATGCTGCCGGTCGTCGATAAGCCCTTGATCCAATACGCCGTCGAGGAAGCGCGCGCGGCTGGAATCGAGGAGTTCATCTTCGTCACCGGCCGCTCCAAAAGCGCGATCGAGGATCACTTCGATCATTCCTACGAGCTCGAAAGCACGCTCCAGGCGCGCGGCAAAAAGGCCCAGATCGCCGAGGTCAAATCGTGGATGCCGGAGCCGGGCCAGATCGCTTATACGCGCCAGCAACATCCGCTCGGCCTCGGCCATGCCGTGTGGTGCGCGCGCGCGCTGGTCGGCGACGAGCCATTCGCCGTGCTCCTGGCCGATGACCTGATCCTGGCGGAAGAGTCCTGTCTCAAACAGATGGTCGACGCTCAGGCCAAGGTCGGCGGCAACATGGTCGCCGCGATGGAAGTGCCACGCGAGCACACTAGCCGCTACGGCATTCTCGACGTCCAGAAGGACGACGGCCGGCTGGTCGCGGCGCGCGGTGTCGTCGAAAAGCCCGACCCGGCCAAGGCGCCGTCGCGCCTGTGCATCATCGGCCGCTATATCCTCCAGCCCGACGTGTTCGACGCCCTCGGCCGTATCGGCAAGGGCGCCGGCGGCGAAATCCAGCTCACCGATGCGTTGGCGCAGCTGATTGCCGCCAAGCAGCCCTTTCATGGGTTGCGGTTTGCTGGCCGGCGGTTCGATTGCGGCGACAAGGTCGGCTTCCTCGAAGCCAATCTCGCTTTCGCCTTGGTGCGACCGGAGCTCGGGCCGGCGGTCAAAGAATTCATCAAGCACTACGCGTGAGGTTCAATCCGTGATGCGCACCGCCGAAGGCCACGTCTTCGATCCGACGATCTTGCGTGAATATGACATTCGCGGCGTCGTCGGCCAGACACTGCACGAAGCCGATGCGCACGCCATCGGCCGCAGCTTCGGCTCGATCGTCGCGGAGAAAGGCGGCAAGCGGATCGCGGTCGGACGCGACGGTCGGCTGAGTTCGCCGGCGCTCGAGCGCACGCTGGTCGACGGGCTTACGGCTTCTGGCGTCGATGTCGTACGCGTCGGCCTCGGTCCGACGCCGATGCTCTACTTTGCGAGCCATACGCTCGACGTCTCTGGCGGCATCATGGTGACCGGCTCGCACAATCCGCCGACCCATAACGGTTTCAAACTGGTGCTCGGCCAGAAATCGTTTTTCGGCGCCGACATCCAGCGGCTCGGCGTGATCGCCGCTGCCGGCCATTTTTCGGGCGGCAAAGGCAGCGTCGTCGAGAAGCCGGTGCTGACCGACTACGTGAAGCGGCTCGCCGCCGATTATCGCGGCGGCCAACGCGCGCTGTCGGTGGTATGGGACGCGGGCAACGGCGCAACCGGTGAGGCGCTGCAGCTGTTGGTCAAAGCGCTGCCGGGTCGTCACGTGCTCCTCAACGAGACGATCGACGGCCGTTTCCCGGTTCATCATCCCGATCCGACCGAGCCAAAGAACCTGAAGCAGCTTCAGCAAACCGTGTTGCAGGAGAAAGCCGATCTCGGCATCGCCTTCGACGGCGACGGCGACCGCATCGGCGTCGTCGACGGGCAGGGGCGTATCCTGTGGGGCGACCAGTTCATGATCCTGCTGGCGGGCGAGATCATCGCCAAGCAGCCAGGTGCCACAATCATCGCCGACGTCAAGGCGAGCCAATCGCTGTTCGACGAGATCAAGCGCATCGGCGGCACGCCGATGATGTGGAAGACCGGACACTCGCTGATCAAGGCCAAGATGGCCGAGATTGGCGCACCGCTCGCAGGCGAGATGAGCGGCCATATCTTTTACGCCGACGGCTATTACGGCTACGACGACGCGCTTTACGCCGCCGTCCGGCTGCTCGGCATCATCGCGCGCGGCGGCGACAGCTTGGCGGCGTTGCGCGACCGCATGCCGGCGGTGGTGAACACGCCCGAGCTGCGGTTTCCGTGCGCGGAGGATCGCAAATTCAAGGTGGTCGACGAAGTGCGCGCTCGGCTCAAGGCGGCTAACGCCGACGTCGCCGTCGTCGACGGCGCGCGCGTCAAAACCGCCGATGGCTGGTGGCTGCTGCGCGCGTCGAATACGCAGGACGTGCTCGTGGCGCGCGCGGAAGGCCGCGACCAGGCAGCCTTGGAGCGGCTCAAGGGATCGCTCGCCGAACAACTCAAGGCCAGCGGCATCACGCCGCCGCCGGAGTTTTACGGTCGCGAATCAGCCTAGTTCTTGTTGGCTTCGGCTGACGTCGACGGATTGGCCTCGGCCGCCGGCGCTGCAGCCGCGGTCGGCGGCGTCGTCGGCGAGACGGCGGTGGGCGCTGACGTCGGCAAGTGCAAGTCGACCGGCCGCGGCGTCGGCAATGTCGCCGCGATCGCTTGCACCGGCGCGATGACCGCGCACAATTTGTGTCCGTGCAACTTTTCACGCAACAGGCGGCAGGCGTGCTCGGCCTCGTGCTGCGTGAACCCGACGACGCGCGCGCGGAACAGCGGTTCCTTGTCGCCCGGCGCCGGCGGCACGACGTGCGGGACCTTGTCCGGCAAACGGAGCCTGGCGAGCGCGAGCTTGGCCGCGCGCTCGGCAGAGGTCTGGTTGCCGAAGGCGCCGACCTGAATCTCCCACGCACGGCTTTTCTTGAGCGCGCGGAGCGTCGGGGCCGACGGCTTGGCGGCCGGTTGCGGTACCGCCGCTTCGGCGCGTTGCACCGGGTTGAGCTCCGCCATCGGCGAGGGCGTGTTGGCCGCGACGACAGTGTTCGATGTATCGTCACCGCCGGCGGTTCGGAGGTTGGTGTCCACTGCCGGCGTGCCGCCCGCGAAGGCGTCGTCTAACAGACCGGCCATCTGCAAATCGCGGGCGTGGGCCGAACTGCCGCCCATGATGACGCCGATCAGCCGCCGTCCATTGCGCACGGCCGATGCCGCCAAATTGAAGCCCGAGGCATGGATGTAGCCGGTCTTGATGCCATCCATGCCCGCGAAGTTCGCCATCAGATGGTTGTGCGTCTCGTAGACCGAGCCCCGATAGGTGAATTCCTCCGTCGCAAAGAAACGGTATTCGGTCGGATAGTCGCGCCACAGCGCTCGCGCGAGCGTCGCCAGGTCGCGCGCCGTGCTCATGTTCGGCGGCATGGGCAGGCCCGAGGCATTGCGGAAAGTGGTCGCCGTCATGCCCAGCGCGTGCGCCGTCGCCGTCATGCGCTGTGCGAACGCGGACTCGCTGCCGGCGAGATTTTCGGCGATCGTCACGGCCGCGTCGTTTGCCGAATGGGTGACGACGGCAAGAATCAAATCGCGCACGGCGATGCGCTGGCCGGGGCGCAGGCCGAGCTTGGACGGCGCCTGCCGCGCTGCGTGCGCCGACACGAGGAATTCGTCGTTGAGCGAGATCTTGCGCTGCTCCAGTGCGCCGAACGCGAGATAGAGCGTCATCATCTTGGTGAGCGACGCCGGATAATCGGACCGGTCGGCGTCGTGTTCGCTCAGCACCTTGCCGGTTTGGGCGTCAATGACGATCGACGAGACCTGGGCTGGCGGATAGGGCGAACGCAGCGTATGGCCCCGCGCGAACGCCGGCTGCACCATGACAAAAACGAGAAAGAAGGCGGCACAGGTAACGACCCACCCGAGCCGGCATCGCGCACAACGTAGTGACGCCGCGGCAATCATTCTGTCTTCACCCCACAAACAACTATTCCCCCAAAACACTAACGTCCTCTCAACCGTCCGCGAACATCGCAAACGGGTACAAACCAAAGCGCGAAAGCCTTGGAACAGATTAGAAATTCGGTGAATCGCTGTCCAGTTATTCCGCCTTTCTCAGGTAAAGTTTTCGGGCAAATGCCAGTGAGCGTGTGATCACAGCGCTGTCCGGCGCTGGTCGCGAAGCGCACCTTGTACTGACACAAGCGCGTGGCAATATGCGTATGTTGCAGCGCAGCAAGAGGTACAGATCGTGCGGCGCGGCGCAATCGATTCGTCAGCAGGAGGCCCCGATGAGCTCCAAATCCAAGAAACCGGCGGCGGCGGTACCGATGCCGCCGCAAGCCAGCGTTGGCGACGTGAAGCGCGCGGTACGCGCGACGGTGACGGTGCCGGCACGCGGCTACTACGACGAGTTCGCGGCGCTGTCGCGTGAGAATTTCAACGCGGTCCTCAAGGCCAATGCGGCTTGGGCCGACGGTTTCGAGGCGATCACGAGCGAGACGGTCGGTTATGCCCGTCAGACACTCGCCGTCGCGGGGACGGCGACCAAAGAGCTGTTAGCCGCCCGGACGCTCGATCGCGTCATCGAGATTCACACCGGACTGGCGAAGACGGCGCTCGAAACGCTGGTCGAACGCACCGCGCGTCTGTCTGAACTCGGCATCGCGCTCGCCAACGGCACCTGGGCGCCGCTCGGCGGTTGCGTCGAGACGACGCTGACCAAGCTGGCGCGGCCGGTCGCGGTCTGATCCGGTAGAACGAGACGATCGATCGTCTCGCAAGCCCCTGTACGAGCCGCATGCGGCGGATTTGTCAGGCTGTTAACGGGCCGGGCGTAGGCTAACGAGCCTGGTCGGAAGGCTTGCGGCGGCGCGTAATTGCCCCTTTTACGCCGTCGCGGGCATCCAATATCATGGCCAGGATGGTTCAAGTCGGTTGTGGAGTCGCGTTCGACCAGGCAATTCGCGCGATGAGTGATATCGAGAAACGCAACGGCAACGAAGGGCCGTCGACGGGCGTCATCGTCAAGGCGAAGCCCAAGACGAAAAAACCTTCGATGTACAAGGTCCTGATGTTGAACGATGATTACACGCCGATGGAGTTTGTCGTGCACATTCTGGAGCGGTTCTTCGGCAAGAATCGCGACGAGGCGACTCGGATCATGTTGCACGTGCATCGCCGCGGCGTCGGCGTCTGCGGCGTGTATACTTACGAAGTTGCGGAATCGAAGGTGACGCAGGTGATGGACTTTGCGCGTCAGCACCAGCACCCGTTGCAATGCACCCTGGAGAAGGACTGACCCGCACCCAGGAACCTGTAGCCAGTAGGTAGAAGGATCAAAGTCGATGTTGTCGCGTAATCTCGAAAAGACCCTGCACCGCGCGCTTGGCTATGCCAACGAGCGTCGGCACGAGTACGCGACGCTCGAGCATCTACTGCTGGCGCTGACCGAGGATCAGGATGCGATGGCGGTGCTGCGCGCCTGTACCGTCGATATCGAGAAGCTGCGCCGCGAGCTGGTCAACTACGTCGACAACGAACTCGTCAATCTGGTCGCGACGCACGTCGAAGACGCCAAGCCGACGGCGAGCTTCCAGCGCGTCCTGCAACGCGCCGCGATTCACGTCCAATCGTCGGGCCGCGAGGAAGTGACGGGCGCCAACGTGCTGGTCGCGCTATTCGCCGAACGCGAGAGCCACGCCGTCTATTTCCTGCAAGAGCAGGACATGACGCGCTTCGATGCGGTCAATTACATCTCCCACGGTATTGCCAAGGCGCCAGGGCGCTCCGAGACGCGCCGGGTCCAGGGCGCCGAAGAAGAAGAGCGCACCGAGAAGCCATCGAAGCGCGCGCACGACGCGCTCGACGCTTATTGCGTCAACCTCAACAAGAAGGCGCGCAACGGCAAGATCGATCCGCTGATCGGCCGCGAATCCGAAGTCGACCGCACCATCCAGATCCTGTGCCGGCGCTCGAAGAACAATCCGCTGTATGTCGGCGATCCCGGCGTTGGCAAGACCGCCATCGCCGAAGGCTTGGCGCGCCGCATCGTGCAGCGCGAAGTGCCGGACGTGTTGCAGAACGCGACGATCTACGGGCTCGACATGGGCGCGCTGCTCGCCGGCACGCGCTATCGCGGCGATTTCGAGGAGCGCTTGAAAGCCGTGCTCGCGGAGCTCGAGGCGATGCCCGGTGCGATCCTGTTCATCGACGAGATCCACACCGTCATTGGCGCCGGTGCCACCTCGGGTGGCGCCATGGACGCATCGAACCTGCTCAAGCCGGCGCTGGCGTCGGGTGCAATCCGCTGCATCGGCTCGACCACCTACAAGGAATACCGCAACTACTTCGAGAAGGACCGCGCGCTGGTACGGCGGTTCCAGAAGATCGATATCAACGAGCCGACGGTCGAGGATTCGGTCAAGATCCTGCGCGGCCTGAAGCCGTATTACGAGCGGCACCATCGCGTACGCTACACCGCCGACGCCATCCGCAGCGCGGTCGAATTGTCGAATCGCTACATCGGCGACCGCAAGCTACCGGACAAGGCGATCGACGTCATTGACGAGGTCGGTGCGTCGCAGATGCTGCTGCCGGAAAGCAAGCGGCGCAAGACGATCACGGCCAAGGAAGTCGAGGCTGTCGTCGCCACCATGGCGCGGATTCCGCCCAAGAGCGTGTCGCGCGATGACCGCGAGGTACTGAAAAACCTCGACCGCGACCTCAGGACCATGGTCTTCGGCCAGGACAAGGCGATCGAAGCGTTGACCGCGGCGATCAAGCTCGCCCGCGCCGGCCTGCGCGAGGCCGAGAAGCCAATCGGCAGCTATCTGTTCTCCGGACCGACCGGCGTCGGCAAGACCGAAGTTGCGCGGCAGCTGGCACGCACGCTCGGTATCGAGCTCAAGCGCTTCGACATGTCGGAATACATGGAGCGGCACACCGTGTCGCGCCTGATCGGCGCGCCGCCGGGCTATGTCGGTTTCGATCAGGGCGGCCTGCTGACCGACGCGGTCGATCAGCATCCGCATTGTGTCCTGTTGCTCGATGAAATCGAGAAGGCGCATCCCGACCTGTTCAACATCCTGTTGCAGGTGATGGATTACGGTAAGTTGACCGACCACAACGGCAAGAACGTCGACTTCCGCAACGTCATCCTGATCATGACGACCAATGCCGGCGCGTCCGACTTGGCGAAGCCGGCGATCGGCTTCGGCAGCGATGTGCGCACTGGCGACGACGAGGAAGCGATCAAACGGATGTTCACGCCGGAGTTCCGCAACCGGCTCGATGCGGTGATCTCGTTCGCGGCGCTGACGCCGGAAACGGTGGGTCGCGTCGTCGACAAGTTCATCCTCCAGCTCGAAGAGCAGCTCGCCGACCGCAACGTCACCATCGAGCTCGACGAGGCGGCGCGGAAATGGCTTGCCGAAAAGGGTTACGACCGGCTCTACGGTGCGCGGCCGCTCGCCCGCATCATCCAGGAGCACGTCAAGAAGCCGCTCGCCGAGGAATTGCTGTTCGGCAAGCTTGCCAAGGGCGGCGTGGTGCAGGTGCGGCGCGACGGCGACAAGCTCGCCTTCGCCTACATCGAGGCGCCGCCGAAGCTGCCAAGCAAGGATTCCGGCGAGCAGCCGGAACAGGAGCTCGTCGACCAGTAAGCGAAAAGGCCGCCTTCGGGCGAACCGCTAGCTTAACGAGTTGGTTTTTCGCCCTTACAGCCCAATCGCCGCGAAATAGCGGAAAGGCTGGGATTAGGGGTGCCGTTCCGGATACGTCGGTTGGCCTCGCTGTCGGGCAGGCACTGTCTCTGTTCAAAAGCTCATCGACATCTGCCGGGCCTAATTGTCCGGTCAGTGCGGGCGATCGTCGTTAGTCCCGGTCGTGGAGGCGCATCGCGTTGGGAAGATATCTACCCTATAAATATGCAACGATGGATTTCATCCATTGCTATTTCGGAAAATAGATTGTCGCGACAGATTTGTCTCGCCAGCAAGGAGAGACACATCATGGCGCGCAAACTCGAAGGAAAAATCGCCGTCGTTACCGGCGGCACCACTGGCATCGGCCTCGCCACCGCCAAGCGTTTCGTCGCAGAAGGGGCGCGTGTCTTCGTAACTGGCCGGCGTCCGGCCGAACTCGATGCGGCGGTCGCGGCGATCGGGTCCAGGGCCACCGGCATCCAGGCAGACTCCGCCAAACTAAGCGATCTCAATCGGCTCTATGAGTGCGTGAAAGCGGACGCGGGCCGCATTGACGTGTTGTTCGTCAACGCCGGCGGCGGCTCTATGCTGCCCCTCGGGTCGATCACCGAAGCGCAATACGACGACACTTTCGGCCGCAACGTGAAGGGTGTTCTCTTCACAGTGCAGAAGGCGCTGCCTCTCCTGGTCGATCGCGCGTCGGTGATTCTCACCGCCTCCAACGTCAGCATCAAGGGCACGCCAGCGTTCAGCGTCTACAGCGCTTCGAAGGCCGCGGTGCGGAACTTCGCCCGGAGCTGGACGCTCGACCTAAAGACTCGCGGTATCCGCGTGAACGTCATCAGCCCAGGCCCGATCAAGACGCCTGGTCTTGTTGATCTGGCCGGTCCCGACGCCACGCAGCAGCAGGGCCTGCTCGACACCATGGCTTCCACCGTCCCGCTCGGGCGTGTCGGTGATCCCGATGACGTCGCTGGCGCCGCCGTCTTCTTGGCTTCCGACGATGCAAGCTTCATCGCCGGCGTCGAGCTCTTCGTCGATGGCGGACAAGCCCAAATCTGACGGGAGTCTCGTCGACCCGCCAAGCAATCAATCACAAAGGACACACGATATGAGCACCCAAGCCTATGCCGAATCCAGGAGCGTCGCCTCCGAGGTTCCCAACGCCGTAACGACGGTCGTTCCCGCCGTCGGTCGCGCAATGATCAGCGTGCTTTTCCTTCTTTCTGGGTTCTCTAAGCTCGCAGCGCCCGCAATGACGATCGGCTACATCCAGTCAGTCGGCCTTCCACTGCCTTCGGCCGCGTTTGCCCTTTCCGCGTTCGTTGAGATCGTGGGCGGGATCACGCTTCTGCTCGGCTTCCGCACCCGGATCGTCGCGAGCATTCTCTTCCTGTTCACCCTCGCGACCGCCGTGTTCTTCCACCACAATTTCGGCGACCAGGACCAATTCATCCACTTCTTCAAGAATGTCGCGATCGCTGGCGGTCTGCTGCACGTGGTCGCCTTCGGTGGCGGCCGCATTAGCCTCGACGGCCGGCGCTCCCGACACCTCGACTAGGACGGCTTCGCTCGCTCTGCTGTTGCGTTGGCAGTTTCCAGCCCATCACGGCCTCTGCACTCCATCGCGCGTCGGTAAGCTCCGCGATCAAGAAGTCGGCCAGGGCGGAGATTTTTGCGGGACGCGCGCGAGCTGTCGGTGTCACGAAATACAATCCGCCTTCCGGCAGGCGCCAATCGGTCAGGATAGACTCAAGCTGCTTCTCTCGAAAATATTCTGTCGCGACAAACTCGGGCAGCTCGGTGAGCGCCAACCCCTCCAGTATCGTTGGCAACAGAGCTTCGACACTCGTTCCTCTCAGAGGCCCGGTTGGCGTGATCGGGCATTCTTCCCCCGTCTTCCGATGAATGAAGCGCCAGATGTCGCGCTTCGCTCTATTGGCATAGCTCAGGCACCGATGGGCGCCCAGGTCATGCGGGTGCTGTGGACGGCCATATCGAGCAATGTAGGCGGGTGAGGCAACCACAAACCGGCGAACTGGCACGATCAGTCGTGCGACAAGAGAAGAGTCTTCCATCACTGCGACGCGCAGCGCAGCGTCAAAGCCGTCGCCGATCAGGTCGGTCTGCGCATCAGTGAGATGAAGATCAACCGCGATGTCGGGATATCGGCGAAAAAACTCCGGCAGCAGTGGCGCGACCCAGCGCGTGCCGAAGGATAGCGGGGCCGAAAGTTTCACCAAGCCCCGCGGACGGCTGGAGGCTTCCCGCGCGATGTTTTCGGCTTCTTCTGCCTCGGCGTAAATCTTAGAGGCCCGCTCGGCTAACGCGTGGCCGTAGTCCGTCAACGCAAGTCGCCGCGAGGTTCGATTGAACAGACGCCCTCCAAGCCGTTCTTCGAGGCGTGTGACGGCCCGCGAGACGGTAGCGACCGATACGCCCATGGCTTTGGACGCCGCGGCGAATGATCGCTCCTCTGCCACCTTGGCGAACATCGCGAGGCCTTCAAAATCAGGCAGTTTTGACATTGACAATCCTGCAACGATAGCTTGCATCTATTTCTATTTCGAAAATGCGTGCTCCGCCACAAATTTGCGTGGCCCGCAAAGACACACGGAGATGCGCTATGTCGGATAGGATTCATGAATTGCTAAACCGCAACCTGCAGGAAGTTTTCGGTGAAGGCGATCCAGCGCGCCGTCGCGCGGCAATCGAGGAGCTCTACGCCGATGACTGCATGCTCTATGTGCCTCCCGGCGTTATCGTCGGGCGCGACGCATTGGACAAGTTCGCAGGAGACTTGCGTGCGTCTCACCCTCACTTTGCGTATACGCCTCACGGCAAGCCGCAGGCGCTCCATAACGCCGGCCGTCTGGCATGGGGGTCTGGTCCGCGTGGGGAGAAGCCTGATTACACCGGCTTGGACGTAATCATCGTTCGCGGCGACAAGATCGCCACGCTCTATGTGTTCCTCGATTCAATACCATCATGACACAACCGAGTGCTCTCTGGGCTTGATTAGGCCGGGCGGTGAGAGCGTTCCTTCCGGAAGTATCCCCAGCTCAGGGGACCAAAATTGTACGCCGAATAACATCTTGGTCCCCGAACGGCCTTTCTCGTTTCGGTCTACATCGCCGCGCCGGCGAGCCGCCACATGTAGAGCGCGAGTAGCGACCGATAGGGAGCGAACTGTGCCGCCACGCGTTCTGGCTTGCGCCGCCGCGCGAAGCGTCTGACGCCGCGCACCACGGCGAGATCACCGTCCGGCCAGACATCGAGCTCGCGGCAATAGAAAATCGCCAGCATGTCGCACGTCCACTGGCCGATCCCCCAGATCTCAGTCAAACGTGCCGAGCGAGTCGCATGATCGAGCGCGCGGATTTCGGCGCTGTCGAGCAAGCCCGCCGCATGTGCCGCGCCGATATGGCACAGCGCCTTGATCTTGTTGCGCGACAAGCCGCATTGCTTGAGCGCGGTTTCGTTCGTGGCGCACAGGAAATCGGCGAGCGTGTCACCGGCCGCGGTTTCGACCCGCGCCCAGATGCTGCGCGCCGCGGCCGCAGAAACCTGCTGGCCGGTCACGGCACGCGCCAGGAAGGCGGCGACGCCCTTGTCCGCGCGTTCGGGAAACCAGATCGGCGCGGCGGCGATATGCGCTTGCAATTCCGGCGACACGGTGCCGGCGATGGCGATCAGCCGGCGGTGCAGTTCAGGGTCCATCGCCTTCCCGGCGGAATGGCGACAGGCCCTGTTCCAGCTCGTCCATCTCGTTCTCGACCGCCACGGTTTCGCGCCGGAGAAAGTCCGCCACCGCGCGGCGGAAACTGGGGTCGCGGATCCAATGGGCGCTATAGGTCGGTTGCGGCAGATACCCGCGCTGGATTTTGTGCGAGCCCTGCGCGCCGGCCTCGACACGCTTCAAGCCGTGGGTGATTGCGAAATCGATGGCGCGGTAATAGCACGCCTCGAAATGCAGGAACGGAAAGTCGCCGACGCAGCCCCAGTTGCGGCCGTAAAGCGTGTCGGCTCCGATCAGATTGAGCGCGCCGGCGACGTAGCGACCGTCGTCCTCCGCCATCACTAGCAGGACGCGGTCCGCCATGCGTTCGCCCAACAAGTCAAAGAATTCGCGCGTCAAATAGGGTGCGCCCCATTTCCGGTCCGAGGTCGAGGTATAGAACCGGAAGAACGCATCCCAGTGGCGTGGCTTTAAATCAGAGCCGGAGAGCAGCTCGATGCGCACCGCCGCATTGGCGTCACGCCGTTCTCGCTTGATCTGTTTGCGTTTGCGCGCATTGAGCGCGCCGAGAAAATCGTCAAAGCTGCGATAGCCTTGATTTTCCCAATGGAACTGACGGCCAACACGCCGAAGAAAACCCGCGTTGACGAGCGCGTCGCATTCGACGCTTGTCGGGAAGGTGATGTGCAACGACGACACGTCCGTCCGTTTTGCCACTTCGAGCAGGCCGGCAATCAATAGACGCGTTGCATCGTTGCCGGCTCCGGGCCGTATCAGCAGCCGCGGTCCCGGCACCGGTGTGAACGGCACCGCGACCTGCAATTTTGGGTAATAGCGGCCGCCGGCGCGTTCATAGGCTTCCGCCCAGCCGTGATCGAACACGTACTCGCCGTAGGAATGGCTTTTGACGTAGAGCGGCGCGGCGCCGATCAACTTTCCGTCGGTGTCCTCGAGCAACAGATGCTGCGGCAGCCAGCCGGTGTCGCCGGTGACCGAACCCGATTCCTCAAGCGCCTGGAGGAAGGCGTGCACGACGAACGGATGATCGCCGGCGCACGCATCCCAAGCGGCGGCCGGCACTTTCGCCAGGCGATCGACGACGCGCAGCGTCAGCCGATCGGTGCCGTCCATCAGCCGACCTCGAAGACCGCGTCGATCTCGACCGCGACGCCGCCGGGCAACGACGCCACGCTAACCGCGACGCGCGAATGGCGGCCGGCATCGCCCAACACCTCGACGAACAGATCGGAACAGCCGTTGATGACCTGGGGCTGCTGCACGAAGTCCGGCGTGCTGTTGACGAAGCCGTTGATCCGCACGCAGCGGCGGATCCGGTCGAGGTCGCCGGCAGCGGTGCGCGCCTGCGCCAGCAGGTTGAGGCCGCACAGGCGCGCTGCCTGCTGCCCATCTTCGAGCGAAATACCGGCGCCGAGCTTGCCGACGAACCGGCGCTCGCCGTTCCACTGGCAGACCTGGCCGGAAACGAACAGCAGTTCGCCGGCGCGGACGAACGGTACGTAATTCGCCAACGGCGCCGCCGTGTCGGGGAGCTCCAATTTTAGTTGTTTCAGTCGCGCTTCGACTCGCCCTGCCATGATCGCTCCCGGTCCGGTTTCCGAGGATTATCGGCCGGACCGTGCGCTTTGCCCAGCCGTAGGTCAAAAAAATGCCGGCCATCGGGGAGGGATGGCCGGCAGTCAACTGCGCGTGGCTCCTCGCCGTAAATGGGGGCGAGGGCACAAGGTGATAGGCCGCTGACCGCAAGATATCCCCGCGGGCGACGGCGATTTCTTTCTTAGCCGAGCCGGGTGCCGCCGCTGGCGTCGGACAGGCTGGCTTTGACCTCGGCGGGCACCGGTTCGGGCTTGATGCCGCCATCGGCATGTCGGCCGGCCCAAATGCGCTTCTCGAAGGCCTCGACCGCGACCTTGCCGGCTTTCAGGACCCGATGCTGGACCGTGAAGCTGGTGCGGCCCCACTGACTGATCCCACTTTCGACGGTGATGGCATCGTCGAAATGGCAGGGCAGCATGAATTTGGCGCCGCATTCGACCAGCGGAAAGCCGACGATGCGGTATTTGGCGCGGATCGCGGACGCCGATAGGCCGATGCGCTCGAACAGCTGGCCAGTGCTGGTGTCGAAGATGATGAAATATTGCGGATAGAAGACGATCCCGGCAGGGTCGCATTGCGCCCATTCGATGCGCAGGTCGCGGCGATTGACGAGCATCGCGGTGTCTCGAAAAAGAGGGGGACGCGGCGCGAACCGCGCCCCCCAATTTCTGCCTCAGTCACGGTGCCGGCCGGGAGGCTGTAGCCGGAGAGCCGCGTTGCGATCAGCTACAGCCGCTGGTGCTGCCGCAGGTATCGCATTTGAGGCAGGTCCCGTTACGGACGAGGGTGAAGTTGCCGCATTCACCGCAACTGTCGCCCTCGTAACCCTTCATTCGTGCTGTCTTGATCTGCTCCAAGCGGACGTCGACTGTCTTGACTGGTTCGATCTCCATGGCGATGTCGTGTCCGACCGCGACGTTGCCGGCGGCAGGCATTTCGAGCGCGCCGGATTTCGCGGTTGTCGCCTGCGTCCCACCCTGGACGGCGGCGCCGCCCTGCAACACGGTGAGTTTGTTGCGCACGAAACCGGCCACGGCTGCCCGGCGCATCACCGCCGTCATGTCCGGCTTCGGTTCCTCAGGCAGGTTCGATTCCGCCGCGCCTTTGCCGACTGTGTCGGGGGTGACGTCGGCGGGCTGAACGTGCGCCAAGTCGTTGCGGCCGAGATACGAGATCGCCAGTTCGCGGAAGATATAGTCGATCAGCGACGTCGCCATCTTGATGGTGTCGTTGCCTTCGACGATGCCGGCGGGCTCGAAGCGCGTGAAGGTGAAGGCTTCGACGAATTCCTCGAGGGGCACGCCGTATTGGAGGCCGATCGAGATTGCGATGGCGAAATTGTTCATCAGCGAGCGGAAGGCCGAACCTTCCTTGTGCATGTCGATGAACACTTCGGCGAGCTTGCCGTCCTCGTATTCACCGGTGCGCAGGTAGACCTTGTGACCGCCAACGATGGCTTTTTGGGTATAGCCCTTGCGCCGTTGCGGCAAGCGACGGCGCTCGCTCTTTTGCGCGATACGCTCGATCACGCGTTCGACGATGCGCTCGGCGACCACTGGAACGCGCTCCGCCGGCGCCTTTTCGATCAGCTCGGCGACCGCATCCTCGTCCGTATCGTCGTCGATCAGGGCGGATTGCAGCGGCTGCGACAGCTTGGAGCCGTCGCGGTACAGCGCGTTTGCCTTGAGGCCAAGCTTCCAGGACAGCATGTAGGCGTCCTTGCATTGCTCAACCGATGCCTGGCTCGGCATGTTGATCGTCTTCGAGATCGCGCCCGAGATGAACGGCTGCGCTGCCGCCATCATCCGGATGTGGCTCTCGGCTGACAGCGACCGCTTGCCGATGCGGCCGCACGGGTTGGCGCAATCGAACACCGGGAGGTGCTCGGACTTGAGACCGGGCGCGCCTTCGAGCGTCATGGCGCCGCAGCAATAGGTATTGGCCTGTTCGATTTCGGCCTTGCTGAATCCCAAGCTCGCCAGCATGTCGAACGACACGTCGTTCATCTGCGCGTCGGTGAAGCCGAACGCCGCGCGGCAGAATTCGTCGCCCAGCGTCCACTTGTTGAAGGCGAACTTGATGTCGAACGCCGTCGCCAATTGGCTTTCCAACGCCTCGAGGGCGCTTTCGGTGAAGCCCTTGGCCTTGAGCGTGGCGTGATTGAGCGCCGGCGCATCCTTGAGCGTGCCGTGACCGACGGCATAGAGGGTGATCGCTTCGATATCGGTGCTCGAATAGCCGAGCTTGGCGAGCGCCTCGGGCACCACGCGGTTGATGATGCGGAAATATCCGCCGCCGGCCAGCTTCTTGAACTTGACCAGCGCGAAATCCGGTTCGATGCCGGTGGTGTCGCAGTCCATGACCAGTCCGATCGTGCCGGTCGGCGCGATGACGGTGGACTGCGCGTTGCGGAAGCCGTGCAACTCGCCGAGCTGCAAGGCGTGATCCCACGCCTGACGCGCCGCCTGGACGAGGTTGCGGTCCTGGCAATTGACCGCGTCGAGCGGCACCGGCGCCACTGACAGGCTTTCGTAGCCGTTGCGCTCGCCATGCGCGGCGCGGCGGTGGTTGCGGATGACCCGCAGCATCGCCTGGCGGTTTTTCGCATAGCCGGGGAACGGGCCGAGTTCGCCGGCCATTTCAGCCGAGGTCGCATAGGCGACGCCGGTCATCACCGCGCTGATCGCGGCGCAGAGCGCACGGCCTTCGTCGCAATCGTACGACAGGCCCGACGCCATCAGCAGACCGCCGATATTGGCGTATCCGAGGCCGAGCGTGCGGAACTCATAGCTGAGCTTGGCGATCTCGCGCGATGGGAACTGCGCCATCAGCACCGAGATCTCGAGCGCGATGGTCCACAAGCGGACCGCATGCTCGAACGCCGGCGTGTCGAACGCGCCACCGTCATGGCGGAACGTCATCAGGTTGAGCGACGCGAGGTTGCACGCCGTGTCGTCGAGGAACATGTACTCCGAGCACGGATTGGACGCGTTGATGCGGCCGGATTCCGGGCAGGTGTGCCACTCGTTGATCGTCGTGTCGTATTGCAGGCCGGGATCGGCGCTTGCCCAAGCGGCATAGGCGATCTTGTCCCACAACTCGCGCGCGTCGACCGCCTTGTGGAGCTTGCCGTCCGTGCGACGAATCAACTCCCACGTGCCGCCTTTGAGCACGCGGTCGAGGAAGTCGTTGGTGACGCGCACCGAATTGTTCGAGTTCTGACCGGCGACAGTGAGATAGGCCTCGCTGTCCCAATCGGTGTCGTAGGTGCGGAAATCGACGGTCTCGAAGCCCTGCTGCGCGAATTGGATGACGCGCTGGACGTAGTTCTCCGGAATCATCGCCTTGCGCGCCGCCTTGATCTCGCGCCGCAGCGCCAGATTGCGGTTTGGATCGAAGCGCGCATCGCCGAGCGCCTGGGCTGCAGCGCCGTGGCACGCCACCATGATGAGATTGAGGTGCTTCTGCGCCAGCTTCGAGCCGGCGACCAGGGCGGCGACTTTCTGTTCCTCGATGACCTTCCAGTCGATATAGGCCTCGATGTCGGGATGGTCGATGTCGACAGTCACCATCTTGGCGGCGCGTCGCGTCGTGCCGCCCGACTTGATCGCGCCCGCGGCACGATCGCCGATCTTGAGGAAGCTCATCAGGCCGGACGAGCGGCCACCGCCCGACAGGCGTTCGCCATCGCCGCGCAGCTTGGAGAAATTCGAGCCAGTGCCGGAGCCGTATTTGAACAGCCGAGCCTCGCGCACCCACAGATCCATGATCCCGCCTTCGTTGACGAGATCGTCGGCGACCGACTGGATGAAGCAGGCGTGCGGCTGCGGATGCGCGTAAGCGCTTTTCGACGCGGTCAGCTCGCCGGTCTTATAGTCGACGTAGTAGTGGCCTTGCGCCGGTCCGTCGATGCCATAAGCCCAATGCAGGCCGGTGTTGAACCATTGCGGCGAATTGGGTGCCGCCATCTGGCGGCACAGCATGAAGCACATCTCGTCGTAGTAGGTGCGGGCGTCGGCTTCGCTGTCGAAATAACCGCCCTTCCAGCCCCAATAGGTCCAGGTGCCGGCCAAGCGGTGGAACACCTGCTTGGCGCTGCGCTCGCCGTCGCTGCGCTCGGCGCTCGGCAGCTTCTCGAGCGCTTTGGTGTCGGGCACCATGCGCCACAGCCAGGCGGGAACATCGGATTCCTCGGCGGCCGTCAGCCGGCTCGGCACGCCCGCCTTGCGGAAATACTTTTGCGCAAGGATGTCGCAGGCGACCTGGCTCCAATCGGCTGGCACCTCGATGTCCGGCAAATAAAAAACCCGCGACCCGTCGGGGTTGCGGATTTCACTGATGGCTGACTTGAAGACGATCCCTTGATACGGGTCTTGGCCGGCCGTGGTGAATCGACGGTCGATACGCATATGCTAAATCCCCCCGACGCCAACGTGACATTTCCCCTGCGTCACGCCACACCACATGTTGTGTGACTGCAAACGCAGAATCAAAATGTTGACAGAACGACCTGACACCTTCAACTAGATTTTGTGTGTCGCGCGGTTTTGCCGCAAAATCTAGTAGGAGCAACGGCTTGTCCACAGGCGAAAGATCGGTGCGGCGAGCTCGGTCAAGGCGGCTTACATAAAAGTCTGTCGTAACTATGTATTAGCCAGCGTTCTTCAGGCACAGAAACAGAGAAATTTATGGCTGGATCGAAGGCGCAATTTCACGCTGTCGGCCACGATCGTGGTGCGCGCGGATGATCGCAACTTCAAATGCTTACGCCGCGAATTGCATTCGCCGCCACGCGTCATCGCTGATGTACAGCACGATGCATCGTCGATCATCGCGCGCTGCGCGCTCGCGGCCGCGTGGCCTGGACGCGCACGCGGTGCGGTGCCATAGTCGCGCGCGTTTCCGGCGGCTTTGCCGGATGTTTCGCGTCGTTTTGGGACGGCAATGACCATCGGCACACGACTCTTCACTTGGCTCAAAGGCGAGCTCGTCGGCACCGACGCGTTCGGCAATCGCTATTACCGCGAACGTAGCCATCGGCCGCTCAAGCGCGGCGGCGGGCGCGACAGTCGCGAACGCCGTTGGGTGCTCTATCAGGGTGACGAGGACGCGTCGCGCGTACCGCCGATGTGGCACGGTTGGCTGCACCATACGACCGATCAATTGCCGGCCAACGGCGACCAACCGCTTTATCCCTGGCAGAAGCCACACCAGCCGAATTTGACCGGCACGCCGTCCGCCTACCGCCCGTCCGGTTCTGTGCTGAAAGGCGGGCCGCGCGCGCGCGCCACCGGCGACTACGAGCCCTGGACGCCGGGGTGATGTTTCTCCACGCTGCGAACCGATTCGGACCGTTACGCTCGTCCGGTCCGTGCAGCCTGCAAGGAGCCGAACTGCCATGAACCGCAATGCTGTCGAGACTATCGTGGGCGCGGTCGTCTTGGTTGTGGCCGCCGTCTTCCTGTTCTTCGCCTATACGACGACGCAGGTGAATGCGACCGGCGGCACCGAATACATCGCCCAGTTCGATCGCGTCGACGGTCTGCGCGACGGCGGCGACGTCAAGATCAGCGGTATCAAAGTCGGCACGATCGAAGCGCAAACGCTCGACCCGAAGACGTTCCTCGCGACCGTCACGGTCAACATCGATCCGCGGATCAAGCTGCCGGAGGATTCAGTGGCGGTGATCACGTCGCCCGGATTGCTCGGCGACAATTTCCTGTCGATCGAACCGGGCAACGCCGACAAAATCATTCCGGCGGGCGGCCGCATCACGCACACCCAGGCGGCGATGAACCTGCAATCGCTCATCGGCCAGGTGATCTACAGCGCGGGCCAGAACAAGGGGCAGGGCGGCGGCGCAGCGCCGCAAGGCCAGCCATCGACCCCGCCGAAGCCATGACCGCTGGCGACTCACGCGCGGCGGGGGTCGTTCCAGGCAAGCCCGAAACCGAACAGCGCTGGGATCCCGAGCGTTACCGCCGCAATGCCGCATTCGTACCGGCGCTCGGAGCCGGCGTCGTCGCATTGCTGGCGCCGCGGTCCGGCGAGCGTATCCTTGATCTCGGCTGCGGTGACGGCGCGCTGACGGCGACGCTGGCCGCACAGGCGTCGGTGGTGGGCGTCGACCAAAGCGCCGAGCAGGTCGCCGCCGCGGCGGCGCGCGGCCTCGATGCGCGTGTCGTCGATGGCGCGTATTTGCCGTTCGCGACGGAATTCGACGCGGTGTTCTCGAATGCGGCGTTGCATTGGATGCGCGCGCCGGATGCGGTGATCGACGGGGTTTGGCGCGCGCTCAAGCCTGGCGGCCGCTTTGTCGCCGAATGTGGCGGCGCCGGCAACGTCGCGCAGGTTCTGGCCGCGCTGTTGGCGGCCTTGGCACGGCGGGGCATCGATGGCCGGCCGTCGATGCCGTGGTTTTTCCCGACCGTCGAGGATTATCGCGCACGGCTCGAAAAGCGCGGCTTCACGGTGCGCAGCATTGCTTTGATAGTGCGGCCGACGGCGCTGCCCAGCGCACTGGGCGACTGGCTTGAGACCTTCGCCGAAACGTTCCTCGCGCTGGTGCCGCCCGCCGACCGCGCGGCGATGAAGGCCGACGTCGAAAATCTGGTGCGGCCGCATCTCTTCCGCGATGGAACCTGGACGGTCGATTACGTGCGTTTGCGCTTTGCTGTGGTGAAGCCGGGCGACGCCAAGCGCGATTGCGAGGCCGCATGAGCAAGCTGACGCTGCCGACATGGCTGACGCCCGAGGGCGACCCGGTTTCGTGCCTCGACAAGATCAAGGTGCTCAACGAGAACCTCGAAGAGATCCAACAGCTCGCCCAGGATGCGCTGGAAGACGCCGTGTTGATGGGCTGTGACGAGACGCAATTCCGCCGTGTCATGCGCGAGCTGGCCGAAAGCCTCGACAATCCTTACCGGAAAAAGGCCAAACCGTGAGACCGCTGCTAATCGTATTGGCTGTGTTTGCGATTGTCGTCCTGCCGGCGCAGGCGCAGCAAATCCAACTCAAGCCGCCGGCGCAGAACCAGAACGCCCAGTCCCCGCGCGCCGTCGCGGCGGTGCTGCAAGGCCTTGATAAGATCACCGCGCGCGTGTCGCGGTTCGACGCGCCGATCGATCAGCCGGTGCATTTCGGCACGCTGGTCATCACCGCGCGCGCCTGCGTCAAGCAGCCGCCCGAAGAGCCGCCAAATACCGCCGCCTTCCTCGAGATCGACGAAGTCCGCACCGACGTCAACGCGGCCGCGACCAAGCTCGTCTTCAGCGGCTGGATGTTCGCCTCGTCGCCGGCGATTTCGGCGCTCGAGGATCCGGTCTATGACGTCAATGTGCTCGATTGCAAGATGGCGACGACCGCCGTGCCATCGAGCCCGCCTGCGAAGTGAGCCTTGCGGTGCAGCGCCGCTGCCAGACGCCGGTGATAGTCGGCGCGCGGAATCTCGATTGCGCCGAAGCGCTTGAGATGCGGCGTGACGAACTGCACGTCGAGCAGGGTGAATTGCCCGTGCCGCAGCGCGGCGACGAGATGCGCCAACGCGACTTTGCTGGCGTCGCGTTCGCGCGAGAACATGCTCTCGCCGAAAAAGACGCCGCCGAGCGAGACGCCGTATAGGCCGCCGACAAGAGCGCCGTCGCGCCAGCATTCGACGCTGTGCGCAAAGCCCCGGCGGTTGAGCGCGGTATAAAGCGCGATGATTTCCTGGTTGATCCACGTCTTCGGCCGCTGCTCCGTCGATTCCGCGCAGCCGCGGATCGTGGCGGCGAAATCGCCGTCGCAGCGCACCTCGAACCGGCTCGACCGGACCGTGCGCGCCAGGCGCTTCGACAGATGAAATCCGTCCAGCGGTAGCACGCCGCGTAGTTCGGGATCGACCCAGAACAGTTCGGGGTCGTCCGCCGATTCCGCCATCGGAAAGATGCCGGCGGCGTAGGCGCGCAGCAGCAGGTCTGGATTCAACACGGGCGTCATGCGGCCTCGAAGCGTGGAACGCGCCGGGCGCCGGATCAAGCCCGGCTTTCGCTTGCTTGTTCGGTCAGGCCTTGCCGTTGAAGGTTCGCTCGAACCAGCCGATGTCGTAATCGCCGTTGAGGAACGATTCCGACGCCATCAGCCGCTGGTGCAGGGGGATGGTGGTCTCGATGCCTGAGATCACGAACTCCTCCAGCGCGCGCCGCAGCCGCATGAGGCATTCGTTGCGCGTGCTGCCGTGCACGACCAGCTTGGCGACGAGGCTGTCGTAATGCGGCGGTACGGTGTAGCCCTGATAGAGCGCACTATCGACGCGTACACCCATCCCGCCGGGCGCGTGGTAGCGCTGGATCACGCCGGGCGACGGCGCAAAGGTCTCGGAATTTTCGGCGTTGATGCGGCACTCGATCGCGTGACCCGAGAATTTGATGTCGTCCTGGCGATAGCCGAGCGGCGCGCCGGCGGCGATGCGGATCTGCTCGCGCACGACGTCGATGCCGGTGACCATCTCCGAGATCGGGTGTTCGACCTGAAGCCGCGTGTTCATCTCGATGAAGAAGAACTCGCCGTCCTGGTAGAGGAATTCGAGCGTGCCGGCGCTCTTGTAGCCGAGCTTGCTCATCGTCGTTGCCGCAAGATCGTAAATCCGCTGCCGTTCGGCCAGATTGAGGCCGGGCGACGGCGTCTCCTCGAGCAACTTCTGGTGCTTGCGCTGTAAGGAGCAGTCGCGGCCGCCGAGATGCACGACGCTGCCTTGGCCGTCGCCGAGGATCTGGACCTCGATGTGACGCGGCTTGGCGAGAAAGCGTTCGAGATAAAGCGCGCCATTGCCGAAAAAGGTCTGGGCTTCGGCCTGGGCGATCGGAAATTGCAGCGCGAGCTCGGCCTTGTCGCGCGCCACCCGCATGCCGCGGCCGCCGCCGCCGGCCGCTGCCTTGATCAGGATCGGAAAGTCGACGCGGTCGGCCTCTTCGCGCGCCTGGGCGATATCGGTCACCGCGTGGCCGCCCGGAACCACTGGAATGCCGAGCTCCTGAGCGGTGCGTTTGGCCACCACCTTGTCGCCCATCAGGCGGATGTGCTCGGGCGACGGACCGATGAACACGAGATCGTGCTCGCCGACGATCTGCGCGAACTCGGCATTTTCGGCGAGAAAGCCGAGGCCCGGATGGATCGCGTCGGCGCCGGTGATCGCCGCCGCCGACAGGATCGCCGGGATGTTGAGATAGCTTTCACGCGCCGGCGGCGGACCGATGCACACGCTCTCGTCGGCAAGACGCACGTGCATGGCGTTGGCGTCGGCGGTCGAATGCACGGCAACCGTGCGAATACCCATTTCGCGACACGCCCGATGGATGCGCAGCGCGATTTCGCCGCGATTGGCGATCAGCACCTTTTCGAACATGTCAGCTTATGCCCGTCGTCACGGCGTCCGGCATTGCAACGCGCCTACTCCAGAACAATCAGGATCTGGCCGAATTCGACCGGCGTGCCGTCGGCGACCAGGATCTCCTTCACCTGGCCGCTGCGCGGCGCCTGAATCTGATTCATCACCTTCATCGCTTCGATGACCAGCAGCGGCTGTCCCTCGCGCACTTGGTCGCCGACGTTGACGAAGCGCGCGGCGCCAGGTTGCGGCGCGAGATAGGCGGTGCCGACCATCGGCGCCTTGACCGCGCCGACCGGTTCGGCTCCGGCGACCGGCGCGCCGGCGGGAGCCGACGGCGGTGGCATTGACACGGTCACCGCCGGCACCGTCGGCGCGTTGCGCACGACACGGATGCGGCGATCCCCTTGCGCGTATTCGATTTCGCTTAGGCCGGTCTCTTCGAGCAGCGTAGCAAGCTCGCGAACGAGATCGCCATCAACCGTCAACTCACTTTGTTTGGTCATCGAACCCCGGATCAGTCGTTATCGGCTTCGAGCAGTCGCGCCATCGCCTCGAGCGCGAGCAGATAGCCCTGCGCGCCCAGGCCGCAGATCACGCCGGTTGCGGCGCGGCTCACCAGCGAGTCATGGCGGAAGGGCTCGCGGCGATGGATGTTGGACAGGTGCACCTCGATGATCGGCAGCTCCGCCGCGAGCAGGGCGTCGAGGATCGCCACCGACGTCGTGGTGTAACCGGCGGGATTGATGACGATGCCGTCGGCGTTCTCGCGCGCTTCCTGGATCCACTCGACGAGCTGGCCTTCGACGTTGGTCTGGCGGAAATCGACCGTCAGGCCGAGCACCGAGCCGCGCTCCATGCACGCCTCTTCGATGTCGGCGAGCGTGTCGCGGCCATAGGTTTCCGGCTCGCGCACTCCGAGCAGGTTCAGATTCGGACCGTTGAGGATCAAGATGGTCGCGCCGGCCACCGCGGTTGCCCCCGAAATGCCTTGTCGGAAAAAGGCTTATAGCACGGGTTAACGACGCGCAATCATCCCGTTTCGCCGATCTTAACTTTCGCTTCATAGGATCGCGCCGGCAGAGCGGGAGAACGGACTGGATGGTTTCGCCGTCGACGGCGGATGCGGGGTGGCGCGGGGCAAAGTCCGCGAAGGGCTGGCTGCGTCTTGCATGCCGGCTCGCGCCTTATGTCGCGATCGTCGTCGCCGGTAGCGTGCTGCTGGCGACGTCGCCGTTCGACGGCGACTTCGCGTGGAGCGACGCACCGCGCCATGCACTCAATGGCGCGTTCCTCAAGGACCTGATCGCCGCATTGCCGCGTCATCCGGTGACGTGGGCCGAGAGCTACTACCTGCAATATCCGTCGCTTTCGATCCTGTTCTATCCGCCGCTGTTCTACGTCTTCGAGGCCGTCGCCTTCGCCGTGCTCGGCGTCACGCAGTTTGCGGCGCAGGCGACCGTGGTGCTGTTCTACGTGCTGCTCGGCCTCGGTCTTTATCGTTTGACGCGCCTATGGGCGTCGCGGCCGGCTGCGCTCGGCGCGGCGCTCATGCTGATGGGCATGCCGGAAGTCGCGCTGTGGGGCCGGCAGGTCATGCTCGACATTCCGGCGATGGCGTGGCTGGTCTGGGGCATTTACGCCTTTGCGCGCTTTTTGAAATTCGATCGCGGTCGCGATCTGGCGCTAGCCGCGGTGTTGCTGCTTGCCGCGCTCTACACGAAGTATAACGTCGCGTTCGTTGTCGCGGCATTGTTGCTGACATTGATTGCCGCGCGCGGCCGATCGCTGCTGCGCGGCCGCCGTTTGTGGTGGACCGCGGCCGCGGCCGCGGTTGGCGCGCTGCCGGCAATCGGTCTGTTGTTCACGTTCGGCTCGGCCAATCTGCAATCGGCCGCCGACCTCAGCGGCGAGTTGCCGCGCTGGAGCTTCGCCGCGTGGTCCTTTTATCCGGTGCTGTTGCCGCAGATCGTCGGCTGGCCGGTGCTCGGCCTTGCCGTCGCCGGCCTCGTCGCGTTCGTCGCCGGACGGATTCCGGCGCTCAAAGGTTGGCCGGCGTGGCTGCTACTCGGCTGGACGTTCATCGGCTATGCATTTTTCACGGCGATCGCGGTGCGCGAGCCACGTCACCTGATGACCGCGCTGCCGCCGCTTGCCGTTCTCGCGGCGTGTGCGCTCGATCGGTTGCTGCCGCGCCGCATCGGCGGCATCGTGGCGCTTGCGGTCGGCGCGGGAGTGTTTGCCTGGACCGTCGCCTACGATCCAGTGCCGACGGTCATCGGTTACAAGCACCTGGCTGACTACGTTGCCGACGGCGTGCCGGCCAATGCGCGTGTCCTGTTCTCCGGCTATCGCGACGGCAATTTCGTTTTTGACCTGCGCATGCGCGAGGACCGCCGCGATATCTCGACGATCCGCGCTGACAAGCTATTGCTACGTATCGCCATCGAACGGCGCCGCGGCGTCGGCGAGGCGGACTATTCGCAGGCACAGATCGCGGCGCTGATCCGGACTCTCGGCATCGATCTGGTTGTGGCGCAGGATGGTTTCTGGGCCGACCTGACCGAGATGCACCGCCTGGCCGACGTGCTGGCCGGCCCCGATTTCACGCCGGTTGCGCATTTCACGATCGGCGGCACGATGGGGCGCACCGACCGATCGTTCACGATCTATCGGCCGAATTATCCGGTCGAACAGAAAACCCGCACACTCGAACTCGACATGCCGATCTTCGGCGGCCGGATCGGCGGCCAGCTGCGCTAGCTAGCTGGCGGCGTCATCCGCCGCACGCGTCTGCGCCATCGCGACGCTCCGCTGCTCCAATTTCACCAGCATGGTCTCAAGCGCGTCGCGCTCGCCGGGCTCGAGCGTGGCGAGTATTTCGTCCTGGAAGGCGCGCAGCCACGGCACGATCTGCTGATAGGTTGTCGTGCCTTGCGGCGTCAGATCGAGAATTGCTCGCCGATGGTCCGCCGGATCGACGCGCCGCGTGAGATGACCGGCCGCGGTCAACCGCGCCACCGCTCGGCTGACGCGCACCTTGTCCATCGCGGTCCGGTCGACGACGCTGTTGGCGGTCATCGCGCCGTAACGGCCGAGAACCGCCATCGTTCGCCATTCAGGCGCCGACAGCCGGAACCGCCGCGAATAGACGCGGGCCGAGGCTCGCGTCAGCCGATTACTCAGTACTGAGAGGCGAAAGGGCAGAAACTGTTCGATCGTGAATGCAGGCGTCGTACGGGTTTCTGCCACTACCACCCCCGAAAAATTAGTTTCATTGTTAACCGTCGCGCCTTTTGGGCACCGACGTCAAGGACCGCCCGGCGGCCGCGGCCGCTGCTTGACGGGACGGATCACGGCGACGACAACCACGGAACTCAAACGGCGAGGCGCCCGATGCTCAAACTCCACGGCTATTTTCGGTCATCGGCGGCGTTTCGGGTGCGCATCGCTCTCAATCTCAAGCGGCTGTCCTACGAGCAGGCCTTCGTGCATCTACGCAAGAACGAGCAACGCACGCCCGATTATCTCGCCAAAAATCCGCAAGGCCTCGTGCCGCTACTCGAAGACGGGGACACGCGCTTCGTCCAGTCGCTGGCGATTATCGAATATCTCGACGAGATCCATCCGTCGCCCGAATTCCTGCCCGAAGGTCCCGAGGACCGGGCGCGCGTGCGCGCGCTGGCGCAGATCATCGCCGCCGACATCCATCCGCTCGACAATCTGCGCGTGCTGCGCTACCTCGCGAAGCCGCTCGGTCACGACGAGAAGACGGTCGAAACCTGGTTCAATCACTGGATCAGGCTGGGCTTCGAGGCGATCGAACCGATGCTGCGCGACCGGCGCACCGGCGATTTCTGCCATGGCGACGCGCCCGGCCTCGCCGATATCTGCCTGGTGCCACAGATGTTCAATGCGCGGCGCTATCCGAGCTTCGACATGACGCCGTTTCCGACCATCGTCCGGGTGTTCGGCAATTGCATGCGGCTCGATCCGTTCAAACGCGCGGCGCCGGATCAACAGCCCGACTTCGAGAAATAGCTAGAGCCGCGTCCAGCGCAACCGCAGCGCGTTGCTCACCACCGACAGCGAGCTGAAGCTCATCGCCGCCGCTGCCACGACCGGACTGAGCAGCAGTCCGAAGGTCGGATAGAGGATGCCGGCAGCTAAGGGAATGCCGAGCACGTTATAGACGAAGGCGAGCGCCAGGTTCTGCCGAATGTTGCGCATCGTGGCGCGGCTCAAGCGCCGCGCCCGTGCGATGCCGGCGAGATCGCCTTTGACCAGCGTGACGCCGGCGCTTTCGATGGCAATGTCGGTGCCGGTGCCCATGGCGATGCCGACATCGGCCTCGGCCAGGGCCGGCGCATCGTTGATGCCGTCGCCGGCCATGGCGACGATGCGGCCCTCGCGCATCAGACGCCGCACGACCGCGTGCTTTTGTTCCGGCAGCACGTCAGCTTCGACTTCGGCGATGCCGAGCGCGGCGGCGACTGCTTGCGCAGCGGTGCGATTGTCGCCGGTCAACATGACGATGCGGAGGTCGTCGGCGCGCAACTGCGCCAGCGCGGTGGGTGTCGTCGCTTTGATCGGATCGGCGACCGCGATCAAGCCGGCGACACGATCGTCGACTGTAACGAACATGATTGTGGCGCCGTCGCGCCGGAATGCTTCAGCGCGTCCCGCAAGGTCGCCGACGGCGATGCTGAGTTTGTCGAGCAATGCGGCGTTGCCAACCGTGATCGGGTGGCCGTCGATGCGGCCGGTGACGCCCTGGCCGGCGTGTGCACGGAAATCCATGACTTCGCGCATGCCCAGGCCGCGTTGCACGGCAGCGGATATGATGGCGGTCGCGAGCGGATGCTCGCTTGCGCGTTCGAGACTGGCCGCGAGAGACAGGACGGCGCTCTCGTCGAATCCTGCGGCGGTCACGATGGCAACGACGCGCGGCTTGCCCTCGGTCAAGGTGCCGGTCTTGTCGACGACCAGCGTGTCGACTGTCTCGAACCGCTCCAGCGCCTCGGCGTTCCTGATCAGTACGCCGATGGACGCGCCTTTGCCGACACCGACCATGACCGACATCGGCGTCGCCAAGCCGAGCGCGCATGGGCAGGCGATGATGAGGACCGAAACCGCCGCGATCAGCGCATGGGCGACGGCTGGCGCCGGCCCCCAAACGAGCCAGCCGGCAAAGGCGATCGCGGCGATGCCGACGACCGCCGGCACGAACCAAGCGGCGACGATGTCTGCCAGCCGCTGGATCGGCGCGCGGCTGCGTTGCGCCGCCGCGACCATCTGCACGATGCGCGCCAGCACCGTCTCGGCGCCGATTTTCTCCGCGCGCATTACCAGGCCGCCGGTGCCGTTGATCGTGCCGCCGATCAATTTGTCGCCCGGCGCTTTTTCGACCGGCATGGCCTCGCCGGTCATCATGGATTCATCGACGGCGCTCGCGCCCGCGAGGACACTGCCGTCGACCGGTACGCTGTCGCCCGGCCGGATGCGCAGACGATCGCCGACCTGCACCTGGTCGAGCGCGATCGCCTCGTCGCTGCCGTCGTCGCGCAGGCGCCGGGCAATCTTAGGCGCAAGGTCGAGCAGGGCGCGGATCGCGCCGCCAGTGCGTTCGCGCGCGCGCAACTCCAGAACCTGCCCCAATAGGACGAGCACCGTGATGACTGCGGCGGCTTCGTAATAAACCGCGACCATTCCGTCGGCGCCACGCAGATCCGCCGGAAAGAGCTGTGGTGCGACTGTCGCGGCCAGGCTGTACCCGTATGCCGCGCCGACGCCGAGCGCGATCAGCGAAAACATATTGAGGTTGCGGCTGATGAACGAGGCCCAGCCG
This sequence comes from Allostellaceae bacterium, assembly GCA_035934235.1. Taxonomy (GTDB): domain Bacteria; phylum Pseudomonadota; class Alphaproteobacteria; order ATCC43930; family CGMCC-115725; genus REEB95. The sequence continues at coordinate 27,638 of DASYYB010000016.1, read as the reverse complement.
CGCTGGAAGAATGGCCAGCCGGCCCACCACACGACCGGCGTCGCCAACGCGCACTGAATCCAAACCGACACGTGCGGCGCAATGAACCGATGTAGATCGGTCGCTGGCCAGTGACCGCCCATGTCGAGCACCACGACCGGCAAGGCCAGCGCCGCGCCAACCCACAGCCGCCGCATCATGTGGGTAAGCTCGGGATTCGGTTCCGTTGTCGCGGCCGGTATCGTCGGCTCGAGCGCCATGCCGCAGATCGGACAGGCGCCCGGCGCATCGCGCACGATTTCGGGATGCATCGGACAGGTCCACCTCGCGCCCGGGGGTACTGCGTGCACTGACGCGGCGAGCGCGAGATATTTTTCAGGTGCCTCGATGAATTGCATGCGGCAACCGGCATTGCAGAAGAAATAATCCGCGCCGTGATGATGCGCGCGATGCGGCGTCGCGGACGGATCGACGGTCATGCCGCAAACTGGGTCGCGCGCGCGGCTTGCTGAGGGGCTGTCAGGCACGGTCGCCAGCCAGATCGTCGAGGATCGGACAGTCGGGGCGCGCGTCGCCGTGACAATGCGCCGTCAAGTGCCGGATGGTGCGCTTCATGGTTTCGAGCGCCGCGATCTTGTGCTCGATCTCGGCAATCTTGCCGAGCGCGATCACCTTGACTGCTTCGCTCTTGCGCCGCTTGTTGCGCCACAACGCCAGCAGGTCCTCGACTTCTGCTACCGAAAATCCCAATTCGCGCGCGCGATGGATGAAGCGCAACGTATGCAGATCGGTCTGGTCGTAGCTGCGGTAGCCGTTGTCGCGCCGTGCCGCCGCGGGGATCAGTCCGACGCTCTCGTAATAGCGGATGGTCTTGGCCGGGACGCCGGCCTGGGCCGCGACTTCGCCGATATTCATGGCACGCCTCGCCGATGGAACACCCTGGTTATAAGGGTTCCAGTGACTGGAAGGTCAAGGCGGATCGGAAGCGGTCGGCCGGCGGCGCGCCGGTTCGGCGAGGGCGTTACTTCTTCTTGGCGGCTTTGCCTTCGAGAATGCCCATGAGGTCGCTTTCCTTCATCACGAGCAGCTCGTTACCGTCGAGCTTGATCTCGGTGCCGGACCATTTGCCGAACAGCACGCGGTCGCCGGCCTTGACCTCGGGCGGATGCAGCTTGCCATCGTCGTCACGGGCGCCCGGCCCGACCGCGACCACTTCGCCTTCCTGCGGCTTTTCCTGGGCGGTGTCGGGGATGATGATCCCGCCGGCGGTCTTTTCCTCCTGCTTCAGGCGGCGGACCACGACGCGATCGTGCAACGGGCGGAACTTCATGCATGTCTCCCTGGGGTACGACGAGCCAACGGCCGACGCCGTCGGTCTTGGACCGACGGCGTCACCCGCGTGACGGGATGGATAACAAAGGAAATTCCCGCGGTCTAGGGGCTGTGCCCGCGGCCGCTTACCGGCGGGTGTTGATCCAGACCGTCTTGGGCTCGGTGAAGTTCTCGATCGCAGCGTCGCCGTGCTCGCGGCCAAAGCCAGAATCCCGCGCGCCGCCCCAAGGCAGGCGGACGTCGGTCGGACCATAGGTGTTGATCCAGACCGTGCCGGCTTTCAGCCGATTGGCGAAGTGATGCACGCGCGCGATATCGGCGCTCCAGACGCCCGCGGCGAGGCTGAAGCTCGTGCCGTTGGCAAGCCGGATTGCGTCCTCGTCATCCTTGAACTTCACGACGGCAGCGACTGGGCCGAAGATTTCCTCTTGGGAAATCCGCATCCCGTGCTCCACGTTCGCGAACACGGTCGGTGCCACGAAATAGCCGGATGTCCCGAGACGGCCGCCGCCGGTGGCAATTTGCGCACCTTCTTTCTTGCCGATATCGATGTAATCGAGCACGCGTTTCATTTGCGTTGTCGAGATCAGCGGGCCCATTGACGTCGACGGGCTTCTCGGATCGCCGACCCGAACCGATTTGGCGCGTGCGACGAGCCGCTCGACGATTTCGTCGTAGATGCTTTCATGCACGAGAATGCGCGAACCGGCCGAGCAAACCTGGCCGGCGTTGAAGAAGATGCCGGATCCGGCCGCGTTCACGGCAGCGTCGAGGTCGGCGTCCGGGAAGATGATGTTCGCGGACTTGCCGCCGAGCTCCAGCGTCACGTGCTTCAGGTTGCCCGCCGCACCGCGCAAGATCTGCCTGCCGACGCCGGGGGAGCCGGTGAAGGTGATCTTGTCGACGTCAGGATGATCGACGAGCGCCTGTCCGGCGGTTTTGCCGAAGCCGGGCACTACGTTGAGAACGCCGGACGGCAATCCGGCTTCGAGCGCCAGCTCGCCGATCCTTAGCGCGGTGAGGGGTGTCAATTCCGCCGGTTTCAACACGACGGTGCAGCCGCAAGCCAGCGCAGGCGCAATCTTCCACATGCCGATCATCAGCGGGAAGTTCCACGGCACGATCGCGCCGACGACGCCGATCGGCTCACGCAGGGTGTAGGTGAGCGCGTCGGTGCGCGCCGGTATGACCTGGCCATGAATCTTGTCGGCCCAACCCGCGTAATAGGTGATCGTGTCGAGCACAGCCGGCATGTCCTGGCGCTTGATCGCCGAGATCGGCTTCCCGGAGTCGAGGCTCTCGAGCGCCGTCAGCTCGTCCTGGTGCTGACGAATAAGCTCGCCGAACTTCATCAGGAGCTGGCCGCGCTCGGACGCGCGCATGCGGCCCCACCGGCCTTCGAAGGCGGCGCGCGCCGAGCGAACGGCTGTGTCGACGTCGCCCGCATCGGCTTCGGCGACGCGGGCGATGATCGCTTCGGTTGCCGGATTGAGCGTGTCGAAGGTCTTGCCGGACGTCGCGGGAACGCGCTTGCCGTCGATCAGGAGGTTTTGCACGGATTCGGATGCATCGTATGGCATAGGGCCACCTCAAATATGTATTAGAATGCATAACTATGCTGGTTATGCAGTCGGCAAAGCCGGACATCTGTGATATAGGTATCTCGTACATGCTTATGGAATATGATATTTTCTGCCGGTTCTTATATCTTGATATAAGAACAATAGTTCCTATATCTAATGGTAACTTTGTGAACTCTTGCCAGCGCAGCCGGCGGGGAGCGTCTTATGATCCGCATCGAAATCGAGCCGGTATGGCGATTTCGGCGTGACGGCCAGCCCGGTGCCATGCTCGTGATGCTGGGCTTCCTCAACGAGATTCGCGAAACCGGAAAGATCACGCGCGCCGCCGACAGCGTCGGCCTGTCCTATCGCCACTGCTGGAATCTGATCGAGAAGTGGTCGGAATTTTTCGGCACGCCGCTGGTGAACCGCAAGCGCGGCAGCGGCACCGAGCTCACGCCGTTCGGCGAGCGCCTGGTGTGGGCCGGACAGAGGCTTGAGGCGCGGCTCGGCCCGCAGCTGCAAAATCTTTCGCAGGAGCTGGAAACCCAGATCAATCAATTTTTGCCGCACGGGCCGATCGTGCGCGTGCATGCGAGCCACGGCTTTGCGATCTCGGCGCTGCGCGAGATGTTAAGCGGTGAGTCCAACATCGACATCGACCTTCGCTACGTCAGCAACCAAAACTCGCTCGTGTCGCTGGCTCATGGCGCCTGCGATCTTGCGGGTCTGCATCTGCCGCAAGGCGAGCTCCGTTCCAAAAGCATCGCAGCCATCAAGGACTGGCTTAATCCGGATGCGCATCGCGTTATTGGATTCGTGACGCGCGAGATGGGGCTCATGGTGAAGCCCGGCAACCCGCTGGAGATCACGTCGCTCGAATCTCTCGTCGATCCGCGCGTTCGCTTCGTCAATCGCGATCCCGATTCAGGGACACGGCTGCTCTTCGATCTGATGTTGCGCGAGCATGGCATCGATGCGCAGCGCATCAACGGCTATGAAAACGCCGAGTTTACGCATGCGGCGGTGGCCGCCTACGTTGCGAGCGACATGGCCGACGCGTGCTTCGGCGTCGAAGCCGCGGCGCGTCACTTCGATCTCGATTTCGTGCGACTCGTGACCGAGGATTATCTGTTCGTCTGCCACCGGCAAACGCTGGATCAAGAGCCGGTCAAGCGCCTCCTCGCCATCATGAAAAGCGACGCATTCAAGGAGGCGATTGCCGCAATCCCCGGCTATAAGGTCAGCGACCCCGGCGTGGTCAAGACGGTCAAAGAAATCATCCGGCAAGCCGCTTAATCGTTGGGGCGGGGGTCCAGAAGAATGGTGGGCGCTGTAGGGATTGAACCTACGACCCCACCCGTGTGAAGGGTGTGCTCTCCCGCTGAGCTAAGCGCCCGAAGAGGCCTGAGATAAGGCGCGGGCGTTGCGCCTGTCAAGGAATCGGAGGACGACCCCGCGCCGATATAAGGCTAGACGCGCCCGGCGCCTTTCCTTATTGAGACACCACCCATGGCCGCCTCGTTTGCCGCTCTGATTCTGGCCGCCGGCAAGGGCACGCGGATGCGCTCGGCGCGTCCCAAGGTGCTGCACGAGCTTGCCGGCAAGCCGCTGATCGCGCACGTGCTGGGCGCGATCGCGCCGCTGAAGCCGCAACATACGGCGGTGGTCATCGCGCCCAACCGGAACGACGTCGCCGCCGCGGTGGCGCCTGCCGATTTCGTCATTCAGCGCCAGCAGCGCGGCACCGGCAGCGCGGTGGCTGCCGCCAAGTCGCTGTTGGGTCGTTATCAGGGCGATATCCTGATCCTCGCCGGCGATGTGCCCTTGGTCACGCGCGAGACCTTCAAACCGCTGTTCGACGCCCGCAAGCGCCATCCCGACGCCGCGGTGATCGTGCTCGGCATGCGCCTGGCCGACAGCGGTCCTTACGGTCGCCTGATCCTGGCCGACGACGGCTCGCTCGCCCGCATTGTCGAGGCGGACGACTGCACCGACGAGGAACGCGCGGTCGATTTCGTCAATTCCGGCGTCATGCTGGCGAAGGCGCCGGTGCTGTTCGATCTCGTCGCCCAGCTTTCGGCGCACAACGCGCAAGGCGAGCAGTATCTCACGGACATCGTCGGCCTGGCGCGCGGCAAAGGCCTGATCTGCCGCACCGCCGAGGGCGATCCGGCCCAGCTCTTGGGCGTCAACTCGCGCGACGAGCTCGCCTATGCCGAAGCGGTGATGCAGCAGCGTCTGCGTTACGCGGCGATGGAAGCCGGCGTCACCTTCACCGCGCCCGAGACCGTCTTCCTCTGCGCCGACACCAAGCTTGGCCGCGACACCATCGTCGGACCTTTTGTGGTGTTCGGACCGGGCGTGAAGGTCGGCGAGGGCGTCGAGATTCCGGCTTTCTGTCACATTGTGGGTTCGACAATAGGCGACCGCGCCCGCATCGGGCCGTTTGCGCGGTTGCGTCCGGGCGCGCAGCTCGCCGACGAGGTCCACATCGGCAATTTCGTCGAGGTCAAGAACGCGCGCTTGGCGTCGGGCGTCAAGGCGAACCACCTGGCCTATCTCGGCGACAGCGCCGTGGGCGAGGGCAGCAACATCGGCGCTGGCAGCATCACCTGCAACTACGACGGCATCGAGAAATTCCGCACCAATATCGGCAAGGGCGTCTTCGTCGGCACGAATTCGTCGCTGGTGGCGCCGCTCACCATCGGTCCCGGCGCGATGATCGCCGCCGGCAGCGTCATCACCGACGACGTGCCGGCCGATGCGCTCGCCTTGGGCCGCGCGCGGCAGCGCAACAAGCTTGGCGCCGCCAAGGCCTGGCGCGCCAAGCGCAAGGCCGAGATCGCCGCGCGTGACGCCAAGCCCCAGGCCAAGGGCCGGCGGTAATCTTGCCTTGGTGCTTTTTAGGGTATTCTCGGCGTTCGATGATCGCAGTTTCGCTTGAACGGGCCGCCGCCTGATGTGCGGCATTGTCGGCATCGTCGGCAAGGGCGAGGCGGCGCCGCTGCTGCTCGAAGGCCTGAAGCGCCTCGAGTACCGCGGCTATGATTCCGCCGGCGTCGCCACGCTGGTGAATGGCCGTATCGACCGCCGCCGCGCCGAAGGCAAGCTCGACAATCTCGCCCGCCGCTTAGCATCCGAGCCGGTCGCCGGCCGCACCGGCATCGGCCACACGCGCTGGGCGACGCACGGCGTGCCGAACGAGACCAACGCCCATCCAATCGCGACCGACCGCGTCGCAATCGTCCATAACGGCATCATCGAGAACTTCCAGGAATTGAAGGCCGAACTCACCAAGGCCGGCTACACCTTCGAGACCCAGACCGACACCGAAGCCGTCGCAATCCTGCTGACGCGCTATCTGAAGGACGGCCTTTCGCCCAAGGACGCGGTCGCCAAGGCCTTGGCGCGGCTGCACGGCGCTTTCGCCCTAGTGATGCTCTTCGCGGGGTTTCACGACACGCTGATCTGCGCGCGGCGCGGCTCGCCGCTCGCCATCGGCTACGGCGACGGCGAGATGTTTGTGGGATCGGACGCGCTCGCCCTCGCGCCGCTGACGCAAAACCTCGTCTACCTCGAGGAAGGCGACTGGGCGGTGGTGACGCCGACGGGCGCCACCATCTACGATTCCGAGAACCGCGTCGCCAACCGTGAGATCCGCAAGACAGCGCTCTCCGGCGCGCTCATCGGCAAGGGCGGCCATCCGCATTTCATGAAGAAGGAGATTTTCGAGCAGCCGGCGGTGATCGGCGACACGCTGCGTGCGCTGTTCAATCCGGCGACACGCTCGGTCCACCTGCCCAAGCTGCCGTTCGATTTGGCGAAGATCGAGCGCATTTCGATCGTCGCTTGCGGCACCTCGTATAACGCCGGCCTGATCGCGCGTTATTGGATCGAAAACCTGGCGCGCGTGCCGTGCGAGGTCGACATCGCGTCGGAGTTCCGTTACCGCGAGACCATCCTGCCGAAGAACACGTTGGCGCTCTTCATCTCGCAATCGGGCGAGACCGCCGACACGCTCGCCGCGCTGCGCTATGCCAAGGCGCAGGGCGCGCCCATTTTGGCGATCGTCAATCAGGCCGAAAGCTCGATCGCCCGCGCCGCCGACGCGGTGTTGCAGACGCTCGCCGGTCCCGAGATTGGCGTCGCTTCGACCAAGGCCTTCACGACCCAGCTCGTCGTGCTCGCCTGCCTTGCGATCGCGCTCGCCAAGGCCAAGGGCGCCATCGATGCCAAACGCGAGGCCGCGCTCACTGTCGCGCTCACCGAAGTGCCCGAGCGCGCCGCCGACGTGCTGGCGCACGACGCGCGCATCGAGGCGATGGCCGAATGGCTGGTCGAGACGAAGGCACGCGACGTGCTCTATCTGGGCCGCGGCACGGCCTATCCGCTGGCGCTCGAAGGTGCCTTGAAATTGAAGGAGGTCAGCTACCTCCACGCCGAAGGCTATGCCGCCGGCGAGATGAAGCACGGCCCGATCGCGCTGATCTCCGACAACGTGCCCGTCGTGGTGCTGGCGCCCAGCGACGCGCTCTTCGACAAGACGCTGTCAAACGTTCAGGAAGTCCTGGCGCGCGGCGGCAAGGTGATGATGATCTCCGACCGCGAAGGATTGGGCCGCCTCAACGGCCAACTCGCGCACGAGATCGAAGTGCCGCGCTGCGATCCCTTCGTCGCGCCGCTTTTATATGCGATCCCGGTGCAGCTCCTGGCCTATCACGTCGCGGTGCACAAGGGCACCGACGTCGACCAGCCGCGCAACCTGGCGAAGAGCGTGACGGTGGAGTAGGGGTGCAATGCAGTGTGCATGCTATAGCATTCGTTGAAGTTGGCTGGCGGCCAGGATAAAAAACTCGTGGGGGAACGGCCGGTGTCAAGCGATCCTGAAAACGCAGTCGATCCATTCTTGAAATGGGCAGGCGGGAAACGTTGGTTTATCCGGCGTCACGAGCACCTTTTCCCCAAGGTATTCAACCGCTACATTGAGCCGTTTCTTGGCGGCGCGGCAGTCTTTTTCTCGCTACGACCAGCCAAACCTATTTTGTCTGATACCAATGCGAGCTTGATCGGCACCTATCAAGCAATACGAGACAACTGGGCACTAGTGTGGCGCTATCTGCTGAGCCACCAAGCTCTACACTCAAAAGAGTATTACTATGTTTGCCGAGCAAAAAAATACCGCTCGACTTCCGCGAAGGCAGCACAATTCATCTACCTCAACCGCGCATGTTGGAACGGACTGTATCGAGTAAACCTGCGCGGAGATTTCAATGTTCCGATTGGAACAAAGGACACGATCGTTTTCGATAACGATAACTTTGAAACGCTATCCGATGCACTTCGATCGGCGAAACTTCTGTGCTGCGATTTTGAGCGAACAATAGATTTAGCCAAGCGGGGTGATTTTGTTTTTGTTGATCCACCCTATACTATTAATCACAATGCGAATGGATTCCTTAAATACAACGAAAAAATATTTTCTTGGCATGACCAGAAGCGCCTGCGATCTGCCCTGGAAAGAGCGCGAGACAGAGGTGCGAAGATCCTCGTGACGAATGCCGACCACCGATCGGTACGGGAGCTATATGCTGGCTTCGGAAATATGGTGACGGTTCCTCGGTTCAGCGTGCTGTCCGGCGATGCGTCATTTAGGAAACTGTCAACGGAACTGATCGTAAGCGCCGGGTGCTGAAGCGTGGGTACACTGAGGATGCTTCATGCATTGGGCTGGCGCGCGCATCGCGAGGCGCTGCAGGAGCTCGCATTGGTGACGTTCATTTCCGTTTCTCCGCTTCTCCTCGGTGCCGTGATTCAATGGGCGCAGCTTAAAAACGAGGCGTTGCCGCTGTCCTACTGGGGCGCACTAAATACGTATCTGGTCCGCGGAGAGCTATTCTTGTATGCGCTCGCTTTTATCGCGTCGATAGCGTGGGTTGCGCTGAGGGAATGGCCAGCTGGCCTCAGGCCTCCGCGCGTTCTGCTCGGCGGCTTTTGCATCGGTGCGTTCGGACTGATTACTGGATTTTATTCCCTGGATACTGCCAACGTTCTGTTGCACCCGGGGCCCGTTTTGGTCGGGTCGAAGATCGTGTTTTGTGCAACGCTCGTATTTTATTACTTAGCGACTGTCCTGAGCAAAATAGAGGCGCCAGACTATCCACACGAACTCGCGGCGTCTTCCGCTGCCTTAGCAGCAAAGTTGGGGGGAACGCCGAAGCCATGATCATGGATCGGGAAGACAAGCGCTCGATATCTTTCCCGGTATTGCGGCTTCAGCAGCCAATCGGAGAATTCTACGTCGGGCGGATCGAGGCTAGAAGTCTCTATGAGATCACATGGGTGGATATACGGCGCATTTTGCGCGAGCGGGATGTTGAAACTTACCTTGGGATCCAGCGTCCCTTGGACGAAAAGCGCGTCGCAGGAATCAAACAGTATGTCCGAACCATCGACGCAACCTTTCCCACGGGAATCATTGTGGCAGTTGACGAAGCATGCGCTGCCATTGACTTCGTAAGGCTCGATGACGGATCGACCTCAGACACGCTTGGCATAATGACTCTGACGAATTTGCCAGAACCGGAGGAGCCCGAGAAAAGAGTCCTATTTGGAAATATTGCGAAAGTCTTAGATGGACAGCATCGTATTGACGCATTGAAAGACTACGATGGTCCGCGCTTTGACCTCAATGTAACAATATTTGTCGGGCCGGACATATCGGATCAGGCCGGAATTTTTGCGACGGTCAACAAGACGCAAACAAAGGTAAACCGGAGTCTCGTTTATGATCTTTTTGCGTTGAGCAAGACACGAAGCCCAGAACGAACCTGCCATGAGATTACCGTGGCGCTCGATTCAAAAGAGGGAAGCCCCTTCTATCAAAGAATTAAACGCCTCGGCGTCGCAACGGAGGGACGCTTTGGTGAAACCCTTTCTCAGGCGAATGTTGTCGATATGATTATCGGCTACATATCGAAGAACCCGTCCGCAGATCGGGATGAGCTTCGGCGCGGCCGAAAAATTCCGCCCGCGGATGCTGACATTCTGCAGCGGCTAATCTTCCGCAACATGTTTCTCGCGGAGAAAGACCTCGATATCGCTAAAGTAATCTGGAATTTCTTTGCGGCGGTTCAAGAAAGATGGCCCGAAGCGTGGGCCAACACTGGCCGCGGTGCGATGCTCAACAAGACCAATGGATACCGCGCGCTTATGCGCTATTTGAGGCCGGCCTATTTGCATTTTACGGCTCCCGGAGCCGTCGTTGATGTAGCGAAATTCCGGACGCTTTTCGAGAAGGTAAATTTGAAAGACAGTGATTTTAACACAGAGTTATTTAAGCCAGGCTCTAGTGGTGAATCGGCGCTCTACCGGAAGATACTCGATGACACTGGAGTCGACGCTACGTGACGAATAAGTACGTGTAAGCGAGTGTGCTTGAGGCAGACTAACCAAGAAATCGTTTTAGGTTATGCCATTCCAATACGCTTTTTTCCGGCCGTAACTCAAACTGGTCAGGAACACTAACCGGCGAACCCTGCAGGGCATAATATTCGCGGCCGTTCTCGAACTCCTCACGAATGCGTTTGCTGACTTCACAGCGATAGTCTGGCGTAACAGTGACGTAGCCTGCGTCGAACAAGCTGTGTACGTCGCGGCGCATAAGAATGCCGTTTGAGCCGATATGCTGGCCACCTTCTGCGTATGGACGAATGTGTGCGGCTTCGAGCGCCGGCAAGGTCCGTTCGCGCGTAATCGCGCAGCGGCGACCGTAGATTTCGGTGACAAGCAGCCGGAATGCGCCCTGACCGCGCCGTGGCCGAATAAGAACCGGGTCGCCGTAACGTGCCGCAGCCTCGGACAACTCGGATTTTAGCAGCGATGCGTTCGTGGCTTCCGATCCGCTGATGAAGCGCTCCCATAGCGCTTGACCGTCAGCATCCCCCGTTGAATAGCCGCGAAAACGCTGAATGTGCGGACTCCACGAAGCCGGCGGCAGAAACCACAGATCTTCGGGAAGAAAGACAGGTTGAGTTAAAACGAGGCAGCCAATCTCGACTGCCGCTTTCTCATCTTCGATACGCCGATAGCGGAGAATTCGTGTGCGGAACTCTGCAAGAGTTACGGCGCCGTTGGCGATGCCGAACGTATCCCAAGCGATCGGGAGCGGCAGGTTATAGGCACGGTCGTATACGCCCCAGCCGGCTATCTTGTTCACCGGCGCGTGCAGCTTGAAGAATAAGAGTTCGCCTTCTTGCAGCGCCTTGAAGGATATTGGCGACGGATACCAGAAATTGACTTCGGTCAAATCGGGTTGTCGCCGCAGGCAGTCGAACCAATCGCGGTCCGTGACGGCGACCACCATCCGGACAGGCATAGTAGCTAGGCCTTTAGTAGATCGTGGTAATTAACGGTACAACGGAGCACCGATTCAGGGCGAGCGGATTAAGCTACGCCCGCTTCCGCTCCAATAATTCCTCCGCCGCTTCGGCAAGGAAGCGCGAACGGTTCGGCGCCGCTTCGTCGATCCGCTGGAGCAATCCTTCAGGCAACGTCACGTTCACGCGCACCGCTTTTCCGCCGAAGTCCGGCGCCGGCACGAGCACGACCACGCCGTCGCGATGCTCGGGATCTTGCATCACCGTGTCGACGTCCGACGGTTCGGAAATCGGCTCGCCCGCTTCGGCCATCACTTCGATGTGGCCTTCGAGCGCCTCACGGCCCATGGCCAGCGCTTCGTCGAGCGTGCTGCCGGCGGAGACGCAGCCGGGAAAATCCGGAAACGAGATGCCGAAGTCGCTCTCCGCTTCCTTGTGGATCAGGCCGATGTAGTGCCGCATGCTTTCACCTGTTCAATCGGATGCCGGCTTGTCGCTCGATGCTTCGCAGCGTCCCTTTGGGTAGCTCTTTCCGCGGATGTGGAACCGTCACGAGGCCGGACTTGGTCGCGTGGCGATAATGGTTGTGGCTCCCGCGCACGCGGATCAGCCGCCAGCCACCCGCCTCGATCGCGCGGATCACGTCGCGACTATTCATGTGTATATCATACACACCAGTTGCAAGGCGAGCTTTGGCATGGGTGGCTGATTTCCCTTGACTTTCCGCCCGCAATATGGAACAAAACACGAACATCTACAAGGGCGGCTTCGGCGGTAGGTCAGGGGAGCGAGCGGGCGCGGAAAGGCGCACGCACGCAACAAAAGGAGTCCCATGTCCTGCGGCAATCACAAGCGGCGGCTCAGCCCGCGGCAGCAGAAATTCGTCGAGCAATACCTGATCACGGGGGTCGCCAGCCAAGCGGCGATCCGTGCGGGCTATTCGCCTGCAAGCGCCTGGAGCGCCGGTTCGCGGCTCAGGCGGAACCCCAAAATTGCCAAGGCGATCCGTGTCGGCCGCGCGAACGAGGCGCGCCGCGCCCAGATCGCGCACGAGCGCGTCCTGTTGGAGCTCGCGCGCGTTGCGTTCTCCGATATCGGCGAAGTGCTCGATTGGACCGGCGGCGACGACGTCACGCTCCGCCCCAAGGCCAAGATCTCGCCGCATCACCGCGCCGCCATCGCCGAGATCGTGCCGCGCCGCATGGGCAAAGGTCCGCGCATCAAGTTCCACAACAAGGCGCGGGCGCTCGAGGCGCTCGCGCGCCACCTCGGCATCTTCGACAACGTCGTGCCGGCCGTGCCGCCTGATGCGCGTCGAGATGGCCGCGACGCGCGCACCATTCTCGTCGAGCGCTTGAAGCGCCTGGCGCGGACAGGCGAGGCGGAACACGCGAACGCCGAACGCGCGCCGTCGCCCCCCGAAAGGGCGACAGGGCAGGGCGAGGGTTGACCGCCGCCATCACGCAAAATTCATTCGGATTGGCTGCGCGTGGTCGCGTAAATTGTGCGCCGCCCGGCCTGCTTGGCCGGGCGCAATCCAGGGGTTCCCGTTTCATGTTTGTTGCAACGACGCACGCCGCGCGGCGCCGCTCGCCGTTTTCTGCGCTCATCGTCGCCGCCGCGCTGTTCGCCTTCGTCGCCGGCGCGCCCGCCGCCTTCGCCGCCACGCTCACCGTCACCATCACCGGCGTGCACAGCGCCGCGGGCGACGTCTATGTCGCGCTCTTCGCCACGCCCGATCACTTCCCCGACGGCGATTATGCGCTGCGTCATTTGAAGGTGAAGGCGTCGACCGCGCCCATCGTCGTCAGCTTCGATCATCTGCCGCCCGGCACCTATGCCGTCGGCTGCTATCACGACGAGGACAAGCTCGGCCACTTCAAGACCAACTGGTTCGGCTATCCGCTCGATGGCTACGCCCTGTCCAATGGCATCCGCGCCGTCGTCTCGCGGCCGACGTTCGCTCAGGCCGCCTTTCCGGTCGGCGATCCCGCCACCGCCGTCACCCTCAACGTCCGGTATTAGCGCTCCCGCATCGCCGCCCGCGACGACCGGCCGGCTTTCCGGTTATAGAAGGAGCCGAGATTTCCGCGCGGGGGCGTGCGGCCGCAATCCAGGGGAGTGAATCATGCAAGACACGGTGATGATGATGGACCAGGCGATCGCGTCGCTGCCGGTGTTCACCGGCCTGGTCGTGCTGTGGGCCGGCTGCGCCATCGGCAACGGCTTTATCGCCCACCGCCTCGGGCACAGCGTCGTGCTCTGGGTGATCCTGTCGCTGATCCCGATCCTCAATTACTTCTTCTATATCTTCGTCATCTACGCGACCGTGCTCGGCATCATCAAGCGCCTCAACGCGATCGCCGATCGCCTCGCACCCGCCGGCCAGACGACCTGATGGCGGCAAGGCGAGAGGCCGGCACGATGACGGCCGCGCGGTGATCGGCTAGCATCGCCCGATGGCTTACGATTTCGACCTGTTCACCATCGGCGCCGGTTCGGGCGGCGTCGCGGCGTCGCGCCGCGCGGCAAGCTATGGCGCGCGTGTCGCCATCTGCGAGGCGGATCGCGTCGGCGGCACCTGCGTGCTGCGCGGCTGCGTGCCGAAGAAACTGCTGGTCTATGCCGCGCACTTTGCCGATGACGTCCAAGATGCCGCTGGCTATGGCTGGCATGTAGCAAAGCCGGTGCATTCCTGGCCCGAGCTGATCGCCGCCAAGAACAAGGAGACGACGCGGCTCGAAGGCATCTATCGCAAAATGCTGAGCGATGCCGGCGCACAGCTCATCGAAGGCTGCGCCAAGCTGGTCGATGCGCACACCATCGAGGTCAACGGCACGCGCCATACCACCGCCAACATCCTGCTCGCCATCGGCGGCCATCCGGTGACGCCCAAAATTCCGGGCATCGAGCACGTCATTTCGTCGAACGAGGCGCTCGACCTGCCCAAGCTGCCGCGCAACATCGTCATCGTCGGCGGCGGCTATATCGCCGTCGAGTTCGCCGGCATCTTCGCGGGCCTGGGCGCGTCGGTGCAGATGGTGATCCGCGGCGAGGAGCTGCTGAACGGCTTCGACGACGACGTTCGTATCCATCTCGGCCGCGAAATGCGCGCGCGCGGTATCACCATCCACAATCGCACCGAAATCACCGGGATCAAGAAGCAGGGCGCCAACTTCAGCCTCGCCACCAAGGCGGGCGCCAGTCTCTCGGCCGACTGTGTCATGTACGCGACCGGCCGATTGCCCAACACCACCGGCATGGGCCTCGCCGAAGCCGGGGTTGCGCTCCATCCCGAAACCGGCGCGATCAAGGTCGACGAGTGGTCGCGCACCTCGGTGCCGAACATCTACGCCATCGGTGACGCCACCGACATGCTCAACTTGACGCCGACGGCGATCGCCGAAGGTCGTTCGCTCGCCGAGACGCTGTTCAACAACAATCCGGTCTGTGCCCGGCTCGAAATCGTGCCGACGGCGGTGTTTTCCAATCCGACCATCGGCACCGTGGGCCTGACCGAGGCCGAGGCGCGCGCGGCGCACACCGCGATCGACGTCTATCGCACCATCTTCCGGCCGCTCAAGAACACGCTCTCCGGCCGCGAGGAAAAGACGCTGATGAAGCTGGTCGTCGACCGCGCCAGCGACAAGGTGCTGGGCGCGCACATGGTCGGTCCCGACGCGCCCGAGATCATCGGCGGCCTCGCCGTCGCGCTCACCTGCGGCGCCACCAAGCGGCAGTTCGACAAGACCATCGGCATCCATCCGACCGCGTCGGAGGAGTTCGTCACCTTGCGAACGAAGGTGCCGGAGCCCAAGGCCAAAGCGGCGGAATGACGAAGCGGGCTAGTCGGTTTCCTCCGGCATGGTGATGGCCGCCGGCGTTTCGCCCGCTGCGGTCATCCGGTCCGCTTCCTGCTCCAGTCCCATCCAGCGCAGCTTCGAGATCAGCGTGCAGCGTTCGTGTTCCTGCGTTATCCGCTCGTAACGCGCGTCGCGTTGCGCCGAGTTCGCCATCATGATTTCTCTCCCAAACCTGGGCCGGTTCCCTAGTCCGCGGCGGCGTGCGTCGGGCCGCCACCCGCATGCGGCGCGCGCTTCGCGTAGGCGCGCGCGTCGTCGAGCGTCTCGCTCATCCGTTTGTTGATGAGCTTCATCACCTCGGCGCTCGATTTGGTGGCGTGGTCGGCGAGGTCGCAGATGCCTTCGAGCGCGTGGCGCGTGCAGGCGGCGCTTTTGCCGATCTGATCCTCGAACGCGCCGGGCTTGCGCAGCGTCTCTTCGAACAGCTCGGCGAAATCCTGCATCGCTTGGCGCGTCAGCTCCATCTGCCGCGTCGCCAGCGTTTGTGCACTTTCGTTCCACAGCTTGTTCGCTTCGACCAGCGCCGCCCAGTTGCGGCGTTGGCTGTCCATCATCGCCTCGTAGTTGAAGGCGAACAGCGGCCATTCGCCCATCATCTTGGCGAATGCGTTGCCGGCATCGGAGACGGTTCCGTTGGTTTTGGCCATGCATTTCACTCTGGAAAGAAGCAGCCAGCACCCGGTGCTGGCGCCGGGATTCGATCACGAAAGCTATCGAGTGATCCCCCTCAACGTCCTAGGGTCGATACCGGAGGGCGGGGCGACGGTCGAGCGTCGAGGATGTTCCGGGGGACACTGTCGCGCCATGCGCGGCATGTCGTCCATCGGGTGAATACCCTAGACGACCCGAATAATCTCAATGAGTCGTGCTGCGGCGCAATCGAGTTATCCACCAGTGTGGATAATCTTGTGCACAATCATTCGTGTCGTCATCGCACCGTCATCGCGACGCCTTCAACCCGTCGCCGAAGCGTCACGGAGCTGCGCTCGCCCGCGCCTTAAATAACGCGAGAAGAATGTTATATAAGGCTGTTATGCAGGGCTATAGTATGCAAATCACCCTATTCACATATATCATTCGTTGAAATCGGGCTTTCGCGAGCCGGGTCATGGATCACGCCGTCCGCAGCATCAGGGTTGAAGCGCTCGCGCACCGCTACGGCCGCGCGCGGCCGGTGCTCGACGACGTCAGCTTCAGCGTCGGCAAGGGCGAGATCGTCGCCGTCGTCGGCCGCAGCGGCGGCGGCAAGTCGACGCTGCTTCAGCTCATCGCCGGCTTCGCGCGGCCGACCACCGGCCGCATTTTCGTCGCCGAAAAACCGGTGGTCGCGCCGACGCCGGCCTGCGTCCTGATGTTCCAGGAGCCGTCGCTCTATCCGTGGATGACCGTGGCGCAGAATATCGCCATCGGTCTCGATTTCGCCGGCCGTGGCCGCCAGGCGCAGGCGCGGGTCGGCGAATTGTTGAAGCTGGTGCAGCTCGAGGAATGGGCCGATACCAACGTCCAGCGGCTCTCCGGCGGTCAGCAACAGCGCGTCGCCTTCGCGCGCTCGCTGGCGCCAGAGCCCGAAGTGCTGTTGCTGGACGAGCCGTTTTCCGGTCTCGATCCACTGACGCGCGTTGCGTTGCAATACGAGGTGCGCGAGATCGCGCGCCGCATCGGCCTCACGGTGGTGATCGTCAGCCACGATTTCGACGAGGCGATCACGCTCGCCGACCGCGTTCTGGTGCTCGCCGGCCGGCCCGGCCGCATCGTCGGCCAGGTCGCCGTCACCATCGAGGGCACGCGCAAGCGCGAGACCATGGAGTTCCGCCGCATTCGCGCGCAGCTCGCCGATCTTTTCCACACCGCCGACCAAGACGTCGCCGCGTTGACGGCGGCAGGCTAGGGCGGCCGTCACCATATTATGGATATTAGGAGGCCTCAGTTCATGGACGTTACCGATAGCGAACAGTTTCCCTTGATCACCGAGGCGTTGCGGCACGTCTCGCGCCGCGACCTGCTGGATTATTTCGCCGCCGGCGGTCTTGCCGCGCTGGCGTCGGCGCTGCCCGAGCGCGCGCGCGCCGCCGATCCCGATGCCGACGAGATCGTGCGCATCGGCTATCTGCCGATCACCGACGCCACCTCTCTGCTGGTGGCGCACGCCAACGGCTATTTCGAGGACGAAGGCCTCAAGGTGGCGAAGCCGACGCTGATTCGCGGCTGGGCCGAGATCGCCGAGGCCTTCGTGGCGCGCCGCTTCAACATCGTGCACCTGCTCAATCCGGTGCCGGTGTGGATGCGCTACAACAACAAGATTCCGGCCAAGATCATGGTCTGGGGCCACACCAACGGTTCGGGCATCGTCGTCGGCCATGAGACCGAGATCAAAAGCTTCGCCGATCTCGGCGGCAAGCAGATCGCCGTGCCGTTCTGGTATTCGAACCACAACATCATGTTGCAGATGGCGCTGCGCAAAGCCGGCGTCAAAGCGGTCATCAAGCCGCAGACCGCCAAGCTGGCGAAGGACGAGTGCAATCTCCAGGTGATGGCGCCGCCCGAGATGACCGCCGGTCTCGCCGCGCGCAAGATCGACGGCTACATCGTCGCCGAGCCGTTCAATGCGTTGGGCGAGCTCAAGGCCAATGCGCGCATGCTGCGCTTCACCGGCGACATCTGGAAGAACCATCCGTGCTGCGTCATCACCATGCACGAGGACAACGTCAAGCGCCGGCCGGAATGGACGCAGAAGATCGTCAACGCGATCGTTCGCGCCGAGCTTTACGCGTCGCAGCATCGCAAGGAAGTCGCACAGATGCTGTCGGCGGACGGCAAAGCCTATCTGCCGGTGCCGGGCGCCGTCGTCGACCGCGCGATGAACTATTACGACGTCGGATTCTACGGTCCGACCGGCGCGCTCGAGCATGAAGCTCAGTGGCACAACCACCGCATCGACTTCCAACCCTGGCCCTATCCCTCGGCCACCGAGCTGGTGGTCAAGGCGATGAACCAGACGGTGGTCGCCGGCGACACCACGTTCCTGAAGAGCCTCGATCCGGCGTTCGTTGCCAAGGATCTGGTCGAATACACCCATGTGCGCGCGGCGCTGAGCAAGTATCCCGACTGGGCCAAGACCGTCGGCGTCGATCCAGCGCATCCCTACGAGCGGCAGGAGATCGTCGAGGTATGACGGAGATTTCGATGGTCGGTACGCCCTCGGCCGAACGCGGCGCCCGCGCGCCACGGCGGCTGCGGCTGTCCGTTCATCGGCTCTATCCGCTGATCGGCATCGCCGTGCTGTTGGTGGTTTGGTGGCTCGGCGGCGCCATCATCGCCGCCGATCCCGACACCGCGGCGTTCAGCAATTTCGCCCCGGTGCCGGCTATCGTCGCGCTCGTCCACCTCGCGGTTGGCGGCCAGATCTGGCCGCAGGCGCTGGCCAGCCTGTCGCGCATCGGCCAGGGTCTCGCGATCGCCACGCTCATCGGCGTGCCGGTCGGAATCGCCATTGGCCGCAGCCGCGCCTTCCAGCAGATGACGCACGTGCCGTTCCAGTTTCTGCGCATGATCAGTCCGCTGGCCTGGATGCCCATCGCGGTCATGGCCTTCGCCACCTGGGACGGTGCGATCATTTTCCTGATCGCCGCCGCGGCGGTCTGGCCCGTGACCTTCGCCACCGCCAACGGCCTGCGCAAGTTGCATCCGAACTGGCACAAGGTCGCGCGCAACCTCGGCGCCGGTCCGGTGCGCATGCTGTGGCGCATCACCTTGCCGGCGGTGGCGCAGGACATTCTCACCGGCGTGCGCCTAGCGCTCGGCGTCGCCTGGATCATTTTGGTGCCGGCGGAGTTCCTCGGCGTCACCTCCGGCCTCGGCTACGCGATCAACGATGCGCGCGACACTTTGCGCTACGACAATCTGGCCGCGATCGTGCTCTTCATCGGTCTCTTGGGTTTCGCGATGGATTCCTGCTGCGTGGCGCTGATCCGTCGTTACGCCTGGCATCCGGAGAATTGATCTTCACAGAAGGAGCGACGACATGACGACGACAAAAACCCGGCTCGCGCCGGTCGACAAGGCCGGCCTCGAGAAGCTCGCGGCCAAAGGCAAATCCGACCCCACCCAGGTGCGCACCGCGAAGTGCCGCACCGTCGCGGAAGGCCGTTTCCGCCACCTCAACTACATCCGCACGCTGCCCGCGCACGTCGTCGACGAGCCGCCGGCGCTGCTCGGCGACGACACCGCGCCTAATCCGTCCGAGGCGGCGCTGGCGGCGCTCGGCTCGTGCATCTCGGTCGGCATCCATGCCAACGCCATCGATCGCGGC
The DNA here is from genome assembly GCA_035934235.1 of Allostellaceae bacterium. Taxonomy (GTDB): domain Bacteria; phylum Pseudomonadota; class Alphaproteobacteria; order ATCC43930; family CGMCC-115725; genus REEB95. Next base: position 8,215 of record DASYYB010000016.1, on the reverse strand, counting down.
ATCACCTTGAGCCGCATCGAGCTCGAGCTCGAAGGCGACATCAACATCACCTCGGTGTGGGGCGTCGGCGACATCAGCGAGAAGCCCGTCGGCTTCACCGCCGTGCGCATCAAGGCCCATGTCGAAGGCGACGCCGACCGCAAGACGCTCGACGAGCTGGTGGCGCACGCCGTGCGCTGGTCGCCGGTGACGGGCACGTTCCGCAACGCCGTGCCGGTCAGCGTCAACCTTGCCTAAGGGAGTGACAGCGAGCGGTGGCGCGGCCGCCAAGTCGCGGCGGCCGGCGGCGAGTTCGTCGCCGGTCGACTTCGACCGCGTCCGCGCGATCGTCGCGCAAGAGCTGGCGCCGCTCGCCACGCGCATCGATCTCGAGGGCTATTATCCCGAGAGCGTGTTGCGCGCGCTCGGCGCCGCCGGCGCCTATGCGGCGCATGTCGGCGCCGCCGACGGCGCGGGCCATTTGTGGGACGGCGTCCGCGCCACGGCGCTGGTTGCCGAGGAGTGCGGCGCCACCGCGTTCTGCATGTGGTGCCAGGACGCTTGCGCCTGGTATCTGGCGGTGACGCCGAACGAATCGCTACGCGCGCAATATCTCGGCCCGGTCGCGCGCGGCGAGCTGCTTGGCGGCACGGCGCTGTCCAATCCGATGAAGACGTTCGCCGGCATCGAGCCGATCCGTCTCAAGGGCCGTAAGGTGACGGGCGGTTACCGCGCCAGCGGCCAGGTGCCGTTCGTCTCCAATCTCGGTCGCGGCCACGTCTTCGGCGCGATCCTCGGCGTTGACGGCGACAGCCACGTCATGGTGTTGCTCGACACCGACATGGAAGGCGTCAAATCGGGACAACGCGCCCAGTTCGTCGCGCTCGATGGCACGCGCACCTGGGCGGTGTCGTTGCACGATTGCTTCATCCCCGACGCGCGCGTGCTCGCCGCGCCGGCCGAGGCGTTGGTGCCGAAGATCCGGCCGAGCTTCATTCTGCTGCAAAACGGTCTCGCGTTCGGCCTGATGCGCGATTGTCTGGCGATGATTGCGCGCGCTGCGCGCTCGCTCGGCCACGTCAACCGCTACCTGCCGGAACAAGCCGCGCCGATCGCCGAAGCGCTCGAACGGCTCGAGCGCGAGACCGAAACGCTCTGCGCCACACCGCTCGCGACCGACCGCGACTATATCCGCCGCGTGCTGCAATCGCGCATCGACGCCGGCGATTGGGCGATCAAGGCGGCGCACACCGCCATGCTGCATCTCGGCGCCCGCGGCTATGTGCGCACAGCGCGGGCGCAGAGGCGGCTGCGCGAAGCCTATTTCGTCGCCATCCTCACGCCCGCCGGCAAGCATCTGCGCAAGGAACTGGCCGCTCTCGACGGCTGAAACGGCGGGATCCGCGCCGGCTTCGGTGCTTCCGGCCTCAGACCGAAGGTGATACCTTCCACGTTAACGAACGTGTTCTTTCAGATTGTGCCGTCTTAACAGCACGTTCCAGTGGGGAGCCGAACCGTTTTCGATTTCCCCGTGGCAGTTTTTTGGCGCACGCCTGCGGACGTCGATGGCGATGCTTTGGTTTGATCGCATCCGGTTATTGGTGACGCGTCGCCGGCTCATGGCGGGGTTCGCGCTCGCCGCGGCCTATGCCGTCAGTGGCGGCTTCGGCCTGTTGCTGGCGGTGCCGCCCGGATACGCGACGGCGGTGTTCCCGCCGGCCGGCATCGCGATGGCGGCGATGCTGATCGGCGGCGGCGCGACGTTGCCCTGGACCTTTCTCGGGTCGCTGTTGCTCAACCTCTGGATCGGCTATCGCGTCGGCGTGTCCGACGCCGCCGTCGCGGCGACGATTATTGCCCTCGCCTCGACCGCCCAATCGGCGATCGGCGGCTGGTCGCTGCGCCGCTTGATCGGCTATCCGGCGCCGCTCGACAGCGGCGGCGATCTCGCGCGCTTCTTCATCGTATCGCCGGCGTTGTGCGCCATCAGTGCGACGCTGGCGCTCACCGGCCTGGCGGCGGCCGGCACCGTCCAGGGCGCCGAACTCGGTCAGAGCTGGTTTACCTGGTGGATCGGCGACACGCTTGGCGTGCTGTTCTTCCTGCCGCTGGTGATGGTCGCGTTCGGCGAGCCGCGCGCCCTTTGGCGCGCGCGCCTGCGTCCGGTCGCGGTGCCGATGCTGATGTTCTTCGCGTTGTTCGTCGCCATCTTTATCCGCGTCGGCACCTGGGAAAACGAACAGTCGCTGCTCGAATTTCGTCTGCTGTCGCAGCAGCTGGTCGACAAGACGAGCTCGCAACTCGGCGAATACGGCACATTGCTCGAGCAGCTTGGCCTGTCGTTCGCGGGCTCGGCGTCACTGTCGCGGCGCGATTTCCGTGATTTGTCGGACGATTTGCTCAAGCGCTTTCCGGCGGTCAAGACGGTGGCGTGGGCGCCGCGCATCGATTCCAGCCACCGTGCCGAATTCGAGGCGGCGCAGCGGCAATCGGTGCCGGATTTCACGATTCGCGAGCGGGACGAGCTCGGCCACTTCCGTCGGGCCGGCGCCCGGCCGCAATTCTATCCGGTCACCTATCTCGCGCCGGCCGACAACAAGACGGCCGTGTTCGGCTTCGATCTGGCGGCCGATCCGGTGCGACGCGGCGCGATCGAGCAGACCGTCGAAAGCGGCCGCGTCGCCGCGACGGCGCCGGTCGGATTGGTTGAGCAGGCCGGCGATCCGACCGGAATCCTGCTGGCCGTCACCGTGCCGCACGGCGCCAACGGCGCCGGCGTCCTCGCCCTGTCGCTGCGCGTCGACGTCCTCATGGACACGCTGCTCGGTCCGACAAGCCAACTGCTCGATGTCCGGATGCTCGACGGTAGCGCCAAGCAGCCATTGTTCGGCACGCTGCCGGAAACCGCGCCCGCGGCGCCTTATGAGCAGGGCTTCGATTTCGGCGGCCGGCACTATGTCGTCGCCACCGCGCCGACGGCGGTTTACAGCGCGGAACATCGCGGTTGGCAGAGCATTGCCGTGCTGATCGCCGGCGTGCTCAGCACCAGCCTGCTGGGCGCGTTGCTGATGCTCGGCACCGGCGAGCGGCAGCGCATGGCCCGTCTAGCCGAATACCGCACCCGCGAGCGCGACCGGATCTGGCAGGTCGCCGAGGATTTGTTCGGCGTCGGCACCTTCGACGGCTATTTCATCAGCCTCAATCCGGCTTGGACGCGGACGCTCGGCTGGGGCGAGGACGAGATCAGAACGATGCACGTCAGCAAGCTGCGCCATCCCGAAGACGCCGTGGCCGCGATCGACGCCCGCCGCCGGCTCGCCGATGGCGTCGGCACGGTGCGCGTCGAAAACCGCTTCTGGCACAAGGACGGCACCTATCGCTGGATCGCCTGGACGATGACGGTGCAGGACGACCTCATCTATGTGATCGGCCGCAACGTTACCGCCGAAAAGGAGGCGGCGCGCACGCTGCGCCAGACCGAAGAGCATCTCCATCAGCTTCAGAAGATGGAATCAATCGGCCGGCTCACCGGCGGCATCGCGCACGACTTCAACAATCTGCTGACCGCGATCATCGGCAATCTCGAGATCACCGACCGCACGATAAGTGCCGGCATGTCTGCCGACGAAAGCCGGGCGCGCCGCGCGGTGACTGCTGCGACCGCCGCCGCGACCCGCGCGGCGACGCTGACTCAGCGTCTGCTCGCTTACGGTCAGAAGCAGCCGCTCAAGCCGCGCGCCGTCGACGTCAACAAGCTCGTCACGGGCATGTCCGAGCTGATCCGCCGCACGCAGGGCGAGACGATTCGCTACGAATTCGCGCTCGCGCGTAACCTGTCACCCTGTTTCTGCGACGCCAACCAGCTCGAGACCGTGATCCTGAACCTCGTCATCAACGCGCACGATGCCATGCCGCAGGGCGGACGTCTCGAGATCCAGACCGCCGACGTCGAGCTCGATGCGGCGGCGGCGCAGGCCGGCGACGTCGAGCCCGGTCGCTATGTCATGCTGGCGGTGAGCGACACCGGTGTCGGCATGTCGCCCGAAACCGTGGCGCGCGCCTTCGAGCCGTTCTTCACCACCAAGCCGGCGGGCAAGGGTACCGGTCTTGGCCTCGCCATGGCGTACGGTTTCATCAAGCAGTCGGGCGGCACCGTCGAGATTGACAGCGTCGTCGGCCGCGGCACGACCATCCGCCTGCTGCTGCCGCATTTCATCGCCGCCGCGATTCCTGAAACGGTGCGCGCGCGCGCGTCGTCGATCGCGGCGCCGCAGCCGGGCCACGGCGAAACCGTGCTGATCGCCGAGGACGATCCGAGCGTTCTCGGTTATGTCGCCGAGGTTTTGCGTGAGCTCAATTACCACGTGCTTGAAACCACCCATGCGGCTGCGGCGCTGGCGATGGTGGCGGAGCCCAACCGCCCGATCCATCTGTTGTTGACCGACGTGGTCATGCCGGGCATCAACGGCCGCCATCTTGCCGATCAGGCGCGCGTGCTACAGCCCGACATCAAGGTGCTGTTCATGACCGGGTATCCGCAGGACGTGGTGGTCGACCGTGGCCGGATCGAGCCTGGCGTCGAGCTGATGCAGAAGCCGTTCTCGCGCGAGGATCTGGCGATGCGCATCCGTAGCCTATTGGATACGAATACACCCGACGGCGCCAAACCATTGGCCGAAGCCAAAGCCGACGTACCGCCGCTGGCAAATCCTGACGCCGCCCATAACGGTGACGCAAGAAACAGCGGCAACATCTGAGGCGCGTGCACACTAAGGGATCGCCTCTTACGAGGCGACCCACCACGTCACCGCACGTGGATACGCGCGGTGATTCAAAATAAAGAGCGTCCGGACGCGAAGCCCGGAAGCTTAGTCGACAGCCTCTTTCAGTTCCTTGCCGGCGCGGAAACGCGGCACTTTGCGCGCGGCAATATGGATCGTCTCGCCGGTACGCGGATTACGGCCTTCGCTCGCCGCGCGTTGTGCAACGCGGAAAGTACCGAAGCCAACGAGGCGAACCTCGTTGCCTTTTTTTAGCGAGCTACTGATGCATTCGAGCACCGCATCAATTGCTCCCTCGGCGTGCGTCTTTTTCAAGCTCGCAGCCGCGGCAACAGCGTCAACTAACCCCTGCTTGTTCATGGCTGAGCCCTCTCGCTCGTGACGAACAGATTTGCCTTATAGTGAGTCGCTTGCGGCGTAAATGCCGACTCGACGGCGCACTCGTCAGCCACAGGATTGTCACGCGACTTCGTGGGATCGATTCCGTATCTCGCGCGAGTCTCGTGGGAGGGTGATACTGCCGGTGCGGTTTGTCAGTTTTTGCCTGCTTGGATTCGCGTTCGCCCTCGTCGGTTGCGGCCCCGATTACTCACCCAACGTCTATTCTGGCGACGCCGTCCAGCAGGCCGAGAAGGTCGAGTCCGGCGTCGTCATCGGTTTCCGCCAAATCGAGATTCGATCCGACGGGACGGTCGGCGCCGTTGCCGGCGGCGCTGCCGGCGGCGTGCTCGGCACCCAGGTCGGCGACGACAGCGCGATGCGCGCGCTCGGCGCGGTCGGCGGCGCCTTGGCCGGCGGTCTGGTCGGCACCACGGTCGAGCACACGACCGGCGACACCACTGGCTGGGAATACATCGTGCGCGAGGCCAAAGGCGATCTGGTGTCGGTGACCCAGCGCCAGGACAAGCCGATCGCGGTCGGCCAGAAAGTGCTCGTTATCTTCGGCAAGCAGGCACGCATCGTCGCCGATTACACCACCGCTTCGGCGCCGCCGCCGACACCGACGCCCGCGCCGTCAGCCGACAAATCCAGCAGCCACGCGAGCACGCCGACGATTGTGGCTCCGGTTGCGGCGCCGTCGGGTCCGCCGACGCCGATCACGCCAGCGTCGGCCTCGATCTCGCCGCCGCCGGTGCCGGCGGACGCGTTCGTTTCCACCGCACCGTCGAGCGCGCCGATTTCGCCTTCATCGGGCGGCAACGCCGCGTCGACGCCGTCGGCCCATTAGGAACCGGCGAAACCGATCGCTGTCCAATTCGTCGTGTGCGTTTGCCGTAGCTGCGCGAAGACGATGCCGTGCAGGATCAGGTAGAAAGGCACAAGCACGGTCGGAATCAGCGACCACGGCAGCGTCAGCATGGTAAACGGACCCGACAGGCCGATACCGAAGATTTGCAGCGGGCCGGGCCCCGTCGTCACGCCCAGCGCGAGCGCTAGCACCAGATCGAGCGCACCGAACCCATTCCACGCCAGCGGAATGAGCCGGTTCGATCCGCGTGCCATCGCCACGACAACGGGCAGCGCCAGCGCGCCGGTGATCATGTCGCCCCAGCCGGCCGAGTAGGGAAACGGCCCGGCGATCCGGCCTTGCAGGCCGAGCAGCAGCATGAAGACACCGAGCATGCGGAGGGTGTTGAGGCCGATCAGTAGACCGATCGGAAGCGCCAGAGCCAGCTGCCGGAACGTTGGGGAAAGCACCGCCGCGAGCGCCGCCGTGACGAGCGGTACGGCCACCACGATTCCGATCGGTGGTACAACTCCGCCGGCGGCCAAGGCGCCGCTTTGTGCCATCGCAAACGCAAAGCCGGTCCACAATCCGGCGACAGCGAGGAAGGCGAGGCGCGTCGCGCGCGACGCCGGTATTACCGTGGCGACTGCGCCGAAGCTGAAGACGATGGCGGCGATCAGCGTGACGGTTCTGATTTGGTCGAACATGACAGTCTCCCTGGGTTGGCGTGGTCTTAAGTCAGTGGGTGTGCCGGCGCCGCGTGTATTCGTCGGCGGCGGGTCCCGGCGCGCTGCGGAAGCGCGGCGCAGCAATTGGTTCGCCGCTCGCGCGGTCGATCAGCACGGCGTCGACCGGCTTGCCCGTCTTGGTGTCGACGATGACGACGCTTGGCCCCTCGGGTGCGAAATGCTTGTTGCCCCAAGCGAGCAGCGACAGCAGCACCGGGCGGAAATCGCGGCCGCGCTCGGTCAGCAGGTACTCGTAACGCGCCGGCCGCTCGCTATAGCGCCGGCGCTCGAGCAGGCCGCTCGCCACCAACGCGTTGAGGCGTCGCGTCAGGATGTTGGGCGCGATGTCGAGACTCTTCTGGAACTGGTCGAAACGCGTCAGGCCTTGGAAGGCGTCGCGCAGGATCAGAATGCTCCACCATTCGCCGACACGCTCGAGGCTGCGGGCGATCGGGCAGGACATGGTGCCAAAACTTTTGCGTTGCATGGGCCACCCCAAGTGACTTTCGTTATGAAAGTAACAGCGTGGGCACTAACTTGCATTATGCAAGTAAGCGGGCCAGCCATGCGGCGCGGGCGTTTCACTGGCCAAATGGGCCAAAAGCCATTATTTCTTGAACTAACCGAGACCCCGTAACCCATGACCACCAAAGCAAAATGGACGCCCGATAGCTGGCGGTCGAAGCCCGTCAAGCAGGCGCCCGATTATCCCGACGCCAAGGCGGTCGCCGCCGTCGAGGCGACGCTGACGCGCTATCCGCCGCTGGTTTTCGCCGGCGAAGCGCGGCGGCTGAAATCCGCGCTGGCCGACGTCGTCGCCGGCAAGGCTTTCCTGCTGCAAGGGGGCGACTGCGCGGAAAGCTTCGCCGAATTCCACCCCAACAACATCCGCGATACCTTCCGCGTCCTGCTCCAGATGGCGGTAGCGCTGACCTATGGGGCGGCGTGCCCAGTGGTGAAGGTTTCGCGCATGGCCGGGCAATTTGCGAAGCCCCGGAGCGCGGACACGGAGACGCAAAACGGCGTCACGCTGCCGGCCTATCGCGGCGACATCATCAACGGCATGGAGTTCACTCCCGCCGCGCGCAAGCCCGATCCGGCACGCATGGTTCAGGCCTACAGCCAGGCGGCGGCGACGCTCAATCTGCTGCGCGCCTTCGCGCAAGGCGGCTACGCCGATCTCCACCGCGTCCATTCGTGGACGCAGGGCTTCGTCGCGCAAAGCCCGGCCGGCGCGCGCTATCAGGAGCTGGCCGACCGGCTTACCGAGACGCTCGACTTCATGGCGGCGTGCGGCCTGACCAGCGAGACCACGCCGCAGATCCGCGAGACCGATCTCTTCACCTCGCACGAAGCGCTGCTGCTGCCGTACGAGCAAGCGCTGACGCGCGTCGACAGCACGACGGGCGATTGGTACGACTGCTCGGCGCACATGCTCTGGGTCGGCGACCGCACGCGCCAGATCGACGGCGCGCATGTCGAGTTCATCCGCGGCGTCA
>DASYYB010000008.1:0-67722 GCA_035934235.1 Allostellaceae bacterium | reverse complement strand
ATCGAATGTGCCCATCGGCAATGCATGGTCCTGGAACACGCGCTGCACCGTTTGCAGATAATAGTCGGCCGGCAGATCCATCACCGACATGTACTCGTCGTAGAATTTGCGCGTCGCCGTCGCGCTCTCGCCGTCGCCGCGTACCAGATGATTGAACAGATCAACATGCGCGGTGACGTGGCGGTCGAGATTCATCGTCATGAAGCCGGCGAGTTGCAGAAAGCCGGGGTAGACGCGGCGGAACGCACCGGGATAGCGCGCCGGCACCGCGGCAATGACGTTCTTCTCGAACCACGACAACGGCCGCGTTGTGGCGAGCACGTTGACCGCCGTCGGGTTGACGCGCGTGTCGATCGGTCCGCCCATCAGCGTCATGCTGTGCGGCTGGTCGGGATCACCGCCGGCGGCCAACAGCGCCACCGCCGCAAGCACCGGCACTGCCGGTTGACACACCGCGATGACGTGCAGGTCGGGGCCGAGGTCGCGCAGATAAGAGAGCATCAGTGCGACGTGATCGTCGAGGCCGAATTGCCCATAGAGCATCGGCACATTGCGCGCGTTGACCCAATCCGTGACGTAGACGTCGAAATCCGGCAGCAGCGTCTCGATCGTGCCGCGCAGCAGCGTCGCGAAGTGACCGGACAGCGGCGCTACCACGAGCACGCGCGGCTGAACCGCGGCAATGCCCTCTTTGCGGAAATGCCGCAACGTGCAGAACGGATGGCAGGCCGCGACCTCTTCGTATACCGGCAGCACACGGCTGCCGATCGCGACCGATTTGATGCCGAAGGGCGGCCGCTCGTGCCACATGCCGGCACGCGCCACCATCTCGCACGCGGCGGCGGCGGCACGCATCATCGGGTGGTGTGCGACGATGGGCCAAGGCTGGCTGAGCAAGCCCTGAAAGGTTTGCGCCAGCATCCGAATGGGCGCAAAGGCGTCACGATGCGCCTGGTAGGCCTCGTACAGCATCGCCTGCCTCTCCCCCGAGGGTTAACCGAAACTCAAGGCTGGGCGCCGCTCACGTCGCCTTGTCGGCGGGAAAATCGATCACGTTCGGTGTAGTCGGGGCTGTCTCGAGGGTCAAGCAAACTTACCTAACCTACTCACGAATCGGGCAAATTCACGGCTCATTAACGCCCACAAATCATAATTAGCCGTTTCCCTATTGAGCGACGAGATGCCTGCTATGCCCGTTGTGCAGAAGCAAATCTCCCCGGATGACGAATCGGCTGCCCACGCGGACGCTGCGGCGCGCTTGGCCACGGCCGAGGCGCGCATTGCATCGACCGAAGCCAAGCTGCTCGATGCCGAGGAGATGCTGCACGATTCGTTGCAGAGCTCGTTGTCGTGGCTCTGGGAATCCGACGAGCAGTTGTGCTTCACCCGGATCATCGGCTCGATCGAACAGATACTCGGTACGTCGGCCGAAAGCTTGATCGGCAGTACCGTCGAGGATTTCACCCGCGCGCCGAACGATCCACAGCTCCAGAATCATTTCGCGACGATCAAGGCACACAAACCTTATCGCGACGTCATCACGTCGATCACCACGCGCAAAGGCGTGCGTTGGATCAAAACGAGCGGCAAACCTCTGTTCGACGTCGAGGGCAAATTCCTCGGCTATCGCGGCATCGCCAGCGATGTCACCGCCCAAGTCGAGACCGAACATCGTGCCGCCGCAGCGCATCGGCGCTTCATGGAAGCGATCGAGACCGTACCGGCGAGCCTGATGCTGTGCGATCGCGACGATCGCATCGTGTTCTGCAACAGCGCGACACAACGCTACTTCCCCACCTCCTCGCATCTGCTGATCCCCGGTACCAAGTACGAGGAGCTGCTGCGCGAGCACGCCGCCACCTACGTCGACGGCATCGGCGATAATTTCGAGGCGTGGATCGCGGAGCGGATGAAGCAACACCGTTCCGGCAACACCAACATTATCCGCACCTACAAGGACGGCCGCTGGACACAGATCATCGAGCGCCGCACCTCGGAAGGCGGAATCATCGGCGTCCGCACCGACATCACCGAGCTGAAGAAGCACGAAAAAGAACGTGAGACTGCACAGGCCCTGCTCAAGGACGCGATCGAGGTCATGCCGGCGTCTCTCATTCTCTACGACCGCGACGAGAAAATTCTCCTCCGCAACGATCACGCGGCAAAATTCTTCCCGGAGGTTGTCGATCTCCTCGTGCCCGGAATCAAGATCGAGGATCTGACCCGCACGCGCTATCGCCGTCTCCGTCCCCACGCGTCAGAAACCGAGATCGAGAAGGCGGTGCAGAAGCGGTTGCAACAGTTCCGCAGCCCCGGGGTCATACCACCCGATCAGCTTCCCGACGGGCGCTGGACGCAGGCCATCGAGCGACACACCTCGAACGGCAGCACTGTCTGCATGCGCATCGACATCACCGAACTTAAGAAGCGCGAAGTCGAACTCGAGACGTTGGGCGAAACCCTGCGCAAGAACCAGGAGCACCTGGCGCAGGCGCAACGCACCTCGAGCACCGGCAGCGTCGAGCGCAATCTTCAGACCGGCGACGTCAAATGGTCGGAGGAATGCAGCCGCATGTTCGGCCGTGATCCCAGCCTGCCGGCGCCGTCACGCGACGAATTTCTCACCCTGGTCCATCCCGACGACCGCGCAGCCTATGAAGTGTCAATGGTCGCGTCGGAAAACGGCCTGGTCTCCGAGCCGTTCAAGTTCCGGGCGGTTCACGCCGATGGCACCGTCCGGTGGTTCTATTGCGAGACCTCGCTGGTCAAGGACGCCGAGGGCAAGCCGTGGAAGCGCGTCGGCACCTACCGCGATGTCACCGAGGAGCACAAGGCGCAGGAAGCGCTCAAAGCGCTGACCGACAAGCTGCGGCGGAGCCAGGAATACCTGTCGCAGGCGCAGCGCCTCGCCCGTATGGGCAGCGATTTCCGCGATCTGCGCTCGGACGTCGCCGAGTGGTCCGACACGAGCTACGAGATCTTCGGCGTCGACAAGGCGACGTTCGTGCCGACGACCGAGAATTTCCTCAAACTGGTCCATCCCGACGACCACGCCACGATCGCGCGTACGCGCGGCGAGATCGCGGCCGGCAAGAACCCGGAGCCGTTCGAATATCGCATCATTCAGCCGAACGGCGAGCTCCGGCACATGTATCGCGAAGTCGCGGTCGAATTCGATTCCAACCACAAGCCGCTCTATATGGTCGGCACCATCCGCGACGTCACCGAGCAGCACGCCAAGGACGAAGAGATCCGGCACAAAAGCATCGAGATCCAGGAGCGCAACCAGGAGCTCCAACGGTCGAACGCCGAGCTCGAACAATTCGCCTATGTCGCCTCGCATGACTTGCAGGAGCCGTTGCGCATGGTGGCGAGCTATTGCCAGCTGCTGCAACGCCGTTACAACGAAAAGCTCGACAAAGACGCGAACGAGTTCATCGGTTTCGCCGTCGAAGGCGCAAACCGGATGCAGCGCCTGATCAACGATCTCCTCGCCTACTCGCGCATCGGCCGCAAAGGCGGCGATCCGGCGCCGTTCGAATTCGCCGACGCGGTGTCCGGAGCGCTCGCCAATCTCAAGGCAGCGATTGCCGACAGCGGCGCGATCTTCAACGTCGGCGCGTTGCCGAGGGTTGTCGGCGTGCGGATGCAGCTGACTCAGCTCATGCAAAACCTATTCGGCAACGCGATCAAATTCCATCGCGACGGCGTGACGCCGACGATCAACATCTCAGCCACTGCCGAAGGCGCCATGTGCCACATCGTCGTCGAGGACAACGGCATCGGCATCGAGCCGCAATATCTCGAGCGCGTGTTCCTGATCTTCCAGCGCCTGCACGAGCGCAACAAATATCCCGGGACCGGTATCGGTCTCGCGATCGCCAAGAAAGTGATCGAATACCACGGTGGCCGCATCTGGATCGAATCGACGCCGGGCCAGGGCAGCCGCTTCCACTTCACGCTTCCGGCCGACATCCAGAATGGAGCCATCAATGGTTGAGACCCTGCCGAGCCGCCCGATCGAGATCCTCCTGGTCGAAGATAATCCGGGCGACGCCCGGCTGACGCAAGAGGCGCTGCGCGAAGGCAAAATCCGCAACAACCTGCATCACGCGCGCGATGGCGTGGAAGCGCTGGCGTTCCTCAAGCGCGAGGGTGAATTCGCCAAGGCGCCGATGCCCGATCTTGTGCTACTCGACCTGAATCTGCCGCGCAAGGACGGGCGCGAGGTTCTCGCCGAGATGAAGCAGGATCCGCGCCTGCGCGCCATCCCGGTGGTGGTTCTGACCACGTCCGAGGCCGAGAACGACATCGTGCGCAGTTACGAGCTGCACGCGAACTGCTACATCACCAAGCCGGTCGGCCTCGAGCAGTTCATCTCGATCGTGCGCGAGATCGAAAGCTTCTGGCTTGCGGTTGTGACGTTGCCCAGCCGCAACGAGACCGCCGCATAAACCTGTCAGGAACCTCGTGACCATGTCGAACGCCGGCGCCCCTTCGACGCGCGCGCTGCGTATCCTCCTGATGGAGGACAATCCGGGCGATGCCCGGTTGACGCAGCTGCTGCTCGAGGAAGCGAGCGACTTCCCTTTCGAACTCGTCCACGTGACGAGCTTCGAACAGGGAATGTCGGTAGTCGCCGCCGGCGGCTTCGACATCGCGTTGGTCGATTTGTCGCTCGGCGATTCGCACGGCATCGACACCGTCCGCCGCATGCATCAGCGCGTCCCGCTGATGCCGATGATCGTGCTGAGCGGCCTCGAAGACGAAACCATGGCGGTCGCGGCCTTGCAGGAAGGCGCACAGGACTACCTGGTCAAAGGCCAGGGCGACAGCAATTTGACCAAGCGCTCCATCCGCTATGCGATGGAACGCAAGCGCGTCGAGGCGCAGCTGGTCGAGACGAAAAACGCCGCGGAAATGGCGAGCCGCGCCAAGACCGAATTCCTCGCTAACATGAGCCACGAGCTGCGCACGCCGCTCAACGCGATCATCGGCTTTTCTGAGATCTTAAAGCAGGAGCCGCTTGGACCCCTCGGTCATCCGTCGTATCGCGATTACGTTCGCGACGTCTACGAAAGTGGCGTCCATCTCCTCCGCATCATCAACGATATTCTCGATTTGTCGAAGATCGAGGTCGGCAAGCTGACGCTCAGCGAAACGCCGGTCGATCCGCGCGAGGCGATCGAATCCTGCATGCGGATCGTGCGTGAGCGCGCCAACAACGGCGGCATCGCGCTGGTCGCCGAGTTGGCGCCAGACCTGCCGACTCTCAACGCCGACGAACGCATGGTGAAGCAGGTGCTGCTCAACCTGCTGTCGAATGCGATCAAATTCACCCAGTCTGGCGGATCGGTGCGGATCGTTGCGCGCGTCGACGATGCGGACGGCTTGATGATCGAGGTCATCGACACCGGCATCGGCATCGCCACGGCTGACATCGAGCGCGCCATGCAGCCGTTCGAGCAAATCGACAGCTCGCTGCATCGCAAGTACCAGGGCACCGGCCTCGGCTTGCCCCTCGCCCGGTCGATGTGCGAGCTGCATGGCGGCCGTTTCGCCATCGACAGTATCGTTGGCAAGGGCACGACCGTGACCGTGCAATTCCCGCCCGAACGCAGTCTGCGCAAGGCGCCGGTCGCCAGCGCCCGCGACGTCGCCTAGCACGCCGCCCTAAAACGTTCCCGGATAAGCGCCGCCGTCGCTTCGAGCGCCTCGCGGCCGCGCGCCGTGATCGTCACGTCGACGCCTTCAGCGGCGAGCGCCGCTGCGCAGCCCTTGCCTAGGCCTTTGCTCGCGGCGCAGACCAGCGCCGTCCTGCCTTTCAGACCCAGATCCATGCGCTCTCCGGCCGCACGCAGCGATGCCGAGGCTAATTCCTAGGCGTGGCGTGCAGCGGCGGCAAGGATTTGAGATAGAGCGCGATTGCCTGACGGTCAGAATCGGTCAGAACGGCGGTACCCTTGGCGACGTCGCTCATCTGCCGGTTGACCGTGTCGCCATCCTGCGTATGACCGGTCTTGAGCAAGCCCGCAATGTCGGCAACACTCCACTGACCGATGCCCGTGTCCTTATCCGGCGTGATATTGGACGAGCGCAATCCATCCGGCCCGTTTGGATTGCCGGCATAGGCGTGCGCGCCGCTTTCGACCGCGCCGAGGAAATTGCGCGGCGTATGGCATTCCTGGCAATGCACCACGGCCTCGGACAGATAACGGCCGCGGTTCCATTCGGGACTTTTGTCTGCGGCCGGTTGCAACGGTCCCGGCGTGAAATACAGCATCCGCCACACGATCAGCAGCGGACGGAATGCAAACGGGAATTTGATGTTATCGGGCTTGTCCGGCGCCGGGTCCGGCTTTTGCGTCATCAGATAGGCGTAGAGATCGGCGATGTCGCCGTCGCTCATGCCCGAATACGACGTGAATGGGAAAACCGGATAGAGGTATGCGCCATCGCGCCTCATCCCGTCGCGCAGCGCGCGGCTGAAATCGGCGAGGGACCAGCGGCCGATGCCATTGGCCGGATCCGGCGTGATGTTGGGCGTGTAGAAGGTGCCGAATGCCGTGACCAGCGGCCGGCCGCCGGCCAGCGGCGCGCCGTTATTCTTGGTGTCGGTATGACAAGTGGCGCAGTCCGCCGCGGCAAAAATATAGGCGCCGCGGGCAACCGCCGCATCGTCGGCGGCACGCACCGGCGATACGAACAACGCAAAAGGGATGACGGCAATGGCGGCGAGCCAGGGCTTCATCATCTTTCGGTCCGATTGGGCGCGTTACGGGAGCAGCTTACACAGGGCTGTGCAAGTCCTGCTTTTGAGACGTGTGTGCATATCCAAGCACACACGATACGAAAATCGTGTGTCAGCCCGGCTTCACGATTGCGTTAGTTTCAACCGATCGGCCCGGCGACGTGCGCGACGAATCCGGGCCGCTTTTGCAGCCGCTGGTACCATTTGGTTAATGCCGGCATGTCGGGCCGCTCGATCGGGTAGAGAAACCAGCGGTGCGCCCAGATACAGATACCGATGTCGGCAAGCGTGAAGGTATCGCCTGCCAGATAGTCCTGCGCCACGAGTTGACGCTCGACCATCTCCCACAGCGCGATCGCCTCGATGCGATAGCGCGTAAGCGCTGGAAAATCGCGCTGCGGCTCGGGCGTCCGGTAATAACCGCGCAGCAATCCGGACAGCGGCGTATTGAGACGCGACAGCTGCCAATCCATCCAGCGCTCGACCTGGCCGCGCTGCGCCGGATCGGTCGGATGCAGCGCGGCACCACCGTAGACCGCGCACAGATAGCGCATGATCGTGTTCGATTCCCAAATCACGACATCGCCGTCCTTGACGGTCGGCACGAGCCCGTTGGGGTTCATCGCCCGATAGGTGGGCGCATCGTTGCCGCCGAATTTGCCGCCCCAATCGAGGCGTTCGTGCGCAATGCCCAGATCGGTGCAGACCCAGAGCACCTTTTGGACGTTGGACGACGTCGTTCGTCCCCAGATCGTCAGCATGTCCCCTTCCCCAAGCGCGGCGGCGGCGGTTCCGTCAGTCGATCAGACCAAGTTCGAGCTTGGCTTCTTCGGACATGCGGTCCTTGTCCCATGGCGGGGTCCAGACCAGCTTGACGCGCGCGTCTTGCACGCCGGGCACCGCCGAAATCGCGTCACGCACCTGACCGGGCAGCGCGCCGGCGACCGGACAGGCCGGCGTCGTCAGCGTCATCTCGACATAGACGACGCCGTCCTTGTTGACGATCAGCTCGTAAATGAGTCCGAGATCGACGAGGTTCACCGGAATTTCGGGATCGCGCACGGTCTTGAGCGCATCGAGCACCTGCTCGCGCAGCGCCGGATTGCCTTCGTCCGGTGTCGGCCGCTCGACATCGGTCATGTCGGCGGCGTCTTCCGCGTCGTCGTGCAGGAACTCGAACGGATCGTGGCCGGTATTCTCGCTGCTCAAGGCCTACTCCGTTTTCACCGTCGCGGCGGCCGTGCCGTCGGCGCCGTTCTTGAGCGCGGCCTCAAACGCGTGCCACGCCAGCGTCGCGCATTTGACCCGCGTCGGATAGGCGCGCACGCCTTCCAGCGGCGCTAGCCGTTCCATGTCCTCGGCGAGCGCCTCGGGCAGTGCCGGCACGGTCTTGCCGGTGACTTCCGCATGGAAGCCTTTGAACAGCGCGTCGGCTTCGGCCAGCGTCTTGCCCTTCAAGACTTCGGTCATCAACGACGCCGATGCGGTCGAAATTGCACAACCGCGACCGTCGAAGCTCACATCCTTGATCCGGCCGCCATCGAGTTCGAGATACACCGTGACGCGATCGCCGCACAGCGGATTGTGGCCGTGCGCAAGGTTGGTTGTGTGCGCCAACGCGTGAAAATTCCGCGGATGACGTCCGTGGTCGAGGATGATGTCCTGGTAAAGCTCGCGCGCGTCCATGGTTCTCACGCAAACAGTTTCTGCGCCGCGGTCAGCGCGACAGCCAGCGCGTCGATGTCGCGCGCGTCGTTGTAAATTCCCAGCGACGCCCGCGTCGTACCGGCGAGGCCCAGCCTATCCATCAGCGGCTGCGCGCAATGATGTCCGGCCCGCACCGCGACATGGTGCTGGTCGAGCACGGTCGCAAGATCGTGCGGATGCACGCCCTGCACGTCGACCGACAGGATGCCGAGGCGGCGTTGTCCCGCCGGCACCAAGCGGATGCCCGGCAGCCGCGACAGCTTGTCGACGCCATAGCCGGTCAGTTCCTCTTCGTGCGCGGAAATCGCATCGCGGCCGAGCGCCTCGACGTAATCGAGTGCCATCGCCAAACCGATCGCGCCCGAGATGTGTGGCGTGCCGGCTTCGAAGCGATGCGGCGGCTTTTGGAACGTCGTCTTCTCGAAGGTGACCTGCTCGATCATGTCGCCGCCGCCTTGCCACGGCGGCATGCTTTCGAGAATTGCAGCCTTGGCGTAGAGCACCCCGATACCGGTCGGGCCATAAATCTTGTGCCCCGAAAACACGTAGAAATCGCAATCGAGAGCGCGAACGTCGACCGGTAGCCGCGGCGCCGCCTGGCAGCCGTCGACCAGGATCTTTGCGCCGTGCTTATGCGCCAGACGGGCGATCGCTTCGACCGGCAGCATCGCGCCGGTGGCGTTGGCAAGTTGGGTCACCGCCACCAGCTTGGTACGCGACGACAGCCGCGCCTCGAATGCGGCGAGGTCGAGGCCGCCCGATGCGTCGAGCGGCGCGACAACCAGTTTCAAGCCGGTGCGCTCGCGGATCAACTGCCACGGGACGATGTTGGCGTGATGCTCGAGCTCGGTGATCAGCACCTCGTCGCCCGGCTTGAGGAAGGTCGTGCCCCACGAATACGCGACGAGATTGATCGCCTCGGTCGCGCCGCGGACGAAGACGATTTCGTCGGCCGACGCGGCATTGAGGAAACGGCGCACCGTTTCGCGGGCGCCCTCATAGCGGTCAGACGAGCGCGCCGACAGACGATAGACGCCGCGATGCACGTTGGCGTAATCGGTGCGATAGAACTCGGCGATGCCGTCGATCACCGCCGCCGGCTTCTGCGCCGACGCGGCGCTATCGAGAAACACCAAGCCCGGATTGTTGTCGAAGACCGGGAAGTCGCGCTTGATCCGCGCCGGATCGAAGGCGGGTTTCGCGTCGGGCTGCAAGGCGGCACGGCTCATGCGATGCCTCCCGCCAGCCAGCGCGTGACATGCCGACCAAGATGCGCACGCAGCGCCGTGTCGTCCTCGATGCGCTCGATCACTTCGGCAGCAAAAGCCTCGACCAACATGCGCCGCGCTTCAGCCGCGGGAATACCGCGGCTTTCGAGATAGAACAGCGCCGTCTCGTCGAGATCGCCGACCGTGGCACCGTGGCTGCACTTGACATCGTCGGCGAGAATTTCCAGCTCCGGCTTGGCGTCGATTGCGGCGCGCGCACCGAGCAACAAATTCTTGCTGAGCTGATTGGCGTCGGTTTTCTGCGCGTGCGGCCGCACGCCAATGGTGCCGAGGAACACGCCATGGGCGCGATCGGCGGCGACGCTCTTGTAATATTCGCGCGTGATGCAGCGCGGCGCGGCGTGATCGACGACAGTCGCGATGGTGCCTTCCTGCTCACCGCGCAGCAGCGTTGCACCGAACAGACCGCATGCCGCACCTTCGCCGTCGAATTTCAACTGCACGTCGGTACGCGCAAGCTTGCCACCGAGCGACAGCGTAAAGTTTTCGTAACGCGCATCGCGGCTGAGATCGACCCGGTTGTGGCCGATATGGATCGCCGCCGCGCTCTCGTCCTGCAACTTGACGTGACGCAATGCGGCGCCAGCGCCGACAGCGATCACGCCGACCGCATTGGTCCAATAGCTGCCCTCGCCCGCGAACGTCTCGATCACCGTCGCGCGGCTGCCGGCGCCGAGCAGGATCAAATTGCGTAGCTGTGCCGAGTGATGTGCGGCGCGGCCGAGGTGCACAACCTCGACGGCACGGTCGAGTATCGCGTCGGGTTCGAGCGCCAGCACGAACCCGTCGGCGAACAGCGCGGCATTCAGTGCGACAAATGGCTGCGCGTCGAGCGCGTCGGTCTCGCGCAACGCGGTATTCAGCAACTCGGGCCGGGCGCGCAGCGTCTGTGTGGTCGAGGCGAGCCACACGCCTTCGGGTAGCTCGCCGATCGCCGACAGCTCCGGCGCGAAGGCACCGTCCACCAGAACGATGCGGTGCGCCGCGTCGGCATAGAGCCACGGCGCGATATCGGCTGCCGTGACCTTGCTCATTCTCGCCGCCGGCGGGAACGGCGCGCGCTGCAACGGCTGGAGATCGGTAAAGCGCCAAGCCTCCTGCTTCCGCGTCGGAAAGCCGAGCTCCGCGAAACGCTGCATCGCGCCCTCGCGTCGCTGCTTCAGCCATCCCGGCTCAGCCGGGTGCGGCTGCGTCTTGAACGCTTCGACGTAGGGCTGAATTTCCGCGATTGCGCTCACGCCGCGTCCCCAAAAGCGCCATAGCCCGTCTGTTCGAGCTCGAGCGCCAATTCCTTGCCGCCCGATTTGACGATGCGGCCGCCCGACAGAACATGCACGCGATCGGGCACGACGTAGTTCAACAGCCGCTGGTAGTGCGTGATCATCACGATGGCACGTTCCGGTCCGCGCAGCGCGTTGATGCCGCGCGACACCATCTGCAACGCGTCAATGTCGAGGCCGCTGTCGGTCTCGTCGAGGATCGCGAGCTTCGGTTCGAGCATCGCCATCTGGAAGATTTCGTTGCGCTTCTTCTCGCCGCCGGAGAATCCGACATTGACGCCGCGCTGGAGCAGATCTTCACCGATCTCGAGCAGCTTGAGTTTCGCGCGCACCGCCTTGAGGAACTGGCCGGCGTCCATGTCGCTCTCGCCGCGCTGCTTGCGCACAGCGTTAAGCGCGGCACGCAGGAAATACATGTTGTTGACGCCAGGAATCTCGACCGGATACTGGAACGCGAGGAATACGCCTTCGCGCGCGCGCTCGTCCGCCGCCATCGTCAGCAGATCACGTCCGTGGAACAGCACCTGGCCGTCCGTCACGTCGTAGCCCGGCTTGCCGGACAGCACGCCGGCGAGCGTGCTCTTGCCCGAGCCGTTTGGCCCCATGATGGCGTGGACCTCGCCGGCCTTCACGACGAGATTGACGCCCTTGAGGATCTCGCGGCCTTCGCTGATCCGCGCGTGCAAATTCTTGATTTCAAGCATGTTTAACCCACGCTGCCTTCGAGGCTTACCGCCAACAGTTTCTGTGCTTCGACCGCGAACTCCATCGGCAGCTCTTTCAGAACTTCCTTGCAGAAGCCGTTGACGATCAGCGACAGCGCATCCTCCTTCGACAGGCCGCGCTGCTGGCAATAGAACATCTGGTCGTCGCTGATCTTCGACGTCGTCGCCTCGTGTTCGACGCGCGCGGTCGGATTACGCGCCGTGATATAGGGCACGGTGTGCGCGCCGCATTTGTCGCCGATCAACAGGCTGTCGCACTGCGTGTAGTTGCGCGCGTTCGCCGCCTTGGGCTGGACGCGGACCAGGCCGCGATAGGTGTTTTGTCCCTTCCCGGCCGAGATGCCCTTGGAAATGATGGTCGAGCGCGTGTTGCGGCCGAGATGGATCATCTTGGTGCCGGTGTCGGCCTGCTGGAAGTTGTTGGTGATCGCCACCGAATAGAACTCGCCGACCGAGTCATCCCCTTCAAGGATGCAGCTCGGATATTTCCAGGTGATAGCGGAACCGGTCTCGACCTGGGTCCACGAAATCTTGGCGCGCGCACCGCGGCAGGCGCCGCGCTTGGTGACGAAATTGTAGATGCCACCCTTGCCTTCGGCGTCGCCGGGATACCAGTTCTGAACAGTTGAATATTTAATTTCCGCGCCCTCGAGAGCCACCAACTCGACGACGGCGGCGTGCAACTGGTTCTCGTCGCGTTGCGGCGCCGTGCAGCCTTCGAGATAGCTCACATAGGCGCCTTTATCAGCAACCAGCAGCGTGCGCTCAAACTGGCCGCTCTTCGCCGCATTGATGCGGAAATAGGTCGACAGCTCCATCGGACAGCGCACGCCCGGCGGGATGTAGGCGAACGAGCCGTCGCTGAACACGGCGGAATTGAGCGCGGCGAAGAAATTATCGCCTTGCGGTACGACCGAGCCGAGATACTTGCGCACCAAGTCCGGATGCTCGCGCACCGCCTCGCCGAACGAGCAGAAGATGATGCCGAGCTCGGCCAGCGTCTTCTTGAAGGTGGTCGCCACCGAGACGCTGTCGAACACGGCGTCAACCGCGACGCCGGCGAGTGCGGCGCGCTCGTTCAACGGAATACCGAGCTTCTCGTAGGTCTTGAGCAGCTCGGGATCCACCTCGTCGAGCGACTTGGGCGTGTTTTGCCGCTTGGGTGCGGAATAGTAGGTCGCGGCCTGATAGTCGATCGGCGCGATGCGCAGCTTGGCCCAATGCGGGCTGTCCATCGTCTGCCAGTGATGGAAGGATTCGAGCCGCCAATCGAGCAGCCATTGCGGCTCCTGCTTCTTGGCCGAAATGAAGCGGATCGTGTCGTCGTTGAGGCCCGGCGGCGCGCTTTCGCTCTCGATGTCGGAGACGAAGCCGTATTTGTAGCCTTCGCGCAGCGGCGCGAGATCGCGGGCAGCGGTATCGGTCATCGCGCGGCTCCTTGGCCATCCACCGGGCCAGGCTTGGGCGGCAGTTTCATCCATTGCGCGAAAATGGCGGCGGGCGTCATCTCCGCCAATGTCATGCCGGAGAGCGCCGTGCCGACGGCATCGTTGATTCGCTTCCAATGCGGCTTGGTCGAGCAGAATTCGGTCCGGGTGCAATCCGGTCCGTGGATCGAGCATTGCGTCACGCCGATCGCGCCATCGATCGCGGCGACGACCGCGGCAATCGAGATTTCGGCGGCTGGCCGCGCCAACCGGTAGCCACCGGCCGCGCCGCGCGAGGCCGTCACCAGCCCACCATGCGCCAGCGCCTTCAGCAGCTTGGCGACAGTGGCGCGCGGCAGGCGGGTTTCCTCGGCCAAGGTCGCGGCATTGGTCTGCCGCTCGGGATGGGCGGCGAGCTGGGTCGCGACGATGACGCCGTAATCGGCGAGTTTGCTGAGAATAATCACCCGTGCCCTCGTATTTAGGACTGCTCCGGTACTCTATAAGATCGGCACTAAACCCCGGCTTTCAAGCCGAAACAACCCTTTTGTGATCAGGGACTTGCGGCTCACGGTCGCAGGCGTCGCCGCTGCCGTTAAGCGTGTTTTGCCAACCATGCTTAACGCGAGCCGGGCGAATTAACCATAGTCTCACATAAGAGATTAATAACGGTCTGTGATATATTGGTTTTGAAACATTTTCACCTGGATCCTCGCATGCATCTGCGCCGCGCCGCTTTGCTCGCGGCGGCCGCCCTCGTGCTGGCCGCTACGCCCTCCCTCGCCGACATGGTGATCAAGCTCCGGAATGGCCAAGCGATCACGGTGCCGGTTCAGCCCGGCGACATCGAGTCGCTAAGCTTCACCGGCTCACGATCCGCCACTTCAGGCACGGCAGCGCCCATCGCGCTGCCCGACGCAACCGCTGCGGTCGCGGCCGCGCCGGTCGGCATGCAGAGCGGCGGTGCCCACCTGCCCGCCGGTGCCCTCATCCTTCCGCCGATGAAGCCGGACCGTCCGAGCGGCCGTGTGCTGCATGTCGGCCCGAGCCGTGCCCTTAAAGTGCCGAGTCAGGCCGCACACGAAGCCAAGGACGGTGACGTCATCGAGATCGACGCCGCCGATTATCGCGGCGACGTCGCGGTGTGGAACCAGAACGACATCGTCATCCGCGGCGTCGGCGGCCGGCCGCATCTTTATGCCGACGGCGACGCGGCGCAGGGCAAGGCGATCTGGGTCACGCACGGCGACAAGATCCGCATCGAAGACATCGAGTTCTCAGGCTGCACGGTCGGCGACGGCAATGGGGCGGCCATCCGCGCCGAAGGTGCCGGCTTGAGTCTGGTCAACGCCTATATCCACGACAACCAGGACGGTATCCTGTCGGCGCCGAACCCGAAGAGCGACATCGTCATTGAAAATTCCGAGTTCGCGCACAACGGCACGACCAGCGGCTCGACCCACGGCATCTATATCGGCCAGGTGCGCAACTTCGTGCTGCGCGGCAGTTATTTCCACGACACCGTGACCGGTCATCACGTCAAGACACGCGCGCTCAACAACTACATCCTCTACAACCGCATCATGGATTATCCCGAAAGCACGGCGAGCTATTCGATCGACGTGTCGAACGGCGGCCGCACTTACATCATCGGCAACGTCATCGAGAAAGGGCCGCGTGCCGAGAATTACGCGATGATCGCCTACGCGATGGAGGGGCCGACCAATCCGCTGCAAGAGCTGTACGTCGTCGGCAACACCATGGTGATGGACCGCAACGCGGGCCTGTTCATCCGTTCGCGTTCGCCCAATGCCGCCTTCGTCGCCGACAACATCATGACCGGGCCGGGCATGCTGATCACCGGCGCCGGCGTTTTCGTCAACAACGTGCTCGCCGCCGGCGTGCACGCCGAGCCGGACGAGCTCAGCGCCAACGGCAACCACGGCAACCGTGTCGTCGGGGACGTGCGCTTCGTCGACGCGGCGCATTACGATTATCATCTGCGGCCAGGCTCGCCGGCGATCGGCGCCAGCGCCGATCCCGGCTCGGCCGCCGGTTTCAGCTTGCGGCCGACCTACGTGCCGCTGACGCCGCTCGGCATCGCGGCACGCGCCGCCGCGGGTCCGCTCGACGACGGCGCGATTCCGTCGCAGCCGTAATTCCGCATCGCTACTTCTTCGGCTTCGCCAACGCGTCCCAATAGGCACGATAGGCGGTGATCCGCTGGCCTGCGAAGGCCGGCGGCGCGGCGTTGGTTTGACCCTGACTATGCACACCGTGACCGAGATCGAGGTGCGCGCCGACTTGCGCCACGATGTCGCCGCCAGCGAGCATATTGTTGGTGACGATCGCGCTGGTATCGGGCGCCGCCGCGACGATGCCGCCGGTGCCGATTAGGATGTTGTCGGTCGCGCGCGCATGCGTGGCGCGGAAAAGATAAATGCCGGGCTCACCGGGACAGGCGAGGACGACGTTGTTGCGGATCGTGCTGTCGCGGTTCTCGTCCTTGTCGCAGGTGCCTTCGCAGAACTGCGGACCGGTCGCGCTGCCGCCGAGCGACAAGCCGCGCGTATAGGGCTGGTGCGGCAACCGGTCGGCGCATAAAACGACATTGCGCTCGATCAGCGTGCCCGACGAGTTGCCCTTGAAAAACAGCGCGTAGCCGAAATCGTCGGTGCGCGTCGCCGGATGATCGAAGGTCTTGCCGTAGTCGGCGATGAGATTGTCGCGCACGACCCAGCGTTTGCCGCCGACGACGTCGATCGGCGCGATTGGATTGTCGGTGTGACGGACGTGCGTGCCGAAGAGCCAGTTGCCTTCGATGCGCACGTCGTCCGGGAAGCGCCTGCCCTCGCCATTGCCCTTGATGTGCGCGTTGAAGTCGCGGATACGGTTGTGACGGATCACCACGCGATCGGCGCCGTTGACGATATGAAAGGCGTGCTCGCAATCGGTGTCGCTGGCGCACGTGCCGGCGATGTCGAGGTTCTCGAACACCCAGTCGGACGCCGCGACCTTGATGAATTCGGTCGCCGTCGTGGTCAGTGTGACGTCGCCCAGATGTAGCGCGCGCAGCACGATCGGATGGCCGCGCGCGCCGCCGTGGTGCAGACGGATGGCCGGCAGCACGTATTTGCCCGGTGCGATGGTGATGACGTCGCCCGGTTGGGCGCGTTGCAGCGCCGTCAGGATATCGGCGACGTTGGCAACCGTGATCGCGCGCGCCGCCGCGGGCACGGTCCAGAACGCCAGGAGCAAGAGCGCCGCCAGCGCCGCTCGCTTTGTCATCGTCCCAATATGCCCTATCCTCCCCTGTCGGAGAAAGCGGGGGCAGATGGATTTCGAATTCTCCGACAAATCGAAGCGTATTCAGACGCAGCTCAAGGCCTTCATCGCCGAGCACGTCGCCCCGCGCGACTCCGAGTACCGCCGCCTGGTGGCGCAAGGCGTGTTTCCGCCGCCGTTTATCGAGGATCTGAAGGCCAAGGCGCGCGCCGCCGGCCTATGGAATCTGTTCCTGCCCGGTCTCAAGCCCGACGAGCCCGGCACACAGATGTCGAATCTCGATTACGCGCCGTGCGCCGAAATCATGGGCCGCATGTTGTGGTCCGCCGAACTGTTCAACTGCAACGCGCCCGACACCGGCAACATGGAGTTGCTTCACCTCGCGGCGAACGCAGAGCAGCGCCAGCAATGGCTGACGCCGTTGCTCGAGGGCAAGATCCGCTCGGCGTTCGCGATGACCGAGCCCGACGTCGCCTCGTCGGACGCCACCAACATCCGCACGTCGATCCGGCGTGACGGCGGCGACTGGGTGATCAGCGGCCGCAAATGGTTCATCACCAACGCCGCCGATCCGCGCTGCAAGCTCTTCATCGTCATGGGTGTCACATCGCCCGAGCGCAAGGAGGCGCGCAAGCGTCAGAGCATGGTGCTGGTGCCGGCCGGCACCAAGGGCCTGACCGTGGTGCGCAACCTACCGGTGATGAACGAACTCCATCCGCAAGGCCATTGCGAAATCGCATTCGACAATGTGCGCGTGCCGGCAGCCAATCTGCTCGGCGAAGAAGGCGGCGGCTTCGCCCTCGCCCAGGCGCGGCTCGGTCCCGGGCGCATCCATCACTGCATGCGGTCGATCGGCGCGTGCGAATTGGCGGTCGAACAGATGATCGTGCGCGCCAGCACCCGCCATACCTTCGGCGCGCCGCTCGCGGAACACGGAACGATCCGCGAATGGATCGCGCTGTCGCGGATCGAGATTGAACAGGCACGGCTGCTGGTGCTCAAGGCGGCGTGGCTGATGGACAAGGCGGGTAACAAGGCCGCACGGCGCGAAGTAGCGCTCATCAAGGTGGCGGTGCCACGCATGCAGGTGACGATCGCCAATCGTGCGATGCAGGTGTTCGGCGCCGCTGGTCTCACCCAAGACACGCCGCTGGCGGAAATCTGGAGCTGGGGCCGCGCCTTGCAGATCATCGACGGTCCGGACGAGGTTCACCTTCGCGCCATCGCGCGCGGCGAGATCAAAGCGGCCGAAAGCGCGAAGTAACAGCGATCAGTCGACCTGACTGACCTTGCCGGTCGCGAGGTCATAGACCGCGGCGACGACGGTGAGCTGCTTATTCTCGATTGCGTCGGCAATCACTGGCGAGGATTCGCGCAGCAGCGCCGCCTGGATTTTCGCGTTCGCCTTGATCGCGGCGTCGAGATCCTTGCCTGCCTGGTCTACCGCCGGCCGGATGTAGCGGTAAAGCCCGCTGATCTGTCCGGGCACGGCCTTGGCTTCGATCGACGCTTTCACCGCGCCGCAATTGGCATGGCCGAGCACCATGATCGCCTTGGTGCCGAGAACGGCGACGCCATATTCGAGACTTGCAATGATCTCGGACGATGCAACGTTGCCGGCAACGCGCGTGACGAACAGATGCCCGATGGTTTGATCGAAAATGAGTTCGACCGGCACCCGAGAGTCCGCGCAAGACAGCAACGCGGCGAAAGGCTCCTGCTTTTCCGCTGTCTTCTCCTTGAGTATTTTGAGATCGTCATCGAAAGAGGTCATCCGGCCTTCGACAAAGCGCCGGTTGCCTTCCATCATTTCGTGCAGCGCGGCTTCGGGACTGAGCGTCGTCTGCGCGTGCGCCGAAGGCGCCATCGTGAGCTCCGCGCCCACGCTTGTGATCATGCCGGCCGCTACGCCGGCAACCGACGATCGGAGAAAGCCGCGTCGCGACCAGCCGCGGTCGCTTGGCGTAATGTTCGGATCGGCGGAATGCTGGGAATTGGACGATGTCATCATGGCGCCACCCCTTGGTTGCTCATGAGCATATCGCTTCGACAGCGCGCCAAGCCATGACCCAACCGGTTACACCGACGGCACCGTTGAAATATCCCCTTGTTCCGTGTTTGTTCTCATGCTAGATTTCGCCCATCTGAGGGAGGAAACCTATGCATTTCACCAATCGCGCGGCCGGAGGCTGGGACGGCCAGGCCGTTGCCGTGCTGCTGTTCGGCTGGTTCGTCGCGCTTGTCACCACGCTGACTTGAGACCGCGCGCCGGCAAAAACTAAATTCCGCGAAACGAGGTCAAATTCGCGGCCGTCCAGGCCGAGATTTCAGTGCGGTGACGATTCCCGCCGCGCCGTGCCCGCGCTATGGTCGCCGCCATGAAGCTCCTGGTCATCGAAGATGACCGCGCGGCGGCGGCCTACATCGCCAAAGGTCTGGCGGAATCGGGCTACGTCGTCGATCAAGCGTTCGAAGGGCGCGACGGCTTGTTCATGGCGTCGGGCGGCACGTACGACGCGCTGATCGTCGACCGTATGCTGCCCAACATGGACGGGCTGTCGTTGATATCCGCGTTGCGCACCGCCGAAGTGCGCACGCCGGTGTTGATCCTCAGCGCGCTCGGCGCGGTCGACGATCGCGTCAAAGGGTTGCGTGCCGGCGGCGACGATTATCTGGTCAAGCCGTTCGCCTTCGCCGAACTGCTCGCGCGCATTGAAGCATTGCTGCGCCGCGGTCCACCGGTGCAGACGACGACCAAGCTCAAGGTCGGCGATCTCGAGCTCGATCTGTTGGCGCGCACCGTATCGCGCCAAGGCCGGTCGATCGACCTGCTGCCGCGCGAATTCAGCCTGCTCGAATTCCTCATGCGCCACGCCGGACAGGTGGTGACGCGCACCATGCTGCTCGAAAGCGTGTGGGACTATCATTTTGATCCGCAGACCAACGTCATCGACGTGCATGTCAGCCGATTGCGTCACAAGCTCGACAAGGGCTTCGCGCACCCGATGCTGCAAACCGTGCGCGGCGCCGGCTATCGCCTGACCGCCGGATAGCGTGACGCGCTTCTTCAACACCAACGCCTTCCGGCTGGCCGCGCTCTATTTCGCGTTGTTCGCCGGTTCGGTGCTGGCGCTGTTCGCGTTCTTCTATCTGTCGACGGCGGGCTTTATCGAGACCCAGATCGAGCAGACGGTCGGCGCCGAAATCCGCGGCCTCCAAGAGCAATATGAACAACTCGGCGGAGCGGGCCTGATCGCGCTGGTACGCGAGCGCAGCCTGAACGAACGCGTCGACAACATGATCTATGTCATGACCGATCCGTTCCTGCATGAGATCGCCGGCAACCTGTCGGCGTGGCCGCAACGCATCACGCCGGTCAAGCCGGGGTGGATCACCTTCCCGTTCGACGTCCACACCCGCAACGGCACCGAGGTCCATACGGCGCTTGGCACTCAGCTCATTGTCGGCGGCGACCGTTTGCTGGTGGCGCGCGATTTGCGCGACGCCACGGTGTTCCGTCAGCACGTGCTCAGCACCATCGCCTGGGCAGCGCTGATCAGCCTCGGTCTCGGCATCATCGGCGGTCTGCTGATGACGCGGCAGATGCTGCGGCGCGTTGAAACCGTCGCCAACACCACGCGCCACATCATCCACGGCGATCTTGCGCAACGTATCCCGCTGACCGGCAGCGGCGACGAATTCGATCAACTCGGCGCCAATCTCAACGCCATGCTCGATCAGATCGAACGGCTCATGGCCGGCATGCGCCAGGTCGCCGACAATATCGCCCACGACCTCCGCACGCCGCTGTCGCGATTGCGCTCGCGCCTCGAGGTTACGTTGCTCGAGAAACCCAATACCACGCGCTATTCCGAAGTGTTGACCGAGACCATCGCCGAGGCCGACCAACTTCTCGGAACCTTCAACGCGCTGCTCAGCATCGCCGAAGCCGAAGCCGGTTCGCGCCGCGACGCCGCGACGGTCGTCGACCTTGCCGAGATCGCGCGCAATGTTGCCGAGCTCTATGAGCCGGTCGCCGACGACAAAGGTCTGACGCTCGCCGTTGGTACCCCCGACAGCCTACCGGTGCGTGGCGACCGTCACCTGCTGTCGCAGGCGATCGCCAATCTGCTCGACAATGCGCTCAAGTACACCCCATCGGGTTCAGTGTCGCTGTCGGTCAGCCGCGACGGTGATACCGCGCGCATCGAGGTCGCCGACACCGGACCGGGCATTCCACCCGACCGCCGCGACGTCGTGTTCGATCGCTTCGTCCGGCTCGAAGGCAGCCGTTCGACACCCGGCAACGGTCTTGGACTCAGTCTGGTCCGCGCCGTGGCCACCTTGCACGGCGGCAGCGTCCGTTTGGCGGACAACGAACCGGGTTTGAAGGCGATTTTCACCCTGCCGGCGGCGCCGGCGGCTCAGACAGAGACGCTCAGGGCGTCAGACGCTCGCCCCGCAGCGTGACGACAGCTTCCGTCGCCGGACGCGGTCCGAGACGGCGCGCAAGCTCCGCAAGCTGATGCCGGATATCGTCGGTGCTCACGCCGGCGCTGCGCGTTACCGGCTCCATGACGGTGTCAGCCAGCAATTCGTCCAGTTCGACTTCACCGGTCATTCGCCACAGCATCGCATACTCCTTAACCCAAACTTAACCACGTTGGCCGCACCGGCCATGGTGTGACTGTCGCCGGCAACCGTGTCGGCAATGAGGCGCGGACCGGGCCATTCCGCGATTTTCGACCGCACCTACGTCCGACACCGCATCGGATTGCCCGAAGACCGACCGGCGTAAGGCATTTCGTAAATCATTTTTCACTACGTTCGGACCGATGACGAACGCGAATTCGAATGATCTCGTCGAGACTGGCCGCGAGGCATTGCGGCAAGGCCGCTTTGCCGACGCGGAGCATTGGCTAGGCCTGGCGTTGCAGACCGCGCCCGCGAACGCTGAGCTGATGTTTCTCTACGGCACGGCGCTGGCGCAGACCGGCAAGCGCGCCGAGGCGATCCGATTCCTCACCGGCGCGCTCAGCGCCGCGCCTAACGACGCCGCGATCGTCAACAATCTCGCCACCGTGCTGCGCCAAAGCGGCCGCCTCGACGAAGCCGAGCGTCATCTGCGCCGCGGTCTCGCGCTCCATCCCAAGTCGCCGGATTTGCTTGCCAGCACCGGTCAGGTGTTGCGCACGCAACAGCGTCTCGATCAAGCCACGGAATGCGCCAGCCTCGCCCTCGCCCTCGCGCCCGATCATGTCGAGGCCCTCGCGCTCGCCGGCCTGGTCTTGCGCGATGCCGGAAAAACCGCCGAAGCCACCGCCTATTTCGAACACGCGATCGCCGCCAAGCCCGATCATGCAGCGCTGCACGTCGCGCGTGCTGAATCCTTGCTCGCCTCTGGCCGGCTCACCGAAGGCGCGGCCGAGTACGAGTGGCGCTGGCGGCAAACGCAGATGCCCGAATGGCCCGTGCCGTTGTGGGACGGTCGCGCGCTCGGCGACGACCGCACGCTGCTGCTGTGGAGCGATGGCGGTGCGAGCGAAACGCTGCGTCTCGTCCGCCTTGCCTACACGCTGCACGCATTCGTCGGGCGCGTCATTGTCGCCGCGCCAGCCGAATTGCGCTGGTTGCTCGCATCGGCGCCCGGTGTCGACGAGGTCGTCGCCCTCGGCGGTCCCTATCCGCGTTGCGACGCACATCTGCCGATCGGCAGCCTGCCGCATCGGCTTGGATTGCGCGACGAGGCTATTCCCGCCGAGACCCCCTATATCGCGACCGATCCGGCGCGCGCCGACGTTTACGGTCCGCTGCTCGCCGGCGGCGGCTTTAAGGTTGGGCTCGCCTGGAGCGGCGAAGCCGGCGTACGCGCGCCGAGCTTGGCCGAGCTCGCGCCGCTGTTCGCCATTCCCAACGTTCGCCTATTCGCGCTCGATCCGGCTGGACCGACCGTCGCGTCGGCCGGACTCGGCGATAGGATCGTCGACCTCTCCGCCTGCGTTGCCGACTTCGCCGACGCTGCAGCGGTGATCGGCCAGCTCGATATGGTGATCGCCGTCGACGGTCCGATCGCGCACGTCACCGGCGCTCTTGGCCGGCCCGGTTGGGTCATGCTCGGCCGCGACGCGCATTGGCGCTGGCTCGCCGGTCGCGCCGACAGCCCGTGGTATCCGTCGCTGTTGCTGTTTCACGAGAACGGCGGCGGCTGGTTCGGCGTCGCGCAGGAAGTCGCCAATTCGCTGGCGTTGTTCGCGGCCTCGGCCGAGCCGGTGCCGACCGTCGATCCGGCACGTGCCGTCGGCTATGCGCGCTATTTTGCCGGCAGCGGACTCAAGGTCGGTCTGGCGCTCGATGGCGATACGCCGCTGCTGTCCGATCTCGCGCCGGTGCTGGCGCAGCCCGGTGTGCGTTTTTATGCCCTCGACCGCCGGACCTCGATCCAGGCGGCACGCAATACCTATGGCGCCCAGATTGGCGACTTCGCGTTGGCGGAAGGCTCGCCGCCGGATGCCGCCGCACTGGTGAGCCAGCTCGACCTATTGATCACCGGCGACAACCGGATGGCGGCGACCGCTGCGGCGCTCGGCATTCCGGCCTGGGTCATGTTGCCGGCCGACGCGCCCGCGCCCCGTGCGCGCGGCGTGGCGATCTGGCTTTTCCGCCGCGCCTATGGCGACGATTGGCGCGGCATCATCGAGCAAATCGATCAGGCGCTCGCGACCGCTCTGGCGCCGCCGCAAGCCCGCGCGGGCTGAAGCGTCGCCGCACCGTCCCGAACGCAAAAAAGCCGCGCGGTTCACGCGCGGCTTCCTTGTAACCCGACAGAGTCGATCGGCTCAGTGGATGCCGATCGAGAAGAACAGATCGACCGGCGGTGTGTATTGCGGTGGCGGCGGCGCGTACACCACCGGCGGCGGCGCCTGATAGACGTAGCCCGGCTGGTAATAATAAACGGGCGGACCCTCGTGATGCTCGTGCCAGTCGTGGTCGTCGCCGTAACCGTAGTAACCGCGGTGGCCCTGGTCGTCGTCGTCGGCGAACGCTGTCGCGGTAGCGCCGATCATGATGGCGACCGCTGCCGCCGCCAGAACCGCGCGGCCTAGCGGGCTGATCCAGTTTTTCATCCGACCGCTCCTTACTGTTGCGACGGAGCCGGTGCCGGCGCTGCCGGCGCCGCGGGCTTCGGTGCCGCCTTATGCGCCGCATGACGCTCGGCGATGCCGCGGAAGACCCCGTCCGCGATCTTCTTCTGCGCGTCCGGCATCGAGCTATAGAGCGTGTCGAACACGGGCACCAATTTCTTGAGCCCGTCCGCATGCGCCTGCGCGATGTCGGAATAGGTCTGCAGATTATCGACGGCCGTCATGGTCTTCAGCTTTGCGTTCCGGTCACTGACCAGCTTTTCGACCTGCGCAGCGTTATCGCGCATCACTTGCGCGACCTGCTGCCATTGCGGTTCTTGCGCCGCAGTGATCTTCAGGCGG
Organism: Allostellaceae bacterium; assembly: GCA_035934235.1. GTDB lineage: Bacteria > Pseudomonadota > Alphaproteobacteria > ATCC43930 > CGMCC-115725 > REEB95. Next base: position 43,774 of record DASYYB010000008.1, on the reverse strand, counting down.
GTATGCAGACTCTTGATGCGAGCTTCGATCCCGCTGAGCCGCTTGCTGGTTTTGGTCGGCGCAGCTTTCGTGGCCGGCGCCGTGCTTGGCGCTGCTGGCGCGGCGCTTGGCGCGGCAGGCGCAGCGGTTGGCGGTGTCGGCGGCGGCGCGCTCGGCATCGTTGTCTGGGCGAGCGCGGGAACGGCCAACAAGACACCGGTCAGCGCCACAACGGCGGCAAAGGTGCCATGTCGCTTGGAAGATTCGATCATATGAGCCTCAGGGTTGTTTGGTGGGGGCTGGAAGAGCGCACAATCAACATCAAACTATGACGGTTAAGTCCACGCCGATGCACGGTACTCGAAACCGGGCACGGCGCAAGACTGCACCGCAGCGATATCGCCAGCGCTTCATGGCGCTTTTAAGGCGCTGAAAACCACGCTGATTTGCCGACAAATCTTGGATCTTGGTGCCGGCATTCTGGAAGGTGTTGCCGGTGGCCGTACCGGCAAGCGCGATAAGAAATTTGTGACGACGGCGTTCGGTTGGAACTTATTCGGCGCAGCCGCGTCCGGTTATTGGACGGTTCATCGGTGGTGATTGCCATGCTCGCACGATTTTGCCTTCTGCTCGCGATGGCGGTTGCTCTCGCAAGTTGCGGCGTCGTCGCCGCACCTTGCCGGGTCAGCTCAGGGGTCATCAAGGCGGTGCCGTTGGTCGGCGACGTCGCGGCCGCTCCTACCGACGCCTGTGCCAACGTCATCGATCCGGATCCGATCTCACGTTCGTGATTTGCCCGCGCACGGTGTGCTGCGGTACGCCGTTCGCGCGATGACGAACGTCCGACGGCAATTGATCTTGCTGCTGGCCATGGCTCTTCCCCTGGCCAGTTGTGGCGTCGGCGGTCCCGCGCACGGCCCCCCGGACGCGCGTGCGGCCGCCGTCGTCGACATGGGCTTCGAAAGTTTCACGCCGACGACCGTGACCGTCAAAACAGGACAAGCCGTCGAGTGGCGCAACACGTCGCCGATCACGCACTCGGTCAGCTTCGATCCCAACGCGGCGGCGAAGGCAAGCGACGCCGCGTTGCCGACTGGCGTCCAACCTTTCGCCTCGGGCGATATTGCAGCCGGCGACGTCTACCTCCATACCTTCGACACACCCGGCACCTACCATTATTTCTGCACTCATCACGAAGGCGGCGGCATGCTCGGTACCGTCGTCGTGCAGTAAAGCGCCACCCTGCTCCGCGCCGCCGCGGCGGCGCGATGGCCCGCCTCCGGACTCTTTGCTATCTAGGACACCGGATGGGTGGCCGAGCGGTTTAAGGCACCGGTCTTGAAAACCGGCACACGGGCAACCGTGTCGTGGGTTCGAATCCCACCCCATCCGCCAGCGACAATTAAGACCGAAACCTAAAATGCGCGGGTAAGCGGCTTGCTGCTCCGTACGACTCGCGTTACGATCCGATCGTTGCTAGCGGGGGACGGGCGCTAGTGGGGGTCTGTTTGACCTGGGGTTGGTATTCGCATGCCCGCGTTGTCTCAGCTTGCGTTGGTACAGGTGCCGCTCGGTAACAACGGCGCCGAAATTTCCGCGTCACATCTCGGCAAGGCCCTCACCGTCAAGGGCCGGCTGGAGACGACCGGCATCGTCCACATCGACGGCAACGTCCACGGGCAGATCACCGCCGACCGTTTGGTCATCGGCACGGGTGGCTACGTCGAAGGCGACATCGTCGCCAACGACGTGCGGATCGGCGGGCGCTTCACGGGGCGCATCTACGCACGCCATGTCACGCTCGACGGCTCAGCTGACATAACCGGGCGGATCTTCCACCACACAGTCACGGTCGCAAAAGGCGCGCGGATCGACGGGCGCATGCCGTGGCGTCCGCTCAACTTCTTCGAAAGACTCGAACATCTCCGGGAGGCGCAGTGATGAGTATGTTTACACGCAACGACAAATCGTTCGACACGAACACCGGCGGCGCGACGCCGGCGCGCGACAAGACCGAGACTGCGATTACGCCGATCGCTGATACGAAACGCACGCAACCGCCGGCGCCGACGACCTACGAAGTCGCGCCGCCGCAAACGCGCGTGGTTTCGGTGATCAGCAAGGCGCTCAAGATCACCGGTCAGCTCGAGAGCACCGAGGACATCCAGGTCGACGGCGAAGTCGACGGCGACGTGCGCGGCGTTTCGGTAAAAATCGGCAACAACGCCAAGGTTAAGGGCACGGTCTATGGCGATACCGTCGAATTGGCCGGCACGATCGACGGCAAGATCGAAGCCAAGAAGGTCGTCCTGACCAGCACGGCGCATATGTCCGGCGACGTGGTTCATCAGGACATCAAGATCGAGTCCGGTGCGTATATCGACGGTCACTGCCGGCCCGAATACGGCAAGGCCGCCAACAAGAACGCGCATGCGACCGCCAAGCCGGTGGCCGCGGCGTCAAGCGCACCGGTACGCGACAAATCGGGATCGGTCGCCGAGTTCGGCCAACGCGCCTGAACCGGCCGGCAACGGCCGGCCGCTGCTCGCGCCTGTCTTGAATGTTCGGCGCGTAGACGACGCGCAGGGCACGCACGTGCGTGCCCTCGATCGTGCTTGCATCGAATGCCCAGGTGGGCGGTGGCGGTTGCGCCGCGGCCCAATGACCGCTAATGACAGAGCAAACCAGCGGCGAGCCGGGGGGCGATGCGGCGGTTTTGGGGCGATACCGGCACGCTGTATGGGTTGGCAACGATCCTATTGATCGCGCCGTTTTTCGCCTTTCACGACATTCCCCTCTACGACCTGCCCACCCGCCTCGCCGGCCTGCAGATACTCTTCGGCGAGGTACCCGGCGCGAGCCCGTATTACACCGCGGCGTGGAAACTGGTGCCCAGTCTCGCGGCCGAGGGGTGGGTCGGTGTTTTCCATTGGATCGTATCGGTCGACGTTGCCGTGCGGCTGTTCCTCGCCGCCACCGTGGCGCAACTGTTCTGGGGCACCATCGCGCTCCACAAGGCGCTGTTCGGCGGCCGTAGCCGTTTCGCGTTCGCCGCCGTTCTGTTCGCCTATAACGGCCCGCTGCTGTTCGGATTCATCAATCTCAGCTTCGGTCTCGGCATGGTGCTGTGGGCGGTGGCGGCATGGATCCGTTGGCGCGACGAACCGTGGGCGCTGCCATTCTTCGCGGCCGTCAGCTGCCTGATCCTGCTGGCCCATCTATTCGCCTTCGCGGTCTATGCGCTCGTCATCTGCGCCTACGAGCTTGGTGTCACGCGACAACGACGGCGGCATTCGCGCCGTGATTGGCTCGCGCTGCTGCATCTGCTCGTGCCGGCCGCGCTCTATGCAATCGGCATGCGCCACGCCATCGGCGGCAGCCTCGCCTACGTTTCTCCCCTGCTCAAATTCGTCCAACTCGCCGGCGCGATCGGTTTCTACAATCCGCTGTTCGACATGCTGTCACTGCTGGCGACGCTGCTCGGCCTGGCTCTCGTCGCGCACCGTCTCGAGTTCGCGCGCGAGATGACCCTGCCGTTGGCAGCCCTCGTCGTCGCCTATATCGCCCTGCCGCATCAGATCGGCGCTGCACCCTTCGTCGACTATCGGTTGCCGCCGGTGATCGCGCTATTTCTCTGCGGGAGCTTGAATTGGCGTGAAAGCCGCCGGCGGACGCACGCCGAAATCTTCGTCGCCACGCTGTTCGCGCTGCGCTGGCTGCTGATGGTCGTGCAGTTTCACGGCTGGCAGGCGGACTATGCGGAGTATCGCGCCGCCTTCGCCCAACTGCCGCCAGGCGCCAAGCTCCTACCGCTGATGCGCGACGCCAATGCCGTCGATCCCGCTGTGCATCCGCCGTTGGCCCATGTCGATGCGTTCGCCGTCGGCGAACGCGGCGCGCTGATTCCCGATCTTTTCGCCGGCGCCAACGACGAACTGATCGACTACCAGCCGGCCTACCAGGTGGTCGCGACGCAGAATCCGACCGCGGCACTGGCGCCGAAGTTCGACTATGTGCTGTTGATCCGACCGGACGACCTGTCGGCGGTGCAAATGCCGCATTACCGCGACGTCACGCGCGGCCGCACGTTCGTCCTCGGACAGATCGAGCGCTAATTTCCCGGCGGCGCGTAACCGCGCCGTCGTCACTCCCTCTCGTCCAATCCCGCCTCGTCGTCGAGGGCACGGGCGATGCGCTCGAGTTCGCGTACCACCTCGGGCACCACCGTCAACTCGGCCAGATCGCGGCAACGCCGGGCCAGGTCGCGCAGGCGCTCGCTATGCGCACCTTCCGCAATGCCGTGTTCTCGCAATGCCATGACCCGCTCCTGACGCCCGACGCGCCGCCTCCAAGGCGGACACGGTGGCCCACGGATGCGTCACTGTGCGCTTTCGGTCTGAGGGGCGCAACGGCGCCTTATGCATGGTTGCCCGATGGAAGCATCGGATTTCGCCGTGTTTTTTTTGGGTCGATTCGTTCGGCATTTGGCCGGATCCGACGTCGCAGCGATCGGTTTCCGTTGCCCCGCAAAGGCGCACCCGACGGTTGTGCACCGCCAAGTCGGAGTTATCCACGCAATCAACAGGCTTCACCGCGATTCGTGGCTGGTTTCCAGCCGTTTCGGCGTAGGTCGCGTGTCGCACACATGATAAATTTTTTTCATCCGCCGCCCGCGCCATCAGGGGGCCATTCGAGGAGGTCGCCGGCAGAGTGGACAACCCGTCCGAAACCACCCCGCGGTCAGGCGGAATCATTGGCGCCGCGCTGTTGATGGCGGTGCTATTCGCGCTCGTCCTCGGCGTCTACGGCGCCGTCTCGATTGATACCTTCCGGCCGGCGCGGATGCAGCCAACGGCACCGCCGGCGCCATCGACGGCTACCGTCTCGCCGTCACCGGCGCCAGCGGTTGCGATACCGCCCGGCCAAGTCAATCCGGCTGCGGGTCGCACGTTCGAGGCGGCGAAGCCAGCCTATTGGGTCGAATACGGCGCCTATCGCGGTTCGTTCTATGCCCACAAGCTGGTCGAGCGGCTCGGCGCGATCGGCCTCAAGGCCGAGATCGTGCGGGTCCGGGGCGCCGGCGGCGCGCTCTATTACAGCGTCCACTCAAACGCCACCGGCGACCGCAGCAACGCCGACGCCAACGCCAAACTGGCGGCGCAGCTTGGCATCGCGCCGCTGCTCCACCGCGGCGATAACCCGGCCGTGGCGCGGCCGGTTGTCGCCAAGATCGCGGCGCCGGCGGCCACCTCGCCGGCCGCGCATTATTGGGTGCAATTTGGTGCCTACAACACGCCCCGCTACGCCACGGCGCTGCGCGATCAGCTGCATCGGAGCGGCATTGATGTAACGATTCTCGAGCGACACCAGCCAGGCTATGCCCGCTATCTGGTGCGTACGCGGTCGTCGCTGGGCCGTGACCAAGCCCACGGCCTCGCGGCACGAGGCCAATCGATCCTCGGCATCCAGCCTCTGGTCGGTCAAGCCCCGGCGCCGGCCGCCTGATCGCACCCAAGACTTTGAATTTGGCCGCGTTTTGGAGTAGTTCGGACGCTTACGCGCAGCCGCCAAACCACTCCAATGATTCTTACCCCGCTCGCCGACGACCGGCTCCACACCGTTCTCACCCGCTTTGCCGAATCGCTGCCGGCCGGCCGCATGCGGGCGCTATTTGAACGGCTGACCGAGGGCGCCAAAGCGGCGCGTGCGCCGGCCGGAATTGCTGTTAAGAATCATACAGACGCCATTGATATTATAACAAAATTCTTCATCGACCTGAAACCCGGCGCGCCTCAACTCGATGTCTCCTGGGATGGCGTGGCGCTGCGTTGCGAAACCGAGGCGTATGTGCTGCTGCACGAAGTCGCGCATTTCCAGCTCGCTTCGCCGGCGCGGCGAGTGCAGGTGGATTTCGGCCTCGGTCCCGGTCCCGAAACCGGCGATCGCGCGCGGGCGGCCCAGGCGCAAACCCTGTTCGGCCTCGCGCGGGAGCGCGAAGAGGCGATGGCCTCACTGCTCGGCATCCTGTGGGAGGCCGAACTGGGCCATCCGGCCCTTGCCTCGCTGCTCGATCAGAATTGGCTCGAAGGCGCCGGCCGCCCCGGCACGGCCGCGCATTTTGTCGACATCGTCACGGCGCTCGAGGCTGGCGGCTTTATCGACCGCGCTAGCCGGCCGCAAATGCGGCTGCGCCAGCAGGCCGACGTCTAGCCGCCGCTCCGTTCGCTTAGGCGGCGTCGGTCGCCGGCGCCGCGTCGCTGACCGACTCGGTTGTATTGAGGATGTGAATGGCGAGGTAGCGCTGGAACGCGGTCGGCCGGCGCCATGCGGTCCACCGTTCGATCAAGCTGGCGCCGGCCGCTGCGCGCGCCGAATTCGGGCGCTTGCTTACGCGCGGCACCGACCATGGTTCCCACGCCGGATCGAGCCGCGCCATTGTCGTATCGTACATCGGGATTCTCCCTACGAATCGTCGGCCGTTCTGGCCGGCGGCCTGAGACTCGGTTCGGAATGGTTATTTTTTGGTTAAAGCTGCCGAAAACGATGCTCGTTATCCACATTCGGTATTGCGGCCTAATAGATTGATAGAGAATAAAAAAATACAGTAATCCACAGCTGATGTCGCATTCCGCGGCATCGGGCTGAGGGCAGCCGCATGGCGCGCAACCTGCTCGCGGCCGGCCACTCGCTGACCGTGTGGAAGCGTGACAAATCCAAGGTCGACTCGGTGACCGCACAGGGCCGCCACCGTGGCTGACAACGCTGCCGCCGAAGCGCTCTTGCTGGCGGCCACCGGCCTCACCCTGCCCTTTGCCGAAAGCGCTTTGGCGCTGTTCCGCGATCTCGTCGCCACGGCGGCGCCCGACTGTCTACCGACGGCCTAGATCACTGGCGTTAATAGCGGCTTGCCGGCGAAGTGCGCCGCGAGGTTGTCCAGCATCAGCCGTCCCATCGCCAGCCGAGTCGCGTGCGTCGCGCTGCCGATATGTGGCGTCAGCACGACCGAATCGTGCCGCGTCAGCGTCTCGGGCACGCGCGGTTCGTCCTCGAATACGTCGAGTCCCGCGCCGGCCAGCTTGCGCTCGGCCAAAGCCGTGATCAGCGCTGCCTGATCGACGACCGAGCCGCGCGCGATGTTGATGATGGCGCCCTTGGGCCCCAGTGCCGCGATGATCCGCGCATCGACCAGGTGCCGCGTCGCCGGCCCTCCTGGCACGGCGACCACCAAGTAATCGACGTCGGCAGCCATGACGGCGAGATCCGGGTAGAAACGATAGGATAGCTCCGGCTTCGGTCGCCGACCGTGATAGACCACGGTCATATTCATCGCGGCGGCGCGCTTGGCGATCGCCTGACCGATGCGGCCCATGCCCAAAACGCCGAGCATCGTTCCGCCGAGCTTCCTCTGCAGTGGCATCGGTCCTTTGAGCCAGCTGCCGTCACGCACGTAACGGTCGGCGACGACCAGCCGTCGCGACACGGCGACCATCAGCCCAACCGCGAGGTCGGCGACGTCGTCGGTGAGTACCCCCGGCGTGTTGGTGACGCGGATACCACGCGCCTGCGCCGCCGCGAGGTCGATATGGTCGAGGCCGATGCTCATCGAGGCGACGATCTCGAGCCGCGGCAATGCGTCCATCAGGCTCGAATCGACGTTGCTCGTGAACGTCGCAAGGCCGCGTATTTTGTCCTTGAGCGGCGCGAGAAAGGTGGCGCGGTCGGCCGCCTGATAAAGCGCGTGAACGGCGTAGGTCGCGGTCAGCACTTCCATCACCGGCGGATAAAATGCGCTGGCGGCGACGACGTCGATTCGGCCCATCGCTTGATCCTGCAAGGCGCCTTTGATGCGGTCAAACCGCCGGAATCCTGCGGCGACCCGACGCGGCAGTTATCCCTAATAATCCACAGAGTCTTCTCATAATTTCTACAATGCGTCTCTGGCTTAAGCAGGCGGGATTAGCAAACCGGCGCGAACGTGCCGTTCCCGAGGTTTCTCAACGAGTTGTCTGATGTCGAAACGCTAGATCGAAGCGACCAGATGGCCGCCGTCGACCGGAATGATGGCACCCGTGATGTAGCCGCCGGCTGGTGAAACCAGCAGGAGCAGCGCGCCGTCGAGGTCGGCGGCCGTCCCGGTACGGCCCAACGGTATCCGCGCCGTTACCGCCTGCCCCGCCTCGCTGTTCAGGAACGCGCGGTTCATGTCGGTCTCGAAATAGCCTGGCGCCAAGGCGTTGACGCCGATGCCGTACCGCGCGAGTTCGAGCGCCAACACGCGCGTGAGCTGCGCCAGTCCCGCCTTGGCGGCCGCGTATTCCGGCACGTTGCGGGCGGTGCGGAACGCCAGCAACGACGCCAAGTTGACGATGCGGCCGCCGCGCTTGTCGGCAATGCGCCGGGCCGCGAATTCGCGCGCCACCAGCCATGCACCTTTGAGATTGGTATCAAGCACGCGATCCCAGTCCGCCTCGTCGTGTTCGAGCAGCGGCTTGGAAACTGCGATACCGGCGTTGTTGACCAGAATGTCGAGCGGACCGAGCACCGTCTCCACCCGATCGACGGCCGCGCGGACGCTTGCGGCCACGGTGACGTCGCCGGCAACCGCGATCGCGCGCCGCCCAGTCGTCCGGGCGATTGCCGCTGCCGCGGTGTCGAGTGCCGCCGTGTCACGCGCCATGAGCGCCACATCCGCGCCAGCCCCAGCCAGAACCTGAGCGAAATGCAGCCCCAAACCACGCGACGCGCCCGTAACCAGTGCGCGCTTGCCGGTGAGCGAGAAATCGGCGCTCACGGCGCCAAGCTCTTGGCCTGCTCGCGCAGCAGGTATTTCTGGATCTTGCCGGTGGAGGTTTTCGGCAGCGGGCCGAACACGACGGTGCGCGGCACCTTGAAATGCGCCAGGTTGGCGCGACAAAAGGCGACCACGTCATCCGCGGTCGCGTTGGCGCCGGGCTTGAGCGCGACGAAAGCACACGGCGTCTCGCCCCATTTCTCGTCCGGCCGTGCGACCACCGCTGCCTCCATCACCGCCGGATGCTTGTAGAGTGCTTCCTCGATCTCGAGCGACGAGATGTTCTCGCCGCCCGAAATGATGATGTCCTTGGCGCGATCCTTGACCTCGATGTAGCCGTCGGGATGGCGCACGGCGAGATCGCCGGTGTGGAACCAGCCGTTGGCGAAGGCTTCCGCCGTCGCCTGCGGATTTTTGAGATAGCCCTTCATCACCGTGTTGGCACGCAGCACGATTTCGCCGATGACCGTGCCGTCAGCCGGCACGTCGCGCAAATCGCGGTCGACGACACGTGCGCCGGCAAGCGTCGCGACTTCCATTCCCTGCCGCGCCATGCGCCCGGTGCGCTCCGCCAACGGCAAACCCGCCCAATCATCCTGCTCGAAACAGATCGTTGCCGGGCCGTAGGATTCCGTTAGGCCGTAGCCGTGCGTCACCGAAAAGCCGAGCCGTTCCATGTTGGCGATGATGGTCGACGGCGGCGCGGCACCGCCAGTCATTACCTTGACCGGATGATCGAGGCGGCGCTCGGCGCTTTCCGGCGCATAGGCCAGCAGGTTGAGCACGATCGGCGCGCCGCAGAGATGGGTGACGCGGTGCTTTTCGATCAGCGCAAAAATCTGCGCCGGATCGATACGGCGCAGGCAGACATGCGTGCCGCACGCCGCCGTCACTGCCCAGGTGTAGCACCAGCCGTTGCAATGGAACATCGGCAGCGTCCACAGATAAACGGTCTGCGGCGACAAGCCGAAATACAGCACGTCGCCGACCGCGTTCAGGAATGCGCCACGGTGGTGATAAACCACGCCCTTCGGATTGCCGGTGGTGCCTGACGTGTAGTTGAGCGAATAGGCCTGCCACTCGTCGTCGGGCAACGACATATCTGCGTCGGGATCACCGGTCGCGAGGAAGGCTTCGTAATCCATCGCGCCGAGCTTCTCGCCGCCATTGAACAGCGGATCGTCGATGTCGATCACGACCGGCTTGTGCGCGGCCAGCGCCAGCGCCTCCTTGATCGTCGGCGAGAATTCGCGATCGGTGAGCAGCAGCTTGGTTTCGGCATGGCCGAAGATAAAGGCGATGGTCTTGGCGTCCAGCCGGTAGTTGAGCGCGTTGAGCACCGCGCCGGCCATCGCGACGCCGTAATGCGCCTCAAGCATCGCCGGCACGTTCGGCGCCATGACCGAGACCGTATCGCCTTTGCCGATGCCGCGGGCGCGCAATGCGCTGGCAAGCCGACGGCAGCGTGCCAGCAGCTCGCCGTAGGTGATGACGCGGTCGCCGTGGATCACTGCGGGCTTGTCGGGATAGATCGCTGCGGCGCGCACGAGAAATGACAGCGGCGACAGCGGCGCATGATTCGCCGGGCCGCGTCGTAGATGCGGTTCGTCGTAGATGCCCGACATTCCCTTCCCCGACGTAACCTTAAGCGGGTCGGCGACCGCCGCTCAAGATCGATGCGGCATGCGCCAAATCGCGGCATTTCTGCACCGATCCTGTTTTATTAACGCTAACGCTCGGCCGCGCGGCGGGTGGGATATGCTATGATGCATCATGCGTATCGATATCGTCGCCGACGTCATTTGCCCGTGGTGCTTTATCGGTAAGCGCCGGCTCGAGGCGGCGCTGGCGCAACGGCCGGCGATTGCGCCCGATATCACCTGGCGGCCGTTCCAGCTCAATCCCGACATGCCGGCCGAAGGCATGCCGCGCGAGGCTTATCTCGCCGCCAAGTTCGGCGGCCAGGCCCATGCCAAGCGCATCAACCAGGCGGTGGTCGATGCCGGCGCCACCATCGGCATCCCGTTCGCATTCGAAAAGATCGAACGCACGCCCAACACGCTCGCCGCGCATCGCCTGATCCGTTTCGCGCAGCGCACCGGCCGCGCGACCGATCTGGTCGACCGGTTGTTCGCCGCATATTTCATCGAAGGCCGCGACATCGGCGACCGCGACACGCTCGCGGCGATCGCCGGCGAAAGCGGCTTGGACGCGGCGGCGGCGCGTGACTTTCTTGCCGGCACGAGCGAACGCGCCGAGGTCACGGCGGACGATTCCGGCGCGCGGCGCCTCGGCATCAATGCCGTGCCTTGTTTCATCTTCGACGGCCAGTATGCGATCTCCGGCGCGCAGGAGCCGCCGTTCTTCTTTCCGGTGTTCGACCTGGTGCAGAACGGCCCCAACCGCGCCGCGGTATAAGTCTTAGCCGCTCGCGGCGACCGGCTGCCGTCCGGCCGCAATCGCCTTCAGTTTTTCGAGCAATTGGATCACGCCCTTGATGCGCATGCGCGTGTCATCCCAGTCGCGCACGATCACCAGGCGCTGATCCGGCCGCAGCCGCGCGCTGCCCGCCTGGCTCGCGATCCAGCGCACCAGCGCCGCCGGATCGGCGACGCTGCCGGCGTGGAACGTGATCGCAGCGCCTTTAGGCCCAGCCTCGATCTTTTCGACGCCGGCCTCGCGGCAGAGACGCTTGATGGCGATGATCTCGAGCAGGTTCTCGACCTCGGACGGCAGCTTGCCGAAGCGGTCGATGAGCTCGGCCGCGAACGCCTCGATTTCCTGCCGGTCGACCAGATTGGCGATGCGGCGATACAGGCCAAGCCGCACGTTGAGGTCAGCGACGTAATTCTCGGGAATCAGCACCGACGTGCCGATCGCGATCTGCGGCGTCCAGTCGGCTTCGGCCTTGGCCTGATCGCCGCCGGTGCGCGCCGTGGCGATCGCCTCTTCGAGAAGGTGCTGATAAAGCTCGACGCCAACTTCGCGGATATGTCCCGACTGCTCGTCGCCCAGCAGATTGCCCGCGCCGCGGATGTCGAGATCGTGGCTCGCCAGCGTGAAGCCAGCGCCCAACTGATCGAGGGTCTGCATGACTTCAAGCCGGCGTTCGGCCGTCGAGGACAGCACCTTGCCCGGCGGCAGCGTCAGATACGCGTATGCGCGGAGCTTGCCGCGGCCGATGCGGCCCCGCAGCTGATAGAGCTGCGCCAGCCCGAACATGTCAGCGCGATGGATGATCAGCGTGTTGGCGGTCGGAATGTCGAGACCGCTTTCGACGATGTCGGTGCACAGCAGCACATCGAAGGCGCCGTCGTCGAACGCCGTCATCACCTTGTCCAGATGCGTCGGCGCCAATTGGCCGTGCGCCACCGCCAGTCGCGCTTCCGGCACCAATTGTTTCAGCTCGTGCTCGACGTCGACAATGTCGGCGATGCGTGGCACGACGCAGAAGACCTGACCGCCGCGATGCAGCTCGCGGACGATCGCCTCGCGCACCACCACCGAATCCCAGGCCATGACGAAGGTGCGCACTGCCAGCCGGTCCATCGGCGGCGTCGCGATGATGCTCATCTCGCGTACGCCGGCGAGCGCCATCTGCAACGTGCGCGGGATCGGCGTTGCCGTCAGCGTCACCACGTGGACGTTGGCCTTGAGCTTCTTCAGCCGCTCCTTCTGTGCGACGCCGAAATGCTGCTCCTCGTCGATCACCAGCAGCCCGAGATGGCGGAAGCCGACGCCCTTGCCCAGCAGCGAATGCGTGCCGACAACGATGTCGACGCGGCCCTCGGCCAGATCCTTCTTGATCTGCTCGGCGCGCTTCGGCGGCACGAAGCGGGAGAGCTGTTCGATCCGTACCGGCATGCCAGCGAAGCGATTGACGAACGTGCGGTAATGCTGGCGCGCCAGCAATGTGGTCGGCACCACGACCGCGACCTGCGTGCCAGTCATCACGGCGATGAAGGCGGCCCGGAGCGCCACTTCGGTCTTGCCGAAACCAACGTCGCCGCAGATCAGGCGATCGGTCGGTCGGCCCGACGACAAATCGCCGAGCGTGTCGCGGATCGCCTTGTCCTGGTCGTCGGTCTCGGGATACGGGAAGCGCGCGGCGAATTCCTCGTACACGCCTTCGGGCGCCGCCATCGGCTCGCCTTCTTTCATCTGGCGTTCCGCGGCGAGAGTTATCAACTCGCCGGCGATGTCGCGGATGCGCGCCTTGACCCGCGCCTTGCGCGACTGCCACGCCACGCCGCCCAGCCGGTCGAGCTGCGCCGCTGCATCCTCAGAGCCGTAGCGCGACAGCACTTCGATGTTCTCGACCGGCACGAACAATTTGTCATCGCCGGCATAGATCAGCCGCAAACAATCGTGCGGCGCACCGGCAACTTCGAGCGTCACGAGGCCGTCGTAACGGCCAATGCCGTGGTCCGCATGGACGACGAGATCGCCGAGCGTCAGCGTCGCGACTTCGGCGACAAACTGATCGAGGTTGGTACGCCGCCGCGCCGGCCGCGCCAGACGATCGCCGAGAATGTCCTGCTCGGTGATGAGCGCGCCGTCGCCGGCGACGTAGCCGCGCTCCAACGGCAGAACGGCAAGACCGGCGTGGCCCTTTGGCAGGTCGAGAAAGCCCTGCCAGAATTCAACGAACGCCGGCTCGGCGATGCCGTGATCCTTCATCACGGTTTTGAGGCGTTCGGCCGAGCCGGTGCTATACGCGACGATCAGCGTCCGCCGGCCGGCGGCGGTCTCGGCGTCAAGCTGCTGCCGCACGGCGTCGAACAGATTGACGTTCGGATCGGCGCGCGCAGCGCTGAAATCCGGCCCCGGCCGCGCACCGGTGTCGAACGCGGTGGCGCTTTCCGGCGCCGCGAATGGCGAAAGCTGCGCGACGTGGCGGCCAGCGAGCACCTGCTTCCACTCCGCATCGCCGAGGTAGAGCAACTCCGGCCGCAGCGGCCGATAGATCGGCGCCGCGCCGAGCGCACCGCGCGCAATGGGCGCAGTCTCGCGCGCGTTGTGGAAATCGGCGATGGCGACGATGCGCTCGCCGCGAACCTCTTCGGCCTGATGATCGAGCACCACGTCGGCGCCCGGCAGATAATCGAAGAGCGTATCGAGACTTTCATAGAACAGCGGCAGGAAGTGCTCCATGCCCGCATGGCGCCGGCCGGCGCTGACGGATTCATAGAGCGGATCGTTCTGCACGCCGGCGCCGAACTCGTCGCGATAGCGCGAGCGGAAACGTTCGATCACCGGTTGATCGAGCAGCACTTCGCTCATCGGCTTGAGTTCCGCACGCTCGAGCGTACCGGCGCTGCGCTGACTTAGCGGATCGAACGAGCGGATGGCTTCGAGCCGGTCACCGAAAAAATCCAGCCGCAGCGGCGCCGGCGCACCCGACGGATAGAGATCGACCAGGCCGCCGCGCACCGCGTATTCGCCCGCCTCGCGCACGGTTTCGGCGCGGTTGTAGCCGTTGCGTTCGAGAAAGCTTTTGAGCCGGTCGAGCGGTAATTCCGCGCCGCGTTCCAGAATCAGAGTACGTTCGGCGAACAGCTTGCGCGGCGGCACGCGTTGGATCACGGCATTGATTGTGGTCAAAACGACGCGCGACCGGGCGTCACCGCGCGTGAGCTCAGCCAGCAACGCAATGCGCCGCGAGACGATCTCGGGATTGGGCGAAACGCGATCGTAGGGCAGACAATCCCAGGCCGGGAACGTCCGCACCTCGAGCTCTGGATGGAAGAATCCCAAGGCCGCGCGCATGCGTGCCATGCGGCCATCGTCGCGGCCGACATGGATCAGCGTACGGCCCGTGCGTGCGACCACACCGCCGAGGACAAAAGCGTCGTGACCTTCGGGCGCGTTGGCGAGCACGAGGCGCTCGTCGCGCGGCGGCGCCGACGAGAAGAAGGCGTCGAGCGCGCTCATGGCCGGAACCGGAAGGCGAGCAACAGCCGCATCACCGTACCATCGCGCGGTGGCTTGACGCGGCCATAGATCCAGTCGAACAGCCTGTCGTCATCCTCGGCGAGGATGGATTCGTATTCCGCCAAATCGGTTGCGCTGAAATTCGGCAAATAGATATCCGCGAAAGCGCCCAGAAACAGGTCGCTTTCCTTGGTGCCGCGGTGGCGGCTTTGGTAGAGCAGCCGCTTGCGCTGCTTCTCCACCCCGTCTTCTTCCTGTGCCATAGCGGGGCTGTCTCGGCCGTGATAATGCCGCGAACGCCGTGGCTTGCAAGCGCCAAAGACGCATCGGCCCATGCGGCGCCGGGATGACAGAGGATGCCTCGCCTGTTAGAAAGCGACCGCAGGGAGGACGAGCATGGCCGCCAAGCCGTATGTCGTCGCGCTCGAAGAGCATTACCATGACCCGCAGATTGTCGCGGTCGCGCAGTTCGAGGGCCGCGCCAATCCCGAACTGGTGAAGCGGCTCGACGATCTCGGCGAATTGCGCCTCAAGGAGATGGACGCGGCTGGCGTCGACTATCAGGTGCTGTCGCTCGGCGCGCCGGCAACGCAGCGCCTGCCGGCGGAATCCGCGCTCCAGGTGGCGCGCAGCGTCAATGACCGGCTCGCCGACGTGGTCAGGGCGCATCCCAAGCGCTTCGGCGCTTTCGCGGCGCTGCCGACCACGACCGACGCCAAGCACGCGGCCGACGAGTTGGAACGCTGCGTCACGAAACTCGGTTTCGTCGGCGCGATGATCCACGGCCTGTCGAACGGCGTGTTCCTCGACGACAAACGCTTCTGGCCGATCTTCGAGCGCGCCCAAGCCTTGGATGTGCCGCTCTATTTTCATCCCGCCAAGCCGCACCAGGCGCTGATCGACACCTATCTCAAGGATTACCTTGGCAAGCACCCCACGCTCGCCAACGCCGCCTGGGGCTTCACCATCGAAACCGCGACGCTCGGCGTGCGTCTGGTGCTGTCGGGCGTGCTCGATGCCTATCCCAAGGTCAAGCTGATCCTCGGGCATCTCGGCGAAGGCCTCCCCTTCTTTCTCTGGCGCGTCAACATGACGCTGGCGCGCGACGGCAAGCATGCCGAGGGGTTTCGCGAGAAATTCCTGCGCAACTTCACGGTCACCACCAGCGGCTTCTTTTCCAGCAACGCGCTCGACTATTGCATCAAGGAGATTGGGCTCGACCGCATCATGTTCTCGATCGATTATCCTTTCGTGCCCAATCCACCGGGAACCAAGTGGGCGCTCGAAGAGCTGAAGCTGCCGGCCGCCGACAAGGAAAAGCTACTCAACGGCAATGCCCGGCGGCTTTTGAAGCTCAAGGTCTGAGACGCTTTCCGGCAGCAAGCGGTGCGACCCGCAATCCTCAATCCGCTCTTTGCCGAGGTCACCGATCTCAAAGGCGTCGGACCACGGCTAGGAAAACTGTTCAAGAAAATTTGCGGGCCGCATGTCGTCGACCTGCTGTGGCACCTGCCGGTCGACCTGGTCGATCGCAGCTTCCGTCCCAAGGTGGCCGACGCGCCCGAAGGCCGCATCGCGACGCTGACGATCACCGTCGAGCAGCACCAAAAGCCGCATAATCCGCGTCAGCCTTATCGGGTGCGTTGCCGCGACGCGAGCGGCACGCTTTTCCTGGTGTTCTTTCACGTCAAAGGCGACTGGCTGGAGCGGCAATTGCCGGTCGGCGCGAGCCGCATCGTCAGCGGCAAGGTCGAGCGCTTCAACAACCAGACGCAGATGACGCATCCGGATTACATTCTCGATCCGGCGGTGCTCGACACCCTGAAGCTGATCGAGCCGGTCTACCGCCTGACCGCCGGATTGACGTTGCGCATCGTGCACAAGGCAATCGAGGCCGCGTTGGCGCGCGCACCGCAACTCGACGAATGGAGCGACACCGAACTGGTCAAGCGGCGCGGCTGGCCAACGTGGCGCGCGGCGATCACGGCCGCACACGCGCCGGCACGACCCGAGGACCTGCTCCCCGGCCATCCGGTGCGCGAACGTCTCGCCTATGACGAATTGCTGGCGAACCAGCTGACCATCGCGCTATTGCGCGCGCGCACCCGCAAACGCGCTGGCCGTTCGATCGCCGCCAAAGGCGAACTGCGCCAGCGCATCGAACGTGCCCTGCCCTTCGCACTTACCGGCGCGCAGCGTCGTGCGCTCGGCGAGATCGCCGCCGACATGGCGCAGCCCTTGCGTATGAACCGGCTGCTGCAAGGCGACGTCGGCAGCGGCAAGACCGTGGTGGCGCTGCTGGCGATGTGCGATGCGGTCGAAGCCGGCGGCCAGGCCGTGCTGATGGCGCCGACCGAAATCCTGGCGCGCCAGCACTTCGCCACCTTGACCACGCTGACCAAGGAGTCTGGGATCACCGTCGCGCTGCTCACCGGCCGCGAGAAAGGCCGGGCGCGGACGGAATTCCTCGAACGTCTCGCCGCCGGGGCGATTCAGATTGCGGTCGGCACGCATGCATTGTTCCAGGACGAGGTCACGTTCAAGGATTTGGCGCTGGCGGTGATCGACGAACAGCACCGCTTTGGCGTCGAACAGCGCGTCCAACTCGCCGGCAAGGGCACGGCAGTCGATATCCTGGTGATGACGGCGACGCCGATCCCGCGCACGCTCGAGATGACCGCCTATGGCGATCTCGATTCATCCCGCCTCGACGAGAAGCCCGCCAACCGCGCCAAAACCACCACCAGCGCCGTGCCCGTCGAACGGCTTGACGAGGTCATCGCCGCCATTCGCCGCGCGATCGCAAAGCGCGCCAAGATCTATTGGATCTGTCCGCTGATCGAAGAGTCCGAGGACAGCGATCTACAGGCCGCCGAAGCGCGCTTCTCCGAACTGTTCCAGATCTTCGGCAACCGCGTCGGCCTGGTCCACGGGCGGATGAAAGGACCGGAGCGCGACCGCACGATGGCCGCGTTTGCGTCCGGCGGCATCGACCTGCTGGTGGCGACGACGGTGATCGAAGTCGGCGTCGACGTTACCGACGCCACCATCATGGTGATCGAGCATGCCGAACGTTTCGGCCTGGCGCAGCTCCATCAGCTGCGCGGCCGCATCGGCCGCGGCGACCAACCGGCTTCGTGCCTGCTGATGTACGCGTCGCCGTTGAGTGAGACCGCCAAACAGCGTTTGACGATCTTGCGTGAAAGTGACGATGGCTTCCGGATCGCGGAAGAGGATTTGCGGCTGCGCGGCGCCGGCGAAATGCTCGGCACCAGGCAGAGCGGCTTCGAGCAGTTCCGGCTGGCCGATCTCGCGGCGCACGCCGACCTCATTCCGATTGCGCACGAGGAGGCGTGCTTAGCGCTGGCGCGCGACGCCGAGCTCGAAGGTCCGCGCGGCGCGGCTCTGCGCGCGCTGCTCTATCTATTCGCGCGAGACGCTGCGGTCCGGTACCTCCGTGCCGGCTGAACGCGCGCGACTATTCCGGCGCGACGATTTCCTGGACTTTCCCCTCCAGCGGCGCCTCGCCCGTTTCGGGCGTGATGATTCCGCCGGAGATCACCAGCTTGATGCCGTCCTCGACCGACATCGACAGCGGCACGATGTCGGCGCGCGAGACATAGACGAGGTAGCCCGAGGTCGGGTTCGGCGTCGTCGGCACGTAAAGGCCGATCGAATCCGGCGCGACGTTCGACTGCAATTCGCCCTCGCCCTGCGTGGTGACGAAGGCCACAGTCCACATCTCGCGGCGCGGCCACTCGACGAGCACGACTTCGCGGAACGTATTCGAGCGCTTGGCCAATACGGTTTCGAAAATCTGCTTGAAGGCGCCGTAGATGCCGCGCACGACCGGCATGCGCTTCATGATGCGATCGGACAGGCGCAGGAACAGCCGGCCGGCATAGCCAGCGGTCAGCCAGCCGATCAGCGTTAGTGCGGCGACCGCGATGACAAGGCCGAAGCCTGGGATGTTGAACGGAAAGTACGTGCCCGGGTTGTAACTGGTGGGCACCAGGTGAGAAACCGCCCGATCGATGAAATCGATGATGCTCCAGGTGATCCACAGGGTGAAAGCAATCGGCCCGGTGACCAGGATGCCCGCCAGGAAATACGCCCGTAGGCGTTCGCCGAGACCATTACTATTATCGTCGCCGTTGGCTTGGCCGCTGATGGCACCATTCTGCGGCGGCGGCTTACGACTTTTGCGGGCCATCTCGTGTCTTATCCCTGCTCGTCCCGGCTAACGAATGAAACGCGCGAACATGTGATCCAAGATCAGTGCCGGCGGCCCTACTGTGCACCGGCCAGAAGCGCCGACACTGTAACGACGCAAGGAGCCTACCGCCAGTGATGAACGCACCCCGCCTGCTTGCCCTGTCGACGGCGCTACCGCCCTACACCTTGCGGCAAGCCGATATCGAACGCCGCGCCCGCGGCTATTTCGCCGGCGCCGCCGCGCTCGACCTCGACCGGCTGATGCCGGTTTTCGCCAATGCCGGAATCGACGCGCGCTATTCCTGCGTGCCCGTCGAATGGTACGACCGACCGCACGGCTGGGCCGAGCGCAACGAGCTTTATCTCGAACACGCCGTGCGACTGCTGGAGCGCGCAGCGCGCAGCGCGCTCGCCGACGCTGGCCTTACGGCGCGCCAAATCGACGCCGTGGTGACGATTTCGACGACGGGCATCGCCACGCCCAGTCTCGACGCCCGGCTGCTGAACCGTCTCGGAATGCGCGCGGACGTCACGCGCCTGCCGGTGTTCGGCTTGGGTTGCGCCGGCGGCGTCGCTGGTCTCGCGCGTGCCGCCGACCTGGCCCGCGCCCGACCGGGCAGTAACGTCCTGTTCCTGGTTGTCGAGCTGTGCGCGCTGTGTTTCCGCCGCGGCGACAACTCGAAAAGCAACGTCGTCGCGACTGCGTTGTTCGGCGACGGCGCCGCAGCCGGCATCGTGTCGACGGATGGCAACGGACCGGTTCTCGGCGCGGCGGGCGAGCATACCTGGCCGGACTCTCTCGGCGTCATGGGATGGGACGTCATGGAGGACGGTCTCAAGGCGATCTTCTCGCGCGACATTCCCGCACTAGTGCGCAACGAATTGCGCGCCGCCGCGGAGACATTCCTTGCCCGCCATGGTCTCACCCTCGACGGCATCGATCATGTCGTCTGTCATCCCGGCGGCGTCAAAGTGCTCAGCGCAATCGAGGAAGCGTTCGCGCTCGCCGCTGGCGCACTCGACCACGCGCGCGCAGTGCTGCGCGATTGCGGCAACATGTCGGCGGCGACGGTTTTGTTCGTGCTCGAGCGTACGCTCAAGGCCGGCGCAAACGGCCGCATGTTGCTATCGGCGTTGGGACCCGGGTTCACCGCCGGCTTTCTGGTGCTCGAAGCGTGAGTCCGCTGCTGCTCATCGTCGGTCTGGTGGCGGCGATGCGGCTTGGCGAGCTCGCCTACTCGGCGCGCAATGCGCGTGCGCTTAAGGAACGCGGCGCCGTCGAACTCGGCGCCAGCCATTACCCGTTGATTGTCGCCGTGCACGCCGCGTGGCTGCTAGCGCTTTTCGTCTTCGTCCCATGGGACGCTGCCGTGCAGTGGCTATGGCTCGGCGTGTTTCTCGCGTTGCTCATCATGCGGGTCTGGATCATTGCCAGCCTTGGCCGGTTCTGGACCGCGCGGGTCTACAGCCTGCCGGACACGCCACTGGTGCGGCATGGTCCTTATCGGTTTGTCGCCCATCCCAATTACCTCATCGTCGCCGGCGAGATCGCCGTGCTGCCGCTCGTCTTCGGTGCCTGGCGAATCGCGCTGATTTTTTCGATCCTCAATGCGGCGCTGCTCGCGTGGCGTATCCGCATCGAAGAGCGCGGTCTCGCGCCACGCCGCGCCCTCGGTTGACCGACCTCGCCGCCGCGCCTATTGTCCGGCCCGATTGCGCGAGCCCGTAGCTCAGCCGGTAGAGCACATGACTTTTAATCATGGGGTCCCGGGTTCGAATCCCGGCGGGCTCACCAAGAAATCAAACACTTAGCAGCCTAAGTTAGGCGCCGACGCTTCGCAGGGTGCCACCCGGGTGCCAATTGAACGGTAAGGCACTACGAATCAAAGCGTTTTCGGCCACCGTCCTCGCTGAGCAACACGGGTCTGTCGGAACCGTCTTGTCACCCAGGTGACACCCGGGATGTCGATGGTTTGAAGGCTGGCGGTAGTGAACCGGCAGCGGTGCGCCTTTCCGCAAATGATCGCCCACATGACAATTGCTCATGAATTCCAAGGTCGTTTCAGGACAATGCCTGCTCTATTTTCACGTTTTTGTGCTGGCTAGATTTCTGAATTAGATCAAGTTCCCTGCTCTCTTGTATACATACGATGGTATTTTCTTACCGGAATAATCGAGAAAAAATTCACTTTTTCTATCATCTTTTCGTGTGTTTTCAGTGCTTTACGTTGCATAACATTTTCCTAGTTGAATTTCATTCTAGTAAGAGAGATAACATTGCCGTCATGCTAATACGAAAGGAACGCATGGCAACGGATAAACCCGCAATCGAAAGGAATGCGTATGTCAGGTTCAACTGTTGCAGCCATTCGCACGGTCTCGGCAGAAAAGCCGGAGCGTAAAATAAAGGCGACGATGCCGCTGAATGAACAGATCGCCACACTTGGCGAACTAATCAGTCGCCCGCCAACGAACAGTCGAGTGATCGAATTTTCGCCGAAGCTCGCCGAGTATGTCCTCACCACACTTAACCGCAATAACCGCCCGATGAAGCCCGCCAAAATCAAAAAATATGCGGCTGATCTCACCGCAGGGCGTTGGGGAGTCACCGGCGACACAATCAAATTCGGTGACGACGAATTGTTGAAGGACGGCCAAAACCGTTTGTCCGCGTGTCTACGCGCCGGAAAGCCGATGACCTCGCACGTTGTATTCGGCATTAACTCACAACTATTCGACCGCATGGATATCGGAAAAAATCGCACCGGCGGCGATGTCTTTGCGATTGCCGGGATCAGTTACGCCGGACATGTCGCGGCAGCAGTTCGTTGGCTGCTAATTCTTACGAGCGATGATCCTGCGGATCGGGGAGCACAATTTTCGAATGAGGAATTGCTGAGAGCTTACCGGGATAAATTCGAGTCGGACCTGCTCGAACGTTCCATTTACTGTGCCCTCGCCGTTCGGAAAACCTGTGGACACCCGGTGGGACCACTCGCGGCGCTGCATTATCTTTTTTCAAAGCGCGACCAGAAGAGGGCAGACGAATTTTTTGACGAATGGGCTAGTGGTCGGGCGAAAAGGGTGCGGGCTCCATCGCGTTATCTGCAAAAGCGGTTGGTCGAGATAGCTGCGAGCAGCAACAACCGCGTACATGAAAACGTTCGCAATGCGCTCATTATCAAAGCGTGGAATGCGTTCCTTGCTCGGCGTACTGTGTCCAAGGCAGACATGCAGCACGCTATCAGCGACCCGTTGCCAAAGATCAACGGCTAGTTGGCCACTGACTCAAGTGGTGGCGAGGCTGAACGCCAACCTCGCCACCACTTCCACGCCTAGGGTGATTGCAATTCTGACTAAGTTTCGAATCTTGCAACTGGCTTAAAGTCGCCCGGAAACACTCAAATTCGCCTCGGCACCCATATGGCACCCGGCGAAGGGCAGAAAAACATAACTAATTGATATGATTGAGAAATATCAATTTATTGTGTTGGCTTTTAATCATGGGGTCCCGGGTTCGAATCCCGGCGGGCTCACCAATTTTCCCGACTTGTCGCGCGCATGAGCTATCTCCAGCGGATTCTCCAGCCGGGCGAGACACTGCGCTATGTCGGGCGATTGCACTGGATCGTCTATTTTCCTGGCCTCGTCCTGTTTGCGATCGCCGTCGCGCTATCCGTCGCGATCATCGCTGCCAATCAGTTCGGCAATCTCGTGCCCTATTTTTTAGTCGCGCTCGATCTTGTAATGCTGGCGAGCCTGCTGACGTTGCTGGCCGCGGCGGTGCGGCGCTGGACGACCGAGATTGCGGTCACAGACCGACGTGTCATCTTCAAGCGCGGCCTGATCCGGCGTCACACCATCGAGATGAACATGGACAAGGTCGAAACCGTCGACGTCGACCAATCGCTCGCCGGACGGCTGCTTGGCTACGGCGACATCATCGTGCGCGGCACCGGATCGAGCATCGAGCCGTTCCGCAAGATCGCCGCACCGCTCGATTTCCGCAATCAGGTGACAGCGCGCTGAACGTCTCAGGCCCGATCGACCCAGCGTCGGTCGGCGCGGAGCGGCGAATCATCCGGTACAAACAGCACGTCGAGCTGCGCCAACGCGCCGTCCAATGGCCGCCGCCCGGTGCCAACAATATCGAACACGACGAAACCGCGCGATTTCAAATAGGCGATCACATTGTAGAATTCCGGCCCACCTTTGATCGTCGCCAACGTGCTGGTTTCGACGACAATGGCGTCGACTTCGTGGATCCGCTCGCCCATCCCTTTCAACACCGTCAGTTCCGAACCCTGCACGTCGATCTTTGCCAAAGCCGGCCGCTCGAACGCGCCGACGAGGGTGTCGAAGCGGCGCACGGCGACAGTCTCGCGCCGCAGCATCGCACGCGGCCCGACCTCTTCGAAAAAGGTCGAACCCAGAATGTCGGCGCGAACCTCGATTTCGAGTTGGCCGTCGTGATCGGCGAGCGCGACGTTGAGCACTTCGCACTCGAGTTGCCGAGACAACTGGTGCATGTAGGGCAGAGATTCCTGCGTCGGGTCGACCAGATAGTAAAACGCGTCCGGGAATTCGCGATAAAGGTCGAAGGTACCGAACGCGACGCCGATATCGAAGACGGTGCGCGGCTGAAAGCCGCGACGCTTTAATACGGCGGCAGCAATCCGCCACGAGGGCGCCGGCCGCGGCATCCAGCGGCCCTTGATCGGTCGCAATGCCTGTTTGATCCACGCGCCGAGCCCAAGCGCCTCTTGCCGCTCGTTTGCCTTCGGTCGTGCCGGCGTCGCTGCGAGCGTAAACAAGCTGCGCATCGTCGCTTGCTATCACTCGATCTGCGAGCTTTGCCGTGATCTTTCCGTGCCAGAAGATGTCGCGCGATATTCGATCGAGCGCGCGGTCGACGACATTGCCGCCGCGCGGATCGTCTCACCGTCGACCAGGCGCATGTCATCGGTCTGTCGATGGGCGGCTTCGCGACGCGATATTTTGGACTACGCCACCACCCCGGCGCCTGTTCGCTGACCATTTGCGGCAGCGCCACGGTCGCCGAGCAATACGCCCAGGGCGCGACATCTGTTAACCGCTTGCTAACCCTATCCGGGCCAGAACGGCGACGTTGCGCGATTTTAAGAAATTTCTCAGTCCGTCGACCCTTTAATGGGAGGCTTCTCCTACGGGCGCATGCCGATGGCGGATCCGAAACCGACCGCACTACCGTCAACGTCTGTCGATTCCGACCGGCCCACCGCCTTGGTGCGACCGACGACATTTCTCGTCGCGACCAGCATCGTCATTGGAGCGGCGATTGCCCTCATCGCCGTGATGTTGCTGGTTCACCTCTACGACGAGGCGACCACGCGGACGCGACAGACTCTTTCGAGCCTCGACATTGTCCTGGCCGAACAGACGGAGCAGGCGCTTGATTCCGTCGATCTAACCTTGAGGGACACGCTCAATCTACTCGTGCACAAGAAAGGCGCGGCGAGCGCCAAGACCATCGGCAGCCTCTATGGCGGCGCGGACGTCCACGACCTGCTGCGCGCCGAATGGGGCAACATGCCACAACTTGCGGACATCACGATTTTCGATGCACGCGGCCGACTGGTCAATTCATCTGACTCCGCCGCGCCACCGAATCTGGACGTGTCGTTTCGCCAATACTTCCAACGCGCCCGCGACAACCCGACGCCGGTCAAATTCATTAGCGAGCCCGTCAAATTTCAAACCATCGATATGCACGCGGTCCTGCTGGTACAGCGCCTGGAGGCGCCCGATGGATCGTTCGCCGGCATAATCACCGGCACGATCCCGCTCGATTATTTCACCAGTCTCTATCGCGACATCTATCTCGGGCCAGGCACGGGCGTGGCGCTGTTCCGGCGCGACGGGTTGCTGCTCGTGCGCTATCCGTCGATTCCGGCCGTCGGCAAAAATCTCGCGTCAGAGCTCGCGTTCACACAGGTCCTCGCGCAAAGCGCGTCCGACGTCACGCATGGCACCGGCAAGCTTGGCGGCGAGCCGCTTTTCATTGCGACCCACGCGCTCACGAATTTCCCGCTGGCTGTCAACGTGATCATGACGGACAAGCGCGCCTATGCCCAGTGGCGCAACGAACTCATCGGCATCGTCATCGCACTGATGGTCATTCTCGGCATGGTCACCCTGCTCACGGTCCTTGCGCTGCGGCACTTCGCTTCGTACGTCAACCTTGCGGAAGCACGGCTTGAAACCAACCGCGCGACCGAGGCCCGCGCCCGTGCGGAGGCGATGACGCAGGCGAAATCGCGTTTTCTCGCCAACATGAGTCACGAGCTGCGTACGCCGCTCAACGCCATCATCGGCTTTTCCGAGATCATCGAAACCGCGATGCTCGGCCCGCTCCAGCAGCGGTATCGCGAATATGCCCATGACATCCGCGGCGCCGGCGCTCACCTGCTCGAAATCGTCAACGACATCCTCGATCTCAGCAAGGCCGAAGCCAACGCCCTCAAGGTCGGGCACAAGCCGCTCGATGTGGCCGCCATCGTTTCCGAAGTCGATCGCATCGTCCGCGCCCAGGCCGAACGCGCCAAGGTCAGCTTCGATACGCGGCTCGATCCCGATCTGCCGCCGGTTATGGGCGACGAGACGCGCCTCCGTCAGATCCTGATCAATCTGGTCTCCAACGCCTTGAAGTTCACGCCCGCCGGCGGATCCGTCACGGTGTCGGCGCGCAAGACGGCCCGACACATGGTGATCGAGGTCAAGGATACTGGCATCGGTATGGCCGAAGAGGACATTCCGGCGGCCTTGCGGCCGTTCGAACAACTCGACAACAGCATCGCCCGCAAATACGACGGCGCCGGTCTCGGTTTGCCGCTGACCAAGCATCTTGTCGAATTGCTCGGTGGCCGGTTCTCGATCACCAGCGCCGTCAACGAGGGCACCACCGTCGCCATCGAATTCGAGTGTCAGCGACGCGCCGCCTAACGGCGTCGTCAGTTGCCTTTCGTCGTCCCGGCGTCCTCGTCGGGATGGAAATCCTGGTTGCTCCAGCCGATGAAGACCAAGATTTTGTAGTGCCTGTCGTGCGCGAAGCCGTAAACCGGCCCGCTCGATCCGATTAAAGCACCGTTCGAGCCGCCGTAATCGGCAACCGTCAATTTCGATACGCCGACATCTTCCGCGCGGTCGTAAAGCGCGATCTTCGGGAATGTGAAGCTTCCGGCGAACGGGATCGGCACGTCAAACGTCGGAATACCGACCAAGAATTCTTTCTGATCGATCGACTGCGCGCCGTTGCGCATCTCAATCACGAGATCGGCTGCCTTGCGGTCTGCGACCAGCCGCGCGCCATTCTTCAACATTTGCGTGTGGACGGCAGCGACGGTGTATTCGGCATCAAGACCTTTGTAGTTCGACGCGTCGACGAAAACGGCCTTGCCGCGGACGTCGAGTTTGAGATCGTCGACCGCCCGGTCCGCCGCGCTGGAGATCAACATCTCTTCGGTTGCCGTGCGCTGCGGCTCCGTCTGCCGCTCCGTCGTGCATGCTGCCAATAAAAACGCCAATGCCACTATCGTCGCAATCCGCATCCGTCCGGCCTCCACATAATAACACTGGCCAGATAACGGCAGCGGCGCGGCACCGTTCCCTAAAATGCAGCGCGAGAAAAAGAACGGCGATCAGGCCGCGGGACGGGCGGCAACCGTGGAGTGCTCGGCGGCGGTCACGGGCTTGCGCAGCACGAAGAAGATCCAGCCCTGGAGGCAGTGCAACGGCGCGACCCGCTCGAGCAGCTTCTGGTAGGCAGTCGCGATCAAAAACAGCACGCCGTTGAACATAAAATAGCTGGGATACTGGCCGAGATAACGAAACTCGGCGATCTCGAGGCCATGACGCGCCGCGAAATGCGCAACGTCGCGCCGTGTATTGACCCGATACGCCGTCGGAAAAACATCCTCTTCGGCGCGGCCTTCGGTGCGGCGCACGATCCACGGATGAAAGCGGTTCGGAACGATCCGCGCCGCCAGCGAGGCATAGTCCCACTTGTTGGCAGTGAGCCCGATATAACGGCCGCCCGGCGCCAGCAGTCGCGCAATCTCGGCAAAGACGGCGTCGGGATCGGTGACGTGTTCGAGCACCGCCTGGCTGTACATCAGATCCACAGAGTCCGCAGCGACGCCGGTATCGGCGAGATCGCGCTGGCGCAATTCGAGATCGTTTGGGGTGCCGGCGAATGCGACTTGGTCAACGCCGATGAGGCGCCGGGCGCGGCCGCGGAAATGCGCCAGCGTCGGCGCGCTGCGGCCGCAACCGGCATCGAGCACGGTGGCGTCAGGCGCCAACAAGTCCTCGATGCGGCGGCGCAGGACCGTATAGGGGTGCAGGTAACGGCCGAAATAGCGATGCTTGAGACATTGCGACAACGACGACATCGGTCTTCCCGGTTTTTCTTTTTGCCCGTCTCGACGACCGCCCCGTTCGACGGGAGCGCGTTGGGCGTTCTACCGGCCATTCTGGCGACGATTGCGAGCGCGAGCTTCGCCGTTGAGGTAATCCCTTTTTCACAGTGAATACAAGCTTAACGAGACAAATATATGATTAATATCAATAGCTTGTCGGCAGATTTTACATCCACCGCCGGCGCACGACGATAATGGCGACGTCGGTCGTACGGCTCTTTCGGATCACACCCTCGAAATATCGCTGTTTTCAGCCATTAATGTTATGTGCGCGGCACCTCGTGCGTGTTCGGTCCACCGGCGCTTTTACTTAACTATAACTAGAGAAATTAACTGTAATTTCTTGCATTTTAATGACCTTTTATGATTGTGCGTTCCGGACCTCGTACGTATTTTGGTTGCCAAGAATTCTGCACGAATAAAAGAGCCCGAGGAGAGAAGAGAGAATATGGTCCGACGCACGCATGCTTATGCGCGTCCGGGTTGGACGCCAGGCACTGGCGACGAATCTGCGGAAATTCTGTCGCAACGCCGCTGGCGCATCATGCAGAGCGTCCTGCCGTTCGACAATGCGCTGGACCCCTTGCCCGCGTGGGTTCGCACACCCGATCAATTCGTCGGCTGGCTGTCGTGCCGGATCGACCAGGCTGGCTTGCGCGCCTATTTCCACGAAATCCAGACCGTCGCCAAGCAAACGAGCGATCTTGAGCTGTTGCGCTTCGCGCGCAAATACCTCGGCGAAGTCTGAGCCGACGCCGAACGATGGCGGCACGTAAACGTTTTATTAACCATACGACATCATTTTAGGCGTGCGCTGTTTTACTCCGGCATCACCGGAGCGATCAGCCCCCCAACTGAAAGAGCCCCGGCATCCGCCGCGGGCTCTTTTTTTCGTCGGCGCACTTGACGCCAGCGCCCGGACTCATGGCACCGAAATCTACTACATCATTGAGGAATAACGACTTTCTCAATGTGGCCCGCCCCTTGCAACGCTCTAGGCAAGTCCGCACAAACCGGGCCGTTCGGGACCGACGCACGTAAAAAGCAGGGATCCGCCCCCGCGATGTCTCCCGAATGAGACCTCAGTTGGCGGACGACTTGACGGCGGATCCGCAAGGATCCGCCGCTTTTTTTGGCCGATGCGCACCCCGCCGCTATCGGTTCTTTAGCCATTTTCCGTCACCATCCGGCGCATGGCGCACCCCCTGACGATAGTCCGGCCGGATTGGCGCGACGCGGCCGACGCGCCCCTGCCCGCGCCATCGCGCCATGTCATGCATGTGCTGCCGGGCTTCGGCGTCGGCGGCATCCAGGTCCGGCTGGCGCGCATCATCAACGCGCTCGGCCCGCGCTTCCGCCACACCATCCTGAGTCTCAACGGTGACGTCAGCTACCGCGAACGGATCGACCCGGCGGCCGCAGTCACCGTCGAACAGGCGGTGCCGCACGGCAACCTGTTGGCGCGGCTCAAGGTCAACGCCGGCCGCATCCACGCCACGGCGCCCGATTTGCTCGCGACCTACAATTGGGGCGCCATCGAATGGGCGATGGCGAACCGCATGCGCGTCGGCGCACGCCATTGTCATTTCGAAGACGGGTTCGGCCCCGACGAAGCCGAGCGGCCGCTATGGCGCCGCGGCGCTCTGCGTCGCGTGGCGCTGGCGCGCACCGAAGCGGTGATCGTGCCGTCGCATTCGCTCGAGGCGATCGCGTTGCAGCGTTGGCGTTTGCCGGAATCGCGGGTGCTTTATCTACCGAACGGGATCGAGGTCGACAATTTTCGCCAATCCGCTGTCGGCGCGCCGCCGTTTCAGCGTGGCGAAAACGAAATCGTCATCGGCACCGTCGCGCCGTTGCGGCCAGAGAAAAACCTCGGCCGTCTGCTGAACGCCTTCGCGCGGCTCGACAACCGTGCAACGCGCCTGGTGATCGCCGGCGACGGCAGCGAACGGCCGATGCTCGAAGCAATGGCCCAGCGCCTCGGCATTGCCGATCGGGTGCGTTTTCTGGGCGCGGTGCGCGAGCCCCAACGCGTGCTCGCATTCTTCGATGTCTTCGCGTTGTCATCCGATACCGAGCAGATGCCGATGACGGTGCTCGAAGCGATGGCCGCAGGCTTGCCGATCGCCGCAGTCGAAGTCGGCGACGTCAAGCACATGGTCGCGCCCGCCAACCGCGCCTTCGTGGTGCCACGCGGCGAAACGACGCTGGCAACGGCGCTGGCGGCGTTGGTTGCCGATGCCGGCCGCCGGCATGCGCTCGGCCGGATCAACCGCGCCCACGTCACGGCCGTCTTCCCGTTCGCCCGTATGGTCGAAGCCTATGCGCATCTGTTCGCGGGAACCGCATGAGTCCCGACACGGCGACGCGCGCCTTTGCGGCCGAACGGTCCGAACCGTCTCTCACTCCGGTGGAAATCCGGCCGCTGCGCAACGCCGACGAATCGGCGTGGGAGAATTACGTCGAACGCGCGCCGCACGCGACGTTCTTCCACCGTCTGGGCTGGCGCCAAATCATCGAGCGTGCGCTCGGTCATGCGACGCATTATCGCTGTGCCTGGCGCGGCAACGACCTCGTCGGCATCTTGCCGCTGGTGCATGTCAAATCGCGCCTGTTCGGCCACGCGCTGGTTTCCACCGCCTTCACCACCGGCGGCGGCATCGTTGCCGACGACGATGCGGCGGCACAGGCTCTCGCCGCCGACGCCGCTGAGCTCGGCCAGCGCTTCGCTGTCGATTTCATCGAGTTGCGCCAAAGCGCGCCGCTGGCGCTCGGCGCCGCATGGCACGCCAAGACCGAGTTTTATTTCGGCTTCGAGCGCGCGCTCACCGCCAACGATGCCGACAATCTCAAGGCGA
Source organism: Allostellaceae bacterium (assembly GCA_035934235.1). Taxonomy (GTDB): domain Bacteria; phylum Pseudomonadota; class Alphaproteobacteria; order ATCC43930; family CGMCC-115725; genus REEB95. Next base: position 13,541 of record DASYYB010000008.1, on the reverse strand, counting down.
TCCCACGCAAGAAGCGCGCCGACCTGCGCAAAGCGATCGACGACCGGCGATTGGTGACCGACGCCGACGCGCCGGTCGAGACGTTCTTCGGCATCTACGCCGAAAGTTTGCGCAACCTGGGCACGCCGGTCCTGCCGTTGCGGTTCTATCGCGCGATCAAGGCGACGTTTGGCGACTCCGTCGAAATTTCGACGGTCGCCGGCCCCGAGGGTCCGGCAGCGGCCTTGATGAGCTTCTTCTTCAAGGACCGCGTCCTGACCTATTACGGCGGCGCCGTGCCAGAAGCGCGGCGGCTGCATGCGTACGATTTGATGTACTGGGCGCAAATGCAACGCGCGGCCACCCGCGGCGTGCACTTGTTCGATTTCGGCCGCAGCAAACGCGGCACGGGCTCGTTCGATTACAAGACTTATTGGGGATTCGAACCGACGCCGCTTGGTTATCAGTACCGGCTGGTGAAGCGCGCCGATCTGCCGGAGATCAACCCACTCAATCCGAAATATCGCCTCATGGTCGGCACCTGGCGGCATCTACCGCTGGCGCTCGCCAACCGGCTCGGTCCGGTCGTCGCCCGCCAGATCGGCTGACGCGGGCCGGCGACGTCAAATGGCGTTGACGGTCCTTAAGGCCCGTGCAGTCGCCTCGAGACCGGTTTCGAGGTCGATATCCGCGGCGAAACCGAGATCACGCGCCGCGCCCGCTGGATCACCGACCGAATAGCGCACGTCGCTGGGCCGCGCCGGCAAGAAGGCGAACTCGACTTCGATCTGAAGAAGCCGTGCGAGCAGCCGGGCTAACGTTGCGACCGTCGTGCTCTGCCCCGTGCAGACGTTGAAGATTTCGGCGCCGGCGCTTCGGCCCATGGCCGCAAGGAACGCCGCGACGGCGTCGCGCACGTAGACAAAATCGCGCACCTGCTCGCCATCGCCGAAGATCGAAACCGGACGCCGCGCGCTGAGCCGCGCAAAGAAGCTCGGTACGACGCCAGGATAGGCGCAGTCCGCCGGCTGACGCGGGCCAAAAACGTTGAACAGACGCAAGCCGACGGTCGGCACGCCATGGGCCGCGCGTGCGATGCGCGCATGCAGCTCGCAGCCGACTTTGTCCGCGCCGCAGATCGAAACCGGTTGCGGTGCCAACGCCTCGCCCAACGGCGCAAGCCCGCGATTACCGTAAATCGCCGCCGACGATGCATAAACCACGGGGACCGTTTTGCCAGGTTGCGCGCGACGCGCCGCGTCGAAGACGTTGATCGTGCCGGTCAGGTTGGTGCGATGCGCCTCGAGCCAACGGCTCTGGCATTCGATGACCGACGGCACCGCCGCGAGATGGAAGCAGCCGTCGACATCCTGAATTGCCCGGCGCAAGGCCACCGGATCGGCGACGTCGGCTTCGATAAATTCGACGCTGCGCGGTAAATACTCACGCCGGCCGCGCGACAGATCGTCGAGCACGCGCACGGTATCGCCGCGCGCGGTCAACGCCTCGACGAGATGGGAGCCGATGAATCCACAGCCGCCGGTAACGAGGTACAGCCGCCGCGCGTGTGGCACGGCTTCGGCATGAAAATGATCTGGCGTGGAATAACCGTCGAGCATCGTCGAGAGTCCCGTACGACTGCCGCTTGGTTAAGATTGCGTGCCGGCCGCTCGACGATTTGTAGCATTCTCGCTAAATGCTTTCAGTAGCGAGGTACGGTTAATGCGTAGATTTTTCGCGCGAGAACTTTCCCGCGTTCAGTAAGCGTTGGCGACGCTGTTGAAGAGCCCTTTGACATCCGTGCCAAGGGTGCCAACGGCGACGGCGATGACTACGGCGATGAGGCCGGCGATAAGAGCGTATTCGATCGCCGTGGCGCCGCGCGTATCGCGTATCACCGAGGTCATGAGTGCACGCACGATCGTCTCCGGTTGAGCCGGCGCCACGTTAAGGCGCCGCCATTAACGTCTCACTAAAACGGCTCGGCATGGTTAACGACGCATTCACTCTGCCGCGGCGGCCGTCGGCCGCACGAGCTTAGCGCCCGGCCATGTATCGCGCGTGGCGCGCTGATATTGCGGCGGCGCCGGAATCGGTGCGCCGAGCGCCTCGGCGGCGTGCCACCCCCACCGCGGATCGTCGAGAAAGCCGCGCGCCAGCGCCACCATGTCTGCTTGGCTCTCGGCGACGATCGTCTCGGCTTGCCGCGACGTCAGGATCATGCCGATGGCACGCGTCGCGATGCCGGCTTCGCGCCGGACCTTGGCGGCGAATTCCACCATGTAACCGGGCGCGACCGGGATCTTGGCGGTCGCGACGTTACCGCCGCCCGAACAGCAGACGTAATCGACGCCGCGCATCTTCAGTGCGCGCGCATAAACGACGGCGTCGTCGGGCGTGAGCCCGCCATCGGTCCATTCGTGACAGCTGATGCGCATGCCAAGCGGTTTGGCCTCGGGCCACACGGCGCGCACCGCCTCGACGACGCGCAACGGAAACCGCAGGCGATTCTCGGCGCTGCCACCCCATTTGTCCGTTCGCTTGTTCGACAACGGCGACTGGAACTGATGCAGCAGATAGCCGTGTGCGCCGTGCAATTCGACCAGATCGATGCCGACCCGCAATGCACGCCGCGCCGCTGCCGCGAAAGCGCCGACGATGCGTTCGATCTCGGCCTCGGTCAGCGCCGCCGGTGCGGGCCAACCATCGGCGAACGGGATCGCCGACGGCGCAACAGTCTGCCATGCGCCACTCTGCGCTTGCAGCGGCGCGCCGCCGTCCCACGGTTTGTGCGTCGAGCCTTTGCGGCCGGCGTGTGCGAGCTGAATACCAATTGCCGCCCCGCCCCAACGCTTGGCCGACTGCACAACGCGCTGCAACGCCGCCTCGCACGCGTCGGAATAGAGGCCGAGACAACCGAGCGTGATCCGGCCGGCCGCCTCGACGTCCGTCATCTCGATCATCGTCAGCCCGGCACCCGATACCGCCATCGTCGGCACGTGCGCCATGTGCCAATCGGACGCGACGCCGTCTTCGGCGCTGTACTGGCACATCGGCGAAACGACGATGCGGTTCTTGAGCGCGAGCGCCCGCAACGTGAACGGCGAGAACAGCTTGCTGGCCATCACGCGATGCCTTTCGTTGACGATTCAACCGTGCGCCGGCGTTCGTCCCGGCGCAGGCACAAGGTCGGTCGGAGGATGAGGCGACGCGAGACATGAATCGCCCCGCCTGCCGTTATGGAGGAAAGGGGAGCAGGCGGGGCAGACCCAGGGGTATTTGCCCGCTAAAGGGGGTCGAAGCGGGCCGACAGCCTTGTGGCTGTCTCTGGTCATTTGGGTCCAGCCTCCGACGACGGCCAAGTTAAATCCCGTTTATCTTGAACACGACGACGTGTCTCGCGGGGTCACCGACGCTTGCGTATACGACCGCCATCAAATTTTTCGGCGATGTGTTTCGCGACGCGCGTGCTGACAAACGGCGTAATATTGCCGCCGAGCATGCCGATTTCCTTCACGAAGCGCGACGAAATGAATTGGAATCGGTCGGACGCCATCAGGAACAGCGTCTCGACGTCAGAGTTGATACGGCTGTTCATACCAGCCATCTGAAATTCGTATTCGAAATCCGATACCGCGCGCAGGCCCCGAATGATGACCGAGGCGCCGTTGTCGACGGCAAACTGCATCAGCAGCGTGTCGAACGCCTTGACGGCGATGCGCCTGCGCGCCTCGGCCGGCAGGTGCTCGATCTCGGCCTTAACGATGGCGACGCGCTCTTCGGTGGAGAACAGTGGGCCCTTACCGGCATTGCGCGCGACCCCGACCACCAGCCGGTCGACCACCTTGGTGGCGCGCACGATCACGTCGGTGTGGCCGTTGGTGATCGGATCGAAGGTGCCCGGGTAAACGCCGACGCGCGCCGCGCTCATTATTTCCCCCCTGCCTCGCCCTCGTCATTCTCGCCGGCTTCGCCCAAATGCGCCACCGAGACGACGCGCGCACCTTCGTCGAGCGTGAACACGCGCACACCGCCGCTGCCCCGCCGCCGGATGCTGATATCTTCGACGGGCGTGCGGATCACCGTGCCCTCGTTGGTGACCAGCATCAGCTGATCCTGGTGGCGCACCGGAAAGACCGCGACCGTTGGGCCCTGATTGCGGCCCGATTTCATGTTTTCGATGCCCTGACCGCCACGACCGGTGATGCGATAGTCGTACGCGGAACAGCGCTTGCCGAAGCCGCGTTCGGTGACGGTGAGCAGGAATTCCTCGCGCGCGGCCATTTCGGCAAATTGCGCCTCACCGATGGTCGCCGCCGCTTTCTCGTCGGCGTCCGCGTCTTCGGCCTCCTCTTCACCGTGGCGCCGGCGATTGGCTTCGACAATGTACGCGTAGCGCTGTTCGGACTCGACCTCCTCGTGCCGCAAGATCGACATCGAGAAGACCTCGTCGCCCTTGGCGAGTTTGATGCCGCGTACCCCGACCGAGTTGCGGCTCGAGAAGACGCGCGCGTCTTCGGCCGCGAAGCGGATCACCTTGCCGTTGCGCGTCGCCAGCAGCACGTCGTCGGAGACGGTGCAGATCGCTGCGGCGATCATACGATCGTCCTTGTCCTCTCCTTCGAACTTCATCGCGATCTTGCCGTTGGCTTTGACCTCTTCGAAGTCGCTCAGCGCGTTGCGCCGGACATAGCCGTTCGCGGTGGCGAAGACGATGGTCTTGCCCTCGATCTCCTGCGCCGTCTCGGGCAACGGCATGACGGTCGAGATTGTTTCCGCCTCGGACAAGTTCGACAGCAGGTTAATCATCGCCTTGCCGCGCGACTGCGGCGTGCCAACCGGCAGCGTATGCACCTTGAGCTTGTAGACGCGGCCGGACGACGTGAAGAACAGGACCGGCGCGTGCGTCGACGCGACGAAGACCTGGCTGACAAAATCCTCGTCGCGCACCGCCATGCCGGCGCGGCCGCGGCCGCCGCGACGCTGGGCGCGATAGGTCGTCAAGGGCACGCGCTTGATGTAGCCGGCATGGCTCACCGTAACGACCATGTCCTCGCGCTGGATCAAATCCTCGATGTTGGTCTCGGCCGTCGCGTCCTCGATTACCGTCTTGCGCGGCGTGGCGAATTGTTCCCGCACCTCGCGCAGTTCCTTGCGCACGACGTCGAGCAGTTTGGGCCGCGAACCCAAGATTTCGAGATGGCCGCGGATCTCCTCGGTCAAACTCCTCAGCTCGTCGGCGATCTTGTCGCGCTCGAGCCCGGTCAGGCGTTGCAGGCGGAGGTCGAGGATCGCCTTGGCCTGTTCCTCGGACAGCTTGTAGGTGTTGTCGGAGGCTAGGCGCGAACGGCCCTCCTCCTCGATCAACGCCACCAGCGGCGCCACCGACGCGGCCGGCCACGCGCGCGCCATCAACTGCGTCCGCGCCGTCTCGGGATCCTTGGCCTTGCGGATGAGCTCGATGACCGGATCGATGTTGGCGACGGCGACGGCGAGGCCGAGCAAGAGATGCGCGCGGCCGCGCGCCTGACCGAGCAGATAGACTGTCCGCTTGGTAACGACTTCCTCGCGGAAGGCGACGAAGGCGACAATCACGTCCTTCAGGTTCATCAACACCGGTCGGCCGCCGTCGAGCGCCAGCATGTTGATGCTGAAAGTTTCCTGTAGCGGCGTGAACTTGTAGAGCTGGTTCAGCACCACTTCGGCCATGGCGTCGCGCTTGAGCTCGACGACGACACGCACGCCGTGCCGATCGCTCTCGTCGCGCAGGTCGCTGATGCCGTCGATCTGCTTCTCGCGGCTGAGCTCGGCGATGCGCTCGACCAGGCGCGCCTTGTTCACCTGATACGGAATCTCGGTGATGACGATCGCCTCGCGGTCGCCGCGAATCTCCTCGATCGCCGCCTTGCCCCGGATGACGATCGAACCGCGGCCCGTGCGATAGGCGTCGGCGATACCGCCGCGGCCGAGGATGATGGCGCCGGTCGGGAAATCCGGACCCGGCACTTTCGCCATCAACGCCTCGGTCGAAATGGCGTTGTCGTCGATGTAGGCGATGCAGGCGTCGATCACTTCGCCCAGATTGTGGGTCGGGATATTGGTCGCCATGCCGACCGCGATGCCGGCGCCGCCATTGACCAGGATGTTCGGGAATCGCGCCGGCAGCACCTTGGGCTCCTGGCGGCTGCCGTCGTAGTTTGGCTGGAAGTCGACGGTTTCCTTGTCGATGTCGTCGAGCAAGGCCTCGGCGGCGCGCGACAGCCGCGCCTCGGTGTAACGCATGGCGGCCGGCGGATCGCCGTCCATCGAGCCGAAATTGCCCTGGCCATCGATCAGCGGCAGGCGCATGGAGAAATTCTGCGCCAGGCGCACCATGGCGTCGTAGATCGCGGCGTCGCCGTGCGGATGGTAATTGCCCATGACGTCGCCGACGACGCGGGCCGATTTGCGGAAAGCGCGGTTCCAGTCGTTGCCCGCTTCCTTCATGCCGTACAGGATGCGGCGATGGACCGGTTTGAGACCGTCGCGCACGTCCGGCAAAGCGCGCGCCACGATCACGCTCATGGCGTAATCGAGGTACGAGCGGCGCATCTCCTCTTCGATGGAGACCGGCGCGATGCCGCTCGGCGGCGGCGGGGTTGGCGGTGTCGGGTTGGCGACCACGGTTCTGGCGCAGTTCTAGGGGCGTTTTCGCATGCAAACGCTGGCGGAGCGCGCCAGCGTCTTGGTGCAGAAAATTGTACGTGATTTCAGATTTGCGAACAACGCCAGACGGCGCCTAACTGCCGCCTGAATCGTCCGATTCACAGATTAATTTTTATATTATAAATACAATACGTTACATATCACATTAACAGTGATACGTGAGGTTATTTTCGGGCCTAAAACCGAGTCGCTTTGGGATCGCTTTTGCTGCGCTGCAATAATGGCGAATCCAGGCTTCGGCAGACGACTTTTGCTTGCCAGATTCCGTCGCTGGGAAGCCGCGTCGTTAGAACGGAATTTCGTCGTCCAGATCGGACGAAGCCGGCGTCTTGGCCTTGCTGCGTCCGGCAGAAGCTGGCGCGGCTGCTGACTCGTCGGTCGCAAAGCCGCCCTCGCCGCCGGAGCGCGCGCCATCGAGCATCGTGAGCTCGCCGCGGAATTTCTGCAGCACAACTTCGGTGGTGTATTTCTCCTGGCCCGATTGGTCGGTCCATTTGCGCGTCTGCAGCGCGCCTTCGAGATAAACCTTGGAGCCCTTTTTCAGGTACTTCTCGATGATCTCGACCAGCCGATCGTTGAACACGACGACGCGGTGCCATTCCGTACGTTCCTTGCGCTCGCCGGTGGCCTTGTCGCGCCAACTTTCCGAGGTCGCGACCGACATGTTGGCGACACGCGTGCCATCGTTGGTCGAACGGATCTCGGGATCGCGGCCCAAATTGCCGATTAGGATTACCTTGTTGACGCTTCCGGCCATCGCCCCGCTCCTTCTTCCGTTTTCCGCCGCCTTGTGAACCGCGGCCTGCCGGCCCATCTATGGGCTTCTGGCGCGGTTTGGCAAGCGTCCGCAGCCTAGAACACAATGGGAACATTGCCAAGCGCGAAGCTCGTGCCGCATAGTGATCCGTCGTCCTCGATTCGGGTGCCACCAACCATGCAGCAAATCCGTGTCCGCGGCGCCCGCGAACACAATCTGAAGAACGTCGACGTCGACATGCCGCGCGATAGCCTGGTGGTGATCACCGGTCTGTCGGGTTCGGGTAAGTCGTCGCTTGCCTTCGACACGATCTACGCCGAAGGCCAGCGCCGCTATGTCGAGAGCCTGTCGGCCTATGCGCGCCAGTTCCTCGAGTTGATGCAGAAACCCGACGTCGATCTGATCGAAGGCCTCTCGCCGGCGATCTCGATCGAGCAGAAAACCACCTCGCGCAATCCGCGTTCGACCGTCGGCACGGTCACCGAGATCTACGATTACATGCGGCTGCTCTGGGCGCGCGTCGGCGTGCCCTACTCGCCCGCCACCGGCCTGCCCATTGAGAGCCAGACCGTGTCGCAAATGGTCGATCGCGTCATGGCAATGCCAGACGGCACGCGCCTGCTGCTACTGGCGCCGATCGTGCGCGGCCGCAAGGGCGAATACCGCAAGGACCTGATCGAGCTGCAAAAGCGCGGCTTCCAGCGGGTCAAGGTCGACGGGAAGATGTACGACATCGACGCCGCGCCGGCGCTCGACAAGAAGCTCAAGCACGACATCGAAGTGGTGGTCGACCGTATCGTCGTGCGCAAGGACCTCGGCAACCGCGTCGCCGACAGCCTCGAAACCGCGCTCAAGCTCGCCGATGGTATCGCCATCGCCGAGGACGCCGACAGCGGCAAGCAGACGATCTTCTCGGCCAAATTCGCCTGTCCGGTTTCCGGATTCACCATTGCCGAGATCGAACCGCGGCTGTTCTCGTTCAACAATCCGTTCGGCGCGTGTCCGACCTGCGACGGCCTCGGCACCAAGTTATTCTTCGATCCTGACCTGATCGTGCCCGACGAGCGGCTGAGCTTGCGCGAAGGCGCCATCGCGCCATGGAACACGCAAACGACGCAATATTACGCCCAGACGCTCGACAGCCTGGCACGTCACCTGAAGATCAGCGTCAACACGCCGTGGAAGGACCTCGACGACAAGGTGCGCCAGGCGATCCTCTACGGCACCGGCGACAAGCCGGTGACGATGAAATATGACGACGGCCGCAAGAGCTATTCGACGACGCGGCCGTTCGAAGGCGTGATTCCGAACATCGAGCGCCGGTGGCGCGAGACCGAAAGCATCTGGCGCCGCGAAGAGCTGTCGCGCTACCAGAACACCGCGCCATGCGAAGCCTGCCAAGGAAGGCGGCTCAAGCCCGAGGCACTGGCCGTCAAAATCCGCAAGCGCGACATCAGCCAGGTCGCCGAAATGTCGATCCTCGAAGCCGGCGAATGGTTCGGGACGTTGAGCCAGGACCTGACGCCGAAACAACGCGACATCGCCGCACGCATCCTCAAGGAGATCAACGAGCGCCTGGGATTTCTGCGCAATGTCGGCCTCGAATACCTGACGCTGTCGCGCGCCTCGGGCACGCTGTCGGGCGGCGAAAGCCAGCGCATTCGGCTCGCGTCGCAGATCGGCTCGGGCCTCACCGGCGTGCTCTATGTGCTGGACGAGCCGTCGATCGGTCTGCACCAACGCGACAACGACCGGCTGCTGTCGACCCTCAAGCGCCTGCGCGATCTGGGCAACACCGTACTGGTGGTCGAGCACGACGAAGAGGCGATCCGCGCCGCCGACTATCTCATCGACATGGGGCCCGCGGCCGGCATCCACGGCGGCAAGGTGGTGGCGATCGGCACACCCGACGAGGTGATGAAAAGCCCGGACAGCGTCACCGCCGCCTATCTCACCGGCCGCAAGCGCATCGAGCTCCCGCCGCAGCGCCGGCATGGCACCGGCAAGGTGCTGACGGTCGTCGGCGCGCGCGCCAACAACCTACAGAACGTCAAGGTGGCCTTTCCGCTCGGGGCTCTCACCTGCATCACCGGCGTCTCCGGCGGCGGCAAGTCGACGCTGGTGATCGACACGCTCTACAAGGCGCTCGCGCGCAAGCTGATGGGCGCGCGCGAGCAGGCCGGTGCGCACGACCGCATCGACGGCGCTGAGCATCTCGACAAGGTCATCGACATCGACCAGAGCCCGATCGGACGCACCCCGCGCTCCAATCCGGCCACCTACACCGGCGCCTTCACGCCGATCCGCGACTGGTTTGCCGGCCTGCCGGAAGCCAAGGCGCGCGGCTATGGGCCCGGACGGTTCTCGTTCAACGTCAAAGGTGGACGCTGCGAGGCCTGCGAGGGCGACGGCGTCATCAAGATCGAGATGCACTTCCTTCCCGACGTCTACGTCCAGTGCGACGTGTGCAAGGGCAAGCGCTACAACCGCGAAACCCTCGAGGTCGAATTCAAAGGCAAGAGCATCGCCGACGTGCTCGACATGACCGTCGAGGAAGGCGCGGCGTTCTTCGCGGCGGTGCCGTCGATTCGCGAGAAGCTGGCGACGTTGGAGCGCGTCGGCCTCGGCTATGTCCATATCGGTCAGCCGGCGACGACGCTGTCTGGCGGCGAGGCGCAACGCGTGAAGCTCGCCAAGGAATTGTCGCGGCGCGCCACCGGCCGCACGCTCTACATCCTCGACGAGCCGACCACCGGCCTGCACTTCGACGATGTCAGCAAGCTCCTCGAAGTGCTGCACGCGCTCGTTGACCAGGGCAACACCATCCTGGTGATCGAGCACAATCTCGAAGTGATCAAGACCGCCGACTGGATCGTCGATCTCGGGCCCGAAGGCGGTTCGGGCGGCGGCCGCATCGTCGCCGCCGGCACGCCGGAACAAATCGCCGCCGCCAAAGGCAGCTATACCGGCGAATACCTGAAGGCCTATTTGGCGCGCTATTCCGAGAAGAAGCGCAAACGGGCCTAGTTCGTCAGCGTCGTTGCTACCGACGATTGCGCCGTCGCACGGTTTCGCTCAAGCTGGGAAGCGCAAGCTGTGGAGGGACCCGATGCTCAAGGAATTCCGTGACTTCGCCATGCGCGGCAACGTGGTCGATCTGGCCATCGGCCTTATCCTGGGCGCCGCCTTCGGCAAGATCGTAACCTCGCTGGTCGACGACGTGATCATGCCGCCGATCGGGCTGCTGCTCGGCAAGGTGGATTTCGCCAGCCTGTTCGTCAGCCTGAGCGGCACCCATTACGATTCCATTGCCGCCGCCAAGGCGGCCGGCGCGGCGACGCTCAACTATGGCGCGTTCATCAACACGTTGGTCAACTTCGTGATCGTCGCCTTCGCGGTGTTCCTGCTGGTGAAGCAGATCAACAAGCTGACCGCCAAATTCTCGCCCGGCCAGGCGCCGCCATCACCCACGACCAAGGAATGCCCCTATTGCATTTCGACGATCGCGCTCAAGGCGACGCGCTGCCCGCACTGCACCGCGACACTCGCCTGAGACGGCTTAGATGTGGCCGCGCCGCGCTGCCAGGAACAGCCGCAGCCCGCGCCACGGATCGGGCCGCAGGATGCGCGGCGCGAACAGGTCGTAGCCGGCATTTTCTATCTGCATAAGCCAGCGTTCCGCCACCAACGCCGGCAGCAGCACCGGCATTGCCGCCTTGGGTGTCTCATCGCTCAGCGCGCGCGCCTTGGCGAACCGGACATGCGCAGCTTCCGCAATCGTCGCCGCCGCGCCGCACAATGCCGGCGTCGCCTTGCCGCCCAAAGCATGCCGGCCGGGATCGAGCTCCATCGGAATAAGTGAGCGGCCGAACCGGGCGTTGAACGCCGTGGCGCGCAAGACGCCTGCGAGCGCATAGCCGACACCCACATGGCGCGCCGCGGTCGACGCGTCGCCCTTGCCGTCCTTCACCGCCAGCGCCTGCAGCGCCAGGTAATTGAGGCCGCCGCCGGTGGCTTCGACATAGTCTTCGAGCTGCGTGAAGGTCGTCGGCGGATCCGGTAACAGATCCTGTTCGCGCGCATCGATCATGCGCCCGAGCGTCGATTGCGACAGGTGATGGTCGCGGATGGCGCGCGCCAGCGGTTCGGCCACCTCGTGACGGCGCGGCGGCTGACCGGCGGCGATCTCGGCGAGCGTGTCGCGCCACCATTGCAGCCGGACGCGGCCCATCATCGGTTCGCGCACGCTTTCGCGTACCTTGGCGAGCTCGTAATTGAAGGCGTAGAGCGCGAACAGGTTTTCGCGATGCTGCTCGGGCGCGAACATCGCGGTCGCGAAGCGGTCGCGGTCGTGCTGCTGCACCAGCGCTGCCAGCGAAGACGGTGTGGATGGTTCGACTTCGGCCACCGACGTCATGCTCAATTGCCTCCCGGCGAATTCGATCCGGACAGACGCTCCGGCGCCGCTCAACCCGGGATCCTGCGAACGAGCGAGCGCAAGCTGGCGAGTCTCCGCGCGCCCGTCAAGGCTGCGTGGTTAACCCGCGGGTAACAACGCTGCGGCGACGCGCCGTTCCTCAGCCAACAGGACGTTGTAGGTGCGGCACGCAGCGCCCGTGTCCATCGCGTCGACCACCATGCCCTTGGCTTTGAGCGCGGTGCGTAGCGCCGGCGGCACCGGCACCATGCGCGCGCCACAACCGAGCAGCAGGATCTCGATGCCGCGGTCGAACAATGCGCTCAAACTGTCGAGCGTGACCTCAGTGACCGAACCAACCGGCCATGCGACGGTGGCTTCGGCGGTGACGAGAATAGCGCCTTCGTAAGCGACGCCGCTGACATGGAATCCGTTGCGCCCGTAACTGTCGACGACCTGGCGCCCGGCGGGGATCAGGGGCGTGACATCGGTCACGGCGCGCCGGTCTTGGCCCCTGGCGACGGATTGGCCGCGGCCGGCGACGACGGTGCGGGTTCGCCGCCACGGCCGTGCACGCCCTTGGGCCGGATGTAATAAAGCATCGGTGCAGCGATGAAGAGCGACGAGTAGGTACCGACGACGATGCCCCACAGCATCGCGATCGAGAAGCCATGCAGCACTTGGCCGCCGAAGAAGAACAGCGACAACACCGCCAGCGCCGTGGTGCTGACCGTCAGGATGGTGCGCGACAGCGTCTCGTTGAGGCTCTTGTTGATGAGCGTCGAGAAATCCATCGTCTTGTAGCGGCGCATGGTCTCGCGCACGCGGTCGTAGATCACCACGGTGTCGTTGATCGAGTAACCGGCGATGGTCAGGATCGCCGCCAACGTCGTCAGATTGAACTCGACCTGCAACAATGCGAACAACCCGACCGTCGTGATCGTGTCGTGCAGCGTCGATAGCATCGCGCCGATGCCGAACTGCCACTCGAAGCGGAACCAGACATAGATCGCAATCGCGACCAGCGCCAGGATCGTCGCGATGGTGCCGGCGCGGATCAATTCGGCGCCGATCGTCGGCCCGACGACGTTGGTGCTGCGATAATCGACGCCGGGGCCAAGCGCCTGCTTGACCTTGGTGACTGCATTTTCCTGCGCCTGATCGCCGCCGGGTTGACGCTGGACACGGATCATCACGTCATTGGGGCCGCCGAAGCCTTGCAGCGCGACCTGGCCGATACCGAGACCGTCCAACTTGGTGCGCATCGCCGAAAGATTGGCCGGCTGCGGCGTGCGCGCCTCGATGACGATACCGCCGGAGAAATCGATGCCGTAATTGAGGCCGTTGACGCCGAACAGCACGATCGAACCGATCGTCATCACAGCTGAGATCGCGAAACCGAACATGCGCATCCCCATGAAGTCGATGTTAGGGATGCGGCGGATGACGATGAGCGGACGGAACATCGGTGCGGGCCTAGATCGGAATCACTTTGGGCTTGAAGCGGCGCAACCAGGTGACGATTTGCAGGCGCGTCACCAGGATGGCCGAGAACAGCGACGTCAGCACGCCGATGCTCAACGTCACGGCGAAACCCTTCACCGGGCCGGAGCCGAGCCAGAACATGAGGGCTCCGGCAACGAGAGTCGTGACGTGGCTGTCCAGAATGGTGCCGAAGGCGCG
>DASYYB010000054.1:0-65909 GCA_035934235.1 Allostellaceae bacterium | reverse complement strand
AACGGCGGCCTGGCGATGCTGTGAACCGCCGTTCGAACGAGGGTGGCCATGGCCCGCCATCTATGTTATGTCAGCCCCGCCTCGTCCGACGGCGTAGCCCGGGCGTACGGGCGGGTGTCTAACACCTTGATCCATCAACATTTGTAGCCAGCAGCGCGTCAATCTTACTGAGGTAAGTCTCATGAGCGATATCGCCGACCGGGTTAAGAAAATTGTCGTCGAGCATCTGGGTGTTGACGACTCAAAAGTGACCGAGAACGCCAGCTTCATCGACGATCTGGGCGCCGACAGCCTCGATACCGTCGAATTGGTCATGGCGTTCGAAGAGGAATTCGGCTGTGAAATTCCCGACGATGCGGCCGAGAAGATCGTGACCGTGAAGGACGCGGTGAGCTTCATCGAGCAGCACAAATCATAGCGTTTCGTCCATGAGACGCGTTGTCGTCACCGGCTGCGGCGTCGTCACGCCATTGGGTGTGGGGACGGAGACTGTCTGGAAACGCCTGCTCGAAGGCCAATCCGGCATACGCGCAATCCAGAATTTCGACGTGTCGGACCTGCCGGCGAAGATCGCTGGCCAGGTGCCGCGCGGCGAAACTGCGTCCGGCTCGTTCAATGCCGACGAATGGGTCCCACCCAAGGAACAGCGCAAGATGGACGAGTTCATCGTCTTCGCGCTGGCGGCGGCGGCGCAGGCGGTGGACGACGCCGGCTGGAAGCCGACCGATGCGGTCGAGCGCGAGCGCACCGGCGTGATGATCGGCTCCGGTATTGGCGGGTTGCCCGGCATCACCGAAGGCGCGCTGACCGTTCACGAGAAGGGGCCACGCCGGCTGTCGCCATTCTTCATTCCCGCCAACCTGATCAACCTGGCGTCGGGCCACGTTTCGATCCGGTACGGATTCAGCGGCCCCAATCACGCGGTGGTGACCGCGTGCTCGACTGGCGCGCATGCGATCGGCGATGCCGCGCGAATCATCATGTGGGACGACGCCGACGTGATGGTCGCCGGGGGAACCGAGGCGGCGATCTGCCGCATCGGCATCGCCGGATTCGCCGCGGCGCGCGCGCTGTCGACCAAGTTCAACGACGAACCGCGACGCGCATCGCGCCCGTGGGATCGGGATCGCGACGGGTTCGTGATGGGCGAGGGCGCGGGCATCGTCGTGCTCGAGGAGCTCGATCACGCCAAGAAACGCGGCGCCAAGATCTATGCCGAGGTGGTCGGTTACGGCATGTCCGGCGATGCACACCACATCACGGCGCCGGCCGAGGACGGCGCCGGCGCTTTCCGCGCCATGCGCAATGCGCTCAGCCGCGCCAAGCTTACGCCCGAGCAGATCGATTACGTCAATGCGCACGGCACGTCGACGCCGCTGGGCGATGAAATCGAATTGGGCGCCGTCAAGCGGCTATTCGGCGACGCGGCCTACAAGCTGTCGATGTCGTCGACCAAGTCGGCGATCGGCCACCTGTTGGGCGCGGCCGGCAGCGTCGAGGCGATCTTTTCGATCCTGGCGTTGCGCGACCGTACGGTGCCGCCGACGCTCAATCTCGAGAATCCGTCGCCGAGCTGCGACATCGATCTCGTGCCGCTCGAGGCGAAGCAGCGGCCGGTGCGTTACGCGTTGAGCAATTCCTTCGGCTTTGGCGGAACCAACGCGTCGCTGATCTTCGGCCCGGCGCCCTGATATGCGATGGCTCCGTTACGGCGCGCTGGGGATCATCGCCCTAGTGGTCGTGGCGGCGGCTGTGCTGGGATGGGGTGTCGGCGTTTACTTCGCCGCGGGACCGCTCGCCAAGACGACGGTCGTCGTCGTGCCCAAAGGATCGGGCGTTGATCAGATTGCGGAAACCCTCGGCGGGGCCGGCGTCATCGCGCATCCGTGGGCTTTCGCCGCCGCGGCGCATGTGACTGGCACCGCCGACCGGCTGAAGGCGGGCGAGTACGAATTCGCCGCCGCGATCAGCCCGCGGGCGGTGATCGACCTGCTGCTGTCCGGCAAGGTCGTGCGGCACAAGCTGACAGTCGCCGAAGGCCTCACCAGCGCCGAGATCGTCGCGCAGGTGGATGCGGCGCCCGCACTCGACGGCAAGATTACGATTCCGCCGCCCGAGGGCAGCGTGCTGCCGCAAACCTATTTCTACATTTACGGCGAGCAACGCAACGAGTTGATCGCGCGCATGACGCACGCGATGGACGCCGTCGTGGCGAGGGCCTGGGCCGGACGCGCGCCGAACTTGCCGCTCGCCAACGCGCAGCAGATGGTGACGTTGGCCTCGATCATCGAACGCGAAACCGCGCGCGCGGACGAGCGCCCGCGAGTTGCCGGCGTCTATGTCGACCGGCTGCGCATCGACATGCCGCTTCAGGCCGATCCGACGGTGATCTACGGCTTGACCAATGGCGGCCAGAAACCGCTCGGTCACGTGCTCGCTCACAACGATTTGCTCGTCGATACGCCGTACAACACCTATAAATTCAAGGGCTTACCGCCGACGCCGATCTGCAATCCGGGCGAAGCAGCTCTTCTTGCGGCGGTGCATCCCGATTTGCGCGGCGAACTCTATTTCGTCGCCGACGGCGACGGCGGCCACCGCTTTGCCAAGACCCTCGCGCAGCAGGACAAGAACATCGCCGAGCTGCGTGCGCACACGCAGGCTAAAACACCCACCGCCGACCAATAGCACTGCTGTTGTTGCCGCGGCGGGCCAAGGCTATAAGCTTTGGGTCACATAGAGGATTCGCCGAACCATGAGCGTCGCCAGCATGACCGGATTCGCGCGGTCCGAGGGGCATGCCGACGGGCTCGGTTGGGTGTGGGAGATCAAGAGCGTCAACTCGAAATCGCTCGATCTGCGTTGCCGGTTGCCGGCCGGTTATGACGCGCTCGAGCCTAAATTGCGCGTGGCGCTGGCCGAACGGCTGAAGCGCGGCGCGATCAGCGTCACGCTGACGGTGACGAAATCGTCCGGCGTCGCGCCGGTACGGGTCAATCGCACGGCCCTGGCCGAAATCATGGCGCTCGCCAAGGAGTTGGCGCGGGAGACTGGCGCCGCGCCGCCGCGGATCGATGGTCTGCTGGCGCTCAAGGGCGTGCTCGAAAGCGGCGACGAAGCAACCGATAGCCCCGCCGACGAGCAGCGGCAAACCGCGATCCAGAACGATTTCGAAACCGCGCTCAACGCGTTGGCGGCGATGCGCCTGGCCGAAGGCCAGCGGCTCGTGCCGACGCTCGAAGCGCGACTGGCCGAGATCACGGCGCTTGCGGGGGCGGCAGAGCGCACGGCCGCGGCACAGCCGGCAGCGGCCAAGGCGCGGCTCAAGGAACAGATCGCGGCGCTGCTTGAGGCCGCGCCGGCGCTGCCGGAAGAGCGTCTGGCGCAAGAGGCCGCGCTCATCGTCGCGCGTGGCGATGTGCGCGAAGAGCTCGATCGGCTTGCTGCGCATGTCGATGCGGCGCGGGGCTTGCTGAAGGACGGTGGGCCAATCGGCCGCCGCTTCGATTTTCTGTGCCAAGAGTTCAATCGCGAGGCCAACACGCTCGCCTCGAAATCCCCGGACCTCGAACTGACGCGCGTGGCGCTCGGCCTCAAGGCTGCCATCGAGCAACTGCGTGAACAGGTTCAGAACATCGAGTAGCCATGGCGGTGCACGGCATCAAACGACGCGGAATTCTGCTGGTGCTGTCGTCGCCTTCCGGCGCCGGTAAGACCACGATCACGCGCGCTCTCGTGAAGCGCGACCGCACGCTCAAGCTCTCGGTTTCTGCAACGACACGGCCGCCACGGCCCGGCGAGATCGAGGGCAAGCACTATTATTTCGTCACGCCCGAACGGTTCGCGGCCATGGTGCAGAATGGCGAGCTGCTCGAACATGCGCAGGTCTTTGGCCACCATTATGGCACGCCGCTGGCGCCGGTGATGCGCGCGCTCGAAAGCGGCACCGACATCGTGAGCGACGTCGATTGGCAGGGCACGCAGCAGATGAAGGCGCGCATGCGCGACGATCTGGTCTCGGTGTTCATCCTTCCGCCCAGCATTGCGGCGCTCGAAAGCCGTCTCAAACGGCGGGCGCAGGACAGTCGCGACGTGGTCCGCGCGCGGATGGCGAAATCGTCCGACGAAATGAGCCACTGGGCGGAATACGACTATGTCGTGGTCAACCGCACACTGGAAAAAAGCATCGCCGAAGTTGCCGCCATTCTTGCCGCCGAGCGCTTGCGGCGGCAGCGCCAACTCGGCCTCAACGAATTCGTCAACCGCCTGCGCCGCGTCTAGGGCGCGGTCGCCGTCAACGCACGCGCCAGCGCACAAAATTCGGTGACGGTCAGGGTCTCGGCCCGCGCGGTCGGTTCGACGTTCGCCGTGCGCAGCAAGTCGGCAGCGTCGCCGAGCGATTTCAGGCTCTGTCGCAGCATCTTGCGTCGCTGACCGAAGGCGGCGGCGGTGACGCGCTCAAGCGCCGCCTGGCCACACGGCGCTTGTGGCGCCGGTCGGGGCGTCAGGCGCACGACCGTCGACGTCACCTTGGGCGGCGGCACGAAGGCCTTGGGCGCGATGTCGAACAGCCGTTCGGCCGTGGCGAGCCATTGGGTCAAGACCGATAGTCGCCCGTAATCCCGCGCACCGGGCGCGGCGGCGAGCCGCGCGGCGACTTCCTTCTGGAACATGAGCGTAAAATCGACGAAGTCAGTGATGCGCGGCAGCCAAGCGATCAACAACGGCGTGGCGATGTTGTAGGGCAGATTGGCAACGATCTTGCGCGGTGCGGGCAGCAGGCTCGCCGGATCGATCGCGAGCGCATCGCCTGGTACGATTTCGAGGCGGCCGGGAAATGTGGCGGCCAACTCCGCGAGCGCCGGCAGACACCGTTCGTCGCGCTCGATCGCGACGACGCGGCGCGCGCCCTCGAGTAACAGCGCCCGTGTCAATCCGCCGGGGCCGGGACCGATTTCGACGACATTACATTCGGCGAGCGGCGCCGCGCTACGCGCGATGCGCCGTGTCAGGTTCAGGTCGAGCAGGAAATTCTGGCCGAGGGTTTTGCGCGCTGCCAGCCCATGGCGGCGGATGACGTCGCGCAGCGGCGGCAAAGGCAGCGTGTCGTCCGCCAAGTAGGCTCTCAGGCCTCGGCCGGTTGCGCCGCGCGCCGCGTCGCCATGGCGCCCGCCATCGTCAGTGCAGCGATCAAGCTGGCCGGATTGGCGACTCCCCGGCCGGCAATGTCGATCGCCGTGCCATGGTCGGGCGAGGTGCGGATGAACGGCAACCCCAGAGTGACATTGACGCCGCGCTCGAAGTCGAGTGTTTTCAACGGGATCAGCGCCTGGTCATGATACATGCAGAGCACCGCGTCATAGCGTGTCCGCGCACCGGCGTGGAACAGCGTGTCGGCTGGCGCCGGGCCACTGACGTCGATGCCCTGTGCCGTGAGCGCCGCGACCGCCGGCGCGATGATGTCGCGTTCCTCGTGTCCCATCGCGCCGGCTTCGCCGGCATGCGGGTTGAGCGCCGCGACCGCGAGCCGCGGGCGGGCGATGCCGAAATCGCGCGCCAGGGCCGCCGCCGTCACGCGGCCGCAGGTCACGATCGCTGCGGTCGAGAGCGCCGCGAGCGCATCAGCCATCGACAGATGGATGGTAACCGGCACGACGCGCAGCTCGGGACCGGCCAGCATCATTACCGGATGCGCGACGTGCGCGAGCGCGCCGAGGAATTCGGTATGGCCGGGATAGGCGAAGCCGGCGTCGTACAGCGTTTCCTTCTGGATGGGATTGGTAACCACGGCGCCGGACCGTCGGTCGCGCACGAGCGCTACGGCCCGTTCGATGGCGGCAATGACCGCCGGCGCGTTCGCCGGATCGGGCCGGCCGGACGTCGGCGGGCGCAGTAAAGACTGAGCCAAGACGGGCAGCGCATCCGGAAAGACGCGTGTGGTCTCGCCCGGATCATGGATCTCACGAACCGGCACATCGACGTCGATGGTTCGCGCGAGAGCCGCCAGACGCGCCGGATCGTCGATGACGAAGAACGGCGGAATTGCACTCGTAACGCGCCCGCGCCACGCCTTGAGCGTGATCTCGCCGCCGATGCCGGCCGGCTCTCCCATCGTGAGCGCGAGCGGTGCCGTCATGCGCGGATGTCGACGTAGGCGGAGCGGCGCAGGTCGAGAAGGTAACGGCGCGCCAGCGCGTCGAGCCGTGCCCGCGCGAGATTCTCGGACACCTGCTCGCGGGTCGGCATGCCGCTACTCGGTTCCTTGCGCGAGCACACCATGAAGACGGCGATGCCAGGCGCCGTGCTAAGCCGGATCGGCTTGCTGGCTTCGGCGAGTTTGAGTTGCAGTATCTCGGAGCGGATATCCGGCGGCAGTTGCGCGGCCGTGACATCGCCGTTCCGCGTCGTCAGCGGCGGATTGTGGTCGTGGCCGAGTTTCGCCAGCTCGCCGCAACTCTTTGCCGCGTCAGAGACTTGTTGGGCCTCGGCCATGACGCGTTGTTCCTGGGTGGCGCCGTCTGTCAACGGCAGTGGAAAGACAACCTGCGTCAGCCCCAGGTGGACCTCGTCCGGATTAACCTGGCCGAGGACCCGGCGGTCGATCATGTACAGGATGTAATAGCCGCCTGGCGTCCGGAGCGGATAGGACATTTCGCCTGGCTTCATCTTGCCGAGAGCTTGGCCGAGGAGCGGCGGCAGTTGGCTCGGCGTCACCCAACCGACGTCGCCGCCGGCTGCCGAGCTCGGCGACTGTGAAAACTGCTGCGCGACCGCCGAGAAATTGGCGCCGGCGCGGATCTGCTGGATAAGCTGATTGGCGAGGCGTTCGACGTCCTGTTCCTGCGAGGGGTTGTCGACCGCAAGATAGATTTCGGCAACGTGGCTTTGCGGTTGCCCGGCGTCTTCCTTGAGCTGCGCCATCGCCTCGTTGATCTCCTCGTTGGAGACCGACACATCTTCCGAGAGCTGATTCTGTACGACCTTTGACCAAGCGATCTCGGCCGTGAGTTCATTGGTCAGCGTGGTCTTCGGGATCCCCGTGCGCTTGAGATACCCATCGAGGCCGCCCTTCGGCATGTTGTTGCGTTGTTCGATGCCGGCGACCGCGTTGTCGATCTCTTCCGTTGTTACGGTCACATTGAGCCGCCGAGCCTCCTGAACCTCGAGCTTCTCGTCGATCATCTGGTGCAGGACGCGTGGTTGCAGCCGCTGACGATTGACGGTTGTGTCGGGAATGTTGGACGACGCGAGTAAGAGCGCGACGCGCGACGAAAGATCGTCCATGCTGATGATGTCGTTGTTGACGACGGCAGCGATGCGGTTTTCTTCCTGCGCCTGGGCGCCGATGGCAACGCAGGCTAATACGACAAGTGAAAGCAACAACCTCATGGTCTGACAAAGTCTCGTCTGGTCGGGGGCCAAGCGTCTCCGGTTACGGAAGATACACTGATCGGCCGCGGTTTTCCTAGCTATCGGCGAATTTAGGCTATTGCTGGGACGACGCCACTTTTGTGCCGACTTCACCCAGGTTTTTGAACACGAACGTGACCAGAAGGCTGACGCCGGGATGAACGTCGCCAAGCTGCACGCCGGATTGCTGGAGCGAGGTGGTGATTGCCAAACAATCGTCGCGGTATGTCAGGTCGACGCCCGAATATATGGTGTTGCCGCCTTGGCTGATGTTGCGCGTGTCGTGAATGCCGAGGAACCAATACTGCGTCAGCGCGGCGGAGACGGAGACACTGATCTGGTCGCCGATCTCCAAGGGCGAGCTAAGGCCCGGTATCGATTTGAACGAAATGAACGAGCCGCTCACGCGCAGATTGGTTGGTCCAATCGAGAGCCCGGTTTCCTGTCGGCGCATGGCCAAGCTCGCATGATCGAGGCGCATGCGATAGTACAAGTCGAGAAACGTCGACGGCGAAAGCAGCAGTCCGCCGACGACGTCGGACCTCTGATTTTCGAGTCCGCTGCCGACATCGAACGAACTGCTTTTTTCGAGCCGGTAACTTTGGCCGATCAGGAGGCTGCTGCTGCCGTATTCGGCATTGTAAATGCCGGTATGCAGCGCGTAGTCGACGCGTTGTCCGCTGTCGACGCGGTCGTAGCCCGGCAACCGGTCTGGCCGGAATAAACTGGTCTCGTCGAATTCGAAGCCTTCGCTGTCTTCGTCGGGGATGATCGCCGGATTGCCGCCGTTGGGTGCGGCGATGAACCCGGCCATCGGCTCGATCACCTCGCTGGTGCTGCCGTCGTGGCGAACCCACGGATAACGCCACAGCAATGCGCCTTGCGGAAATACGCGGCCGCTGGCGCCCGAACGAAGCGCTTGCGCGTTCTGCGTGACTTGGACGTTGTCGGAATCATAACCGTCGGCGCGCAAGGACATCGAGAACTGATAGCGATCGCCGAGCGGCCCATCGAACGGCAACCGCCACTCCGTTTTTGTGGCAAGGCGCCGGATATCAGAGCCGCTGTGCCGTTCGAGATTGAGAACGTTGCCGGTCAATTCGAGGCGGCCGCCGATGGGATCGGCCGGGCTGGTCCAATCGTAGGTCGCAACCGGTGCGACGATCGGCTGGATGCCGTCGCCGACCAGCGAGTTCAGGCTTTGAAACGAATAGGCGCTGATGTTGCCGTAGCTGCGCGGCCCGAAATCCTCGGCATAAACCTGACTGGTGAGGAAGTTGGTCGGCAGCGGGAGGCCATACGGTAAGTGATATTTCAGGAGATAGGCCTGGTCGGACACGCGCTGAACATCGAACCCGGTACGCCAGTTCTTGTCGAGGTTGAACGTGCCGTTGCCGAAAAGATGGCCGCGGATCGCCGTTGCCGAATCGGTCGTGTTTGGCACGTTAAGTGGATTGGTCTGAACCTGGGCGTCGCCGGCCTCGATGCTGCCGTCGATGGTGAGTTGCCCGAAACCCCAAGCCTGCCGGTATTCACCGTCGAGGACGTCGCCGGCGTTGGTTGTCACCGTGGGGCGGATGGTGAGATCCTTGTCGGGCGCGATCGCCCAGAAATAGGGCTGCGTGACGTGAAAGCCGAGCGAGCCACCGGCGCCTAAGGTCGGCGGCAGAAGGCCGGATTCCCGCTTTACCGACGGGTCAGGATGGGAGAAATACGGCGTATAGAAAATTGGCCAGCCGTCGATTTCCATGGTCGCGTCGTGGTACTCGACGATCTGTTCTTGTTTGTCGTGGACGACACGCTCGGCCTTGATCTGCCACACGGGCGGCTTCGTCGGGTCGCTGGCGCACAATTCGCAGGGCGAATACACGCCGCGCCGCAATTCCGTGCGATTACCCTCGACGCGGCGGCCGGTGTTTGCTGCTAAGCGCGAGCCGTCCGAAAGCAGAATGCGGACGTCCTTGATGAAGCCTTCGCGCATGTCATCGTGCAGCTCCATGTAATCGGAGAACACGATATCGCCGCCCGGCTGCAACAGACTGACGTGCCCCGAAGCCGTGACCGTGTCGGTGCGCTGATTGTAGGTGACCGTATCCGCCAGAAGGATCTGGTCGGTTTGATCGAGCTCGACATGACCTCGGGCGACCGTGAGACCGAGATCCTGGTCGTACTCTACTTGGTCGGCCTGGAAAAGGACCGGCTTGTTTGATGCATGCTCCGCGCTTTGCGCAAACGCCGGCGGCGCCACGGCGACAAGTGCGGCGACGCCTAAAATCCCTGCAAACGACTTCCCCCCACTCATGCCATCAGCCGTCTTCGAGATGCAGCAACAGGCTGACTCCGACAAGCCAGGATACCCCGGCCGGTGTCCAGGCCGCGAGCATCGTCGGAATGGTCGCCGACAGGCCAAGGGCGAATACGATGTCGGACAGGAAATAGAGGAGGAATCCACTGGCTATGCCGACGGCAATCATCAACGTCGCGCCGCCGGCACGCTGCATGCGCAGGCTGAAGCTGGCGGCAATCAGAACCATGGCCGCCAGCAAGAGCGGCCGCGCCAGCAGCGTATCGAAGTAAAGCTGGTGGCGTTGCGACGAGAAGCCGGATGCCTCGAGCAGGTGGATGAAACCGGGCAGTTCCCAGAAGGACATAGTTTCGGGCGGCGCGAAGCTGTCCTGGATCTTGGCTGGAGTCAGATTGGTGGGAATTGTCAGCTCGGCGAATTGCTGCGGCTGACTGTTGGGCGACCAATCGGTGCCGTCGCGTACCGTCCAGACGCCCGGTCCGAGCGTCGCCTGCTGGGCATCGATCCGGCGCTCGAGCCGCGTGTCGTGCGCCAGGAACAGGAACATGACGTCGTGCAGCGCGCGTTGCGGCAGTACGAACCGCTCGGCATGAACGATCGACGGGTTGCCCTCGTTGTCGCTCTGGCGCAGCCAAAGGCCGGTGCTCGACAGCGCGAATTGCGGGTTGCCGCCTTGCAGCACGCGGTTTTGCAAGGTCTCGTAGCTGGCCTGCGTGACCGACGCGATCGGATTGAACAATGTGACCGAGAGGACGCCGATCAGGAAAGCGCCCGCCAATGGCGGGGCCACAAACTGCCACGCCGAGATCCCCGATGCGCGCGCGACGACAAGCTCATGGCTCCGTGTCAGTCGCCAAAACACCATCATGGTGCCGAACAGCACGGCGAACGGCAGGATCTGCTGCGCCATATAGGGTTGCTTGAGCAAGGCAAGCTTCAGCAGCACCAGCAAGGTGACATCGGCCTTGGTGCCGGCGCGTCGGATCAGCTCGACGTAGTCGAGCATGAACACGATCGCCATCATCGTCAGGAAGACGCCGCAGAACCAGATCAGGAACTGACGGGCGATGTAACGGAAAAGCGTCTTCCAAAGCGACATGGCGGTTATCGGGTCGCGCGTCGCGCGAAAAATCCGGCCGGCGCCGGCACGGCGGCCGAGCGCCAACCGAGCCATAGCACCGCGACGAACGGCCCGATGGCGTTGGCGTAGATAAGCGGGATCACGGTTAAGGTGCTGCGCGCGAGATTTGTCAGGCCGACGTCGACGATCTCCATCGCCAGGGCGGCGGCGATCGCGATGAGGATGCGACGCGCCTGGCCGCGGCGATTGAACTCGCCGGGCAGCAGGCACAGAATCGGAATGGCCGCCATCGACAAAGCCATCAATGGGCCGGCAAGCCGCATGTTGAGCTCGACCGTCAGCGCCCGGTTGTTGAGATTGTCGAGCAGTTCGCCCAGATAGAGTTCGTCCGGCTGACGATCACGCAACGTTGGCGCGTTCTGCATCTCCGACAGATCGAGCGTGTAGCTTTTGAACGACAGCGACGACAGCTTGCCGGTGAGGTGGTCGAATTGCTGGCGGGTTCCGTTCACCATCAGGATGCGCGGTCCCTCCGGTGTGTCGACGAGCGCGCCGCGCTCGGCCGATATCGTGATGGGCTTGTCCTTGTCGCTGGTGTTCTCGATCAGTAGACCGAGGAGATCGCCCTTGGAATCTCGCTGTTTGACGTAGACCATCAACGTGTCCGACAGCGTGTTGAACACGCCCTCCTGGATGAGGGCGGTGGCGAACTTGTTACGAATCTCGAACTGCAAGTCCTTGAACGCGCGATTGGACGCTGGCAGGAAATAGAACGCCATGGCATAGAGCGTGATCATGCCGACGGCGCCGACCAGCAGCGCCGGCTTGGCGAGCGCCCACTGGCTCATGCCGGACGCGCGCATAACCACGAGTTCGCTTTCGGCGATCAGCTTCGCATAGACGAAGATGATCGCCGTGAACACCGCGATCGGCAGCACGACGTCGACAAAACGCGGCAGGATCAAGACGGCAAGATAGAGAAAGAGCCCGATCGAGAGTCCGCGATTAACGATCAGATCGACGAGGCGCAGCGACTGCAAAAGCCACACCGCCGCACTGAAGATGACGCCGACCGAAAGCGTCACCATCAGGGCTTGGCGGAACACGTACCACGTCAGCCGGTCCATGACGCGCGATTATAGGTGCGGCGCGCCCTCGGCCATAGCGGGAATTGCCGCGTCCGGCGCGGCGGGCCCGGCGATTCGTTCGCCGGGCGAAGCGGCTTGCGGGCGGACCGACGGCATGGAAATCTCTCGGCGCGTGGCGAATGGAGATGCGGTGTTGGATCGGGGCGGGATCGATTTGGCGGACATGCCGTTCCGCGTCTTTGCCGCCGCGTTCGTGGCCTTGCTGTTGGTCACCTGCCTGCCGTTGGTGCTGACGCCGCTGCCGCCGCTCGTCGACTATCCGAATCATCTTGCGCGCATGCACTTACTCGCCGCGTTGAGCGGATCACCGACGTTGCAGCAATACTACGCCTTGGCGTGGCGGCCGCTGCCCGATCTGGCGATGGACGTGCTGGTGCCGCCGCTGCTCGGCGTGGTGTCGCTGTCGACCGCCGGCAAGCTGTTTCTCGTGGCGACTTATTTTTCGTCGACCGGCGGCGTCGCCGTCCTCCATCGCACGTTGCACGGGCGCTGGTCGGCGTGGCCGCTGACGGCGTTCCTGTTGGTTTACAACCGGCTGCTGCTGTGGGGCTTCGTCAATTTCCTGTTCGGTCTGGGTCTGGCGTTCTGGGCGCTCGCCGGCTGGATCGCGTTGCGCGAGCGCGGTGTCGTCGTGCGGCTGGGATTCGGCGTGCTCGCCGCGCTGGCCGTTTACTTCGCGCATCTGATGGCGTTCGGGATCTTCGGTGCGATGGTTTCTGGCTATGAGGCGGGCCGGCTATGGCGCGACCGGGCCGCGCCGCGCGCGGCGGCGGGCGCCATGCTCGTGGCGCTGGTGCCGTTCCTGCCGAGCTTGGCGTTGTTCGCAATGGCGTTCGTGCCGCTCCACGCGGCGACGGCGATCGGATCCGGCATCCGCTTCGCACGGCCGATCCGCAAGCTCGACCTGCCGTTCAGCGTCTTCGATCTTTATAGCCGACCGTTCGATATCGCGTGCTTCGCACTCGCGGTGATCGGCGCCGCGGTTGCCTATTGGCGGGGATGGTTGCGCATCGCGTCAGCCGCCGCGGCGCCGTTGATCGTTCTTGCGTTGCTCTACGTCGCGATGCCGGACACTTTGTTCGGCGCCACCGGCGCCGACCGTCGGATGCCGCTCGCGATGGCATTGCTGTTGATCGGCGGTAGCGCCTGGCAGGCGCCGTTCGCGCGGCAAGGGCGCCTGTTCCTTTCCGCCGCCTTCGCCTTGTTTGCGCTGCGCCTGGGCGTCGTCGTCGCGACGTGGCAGGCCAGCGGTGCGTTTTATACCGATCTGCTTGCGGGTCTCGACACGCTGCCGGTTGGCGCCCGCGTCGCCGTCGCGTTCGCCGACGCCGAGGTCAACGTCGAGGCGGCGCCGTTGCTGCATTTCCCGGTTCTCGCGATCGCTCGCCGCGACGCCTTCGTGCCGACCTTGTTCGCTTATGCGACACAACAGCCGGTCGCGTTCACGCGCGAATACGGCGCAGTCGCGGATCGGCTCTCGGCCGATGCGCTGTGGCGCTTCTACGTCGCTGGCGGTGCACCGCTGCCGCCGGAGGTTGCGCAGGCGTTGGCGCAGTGCCGCTACATCACCTTCGCCGGCCGGCAGCCGTTTGCATTGTCCGCCGGCAGCGGCTTGCAACCGGTTTTCATTTCGCCGCGGTTCCAGATCTACCGTTTGCCTGGGATGCCGACATGATCGCGTTGTTGGTGCCCAGCCTTGCCCAGCTCGCGAGCTGGGCGGGGGTCGGCTTTGCGGCGCTAACGTTCATCGGGCTTGGCCGGCTGGTGAGCCGGGGCAAGGCGTTGCCCGAAATCGCGCTGATCGCGGGATGGGGCGTGACGTGCTGGATCCTCACCGTTTGGGGTGCGGCCTTGCCGCTGTCGTTGCGCATTCCGGCCGTCGCGCTCGTGATCGCGGGGATTTTCGGTCTGGTCCGGCCGCAAAGCCGGCTGACGGCAGCAGATTGGCGGGCCTTGGGGCGCGTCGCGTTGCTGTCGCTGCCCTTGCTGGCCGTGATGGCTTCCGCGCGCCCGAGCCAGCCAGATACCTTTCTCAATCTGCTCCCGAATGCCGCCTACCTGTACGACCATGGCGTATTTCCCGGTATTGGTCGACCGGTGGCGCATTCACTGTTGCCCGGCGCACCCTACAATCTGCAATTTGTCGCGCTGATCGCCGGCATGGTGACGCCGCAGTTTCCGTTCGGGGCGCTGATCGCCTTCAACGTCGCGCTGCAACTCGCCGCCGGTTTGCTGTTTGCGCGCCTGGTTGCGGACAGCGACGACCGAGCCGAACCGCCTGCATGGAGCATGGTTGCTTTCGGCCTGCTGCTCGCTACCGCGCTCAATCCCGGGTTCGTGCCACGCTATCACCTGTCGGGGTACAGCGAGCCGTCGGTGACCGTTGTGCTCGCAATGGCCGGTTATCTCGCCCTGCGGCGCGACCGCGGATCCGCCTGGCTGTTCGCGGCGGCGCTCGCGGCATTGGTCGAAATCAAGCAGGACAGCATTGCCTTAGCGCTCGGCATGGTGCTTGCGGCGGCGTTGCAGCCACCCGCACCCGGTGGCCAGCGTCGCGCCGTCGTCCAGCGCGCGGCCGTCGCCGCGATTCCGGCTGCAATGCTCTACGCGGCGTGGACCTGGTACGTGCACGCGCGATTTACCAATCCCGACGCCGAATTGACCTGGATGCCGTTGGCGCAGTGGCAGTGGCATCTGCTGCCGTCGGTCTTGCGCCAGATCGTACACATTGCCGGCGAGAAGATCGTGTTCTTCGGGCCATTGATCGCCGCGCTGATCGCGTTCCTGGTTTGCGCCTGGCGCGGCTCGGCCGCCGATCGGCCTGGCCAGCGCGCCGGCCGGACGTTGCTGATCGTCGCGCTGGTCTATAACGCCGCGCTGCTCGTCAGCTACATCGGGCATTTCAGCGGCCAGATGACCGCCGATGCACACTCGTTCTTCCGCTACAACACGCATCTGGCGCTGTTGCTGATGGTGACGATGGTGCTGATGCTGCGCGCGCCCGCGCGCGCTTGGTTTGAGCGGCAACAACCGCGGCGCCGCGTCGGATTGGCGGCGCTGGCGATCGTCGCGTTCATCGTGTGTCCGGCGGCGTTCGTGCATTGGCTGCGCTTCGACCTCGAGACGCCGCAGTTGCGCGCCTGGGATCTTGCGCAGCGTATCGCCGCCGCTGTCGGACCGGACGATCGCGTCGCGCTCATCCTGCCACACGACGGCGGCAGCCTGTTTCCCGTTCTCGAGGGTCTGCTGCGGATGACGCCGCCGCGCCGACCCAATCTGATTCTCGATGACGTGCCGACGTTGACGCCCGACACGTTCGCGGGACTTGCCGCCGATAAATGGGCGGTGATCTCGTGTACGCCGGCGGGCATGGTCGGCGTTCCCGAAGGCGAGGCCGCGCTCTTCGCGTACGGTACCAACGGCTGGACGCTTGTCGATCACTGGCGATATCCACCGGCGGATGATGGGCATTGGTCACGGGTCATCGCGCTGGCGCCGCTCTGCTTGCCCGGTTGAGTTGGTTGACACGTCAGCAAATTCAACGCTCTATCGCTGTTTCGCGGTTTGCATCGAGGATCGCTGATGAGAATCAAATTCGCGCCACCCCGTCTGCCCCGGACCGGAACGCTCGTCCTCTTCGTCGCGGACGGACGCAAGCTGTCGCCTCAGGGAACGCAACTCGATCGCCGCAGCGGCAAGGCGCTGAGCCGCGCGTTGGGTGCGTCACGCTTCAAGGGCAAGGCGGAAGAGACGCTGGCGATTCTCGCGCCGGCTAAGCTCGGCGTGGCGCGCGTGCTTCTGGTAGGAACCGGCAAGGCCGATCCGGCCGATCGCGCGCTGTGGCAACATTGTGGTGGCATCATTCTGGCGGCGCTCAATGTCGCGGGCGAGAGCGAAGCGGCGGTGCTGATCGAGGCCGGCGATCGTGCGGCCGAGATCGCCGCACACGTCGCCTATGGCGCGCGCCTGCGCTCCTACCGCTTCGACAAATATCGCACCAAGGAAAAGCCGGAACAGAAACCGTCGCTCAAGACCTTGTCGATCCTGGTCGAGGACATTAACGCCGCGCGCCGGCGTTATGCGCCGCTCGACCGGATCGCTGACGGTGTATTCTTCACCCGCGATCTGGTTTCCGAACCGGCCAACGTGATCTATCCGGAAACGCTCGCCGAACGCGCCAAGGAGCTGACCGAGCTCGGCGTCACCGTTGAAATCCTCGACGAGAAGAAGATGGCGGCGCTCGGCATGGGCGCGCTGCTCGGCGTTGGGCAGGGGAGCGCACGGCCGCCGCGGCTGCTGGTCATGCAATGGCACGGCGCCGACGACAAGAAACAGGCGCCGGTCGCTTTCGTCGGCAAAGGCATCACCTTCGATACCGGCGGCATCTCGATCAAGCCGTCCGCCGGCATGGAAGACATGAAATGGGACATGGGCGGCGCCGGCGCGGTGATCGGCCTGATGAAGGCGCTGGCCGGCCGCAAGGCCAAGGTCAACGTCGTCGGCGTCGGCGCGCTCGCCGAGAACATGCCGTCGGGCACCGCGCAGCGTCCGGGCGACATCGTCAAATCGATGTCGGGCCAGACCATCGAGGTTCTCAACACTGACGCGGAAGGCCGTCTCGTTCTCGCGGATGCGTTGTGGTACTGCCAGGATCGCTTCAAGCCACGGGCAATGATCGATCTCGCGACGCTGACCGGCGCGATCATCATCGCGCTCGGCCACGAGCATGCTGGCCTCTATAGCAACGACGACAAGCTCGCCGAACAGTTGACCGCGGCGGGCAAGGCGACCGGCGAGACTCTGTGGCGCATGCCGCTGGGCGACGCCTACAACAAGATGATGGATAGCGACGCCGCCGACGTGAAGAATATCAGCGGCGGCCGTGACGCCGGCAGCGTCACCGCCGCAACGTTCCTCGAACGCTTCGTCAACAAGGTGCCGTGGGCGCATCTCGACATCGCCGGCACGGCGTGGGCGAACAAGGACAAGCCGACAGGGCCGAAAGGTGCGACCGGATATGGCGTGCGCCTGTTGAATCGGTTCGTGCGCGACAATTACGAGTCCCACGACGACAAGTGACGGAGATCGGCTTCTATCACCTGCGGAGCCTGACGCTCGATCGCGCCTTACCGCAGCTGCTCGAAAAAGCCCACGCGGGCGGCTACCGTGTCGTGTTGATGGCCGGTTCGGCCGAGCGCGTCGATCATCTTAACGCGCTGCTGTGGACCTATAACGACGCCGCCTTCCTGCCGCACGGTTCGGCGAAGGATGGCAACGCCGCGCAACAGCCGATCTGGCTCACGGTCGACGACGAGAATCCCAACAACGCCGACATGCTGGTGTTGGTCGACGGCGCGACGTCGGAGCATGTCGACCGCTACAAGCGTGTGTTGGACGTTTTCGACGGCAACGACGAGGCTGCGGTGAGCTCGGCGCGCGAACGCTGGCAGCAGGCCAAGGTCGCCGGCCATGCGCTGACCTATTGGCAGCAGACCGAAAAGGGCTGGGAAAAGGCCGGCGCGGGTTGAAGCCGCCCGGCGGTCCCGCTATAAACCCGCGACTTTTACGCCACCAACGAGGTTCGGCCCATGGCCAAGGAACGCACACTTTCGATCATCAAGCCCGACGCGACGCGCCGCAAACTGACCGACAAGATCAACGCCCGCTTTACCGCGCGCGGCCTCAAGATCGTCGCCCAGAAGCCGACGCAATTGTCGCGGGCACAAGCCGAGGGCTTCTATGACGTGCACAAGGAGCGGCCGTTTTTCGGCAGCCTCGTCGCGTTCATGATCTCGGGGCCGGTGGTGGTCCAGGTGCTCGAGGGCGACAACGCGGTCGCGCTCAATCGCGAGATCATGGGCGCGACGGACCCAACCAAAGCCGCGCCGGGCACGATCCGCAAGGACTTCGCCGAATCGATCGAAGCCAATTCGGTCCACGGCTCGGATTCGGCCGAGACCGCGAAACGCGAAATCGCCTTTTTCTTTCCCGAGCTTTAGACCAGGAAATAGGCGAGCAGCACCAGGACGACGACAATCGTCCCGATTGCCCAGCGAAGCAGTCGCGCGAACCCGAGCCAGGTTTCACGATGCGGTTGCAGGTCGAACGTGCTCATCAAACGCCCCCGAACTGGAAACTGGGCAACCTATAGCGCGACCGCCGATTTTTGCAAACCCCCGAGGGGTCGCGTCAGCGTCGCACCCAGCGCCAGCGCATAGAACGGCAGCCACCAGAGCTGGTAGTTGTGATGGGCCGTCGGCGCCGCAAGAATGATCGCCAGGGTCAGCGCCGCCGCCAAGGCGAATCGCGCGGTCAGCTCCGGCGCGCGCCGCCAGACATGGACCGTGACTGCTAGCGCCAACGCCACAAAGATCGACCGGGCGACGAGCGCCGCACCTTCTGGCGCAAACGCGAGCCAGCTGGTGCTGTCGGGCGGGCGGATGGCGTTGAACAGGATGATGTTGTCGTAAAACGCGCTGGGCGCACCGAGCGCGTAAGGCAGGATCGGCAGCATGCCGCACACGATGCCAAGACCGTAACGCACCCGCGCGCCGGTACCGGGCGGCAACAGGCAGGGCACGAACACCACGCCGGGAACCAGCTTGGCCGCGATTGAGGCGCCGACGCACAGGCCCGAGAGGAAATCGCTGCGCTCGAATGCGATAAAGGCGAGCAGGAGCGGCACGACCGCCGCCAGATCGGTCGTGCCTTTGGCGAAAAGCTGTTGGGCCACGAGCGGCAGCGACAGGTACAGTGCGGCGGCGACAAAGCCGTTGCGGTACGCGCCGGTACGCCGTCCAAGGCACAGCATCAGCGCGACCGTCGCGGCTTGGAGCAGCAGGTTGGTGACCAGGACGCCGCGTGCACCGAGCACCAACCCGAGGGGAAGATAGATCGCGGGCATCGCCGGCAAATATTTGTAGCCGGCGAACGCGCCACTGACTTCCGGATCGATCGGCAACACGTACGGGTTCTGCCCGGCGAGCATGGCATGGCCGGCCGTGAGAGTCGTTGTCGCCATATCGATCAGGCGCGGGTGAACCAGCCGCGCCCCGCCGTAAACGAGCTCGGCCGCCGCCAGTACGACCACGAGCGCGATTATCACCCACGGTACGGGCGTGTCCGCGCGCGGTTGGCGCAACGCCCGCAGCATGATCGGCATCCACGCCAACAAGGCGAACAGCACCAGCGCCTTCCACGGGCCGGCCTCACCCCAGTTGAAGATTTGCACCAGGCCGACGGCCAGCCAGAACGCCGCCCCAAGGAGGAAAGGCCGCACGGTCACGCCGTGGCGTCGAGGCGCACAGGGCCCGGCCGGCCGTCGATCTCGACGCTGTCGCCCCGGACGTGCACGCGGCCGTCGGCAACCAGCCGCAGCGCCAGCGGATAGGCGCGGTGTTCGACGGCCAGCACGCGCGCCGCCAATTTATCGGCGTCGTCGCCTGGCAGAACCGGCACCGAGCCCTGCACGATAATCGGCCCGCTGTCGACTTGGTTGCGCACGAAGTGGACGGTGCAGCCGTGACGCTTGACGCTCGCGCTGAGTGCGCGGGTGTGCGTATCGAGGCCAGGAAATTCGGGCAGCAGCGACGGATGGATGTTGATCATACGGTCGCGCCACGCGTCGATGAAGTGGGCGCCGAGAATTCGCATGAAGCCGGCGAGACAGACGAGCTCGACGCGCGCCTCCTTGAGCGCGGCATCGAGCGCCGCGTCGAATGCCGTACGTTCGGTGAAATCGCGGTGTTCGATGACACGCGTCGGAATTTTGGCGCGCACAGCGCGGTCGAGGCCCGCGGCGTCGGCGCGATTGGCGACGACCAGCACGATCTCGGCGGGATAATCGCGTGCCGCACAAGCGTCGATCAGCGCCTGAAGGTTGGAGCCGCGGCCCGAAATCAGCACGCCGGTCCTCAGCCGGGCCACGCGCGCTCCGTGTTGACGAGGATGGCGCTGGCTTCGCCAGCGCCCTTGACGATGCGGCCGATACAGTGGACGCGTTCGCCGGCTTGGGTCAGGACGCGTACGACGGAGTCGGCCTGCGCCGGCGCCGCGACCGCGACCATGCCGATGCCGCAGTTGAAGGTGCGCGCCATTTCGGCGCGGGCGATGCCGGCGGTCCGCGCCAGCCAGGCGAAAACCGGCGGCAGCGTCCAGCTCGCGGCATCGAGCTCGGCGGCAAGGCCGTCGGGCAGCACGCGCGGAATGTTCTCGACCAGGCCGCCGCCGGTAATGTGGGCATAGGCCTTGACGCCACCGGCTTTGAGCGCCGCCAGGCACGGCTTCACGTAAAGTCGCGTCGGCCGTAGCAGCTCATCGGCCAAGCCGTGCGACGGAGCGAACGGCGCCGGCGCGGCATAGGACAGTCCGGCCTCCTCGACGACGCGGCGCACCAGCGAGAACCCGTTGGAGTGGAGACCGTCGGATTCGAGTCCCAGTACGACGTCACCGGCCGCCACGGTCGTACCATCGAGCGCCTGACCGCGCTCGACCGCGCCCACCGCGAAACCGGCCAGGTCGTAGTCGCCGGCGGCGTACATGCCGGGCATTTCGGCAGTCTCGCCGCCGACCAGCGCGCAGCCGACGGCGCGGCACGCAGCGGCGATGCCTTTGACGATGGTCGTTGCCTGCGCCACCGCGAGCTTGCCGGTCGCAAAGTAATCCAGGAAGAAGAGCGGCTCGGCGCCCTGAACGACCAAATCGTTGACGCACATCGCCACCAGGTCGATGCCGATCGTGTCGTGCTTATTCGCCGCAATCGCGACTTTGAGCTTGGTGCCGACGCCGTCGGTGGTGGCGACCAGGATCGGATCGCGGTAGCCCGCCGCCTTGAGATCGAACAGTGCCCCGAATCCGCCGAGTCCGGCTGCCGTACCGGCGCGCGCGGTCGCCTTGGCAAACGGCGCGATGGCCTCGACAAGCGCGTCGCCAGCGTCGATGTCGACTCCGGCGTCGCGATAGCTGCGGCTTTTCTTGGGGTCAGCCATTCGCGGGCTTTCTACGCCAGGACGGCGGCGATGAAAAGCCCGGCCATGGTAGACTACGGCAATGACAGCGCCCGCCCGGGCGGCCGCGGTTTGGCTCGCCGGCTTTTGCAGCTTCCTCGACCTGTACGCGCCGCAATCGATTCTGCCGATGATCCGCGACCTTTACGGGGTCGATGCGGTCGCCGCCAGTCATATGATCAGTGCCACCACCTTGGCGGTCGCGATCATTGCACCGTTCACCGGCGTCGGCGCCGACCTGATCGGTCGCAAGCGCGTCATCGTCACCGCCATGATTGCCCTGATCGTGCCGACGGTGTTGATCGCGTTGTCGACCACGCTGTCGGCGATGGTGTTCTGGCGGTTCGTCCAGGGCCTGCTGCTGCCGCCGATCTTCGTCGTCACCGTCGCTTATATCGGCGACGAGGTACCCATTGCCGAAGCGACGGGCGTTGCCGGCATCTATCTGTCGGGCAGTTGCTTCGGTGGCTTCTTCGGCCGGTTCCTCTGCGGCATTCTGGTCGGGCCCTACGGCACGCGCGGCGCGTTCCTCGGGCTCGCCGCGTTGACCGCGGTGGCTGCGGTCGGCGTCATCGTCCTGATGCCGCGCGAACGCCAATTCGTCGCCAGCGCCAGCCCGATGCATGCGTTGCGGCACATCGTCAGCCACGTCTTTGATCCACAGCTCGACGCGATCTTCGCCGTCGGTTTTGGCGTCCTATTCTCGTTCGTCGCCACTTTCACCTACGTGAATTTCCACCTTGCGGCGCCGCCGTTCGACCTGTCGGCGGCTGCGCTCGGCACCATCTTCGTCGTCTATTTGGTCGGCGTCATGACGACGCCGCTCGCCGGACGGCTGGTGCGGCGCTTCGGTCGCCGTCGCCTGGTGCTTGGCGTACTCGGCATTTGGATCTGCGGCTTGCTGCTGACGTTGACCGGTAGCCTGGCGGCGATCATCGCTGGCTTGGCGCTCGGCGCCGGTTGCGGCTTCATCGTGCAGACGTCCGCGACCGCGTCGGTCGCGGTTTCGGCGCAGCGCGCGCGCTCGTCGGCGGTCGGCCTCTACGTCACCTGCTATTACGTCGGCGGCAGCCTCGGCGCGGTACTGCCCGGCTATGCGTGGAACCGCGCCGGCTGGCCGGGATGCGTCGCGGTTGTCATAGCGATGCTGCTGCTCCTGGCCGCGATCGTGTTGCGCTTCTGGAGCGAGCGGCATGGCTAGCGAGCGCCCGAGACGCCGAGGCTCGAACCGAGAGGTCATCATGCGCGCTATCGCGTCGATTGCGGCCGTCACGATCGGGATGCTGCTGAGCGTCCCGGTCAATGCCGCGTCGTGGAGCGATCCGACCTTGGCGCCGGCGGCGGGGCCGCCGCAGGTCATCGGCCGGCCGTGGAACGGCTGCCTGGCCGGTGCCGCGACGCTGCCATGGGACGGGCCGGGATTCGAAGTGCTGCGGCCGGGCGAACACCGCTATTTCGGCCATCCGGAAACGGTGGGATTCGTCGAACGGCTCGGCCGCGAAGCGCACGCCGCCGGCCTGCCGGTCTTCTATATCGGCGACATGGCGCAGCCGCGCGGCGGACCGATGCCGTCCAATCACGTGTCGCACGAGACCGGCGTCGACGTGGACATTTGGTTCACGCTCGACACCGTGCCGGGTTTGCCGATCGCAGCCCGCAAGACTCTCGAGCCGCCGCCGATGGTGTTGGCCGATCAGAGCGCGATCGATCCAGCGCGGTTCGGATCGCGCCAGGTGACGCTCCTGCGCCTCGCGGCGCGCGATTCCGCGGTCGACCGCATCTTCGTCAATCCGGCGATCAAGCAGGCGCTGTGCGAAGGCTATGGTGGTGCGGGGCAGGGCGATCGCGGTTGGCTCGAGCGCGTCCGCCCGTGGTACGGCCACAAGGCGCATTTCCATGTCCGCCTGAAATGTCCGGCCGGCTCGCCGCTGTGCCTCGAACAGCCGCCCGTGCCGCCGGGCAACGGTTGCGACCCGGCGATCTTCGCATGGTGGGCCCAGGAGCTGAGCAAGCCCAAGCCGCCGGTACCAACCGTGCCGCCGCCGCGGCCGCCGTTACCGGCGGCCTGCGCGGCGCTGACACACTAACCGGCATTCGCGAGGGCGCTGTCGGCGAATTTGACGCGCTGTCGGATATTGGTCATGTCCCGCACAGTATCTGTAAAGTAATTATTCAGAAAACTAACAATATAAGTTCGTTTTTACAGCATAAATATAAGTAAATACTTGCTGTTTTCAGGATTAACCATAATAATCCTGCCGCCCGCAATCCCGAATTGCGTCGGTCAGGAGATCGCGATGAATTTCGTGCGTGCTTCGGCTTTAAGTTTGGTGCTGTGCGCGCTGGCCGCGCCGACTTTCGCCCAAACCTTCGGCTCGCCAGGAACCGGACCGAACGGTCCTTACGTCCGCGGCGAAGGCGGTTGGTCGCACATGAACGATATGACCGGCGACAGCACCACCGGCACCTCGGTTACCACGGAGCAGAAAGAGGGCTATGTCGTCGGTGGCGCGCTCGGCTGGAAGCTCGATCAGCTGCGCCTCGAACTCGGTCTCGATTTCAGCAATTCTGGCATCAAGTCAGTCGTCGTTAACAACGTGTCCGCGAGCGCGGTGGGCGGCTCGGTCAAGAACACGTCGGGCATGGCCCGGGCGTTGTGGGATTTGCGCACCGGCACGCCCTTCGTGCCGTATATCGGTATCGGCGTCGGCGCGTCGCACGTCACGCTCGACAATTTGCGCGCCAACGGCACGACGTTGGCCAACTCGTCCGACACCGTCTTCGCGTACGAACCGATCGTGGGCGTCAACTATATGGTTCTGCCCAACCTGGCGCTCGGTCTCGAGTATCGCTACTTCGCCACCGTCGACCCGTCGTTTGCTTCCACGTCCGGTGGCCGCCTCGGTCTCAAGAACGAAAGCCACAACGTGCTCGCCAGCTTGACCTGGTACTTCGGCGTGCCGCAGCCGACGCCCGAAGTGCAGCCGGGTCCGCCGGCTTATCAGCCGGCGCCGCAAGCCGGCCCGCCCGTGGTGCAGCCGGTTCCAGCCGTACCGCCTCCCGCGCCGCTGACCTATATCGTCTTCTTCAATCTCAACAGCGCCGTGCTGACGCCGCAGGGACACGACGTGGTCGCCGCCGCGGCCGCCGCGTTCCAGCAGAACGGCAAGACCGAACTCAAGCTGACCGGCTACACCGACACGTCCGGCTCGCCGCGCTACAATCTTGCCTTGTCGAAGGCACGCGCCGAGACCGTGCGCGGCGCGTTGATAACGCTGGGCGTGCCGGAGGCCGACATCGGCGTCACGTGGGAAGGCCAGGCCGATCCCCGCGTGCCGACGCCCGATGGCGTGCGCGAGCCGCAAAACCGGCGCGTCGAGATCGTCATTCCGTAAGCGCATCACGGGGGGAGCGCGAAGGGAGGCCCGGACCCCACACCGGGCCTTCTTTTTTTCTGCGCGGGGTGGAAAAAGCCGGGGCGGCGGCTCTATGGTGTCGGCCGCGAGGCAGCCGTGACCATCCCCTTTTCGCAACCGTTTCAGGAATTCGCGCGCGTCTTCGCCGACGCCAAGGCGAAGGAGCCGTCGGAGCCCGAAGCGGCGACGCTGGCTACCGCGACGCGCGACGGCCGGCCGTCGGCGCGCATGGTGCTCGTCAAGACGGCGGACGAACGGGGCTTCGTCTTCTACACCAATTTCGGCAGCCGCAAGGCGAGCGAGCTCGCCAACAATCCGCGCGCCGCGCTGCTGTTCCACTGGAAGTCGCTGGCGCGCCAGGTGCGCGTCGAAGGCGCGATCGAGACCGTGTCGCCGGCCGAGGCCGACGCCTATTTCGCATCGCGGCCGCGCGAGAGTCAGCTTGCCGCCTGGGCCTCACGCCAGTCGCAGGCGGTCGAAAACCGCGCCGCGCTCGAAACGCGTTTCCGCGACGCCGAAGCGCGCTTCGCCGACAAGACCGTATCGCGGCCGGAATTCTGGTCGGGCTATCGCCTGACGCCGGATTATTTCGAATTCTGGACCTTCGGCCCGCACCGGCTGCATGATCGCGAGGCCTATATTCGCGACGGGAAGGGCTGGCGCAGCGAAAGGCTGTTCCCATGAACGAGGCGATTCCGCAGCGGGAATCGATGGAGCGCGTCGGCACGTTGATGCGCCGCGCGACCTACGCCTCGATTTCGGTCGCGGGGCTGCTGGTCGCGGTCAAGCTCGGCGCGTGGGTCGAGACCAATTCGGTGAGCCTGCTGTCGAGCCTGATCGACTCGCTGCTCGACGGGGCGGCGTCACTGGCGAACCTGATCGCCGTGCGCCAAGCGCTGGTGCCGCCCGATCGCGAGCATCGCTTCGGCCACGGCAAGGCCGAACCGCTGGCGAGCCTCGGCCAGGCGGCGTTCATCGCCGGCTCGGCCGTGCTGCTGCTGATCGAAGCGATCCAGCACTTGATCCATCCGGAGCCGATCACCAACACCAAGGCTGGTCTGGCGGTGATGATCTTCGCCGTCGCGACGACCCTGGCGCTGGTGCTTTACCAGCGCTCGGTGGTCAAGCGCACCGGCTCGTTGGTGATCAGCGTCGACGCCTTCCACTACCGCGCCGACCTGGTGCTCAACCTGGCGGTGATCGTGGCGTTGCTGCTGACGGTGGAATTCGGCTACGTGCTGATCGATCCGATCTTCGGTGGCGCCATCGCATTGTGGATCATCTGGGGCGCTTGGCAGGTCGCAAACCGCGCCGTCGTTCAGCTCATGGACCGCGAACTGCCCGATGCCGAGCGCGAGCGTATCCGCGCGATCGCGTTGGCGCATCCCGATGTGCGGGCGGTGCACGACATGAAGACGCGCGCCGCCGGACCGATCTCGTTCATTCAGATACATCTTGAGATGGACGGCAATTTACCGTTGACCCAGGCGCATCAGATCGCCGACGAGGTCGAAGCGCAGATCCTGGCGGCCTTTCCGCGCTCCGAAGTGATGATCCATCAGGATCCCGCCGGCATCAGCGAGCCGCGTGCGGCCTACACAAGGTGAGCTTGCTTTCCTTTGCGCCGCCGGCCCCCTAATCTCGGCGCATGAACGCCGAACGCAAAACCGTCCTGCTGACCGGAGCGAGTCGCGGCATCGGCCACGCCACGGTGAAACGCTTCAGCGATGCCGGCTGGCGAGTCATCACCTCGTCGCGCGAGGCGGTGCCGCCGGAATGCAAACGCGATCCCAACTGGACGCAGCACATCACCGCTGACCTATCGCAAACCCAGGCGGTCGAAGGCTTCATTGGCGCGGTGCTACAGGAGCTGGGTGATGCCCCGTTGAGCGCACTGGTGAACAACGCCGGCGTCTCGCCCAAGACGCCGTTCAAGGAACGGCTCGGCTGCCTGAACGGCGATCTCGCCGACTGGCGCCAGGTGTTCCAGCTCAATTTCTTCACGCCGGTGATGCTGGCGCGCGGCCTCGCCGGCCCATTGAGCAAGGGCCGGGGCACGATCGTCAACGTCACCTCGATCGCCGGTCACGCCGTCCACCCATTCGCCGGTTCGGCTTATTCGACGTCGAAGGCGGCGCTGTCGGCGCTGACGCGCGAGATGGCGGTGGAGTTCGCCGAGCTCGGCATCCGCGTCAACGCCGTGGCACCCGGTGAGATCGAAACCGCGATGCTGTCACCCGAGACCGAAGTGCTGCTGCCGCGGATTCCGCTGCATCGTCTCGGCACGCCCGAGGATGTGGCGGCGACGATTTTCTATCTATGCTCGCCGGAATCGGCTTACGTCACCGGCACCGAAATTTTTGTCACCGGCGGGCAGCACCTTTACTGAAATTCGGCCGTACAGCGTGCGCTTATCGCTCTAGCCGCGCCAACTTGCCCTGGAGCTGGGCGATGTCGGCATCGAGCCAGTCGAGGTAGTGCTGCGGCGCGCCGGCTTCGGATTTACGCAGATCGTTGAGCCGGTTGATTTCGTCGCCGACGGTTTCGGCGGCGTGCGCCATTTGGGTTTCGCGCTCGGCCGGACCGAGATGGTGCAGGAAGCGCAGCTTGAGCAATAGCGCCAGCCGCGTGAAATCGCCGAGCGGTGCTTTGAGCCGCGCTTGCAACAGGTTCGCCAGGGCGGCGAGGCCAGCTGGCGTCAGGCTCAATCGCGCGTTGTCAGCCATGCCCTTGCCCTCGCTCGCCACCACCAAGCCTTCGACGATCAGCGTCTCCAGCGACGTGCCCATGAGGTCGAGCGACGGCGCGGCGATTCGGCCGGTGAATTGGCGGATCTGGGCGGCGAGGTCGCCGTAGCGGCGCGGACCGTCGGCGAGGAAGCCGAGCGCCGCGAGCTTGATCGCTTCGGCCGGAATCAGGGGCTGGTCGCGGAACACCGGGCGCGTTCCACGCAGCGGTTCAGGCGACGCGGCGGATCGGCATGCGCGACCAGACGTCGGACAGCGCCGCCACCAGCGTCTCGATGTCCTGGTCAGAATGCAGCGGCGTTGGCGTAAAGCGCAGACGCTCGCCGCCACGCGGCACAGTCGGATAATTGATCGGCTGGACGTAGATACGATGGCGTTCGAGCAGATCGTCCGCCGCCTGCTTGCACAGCTGCGCGTCGCCGATCAGCACCGGCACGATATGGCTGTCGCTCGCCATCACCGGCAGCTTCGCTGCGGCGAGGCGCTGTTTCAGGCGCGCGGCGCGTTCCTGGTGACGCTGGCGCAGCTCGGCCGCGCCTTTGACGTAGCGGATGCTGGCGACGGCGCCGGCGGCGATCGCTGGCGGCAGCGCCGTCGTGAAAATAAAACCCGGTGCGTAGCTCCGCAAGAAATCGATCAGCGCCGCCGATGCGGCGACATAGCCGCCCATCAGGCCGAAGGCCTTGGCGAGCGTGCCCTGGACGAGATCGACACGGTCCAGCGCGCCGTCGCGCTCGGCAACGCCGGCGCCGCGCGCGCCGTATAGACCGACGGCATGCACCTCGTCGAGATAGGTCAGCGCTCCATAACGCTTTGCGACGTCGCAAAGCTTTCCAATGGGCGCGATGTCGCCGTCCATGGAATAGACCGATTCAAACGCAACCAGCTTGGGCCGCATGGGATCGGCGTTCTTGAGCAGGCGTTCGAGGTCCGCCGGATCGCTGTGCTTGAAGATCATCTTCTCGGCGCGGCTATGCCGGATGCCTTGGATCATCGACGCGTGGTTCAGCGCGTCGGAAAAGACGATGCAGCCGGGCAATTGCGATCCGAGCGTCGCCAGCGCCGCTTCGTTGGCGACATAGCCCGAGGTGAAAACCAGCGCTGCGGGTTTGTGATGCAGTTCGGCGAGCTCGCGTTCGAGCGCGACGTGGTGGTGCGTCGTGCCCGAAATATTCCGGGTGCCGCCGGCGCCGGCGCCGGTCTGGGCGAGGGCGTCGCGCATTGCCGCCAGCACGTCGGGATGCTGGCCCATGCCGAGATAGTCGTTCGAGCACCAGACGGTGACGTCGCTGCCGTGCGCGTGGTCGCGGGCACGCGGAAACGCGCCGGCGCGGCGCGCGATGTCGGCGAACACGCGATAGCGGCCTTCGGCTTTCAGCGCGTCGAGCCGGGTCTTGAAGAAG
Organism: Allostellaceae bacterium; assembly: GCA_035934235.1. GTDB lineage: Bacteria > Pseudomonadota > Alphaproteobacteria > ATCC43930 > CGMCC-115725 > REEB95. The sequence continues at coordinate 37,394 of DASYYB010000054.1, read as the reverse complement.
GCCTCGAAATCCATCGCGGGACGATGCCCTTCCGTCAAACTATCGAATGATTATAGATGCTTACGGGTTCCGCGTCAGGCCCGCAATGAGGCCCGTTGTCGCGGCGACAGCCGTGCCGCGGTGTCGTCCAGAGCTTTGCCGAACCGGTCGAGCATCTCGTCGATTTCCCCTTCGCTGATCACCAGCGGCGGCGCGAAGGCCTGGGCGTCGCCAATCTGCCGCAGAATCAGGCCATGCTTGTTAATCTCCGCCGTCAGGATGTTGCCCGCGCCCTGACCGGGATCGAACGGTGCCTTAGTCGTCTTGTCTGCGACCAGCTCGACGCCGGCGACAAGGCCGAGGCCGCGGATTTCGCCGACCAGCGGATGGTTGGCGAAGCGCTGGCGCAATCCGTTCTGGAGCCGCGGCGCGACCTTCTGGACGTGGCCGACGATGTCGCGTTCCTCGTAGATCTTGAGCGTTTCGATCGCCACGGCGCAGCACACCGGATGGCCCGAATAGGTGTAGCCGTGCGCAAAGATGCCGATCTTGTCACTTTCGTCGGCCAGCGCCTGATAGATCGGTTCGCTGACCACGGTTGCCGAGATCGGCAGGTAAGCCGAGGACAGCGCCTTGGCGACCGTGATGATGTCGGGCTTGAGGTCGAACGTCTCGGTGCCGAACATCTTGCCGGTGCGGCCGAAGCCGGTGATGACTTCGTCGGCGATGAACAGCACGTCGTGCTTCTTCAGCACCTTCTGGATTTTTTCGTAATAGGTGCGCGGCGGCACGATGACGCCGCCGGCGCCCATCACCGGCTCGGCGATGAAGGCCCCAACCGTCTCGGGATCCTCGCGCTGGATCATCAGGTCGAGATTCTCCGCCAGCCGCGTGGCGAAATCCTCCTCGCTCTCGCCCGGATGCGCGAAGCGATAATGATGCGGGCAATCGGTGTGCCGGATATTGGCGATCGGCAGGTCGAACGAGCGGTGATTGTTGGGCAGACCCGACAGGCTCGCGCTCGCCACGGTGACGCCGTGATAGCTCTTGAAGCGGGCGATGATCTTCTTTTTGCGCGGACGGCCACGCGCGTTGTTGTAGTACCAGACGATCTTGACCGCGGTGTCGTTCGCCTCGGAGCCCGAGTTGTTGAAGAACGCGTGCGACATCTTCACCGGCATCATGGCGACCAGCCGCTCGGCCAGCTCGCCCACGACGTCGTGCGATTTGTGGTGGAATGAGTGATAGAAGCTGAGCTTGCGCATCTGCCGCGCCGCCGCCTCGATCAGGCGCTCTTCGCCGAAGCCGAGCGACGTGCACCACAGGCCGGCGCAGCCTTCGATGTATTCCTTGCCGGCCTCGTCCTTGACCCGGACGCCCTTGCCCTCGGTCACCAGCAGCTCGCCTTGGCGCTCGAGCCGGCGGTGGTTGGAATAGGGGTGTAGATGGAAGGCGATGTCGCGGCTGGCGGCGGAGTTGCCTCGCTGCATGGCGGAAATCCTTGCGGTCGGTGCGGAAGAGGGCGGGACCTACTATCGGCCGTGGCAGCCGCTGCCGTCAAACCCGCGCGGCGGCAGGGTTGAGTCGTGCAACAGACCGGGCGGCCGGCTGCGGCATCCCGTCGCAGGCGGGTTGAGAAGCGGTTCGACCGCTTCGCCGATCCGGCAGTACCAGAAATCTGTCCGGAAGCTTGTCCACAATTCTATCCACAGATTGTGACAGTGTTGCGCAACTTGACGCTGGTGTGGTCCATTGCCGCGGTTCCATCCTTTCCCCACGCCGTTCCCTGACTGACCGAAAGCCACGACATGCCCGGGTCGCCGCTCGACGACAAGGATTTCGCCAACCTCGATATGGATCGGGTCGTCGCCGACCCAGAGTATCGCCGCCGCGTCATCGACCGCTTGCGGCGCCATCCGCGCGTGGCCGGGCAGCGGCGTCAATCGTCGATGTTCTACGACCCGCCGCCGACCGACGAGGAATAGCTCAGCGCCGTTGGCGCGGATCGAGCGCTTGTTGCAGCCCGTCGCCGAGCAGGTTGCACGCCATCACCGTCAGGAAGATCAGCGCGCCCGGATAGACGGCGAGCATCGGCGCCAGCGCGATGGTTTCCTCGGCGCCCGTCAGCATGTTGCCCCAGCTGGCGAGCGGCGGCGCGATGCCGAGACCGAGGAAGCTCAACACCGATTCCAGCAAGATGATCTCGCCGACGGCGAGCGACGTCGCGACGATGATTGGCGTCGCCAAATTCGGCAGGATGTGCACCAGCATGATGCGCCGGTGACCGGCGCCCAGCGCTTCGGCGGCGCGGACGAAATCCTGCCGCTTCAGCGACAGCGTCGTGCCGCGCACTAGCCGTGCGACCGTCGTCCAGCCGACCAGCGTCACCAGCACGATGATGCGGTAGAGGCTCATCGCTTCGGATTGCCGCAACGCTGCCGGCACGCCGAGCTTCTGTAAGTCGGCGGCGGCCAAGACGACCAGCAGCGGCAACAGCGGCAATGCGATCACGCCGTCGGTCAGACGCATGAGCGCCGCGTCAAGCCGACCACCGAAATAGCCGGCCACCAACCCGATGGCGGTGCCGAGCACGGCGGCGGCAAGCGCCGCGGTCAGGCCGACGAGCAGCGAGACACGGCCGCCTTCGAGCAGCCGCAGCAACATATCGCGGCCGAGTTCGTCGGTGCCGAGTGGATGACTCAACGACGGGCCGGCCAGGCGTCGATACAGGTCTACCGTGTCGGCGTGCGCGCCGAGCGCCTGCGCCAGCCACGGTGCCAGCAGGACGGCAAGCGCCAGCGCCAGCAGCACGCCGCCGCCGAAACGCACGCGCGGCTGCGACAGCGCGCTCATCGGTACACGATCCGCGGATCGGTCGCGGCATAGGCGAGATCGGCGGCGAAATTGGCCAGCAATGTCATCAAGGTCGCGAACAACAGGCCGGCAAGGGCGAGGTTGTAGTCGTTGCCGAGCACGGCGTCGTAGATCAGCTTGCCCATGCCGGGATAGCTGAACATCGTCTCGGTGACCAACGCGCCGGAAAACAGCGAGCCGAACGACAGCGCGACCACGGTGATCAGTGGAATCAGCGCGTTCCTGAGCGCGTGACGCGTCAGGATGCGCAACTCGCCAGCGCCCTTGGCGCGCGCCGTGCGGATATAGTCGTGGTTCAGCGTGTCGATCATCGCTGCGCGCATGTAGCGGAGCTGCGGCCCGAAATTGACCAGTGTCAGCGTGATCACTGGCAGCACCAGATGATCGGCACGGTCGGCGGCGCCGCCGGCGCCGATGGTGGTCGCGCCGCCGGGCGGCAGCCAGCCGAGCTGCACGGCGAACACCAGGATCAGCATGAGTGCGAGCCAGAACGACGGTACCGAGATGGTGGCGAAGCTGGCGAAATTGGCAGCGTCGTCGAGCCACGAGCCGGGCCGCCGCGCCGCGAGCAGGCCGATCGGCCACGCGAGCGCGAGGGTGAGCGCGAAGCTCGTACCCATGAGCAGGGCCGTATTGCCGAGGCGCGGCAACAGCACCGTCAGCACCGGTTGGGCATAGAGACGGGAATAACCGAAATCGCCGTGCAGCGCGGCCGTAGCCCATGCGGCGTAGCGCTCCAACAGCGGCTTGTCGAGACCGTAAAGCGCCTTGAGCCGCGCGGCGTCGGCCACCGTCAGGTGCGGATTGGAGGCGATCATCAGATCGACGGGATCGCCGGGCATCAGGCCGATCAGCGCATAGATCACCAGCGACATGACCGCCAGGACGGCCAGAATCTCGATGGTCCGCCGGGCGGCAAATCGGCTCATTGCGCGCGGGCCTGGGCGTCGCGGTTGATCGCGCGCCACTGCTCGACCCAGAGCGTCGAGGGATATTCGTGGCCGGTCGGCGTCAGGCCGACCAGCCACTTCGGCAGGATGAAGGGCTCCGCGCGGAAGAACAGCGGCAACGCCGGCAACTCGTCGGCGTAAAGCGCCTGCAATCGCTGCCACAGGGCTGCCCGCTTGTTTCGATCGAGCTCGGTCTCGATCGAGTCCAACAGATGATCGGCCTCGACATTGCGCCAGCCGACGAAATTCTCGCCGCTCCAATTGTTGGCGGGCGAGGGAATCTCGTCCGAACGCAACTCAGCGCGCGGCACGTCCTCGGGCGCCGCCGACCAGGCGAACATGCCCATCTGGAACTTGCGCTTGATCATGCTGTCGCCGAACAGGACGCGCGCCGGTTGATTCGCCAAGTGTACCTCGATGCCGACCGCGCGCCATTGGCTCTGGAGGACTTCCTCGACCAGCTCGCGCGAACGGTTGCCGGCGGTGGTCGCCAGGGTCAGTACCAGCGGCTGGCCGGCGGCGTTGCGGCGTACTTCGTCGCCGATCGCGTGCCAGCCGGCCGCGTCCAGTAGTGCCTTCGCCTTCGCGGGATCGTATGGATATTTCGGCACGTCGGCGGAATAGACCCAATCGAGCGTCGGCACGAAGCTGTCGGCGACGGGATCGCGGCCGGCGAACAGTTCCTGGCTGATCGCCTTGCGGTCGACGCCGTAGAGCAGCGCACGCCGGACGCGCACATCCGCCAGGATCGGATCGTCGAGGTTGACGTCGATGTGTTCGTACTCGAGCCCGGGCTTGTAGATGATGTTGAAGCGGCCGCTGTGGCGCTTCGCAAAGGCCAAGGCCTCGTCGAGCGGCAGGCCAAGTTCGCCGGGCACCATGTCGAGGCCGCCGGCCAGCAGATTGGCCTCGAGCGACGCGGTGTTTTCGACCGCCCACACGACGATGCGGCTGAAATAAGGTCGCGGACCGCTCCAGGCGGGATTGCGTTCGAGCACGATATGCGACCCGGGCGATACGTCCGTGATGCGGTACGGGCCGTCATAAAGTCCGCGCGCCGTCGGATCGGTGTCATAGCGCGAGCGGATGCGATATTGCGCCGGGTCGGCGAAGGCGGCGCGCTCGATCCGCGCCGGTAGAATCTCGAAATCGTTGAGCGCGGCGTAATCGAACGTCAAACGATCCATGTCGACGGTGAAGGTGTGCGCGTCGACCGCCTTGACGTCGAGCATACGGCGATAGAGCTCGGCTTCGGCGACGCCAGTCTGTGGATTGCGCCCAACCTGCCAGGAGAAGATTACGTCGTCGGTGGTGACCGGCGTGCCGTCGTCCCAGCGCGCGTCGGCCTTGAGCGTGTAGGTGAGGCGGAGGCCGATCTTGCCGTCGGGCAGGACGATCTTTTGCGCGAGCCCGTTGGCGAAGCTCGGCAGCGTCTCGCACAGCATGCAGACCAGCTGCCAGTTGGCGTCGTAGGTGGTGAGCGGCCGGCGCACCATGCCGAGCACGTAGCTCTTGGCCACCATCGGGTCGATCAGCGGGTTGAGCGTCGCCGGAAACTGGCTGATGCCGATGGCGAGCTCGTCGGCGCGTTCGGCGCTATGCGCGGCCGCCGGCAGCAATAGGCAGAGGATGACCAGGAGGACTCGCCGCATTCTGCGCGGCGAGGATAGCAGAACGGGCCGGCAGGCTTAAGCGCGCTTGCCTTTGCGGGTGGCGAAACGGCGCGGCAGCAGCGTGTCGCTGCTGTTGCCGTAAAGCACGTCGTAAGTGCGCAGGCCGTCGCGCGCGTCGAGGAAATCCTGCACCTGCTCGTCGAGCGACAGCGTTATGACTTTAGCGCGCATGCTACGGCCACGGCGCGTCGCGATCGTGTCGGTATTCGGCATTGGAACCCCCTTCAGCATGCTTCCCTAAAAAGCACGCTAAAGGCATAGAGGTTTCTAAATAGTTTACCCGGATTTTCGGGCCGAAATGCTGGGTTTTTCGGCGCCGCGGCCGGCGAATTTGGGCATCACAGCCTCGCTGAACAGGCGCAGGGACCGGTCGGCGGCGGAATAGGGCAGGTCGTTGAAGTTGACCTGCAACGAGGCGACCTCGAAGCCGCCCACTTCGTCGTCGTAACGCGCGATCTGCTCGGCGATCTCGTCCGGCGAGCCGATCCAGGCGCCGCCGCTTTTGACCTGCGTGTCGATGGTCTCTTTGGCCAGGATCTCGGCGATCTTGTCGTAACCTGGGTAGTCCTTGGAGCTCATCGAGCCCCAGTCCGCCGTCGCGGCAGCGATCGCCTTCAGATAGCGGTTCAGCGGGTCGCGTGCGACGTCGAAGGCCTGTTGCCGCGTTTCGGCGCAATACATGTGGAAGGCGAGCATGACGCGGCCGCGGCCGACGTGGCCGGCCTGCTTCCAGGCGTCGCGATAGAGGCCGAGTAGCTCCCGCATCTTTCCGCCCGCCATCGGAATTCCCATGATCGCGTGGCCGGCCTTGCCGGCGGCGACGAAGCTGTCGGGTGTGGCGATGGCGGCAACCCAGAAAGGCGGCCGCGGCTTTTGCGTCGGCCGCGGTAGCGACGTGACGTTCGCGAAGCTATGGAAGTTGCCGGCATGGCTGGCCGTGTCCTGCTCGAGGAGGATACGCACCTGTTCCATGCCTTCGGCGAAGCGCTCGCGGCTTTCGTCGACGCTGACCTTGAAGTTGGCGAACTCGTAGGGAAGGAACGCCCGGGCGAAGCCGACTTCGAGCCGGCCGCCGGAGATCGCGTCGAGCATGCCGATCTCGCCGGCAAGCTTGAGCGGGTTGTTGAACACCGGCAGCACCGCGCCGGTGATCAGCCGCGCGGTCTTGGTCCGCTGCGCCGCCGCCGACAGGAAGACGATCGGGTTCGGCGTGTAACCGCCGTACGGCCGGAAATAGTGCTCGACAGTGCGGATATGAGCCCAGCCGTAGCGATCGGCATTGTCGACGAGGCGCAGGCACTCGTCGAAATATTGCGCGCCGGATTTCTGGTCCGGACCGACGCAGGGGAAAAACTGCATGCCGAATTCCATGGCGCCTCCCAGCCGGCCAGCGGCAGCCTTCTTCGGAAATTCGATTGAATACTGATTATCAGTACACTGTCAAGTTGTCGTCCGGCGGCTGTCGTGCTAGAGGAAAGCGTCATGGCCATTCTCGAACTGCACGCCGCGCCGGGCCATCTCATCCGCCGCCTGCAACAGATCGCGGTCGCGCTGTTCATGGCCGAGACCGGCACTTATGGCCTGACGCCGCTGCAATATGCGGCACTGCTCGGCATCCGCGAGAATCCGGGATGCGATCAGACGACGCTGGCGAATTACGTGGCGCTCGACCGCTCGACGATCGCCGACGTGGTCGAGCGGCTGGAAGGCAAGGCGCTGATCCGGCGGAAGCCGGGCACGCAGGACCGCCGCACCAAGCGGCTTGAGCTGACCGCGGCCGGCCGAAAATTGGTGGTCGCTGCGTCGCCCGCGGTGGGCGCGGTGCAAGACGCCATCCTGGCGCCGCTCAAGGCGGCCGAGCGGGCGGTTTTCATGGCTTTGCTGCGCCGCCTCGTGCACCTCAACAACGAACGCAGCCGCGCGCCGTTGCGCTTGAATGGCGAGGAATCGCGCCCACGTAAGACGGCGTGACCCTCTACACCATCGGCCATTCGACCCGTAGCTTGGACGAATTTCTCGCGCTGCTGCGCGAGCACGGCGTCGCGTGCCTGGTCGATGTACGCAGCATTCCGCGGTCGGGCCGCTATCCGCATTTCAACGGCGACGCGCTAGCGCCGGCTTTGCAGGCGGCGAACATCGCCTATCGTCACATGCGGGGGTTGGGCGGCCGCCGCAGCCGAACGAAAGGCGCGCCGTCCCGCAACACCTTCTGGCACGAGGAAGGCTTCCGCAATTTCGCCGACTATGCCGAGAGTTCCGATTTTGCCACCGCGCTGGCCGAGCTGCGCGCACTCGCACGCGAGCGGCCGGTGGCGATCATGTGTGCCGAGGCCGTGTGGTGGCGTTGCCATCGCCGGATCATCAGCGACTACCTCGTCGCCGCGGGCGAGGAGGTCCGCCACATCATGGGTCCAGGCAAGAGCGAGATTGCAACCCTGACGCCCGAGGCGCGGACACTGCCGGGCGGCGCGTTGCGCTATGCCGCTGCCGATCTGTTTGACGGCATCGAGGGCGGGCGAACCTAGACGCTAGGCTGCGCTGGTCGGCCGCTGCCGGGCGAGCTTCTCGGATTGCGCCAACGTCTCCAAAAGCTGACCGTCCGCCTGATAGGTCATCTTGGTGAAGGCGCGCAGGAACGTGTCGGTGCGCGGCAGTTGGAACAGGGTTTCCTCGTCTTCGCCCGCGGCGCGCGCCGAGATGATGACGACGTTGTCCTGCGGCGTCAGGATGAGTTCGCTGAGTGCGACGCCCGGTCCGGTGACGTATTCGACCAGGCGCTGCGGCCGGTCCTCGCTCTGGGCGATCGTCATGCGGTAAGGCACGCGGCTTGCGGCACACTCGATCAGGGCGCGAGTGAACGGCGACAGAAAGGTTTCGTCGAAGCCGAGTACGGCCGTCGCCTTTTCATCCGACGCGGTCGAGCGGATTTCAAGCGTTGCCCACAACGAGGCGCGGCCACCGAAATAATCGATCGACGCGAGGTCGAGATTGAGGGAATCGATCGGCTGCGGCGGCGATACGGCGCGGCTACAGAGGAAGGCGAAACACGCTGGCTCGCGTTTGAGGCTGAGCGTCGTCGCCGCTTCAAGATTGCAGTCCGGCAGGGCGTGCGTCGAGTAATTCACGGATGCCTCCCTCACATGTCTGCAATTTTAGGCAATCCGCGTTAAGGGAAGCATAACGCGCGGGAACCGGCCCGAATGGCCGCCCGTTTTCGGCCGATCTCGTGACGGCGGGGCCTAAAAGACCAGGCGGCCGCCGGCCAGCAGCAAGGTCGCCGCCAACAGGAGCCGCAAGGCGGCGTCGGGAACGCGGCTGGCGGCATAGCTGCCGAGGACGATGCCCGGCAGCGAGCCGAGCAGCAGGGCGCCGAGCAGGTGCCAGTGAATCGAGCCCAGCATCCAATGGCCGATACCGGCGATCAGGGTCAGCGGTACGGCATGGGCGATATCCGAGCCGACGATGCGCGCCACCGGCAGGCGCGGATAGAGCAGCACCAAGGCCGTCGTACCGAGTGCGCCGGCTCCGACCGAGGAAATCGGCACCAAGATGCCCAGCGCCACACCGGCGCCGACCGTGAGCCACCGGACGCGTTTCGGGTCGAGCGCCGCCAAACGGTCGCCGTAATGGCGGACGATGCGGCTGCGGAAAATCAGCACGAAGGCGGACGCAAACAGCGCGCAGCCAAGCACGACCGTGATCAGCCCATGTGCCGCCGTGCCGCCGAGGTCCAGCCGCGACAGGCCGAACAGCGTGATCCCCGTCGTCGGCACGCTGCCGAGGGCGAGCAGGCCGACGATCGGCCAATCGATCGTGCCGGTGAAGCCGTGCATCGCGGTTCCGGCCGTCTTGGTGGCCGCGGCGTATAGCAAGTCGGTGCCGACCGCGGTGGCCGGCGAGATGCCGAACAGCAGGATCAGCAGGGGCGTCATCAGCGAGCCGCCGCCGACCCCGGTCATGCCGACGAGCATGCCGACGACGAAACCGCTCACCGGATAGGCCAGGTTAAACGCGTGTTGGAGCAACATCCGGCTTCCTCAACTTTCGATCATACCAGCGGCGACGGTCGCGTGCGTCTGTTCGTCGATCAGGATCAGCGCACCGGTCGCGCGGTTGGCGCGATAAGGGTCGAATGCCAGGGGCGTCGCTGCCACAATGCGGACACGGGCAATATCGTTGCGGACGAGGCCAGTCGCCGGCACGGGGGCGAGCGTCGTCACGTCGAGCCGATGGACGAGCTCTTTGATGTGGGCAACAGCGGTGCGGGTGCCAACCTTGATCAGATAGCGGCGTCCGGCAGCGAACGGCTCGTCGTCGAACCAGCAGATGGTCGCGTCGAGGCGGGTGGCCACCGCCGGCGTGGCGCTTGGGTGAACCAAAATATCGCCGCGGGCGATATCGACGGCGTCGTCGATTTCAATGCCGATCGATTGCGGCGCGGTCGCGTCGTCGAGTGCGCCATCATAAGTCGCGATGGCGCGCACGCGGGTGGTGACGCCGGAGGGCAGGGCGACGATCGGATCGCCGACCGCGATCCGGCCGGATTCGATGCGGCCCAGGTACCGGCGATATTGGCCCGCCGGCGTTGTCATGCGTCGGACGAGTTGCACGGGCAAGCGAAGCGGCAAGTCGTCGACCTCGGCCGCCGCCGGCAGGCCCTCCAGGATCGCCAGCAGCGGTTCGCCGTCGTACCAGGGCAGGCGTTCGCTGCGCACAACCACGTTGTCGCCGAACTTGGCCGACAGCGGCACCACGATCGGCGGCTCGGCGCCGAGCGTCGCGGCGAATGCCTTGACCGCGCCGGCGACCGCGTCGAACGGCGCGTGCGCGAAATCCACCAGGTCCATCTTGTTCACCGCGATCACCAGATGCCGGATGCCGAGCAGGTGCGCGAGAAAAAGATGGCGGCGGGTCTGGGTGGTCATGCCGTTGCGCGCGTCGACCAGGATCACGGCGGCGTCGGCGGTGCTCGCGCCGGTCACCATGTTGCGCGTGTATTGCTCGTGGCCGGGCGTGTCCGCGATGATGAACTTGCGCCGCGGCGTCGCGAAGTAGCGGTAGGCGACGTCGATTGTGATGCCTTGCTCGCGCTCGGCGACCAAGCCGTCGGTCAGCAGCGAAAGATCGACTGCGGCGTCGCCGTTGCGCGCAGCGATGCGCTCGAGCGCGGCGAGCTGATCGTTCGGCACGGCGCCCGCGTCGTGCAGCAGCCGGCCGATGAGCGAGCTCTTGCCGTCGTCGACGCTGCCAGCCGTGGTAAACCGCAACAGCCGCGGGTCGTTACCGGAGGAAAACGACATTAGAAATATCCGGCGCGCTTGCGTTCTTCCATCGAGGCGTCGGAAGTCCGATCGTCGAGCCGGGTGGCGCCGCGCTCGCTGACGCGCGCGGTCATGATCTCGGCGACGACCTCGTCGGCGGTTGCGGCTGGCGATTCCACCGGCAGGGTGCACGAAATGTCGCCGACGGTGCGGAACCGGACGATGCGCGTCTCGACCGGCTCGTGGTCGGCGAGTTCGGTCGTATCGACCACGGGAACCAGCGCGCCGCTGCGCAACGCGACGCGCCGCGAATGGGCGTAATAAAGCGACGGCAGTTCGATGCCCTCGCGGGCGATGTACTGCCACACGTCGAGTTCGGTCCAATTGCTGAGCGGAAACACGCGCATGTGTTCGCCCGGATCGAGACGCGTGTTGTACAGGTCCCACAGCTCAGGACGCTGGCGGCGCGGATCCCATTGGCCGAACGCGTCGCGGAACGAGAAGATGCGCTCCTTGGCACGCGCTTTTTCTTCGTCGCGGCGCGCACCGCCGATGCAGGCGTCGAAGCCGAACTCGGCGATCGCATCGAGCAGCGTCACGGTCTGGAAAGCGTTGCGGCTCTGGTTGGCGTGCTTCAGCCGTACGCGGCCGCGGTCGATCGAATCCTGCACCGTGCGCACGATCAGGCGTTCGCCGAGCTGCGCCACGAGCCGGTCGCGGAAGGCGATGACCTCCGGAAAGTTGTGTCCGGTGTCGACGTGCAGCAGCGGGAAGGGCAAACGTCCGGGCCGCAGCGCCTTTTCGGCAAGCCGCAACAGAACGGTCGAATCCTTGCCGCCTGAGAACAGCAGAACCGGGTTGCGGAATTCGGCCGCAACCTCGCGCAAAATATGGATCGCTTCGCTCTCGAGCGCGTCGAGATGCGCGGCGTAGGAGATTGAGGCCGCGGTCGATCGAGACGCTGCGGGCCGTTCGATCGTTGTCAGGATTTCGTTGCCGCTCATGACGCCTTCCGGTGCGGATGTAAGCCGCATTCGCGATGTTCTGCCGACTCCCACCACCAGCGGCCGGCGCGCAAATCCTCGCCCGGTGCGATGGCGCGGGTGCATGGGGCGCAACCGATGCTCGGGTAGCCGCGATCGTGGAGCGCGTTATACGGGACCGCGTGTTGGCGGATGTAACGCCAGACGTCGTCGTCCGACCAGTCGGCCAACGGGTTGAATTTGTGCAGACCGTGCTCCGCGTCCCATTCCTGTGTCTTCAAGTCGCTGCGAGTCACCGACTGGGAACGACGCTGGCCGGTGATCCACGCCTGCTTGCCGGCGAGCGCGCGTCGCAGCGGCTTGACCTTGCGCAGGAAGCAGCATTCGAGGCGCAGCGCCTGGCTGTCGTAGAAGGCATTCGGACCGTTGGCCGCGACGTAGCGTTCGACATCCGCCGCATCGGGCGTGATCACCGTGATCGGAATCTGATAGCGGCGCGTCGTGGCGTGGATGAGCGCGTGGGTTTCTTCCGGCAGGCGCCCGGTATCGAGCGTGAAGATTCCGATCGGCAGGCGATGCCGCGCGGCCAAGTCGATCAGTATCATGTCTTCGGCGCCGAAGCTTGCCGCCAGCGCCGCCGGCGCATGGCTCTCGGCAATGGTTCGCATCAGGCTCAGAACCTGCTGCGTCTGCTCTTCGGCCTGCACGGAAACTTCTCCTCAACCAACCCGGGCTTATGAATCCCAGTGGTGATACACCCGTATTGTCACTGATATCAATGTATTATTTATAAGAACAACAATTTTTATGTGTTATATGTGGAAAATTCTATAATAACCATTCAATAACAAAGCCTTAGTGCAAGATTCTGTCGAACAGGCCGATGGTGAAATTGACCGGCATGGTTATCGAGCCGGCGCGTCCCCAGAAACGTTCGGGGACCGGCGGCACCGGCGAGCCGTCATGCAGCATGGCCAACGCCGCCTGATCGAGCAGCGGATTGCCCGAGCTCTTGGTTATCCAAGCGCCGGTGACGGTGCCATCATGGGCAAGGGTGAACGCCACCATCACCGTGCCCTCTTGTTTCTTCTTCAGCGCGTCGTCGGGGTAGTGCTTGTAGCGTTCGAGATGACGGCGCACGCGGTCGAGATAGTCGTCGGGTGAACCCGTGCCGTAACCGGGGCCGCCCGGACCTTGGCTCACGCCGAAATTGCCGTTGCCAGCGCTGCCGACGCCTTCCGTGCCCGTGCCCAATGCGGCCGGCGCGCCCGCTGTTGCGACCGTTGTCGGCGGCGCCGATTGCACCGGCGCCGGCAGCGGCGTGGCCGTCACAGCCGGTGCGGGGTTGCGCGCCGGCTTCGGTGCTGGCGCAGCCGTCGGCTTGACCACGCGCGGCTGCTGCGTCGCTTGATGTTGGCGCGGCTTGGGCGGCGCGGTATCGAGATGAGTCACTGCTGGCGTCGGCTTCGGCGTCGGTAAGGGCGGGGTGGTGTCATTCGCCAAGGGCGTGACGTCACTGGGCGCTGCGTGCGCGAGACTGCTCGCCGCCTGCGGCGCCGCGGCATCTTGCTGACCCGGTAGCTTGGCTTGCCCACCGCTGCCGCCTGGCGAGCCCGCGCCGCCGCCGGTGCCCTCGAACTTGACTGTGACCGGCGGAAACACGACTTCCTGCGGCGGCGGAATGCGCCAGAGGCCGAGCAGAAGCGCGAGGATCAGCCCATGCAACAGGACGGAATCAGCTATGCTGCGCCACAGGCGCTTGCGATCCTTCCGGTCACGGAATTGATCCGCCGGTTCAGGCGTTATCGGGGTGTAGACGCCCTCGGTCGCCACGGCCATCGATTGAGCAAAAAACCTCAATAGACGACATGGCGCCGAATGCCAAGTGAATCAACAGGCTGGCAGAAACGCGGTGGTTGGCCGAAAGCGGGCCGGAGCGGGACGTGATCGTGATGACAGCGGACCAAACGTTGACGGTGCGGCCGTCGCGGCAGCTCGGCGGGTTCCTGACGGCCGGCGCATGCCTGCTGGCACTCGTCGCGTTGGTTGCGTTCGCGCTCGCGCCGGCCGGATGGCGCCTCGGTCTTTGGTACTACACGGTCGCATTCGCGATTATGCGTTACGCCGCGTACGTCGCGCTGGTTGCGGCGGCGTTTTCGATCGTCGCGGTGGCGGGGTGGCCGCGCTTATCGCCGTGGCGTCGCGTCGCCGCGCTTGCTGCATTGGCGATCGCGACCGTCGTGGTCTATGTGCCGTGGCATTATGCGCAGTTGGCGGCGGCGACGCCGCCGATCCACGACATCACCACCGACACCGTGAACCCGCCGCCGTTCTGGGCGGTGTTGCCGTCGCGCGCCGAAGAGAACGCCAACGCCGTCGAATACGGTGGCGCCGCGGTCGCAAAACTGCAGCACGCCTACTATCCGCAGATCGTGCCGGTGAACACGACACTGCCGCCGCGCGCGGCGTTTGCCGTCGCGTTGGCGACGGCGCAGTCGATGCCAGACTGGATTGACGTAATCGCCGAGCCCGAAGCCTGGCGCATCGAGGCAAGCCAAGAGTCGTTTTGGATGCGTTTTACCGACGACGTCTCCATCCGTGTCTCGCCAGACGGCAAAGGCAGCCGCATCGACGTGCGTTCCCTGTCACGGCAAGGGCGCGGCGATTTCGGCGTCAACGCCGCCCGTGTGACCGCCTATCTCGACGGACTCAAGGCGCGGCTCGCGTCGTCGCCGCGCTAGGCGTGGATCAAGCGCCGCGCCCGATTGCGGCCGGCTACCGCGTGTGGCAAGTTTGCCGCCCCTCTGCACAATCAATTCCGCGCCTCACGAACGAAAGGACGGCGTCGTCATGAAGTTGCTGCGCTTCGGCCCGGCGGGCCACGAGAAGCCGGGTTTGCTCGACAAGAACGGGCAAATCCGCGATCTCTCCGGCGTCGTCGCCGACATCGGACCGGATCAGCTCGCGCCCGCCGCGCTCGACAAACTGCGCAAGCTCGATCTGGCCAAGCTGCCGGCGGTGTCGGGCAATCCGCGCCTCGGGCCGCCGGTCGCCAACGTGCCCAAGATCATCGCCGTCGGTCTCAACTACATCGATCACGCCAACGAGGCGACGATGAAGATCCCGACCGAGCCAGTGTTGTTCATGAAGACGATCACGTCCTACGCCGGTCCGAACGACGACGTCGTCCTGCCCAAGAATTCAACCAAGGGCGATTGGGAAGTCGAACTCGGCATCTTCATCGGCACCAAGGCGCAATATGTTTCCAAACAGGACGCGTTGAAGCATGTTGCCGGCTACACCATCGTCAACGACGTTTCCGAGCGGAATTTTCAGCTCGAGCGCGGTCCGCAATGGATGAAGGGCAAGGGCTGCGATACGTTCTGCCCCACGGGGCCGTGGCTGGTGACGCCGGACGAGGTCGCCGATCCACAGAACCTCGAAGTGATGTGCGAGGTCAGCGGCCAGGTGATGCAAAAGGCCTCGACCAAAAGCATGATTTTCGATTGTGCGACCATCATCAGCTACACCAGCGAATTTATGACCCTGATGCCGGGAGACCTGATTGCCACCGGCACGCCGTCGGGCGTCGGCCTCGGCCGCAATCGGTTCCTCAAGCCGGGCGACAGCATGCGGCTGGCCGTGACCGGCATGGGCGAACAGCGGCAAAAGGTGGTGGCTTATCACCCATAAGGGGTCATGTGGGCCCGGCCGGCCGGCGTGTCCGCATGCTGGCGGCGGGGCCGGATTCGCGCTAATCTAAACAGTTGTTTAGCTGTCTCCGGGGAGGGGGTTTTCCTGACTGCCATGTATGATCGTCGTCCTGATTTCTTTCGTGCCGATGACGCACCGCCGTCCGGCCGCCGTGTCGAAGCCAAGGTGAAGTGGTTCAACACCGCCAAAGGCTTCGGTTTCGTCACCTTGTCCGATGGCACGCCCGATGCGTTCCTGCCCATGGCGGTGCTACGCCGGGCGGGTTACGGCGAGGCGCGCGAAGGCGCATCGATCATCTGCGAAGTCGGCGCCGGCGCCAAAGGACCTTTGGTCGTCAACGTCCTCAACCTCGACAACAGCACGGCCGTACCTAGCGGCGGCAACGGCGGCGCGCGTGCGAGCGCACCGCGCGGCCCCGCCCAAACGATGCAGGGCGCGGTCAAATGGTTCGAACCCGATAAGGGCTATGGCTTCATCGCACCCGAAGGCGGCGGCAAGGATATCTTCGTCCATGTCACGGCTTTGCGGCGCAGCGGCGTCAACGCCCTCGAACCCGGTCAACGGGTGCAGGTCGATGTCGTCGAGGGTCGCAAGGGCCTCGAAGCCGATCACGTCACCTTGCTATAAGACGGAGTCGCGGGGCCGACGCATCGATGTCGGCCCGCGCGCATTATTGAGAGTAAGCGTCGGAGTAAGTCGTTCATGGATCTGCAGGACACACTGAAGACCTACCGGCTGTTTTCCGGCTCCTACGATTTCGTCTTCGGTCCGATCTTCCATCCCGGGCGTAAAGCTGCGGTCCGGATCGCCAACAATCTGCCCGGGCAGCGCATCCTCGAGGTCGGCGTCGGCACCGGCCTGTCGCTGCCCTATTTCCGTGCCGATTCCGCGGTCACCGGCATCGACGTCTCGGCCGAGATGCTT
Organism: Allostellaceae bacterium; assembly: GCA_035934235.1. Classification (GTDB taxonomy): domain Bacteria; phylum Pseudomonadota; class Alphaproteobacteria; order ATCC43930; family CGMCC-115725; genus REEB95. The sequence continues at coordinate 21,036 of DASYYB010000054.1, read as the reverse complement.
GCCAAGGCGAAGACGCGTGTCGCGCGCAAGCGATTGACGCAGGTCAAGGCGCTGCACGTGATGGATGCCGAGCAGACGAACTTCGCCGACGACAGTTTCGACGCTGTGCTGGCGCTCTACGTCGCGTCGGTGGTGCCGAACCCGGCGCGCTTCGCGGCCGAGATTCGGCGCGTCTGCCGGCCCGGCGGCACGATCGTCATCGTCAATCATTTCATGAGCGAAAGCTGGCTGGTCAGCCGCTTCGAAAAGGCGCTCGCGCCGCTTGCCGGCAAGATCGGTTTCCATGCCGACTTCCCGCTCGACGACTTCATTGCTGACGGCAAGCTTGAGGTCCGCGATATCCGACCGAGCAATCTGTTCGGCTATTGGAAGCTGCTGCGCTGCGTCAATAACAAGGCGGCCTGAGCGCGTCCGCGCGGCCGTCGCTGCTAGATCAAGTCGAGATCGAAGCCCATCACCGTGTGGCCGCCGGCGATCGCCGGCAGCAACGCGGGCGCCTGCGCCAGGCGATGCTCGGCATAGAACCGCGCGGTGGCGATCTTGGCTTCGAGGAACGGCCGGTCGCTCGCGCCGGCGTTCAGGCGTCGCGTGGCGGCTGCGGCGCCGCGCGCCAACAGCCAGCCGGCGGCAACCGTGCCGAGCAAGCGGAGATACGGTTCCGCGCCGGCGAGCGCCGCGCCGAGATCGTCGGCGGCTGTCTCGAGCAGGCCGTTCGTCGCCCGCTCGAGGGCGTCGATGCCGCGGGCGAGATGGCTGTCGGCGTCGTGACCGTCAATCTGAGCCAGGTCCCGGCGCATTTCGGCGATGAGGTCGGCAGCCGCCGCGCCGCGATCGCGCAGCAGCTTGCGGCCGACGAGGTCGTTCGCCTGGATGCCGTTGGTGCCCTCGTAAATCGGCGCGATGCGCGCGTCGCGCCAATGCTGTGCGGCGCCGGTCTCCTCGATGAAGCCCATGCCGCCATGCACCTGGATGCCGGTGCTGGCGGTTTCGACTCCCTGATCGGTGCACCAGGCCTTGACCACCGGCGTCAGCAGGTCAAGCCGCGCCTGGGTTCGGGCGCGCTGCGCTGCGTCGGGCAGGCGGTGGGCGCGATCGGTCGCGCCGGCTGCGTAATAGGCGAGGGCACGCGATGCTTCGTTGGCCGCGCGCATTGACAACAGCATGCGGCGCACGTCGGGATGATGGATGATCGGCAGCCCGACGCCGTCCTTGGCGCCGGCCGGGTTGCCCTGGATGCGCTCGCGCGCATAGGTCCGCGCCTGCTGATAGGCGCGCTCGCCGATCGCCACACCTTGCAGGCCGACATGTAGCCGCGCCGCGTTCATCATAACGAACATGGCCTCGAGGCCGCGGTTCTCTTCGCCCACCAGGGTGCCGATAGCGCCGCCGTCGTCGCCATAGGACATGACGCAGGTTGGGCTCGCATGGATGCCGAGCTTGTGCTCGAGGCTGACGCAGCGCAGATCGTTGCGTGCGCCCAGGCTGCCGTCGTCGTTGACGAGAAGCTTCGGCACGACGAACAGCGAAATGCCCTTGCTGCCGGCGGGCGCGTCGGGCAGCCGCGCGAGCACGAGATGGACGATGTTGCCGGCCATGTCGTGTTCGCCCCAGGTGATGAAGATCTTCTGGCCGGTGATGCGGTAATGATCGCCTTCGCGCACCGCCCGCGTCCGTAGCGCGCCGAGGTCGGAGCCGGCCTGCGGTTCCGTCAGGTTCATCGTGCCGGTCCATTCGCCGGATATCAGCCGGCCGAGATAAAGGCGCTTTTGCGCCGGCGTGCCGAGCAGCGCGAGCAGTTCGCAGGCGCTGATGCTGAGCATCGGACAGAGCGACCAGGCGAAATTGGCGCTCATCCACATCTCATTGACTGCCGTGTCGAGCGCGATCGGCAGCCCCTGGCCGCCATGCTCGGGCGACGCCGATAGCCCGCTCCAGCCGCCGCCGGCGTAGGCGCGGTAGGCTTCCTTGAAGCCGGTCGGCGTGCGCACCACGCCGTTTTCGAGCCGGCTCCTTTCGACGTCGCCGGTCCGGTTGGTCGGCGCGATGACGTTGCCGGCGAGCTTCGCTGCCTCGCCGAGGACGGCATCGACGATTTCGGCCGATGCGGTCTCGTAGCCGGGCAGCTTGGCGATTTCCGGCAACCCGGCGATTTCGTCGAGCGCGAAGCGCATCTCGGCCAGCGGCGCGGCGTAGCCGCTCATAGCACCTTGCCAGGGTTCATGATGCCGTCGGGATCGAGCGCCGCCTTGATCCGCCGCATGGTTTCAAGCTCGAGCGGTTGCGCGTAGTGCGCGAGCTCGTCGCGCCGCGCCAGGCCGATGCCGTGCTCGGCGCTGATCGAGCCGCCGAGCGATACGACGATATCGTGAACAATGCGATTGAATTCCGCCCAGCGCTTCAGAAAGACGGCTTTGTCGGCGCCCAGCGGCTGGGTCAGGTTGAAATGGATGTTGCCGTCGCCGACGTGGCCGAACGGGTATGGGCGGATGCCCGGCAGCCGATCGCTGACGGCGTGGCTCGCGCGCACGATGAACTCGGCCACCTTGCTGATCGGCACCGAGACGTCGTGCTTGATGCTACCGCCGAGCTTGTCCTGCTGCTCGGGAAGCCCCGAGCGAATGCGCCAGAGATCGCGGCGCTGTGCCTCGCTTTCAGCGATGACGCCGTCCTGGATCAGGTCCGCCGCCATCGCCGATTCCAGAAACGCCTCGAGCGCCTGTCGCAATCCCGCGCCGGTACTGCTCGACGAGATTTCGAGCAGCGCATACCACGGATGCTTGGCGGCCAGCGGCTCGCGGTAACCCTCGCCGTATTCCAGCACGTTGTCGATGCCGATGCGCGGGATGAGCTCGAAGCCGGTCAGTTGATCGCTGCTCGCGGTGCGAGCGCGGGCGAACAGCTCCATGACGTCCTCGACGCGCTTCAAGCCGACCAGCGCGGTCTCGACCTCGTGCGGTCGCGGGAACAGCTTGAGCGTTGCCGCCGTAATGATGCCGAGCGTTCCTTCGGCGCCAATGAATACCTGCTTGAGATCGTAGCCGACATTGCTCTTGCGCAGGCCGCGCAGGCCGTTCCAAACCCGGCCATCGGGCAATACGACTTCAAGGCCGAGCGCCAATTCGCGCGTGTTGCCATAGCGCAGCACGTTGATGCCGCCGGCGTTGGTCGAGAGATTGCCGCCGATCTGGCACGAACCTTCGGCGCCGAGGCTGAGCGGAAAGAGCCGGTCGGCGGCTTCGGCGGCGCGCTGGAGTTCGGCGAGGATGCAGCCGGCTTCGGCGGTGATGGTGAAATTGAGCGCGTCCAGCGCGCGGATACGGTTCATACGGCCGAGGTTGATCAGCACGCCGTTTGCCGCCGCGACGGCACCGCCCGACAGGCCGGTGTTACCGCCCTGCGGATAGATCGGCAGCCGCGCCTTGGCGCAGATCGCAACCAGATTCGCGACCTCGTCGGTCGACGCCGGCCGCAGCACCGCGAGCGCCGCGCCACGATAACGGCCGCGCCGTTCCTCGAAGTAAGGCTCGGTATCGACGCCCTCGGCGACGCCTTTCGGCCCGACAACCGCCTTGAGGCGCGCGATAACATCGGCGGCGGCAACGCTGTCCATGGCTAAAGCCCTATCGCTCCAAGCCGGCTGCCGTCCAGCCCTCAGTTGGCGCGGCCCCGCGCGGCGCGCCGCAGGCGGTCGTTGATCGCCGCGCCAAGGCCGGTTTCAGGGATTGGCATGACCGCGATCGCGGTGAAACGCGGCTGGTCGAGCGTGCGCAGTGCCGCGAACAGATTGGCGGCCGCCTCGGTCAGATCGCGCGCGGGCGACAGATTAACCGCCGCCGCCGCGCCGGACAGTGGCGTGCCGAATGCCAGGAGCGCCTCGTCCGGCGCGACCGCCGTGGCGTTGAGGCGCAGCGGCTGCGCCGGCGCATAGTGACGCTCGAGCATGCCGGGCGAGCGCGGTGCGTCCGTATCGCCGGCGTCGGCGAGGCGTCCAAGCACGCTTTCAAGCTGTTCGCGCGGTACGCCGCCCGGCCGCAGCAGCGCCGCTCGCGGCTGTGACAGATCGATCACCGTAGATTCGATGCCGACGCGGCACGGTCCGCCGTCGAGCACGGCGGCGATACGGCCGCCAAGTTCGTCGAGCACATGGTCGGCGGTCGTCGGGCTGACATGGCCCGAGCGGTTGGCGCTGGGCGCGGCGAGTGGCCGTCCAACGGCGCGCAGCAGCGCCTGCGCCAGCGGATGCGTCGGCGCCCGCAGCGCCACGGTTTCCAGCCCTGCGCTCGCCAAACAGGAAATCGAACAGGCGGCGCTGCGCTTGAGCACGAGCGTCAGCGGCCCCGGCCAGAAGCGGCGGGCAAGATCGCGCGCACGGTCGTCGAAATCGGCCAGCGGTTCGGCTGCGGCAACCTCGGCGACATGCACGATCAGTGGGTTGAAATTCGGCCGGCCCTTGGCGGCGAAAATCGCAGCGACGGCCCGGTCGTTCGTGGCGTCACCGCCAAGGCCGTAGACTGTCTCGGTCGGAAACGCTGCCAGCGCGCCGTCGCGCAGCAACGCTGCGACGCGATCGAGTTGCGCGGCGCTCAGGCGTTCGGTCACGTCCGGCCGCGGACGAGGAAAGGCGGATTACGGTAGCCGGCCTTGCCGTAACTGAGGCGCGCGCCCTCGAGCGTGGTCACGCTGCCGCCGGCGGCCTCGACGATTGCCTGACCGGCGGCCGTGTCCCACTCGCTGGTTTCGCCATAGCGCGGATAATGGTCCGCCGTGCCTTCGGCGATCAGGCAGAATTTGGACGCGCTGCCCAGCGGGCGGTGCACGGCGCCGGGCACGGTCGCGAGATAGGCCTCGATGCGCCGCGACGGCCCGTGCAGCCGGCTCGACAAGACGACGGGCTTGGCCGGCGCGACACGTGCGGCGATCCGCTCCGGCTTGCCGCCGTTCCGCTGGCGGGTTGCGGTGCCGGGACCGGCGGCCGCATAAATCAGGTGCTGTGTCGGTACGCCGATCACGCCCAGCACCGGCCAGCCGTCTTCGATCAGGCCGATATTGATGCTGAATTCGTCGCTGCGGTCGACGAAGCCGCGCGTGCCGTCGAGCGGATCGACCAGCCAATACCGCGACGCCAGCGTCGCCGGCAGACCCGAGGCGGCGACCTGCTCCTCGGCGACAATGGGAATCTCGGGCGCAACGCGTTCGAGCGCGGCGATGATCAGTCGCTCGGCTTCCTCGTCCGCGAGCGTCACTGGCGACTGGTCGGCTTTGCGCCGCACCTCGAATGGCGTCGCGTAGATCGCGAGGATCACCGTGGCGGCGGCTTGGGCGCCGCTGCGCGCGGCCTCGAGAAGCGCGGCGTGGCTCGCCGTCATCCGCGTGCCTGCTGGATGGCGCGCCAGACATTGTGCGGCGTCGCCGGCATTTCGATAGTTTTGACGCCCAGCCCGGCGAGCGCATCGACGACGGCGTTGATCACCGCCGGCGGCGCGCCGATGGCGCCGGCTTCGCCTGCGCCCTTGACGCCGAGCGGATTGGTCCGACACGGCACGACGTTGTACGAGAACTCGACCGCGGGCACGTCGTCGGCATGCGGCAAGGCGTAATCCATGAACGAGCCGGTAACCAGCTGCCCGCCATCGTCATAGACGCAGCCCTCGATCAGCGCCTGGCCGATGCCTTGGGCCACGCCACCGTGAATCTGTCCGGCGAGCAACAGCGGGTTCACGACATTGCCGAAATCGTCGACGACGACATAGCGGAGCACGGTCGTCACGCCGGTGTCGGGATCGATCTCGACCTCGCAGACGTGGCAGCCATTCGGAAAGGTATGCGCGGCGGGAAGGTAGTGCGCCTTTTCGTCGAAGCCCGGCTCGAACCCGGCCGGTAGCAGCAATGGATTGTGTGCCGCTTGTGCGACCTCGATCATGCTGACGCGCTTGTCGGTGCCGGCGATCACGTATTCGCCGTCGGCGAATTCGATATCGGCTTCGGCGGCTTCGAGGCGGTGCGCCGCGATCTTCTTGCCCTTATCGACGATGCGCTGGATCGCCATGCCGAGCGCGTTACCGGCGACCGGCAGCGACCGCGAGCCGCCGGTGCCGCGACCGAAGCCGACGACGTCGGTATCGCCTTGGTGCACACGTATCTGGTCGAACGGCACGCCCAATCCATCGGCGACGAGCTGTGCATAGGCCGTCTGGTGGCCCTGACCTGACGATTGCGAGCCGACGATGACGGTCACCGCGCCGCTTGAATCGAAGCGGATTTCGGCCATTTCGTCGAAGCCGCCACCGCACTGCTCGATATAGGTGGAAAGGCCAAAGCCGCGCAGCTTGCCGCGCGCCGCCGATTGCGCCTTGCGCGCGGCAAATCCGTCGCGGTCGGCGTGCTTGAGCGCGTCGGCGAGATTCCTGGCGAACTCGCCGCTGTCGTACGTCATGCCAAACACGGTCTTGAACGGCATAGCGTCGGGCGGAATGAAGTTACGCCGGCGCAACTCCGTCGGTGCGACGCCGAGCTTGCGCGCGGCGTGATCGACCAGCCGTTCGAGTGCGTAATTGGCCTCCGGCCGGCCGGCACCGCGATAGGCATCGACCGCCACCGTATTGGTATAGACGCCCTTGACGCGCACCACGGCGGCTGGCGTGCGATAGACGCCGGCGAGCATCGCCGTGCCGGCCATCGTCGGAATGAAGGTGCCGAAGTTCGACAGATAGGCGCCGAGGTTGGCCGTGGTCTCGACGTCGACCGCGAGAAAATTGAGGTCGGCGTCGAGCGCCAGCCGCGCGCGCGTGACGTTGTCGCGGCCTTGCGCGTCGCTGAGAAAGGATTCGCCGCGTTCGCCGATCCATTTGACCGGTCGGCCGAGCTTACGTGCGGCATAAAGCACAAGGCCGTGCTCGGGATAGAGAAACAGCTTCATGCCGAAGCCGCCGCCGACGTCCGGCGTCACGACGCGGATGCGGTGCTCGGCAAATCGGAAGACGCTGGCGGCCAGCAGGCGACGGATCGCATGCGATCCTTGTGTCGACGTGTAAAGCGTGAAGCGATCCTCGGCGGCATCGTAAGCGCCCAATGCGCCACGCGGCTCCATCGAGTTGGCAACCAGCCGGTTGTTGATCAGATTGAGCTCGATCACGTGCTTCGCGCGCGCGAACGCGGCTTCGGTTGCCTTGCGGTTGCCGGTTTCCCAGTCAAAGCAAAGATTGTTCGGGATATGGTCCCAGACCAGCGGCGCGCCGGGCTCGGCGGCGCGCGCGGTGTCTGCGACGGCCGGCAAAACGTCGTAATCGACCTGGGTCAATTCCGCGGCATCCTTGGCGGCGGCGGCGCTCTCGGCGACGACAAAGGCGACGCCATCGCCGACATGCCGTACGCGGCCGGTCGCGAGCAGCGGATGCTCGACCATTTTGATGCGGCTGCCGTCGCGGTTCTTGAGCGGCACGACGCAGGGGATCTTGCCGATGCCGTCACGCTCGAGATCGGTGCCGGTGAAGATGCCGACAACGCCGGGCGCCGCGAGTGCCGCTGCGGTATCGATCGCGCGGATCACCGCGTGCGCATGCGGCGCGCGCAGGACATAGCCGACGGTTTGACGCGGCAATACGATATCGTCTGTGTAGCGGCCGGCACCGGTGATGAAGCGGCGATCCTCGCTGCGCCGCACCGGCTGGCCCATGCCGAACTGTCCCATGGAGGGGAAATCTCTGTCGTCGTGGCGAAGGGCGCTAAAATAGCGGCGCGAGCACGGGCCGACCAATCTCTTTTTCGCCCGGACGGTATGAACGAACGAGGTCCTTGCGCATGTGCGGACGTTACAAGCTGGCCACGCCGGCCGAGATATTGCGGGATGTTTTCGGCTTCGTCGAGCGCCCGAACCTGCCGGCGCGCTATAACGTCGCGCCGACGCAAGACGCGCCGGTCGTCCGGCAACGGCGCCAGCCCGCGGGCGAGCGCACGGTGCAAAATCTGCGCTGGGGGCTCATCCCGTCCTGGGCAAAAGACGCCAAGATCGGCGCGTCTCTGATGAATGCGCGTGCCGAAAGCCTGGCGTCGCGGCCGGCTTTCGCCAAGGCGCTGCGCCAGCGGCGCTGCGCGGTGCTGGCCGACGGCTTCTACGATTGGTCGGGTGAGGGCGCCGCCCGGCAACCCTACCTGGTGACGCGACGCGACAACGCGCCGTTTGCGTTCGCCGGACTGTGGGACCGATGGATCGACCCGCGCGACGCCGCCGCGACGCCGACCGACAGCTTCACGATCGTCACCACAGCCGCGAACGAGCTGTTACGGCCGCTCCATCCGCGCATGCCGGTGATTCTTGCCGGCGCCGATCTCAATGCTTGGCTCGATCCGGCAAGCGAACCGGCGCGGGTGACTTCGGCGCTTGCCGGCGTGCCGGTAGCCGATTTGCGTTATGTCCCGGTTGCCAAACGTGTCAATTCGGCGCGCATCGACGAGGCGAATTTGACCGAACCGGTCGGGCCCGAGACCGTCGTCGGCTAGCTGCCCTTCTTGTTCTTGCGCGCGTCGGCGATGAGCTGCCGCAGCTCATCGATGTCGACCGCGCCCATGGTAAGCTGGTCACCGATCACCAGCGCCGGCGTTGCATCGATACCGAGTGCGTCGGCCAGCGCGTAATTGCGCTGGATGATCTGGCCGACGGACGCTGCCGTCATGTCGCGCTTGAGCTTGGCGAGGTCGAGGCCGCTGGCTTCGGCGACCTTCATCACGGCGTCGTCGTCGATATTGCCCTTGAGCGCCATCATCCGGGCATGGAACGCGGCGTACTTGCCTTGCTGGCGTGCGGCAATGGCGACACGCGATGCAACGACCGACGTCGGACCGAGGATTGGGAACTCCTTGTAGACGACGCGGAGGTTCCCGTCCTCTTTGATCAACCCATCGAGCGACGGCTCGATCGCTTTGCAGTACGGGCAGCGATAGTCGAAGAACTCGACCAGCGTGACGTCCCCATTGGGATTGCCGGCGACGGCCGAATTTGGATCATGCAGCAGCTCGTCGCGTTTCGCCGCAATCGTCTGTTTGGCCGCAGCCGCCTTGGCGGCGTCAGCCTGTTGCTGCGCGGCTTTGAGCGCATCCATGACCGCTTCCGGATGCTGCTGCAGGTAATCGTGGATCAAGCGATCGATTTCCTGCTTTTGCGCGGGCGAGAACGATTGCGCCACGGCGGTTGCGGGTCCGGCGAACGCGGCGGCAAGAACGATCAACACGGTGATAGAAAATTTGAGCATTCCGATCCTTTTGTCCATTAGGACGCGTCGCGAATACGCTTGGCTTCGGCTTCGATGTCTTCGGCGCGCTGGCGTCGCGGCCCAGCCGGCAGGATCTGGCGAGCGCGGATCGCTTGCTGGATGGCAGTCTTGTAGTCGCCATTGGCCATGCCTTCCTCGGCGAGGCTCAACGCCGCCATGCCGATATTGTTGCTGCGGCCATAGGCGATCGCGAGGAAGTGCCAGGCTTCCGGGTTGTCGTGTTCAAAGACGACAGCGTCCGAGAGTTGCGCCAGCGCCTTCGGCAGCAACGACGGGTTTTCGGTCTCGAGTTCGACCTGGGCCAGTTCGACGCGCATCAATGGTGCATTGTTGAGCGCGACGGCGCGCTGATACGGCGCGACGGCGTCGGTCACGCGCCCGTTATCGAACAGGATCTGGCCCTTGAGTTCCCAGAAATACGGATTGTTCGGCTGCTCGTGAATCAAGCTGTCGACCTCAGCCAGCGCCTTGTCCACTTCCGGAATCCGGTAATAGGCGATGGCACGCGCGTAGCGCGCCGGCACCGATTGATCCGTGGTGGGATATTTCTCCAAGGTCTGTGTCGGCGGATCGAGGAAGCCGTGCAGCTTCGCTTTGACGTCGGCCAGCATCGAAATCCACTGCGGCGGATCGGGGGTGTTGGTGTACGGCGAGCTGAGGACGTACCGCTGCACATAGTCGATACGTTCGGTCGTCAACGGGTGGGTGCGGAGATAGGGGTCCTGTTGCCCCGGCGACAGCAGCTCCTCGGGTTCGAGGATTTTGAAGAAATCGAGCAAGCCCTTCGACGATTGATGGGTCGCGTCGAGAAATTTGAGGGCGGCATGGTCGGCCGCGCCTTCCTGCGCCACCGAGAACGACAGGAACGAGCGTTCGCCGACGCCTTCGCCGCCCGCCATCGCGCCGCCGATACCGCCGTAATCGCGGCCGACGACCGACGCGGCGGCGCCGACCGCCATGGCAATGATCGCCTTGATCGTCGCATCGTGCATTTCGGTCGCGAAGCGCGCGAGATGGCCGCCGGCGATGTGGCCGGTTTCGTGCGCCATGATGCCGACCAACTCATTGGGTCGGTCAGCGCGCAGGATCGTGCCGGTATACATGAAGATGTTCTGACCGCCGGCGACGAAGGAGTTCAGCACATCATCCTGGATGATGTAGAAGTGCATGGCACTGGGGTCGAGGCCGGCCGCACGCCACACCGGCATCTCGAAGGTGCGCAGCATCGTCTCGGTCTCGACATCGCGGATGAGGTTCAGCGAATCGTCATCGGCTGCTGCTTGCCGAACGGGCACGACAACGACGGTCAGCAGCAGACAAACGATCCTGAGAGCGATTTTCACGCGCAAATGGGCGGCTCCGCATCCCTGGTAAACGCCACAACCGCCACCGTCAACCACCGATGCGGCCGATCGCAAGACATTGTACGGTCGGATCGCGCACGGGAATCAATAACATAGGGGCGGAAACGGGTGGCAAGTTTCAAGCTGTTGGAATCGTTTGATATCGTGCCCGGCGGTCGCGCCGCCGACAGATTGCCATGACGCTCAAAATTTCCGCACGCGGACGGGTTCCGCCGTTTATCGTGATGGAGGTGCTCCGCGACGCCAATGCGCGCGCCGCGACCGGCAAGGACGTTCTGCATCTCGAAGTCGGACAGCCGTCGACACCCGCGCCTGCGGGCGTGATCGCGGCGGCGCGCGCCGCGCTCGAGCGCGACGTGCTTGGCTACACCGACGCGCTCGGCCTGCCGGCGTTGCGCGCGGCCATTGCCACCTATTATCGCGACCGGTACGGCGTGACGCTCGATCCGGCGCGCATCGTCGTCACGACGGGTTCATCTGCTGGATTCGTTCTTGCCTGTCTCGCGGCCTTCGAGCCCGGCGACAAAGTCGCGATCTGTTTCCCGGGCTATCCCGCCTATCGCAATATCCTGACGGCGCTCGATCTGGTTCCGGTCGAGCTGACAGCCGGCGCCGACGAGCGCTATCAGGTGACCCTCGAGCGGCTGCGGGCGCAAGAGCAGGGCGTCGAAGGGCTGATCATCGCCAGCCCCGCCAATCCGACCGGCACGATGATCCCTGCGGCGGAGTTTGCCGCCATCGCGCTGCATTGCCGCGCCGCGGGGATCCGCTTGATCTCGGACGAGATCTATCACGGCATCGCCTATGGCGCGCCGGCGGCGACGGCGCTCGCGTTCGACCCGCAAGCGATCGTGGTCAACAGCTTCTCGAAATATTTCTCGATGACCGGCTGGCGCGTCGGCTGGATGGTGGTGCCGGAGGACATGGCCCGCGCCGTCGAATGCCTGGCGCAGAATCTCTACGTGTCGCCACCGTCGTTGTCACAGCATGCGGCGGTTGCCGCGTTCGACTGCTTGCCGGAGCTCGATGCCAACGTCGCGCGCTATGCTGAGAACCGAGCGCTGTTGTTGCGCGAGCTGCCGGCGGCCGGCTTCGACCGGCTGGCGCCGTCGGACGGCGCGTTTTACCTCTACGCCGACGTTGCGCACCGCACCAACGACAGCGAAGAATTCTGCCGACGACTGTTGCGCGAGACCGGCATCGCGCTCACGCCGGGCACAGATTTCGATCCACGCCGCGGCCGCGCCACCGTGCGTTTCTGCTATGCCGGATCGCCGGCCGTTGTCGCCGAAGCGGCCCGCCGGCTCAAGGGATGGCGCGGCTAGACGCCACGCTCAGCGACGCCACCAGCCCTTTTTCGGGGCGCTTGCCGGCCCGGTGATTTCGTGCGCTGGCGGGACGTTGTGCTGGATCGGCTGGCGCTCGGCTTCGACCGGCGCCGGTTCCGGCCGCGGTTCCGGACTTGCCGCGCGCGGTGCCGGTGCCGGTGGCGGCAGCGGTGCCTCGACCGGCAGAGCGTCGTGTTCGGCCGGCGGCGCGGCCGACGTGGTTTCGTGCCCCGCCATGTCCGGCCCGGCATTGCCGGCCATCGACTCACCGCGCTGCTCGCCGCCGCGACCGCGCCGGCGGCGACCGCCACGACGACCACGTCGGCGATGGCGTCGGCTTTCGTCGCCTTGACCAGGTTGTCCGGTGCTCTCGTGACCGGGCTGCGGCTCGGCGCCGAAGCGGGTGGCGTCGTGAGTCGATTCCGGCTGCGGCGGCTCGCTGTCGCCAACCTCTTCATCGCTGCCGCCGGCGACATAGCCGGGCTCGCCGGGTAACAGGGCAAAGGACGGTCGGAAACTGCGTTCGGCCGGCGGTTGCGGGCTGGCGTGACGCGGCGGCTCGCCACTCGGCTGGGGCTCGCTACCCTGGGACGGCGCATCGCCGTGGCGGCCGCGTCCACCGCGGCGTCCACGCCGGCGGCGGCGGCGGCGGCCACCGCCTTCGCCTTGGCCTTGCTCTTGATGGTCGCCGGCGTGACCGCGATCTGCCGTCGGCTCTCTGTCTCCCATCGGTTCGGAGAAGGTCTCAGACGCGCCGGCAATCGCCTCGTCACCGGCGCCGACTGTATCGGCGGATTCCTCGTCGATCGGCGCGGCCGGTGCCGTCGTCACCGGCAAGGCGGCGACTTCGGCCGGCGTCAACGCGCGCATGCGGTCGAGCTTGTATTGCGGCGGAATCAGCGCCACGTCGGTCTTGATGAAAACCCGCATGCCGTAGCGCGCCTCGACCTGCTGAAGCGTCGCACGCTTCTGATTGAGGATATAGAGGCCGACCGCGTCGGGCACGGCGACGGTGACTTCCGCCGAGCGGCGGCGGACGCCTTCTTCCTCGATCGCGCGCAGAACGTGGAGCGCCGTCGATTCCGTCGAACGGATATGACCGGTGCCGCCGCAATGCGGGCAGGGCTGTGTCGATGTTTCGAGCAGCGACGGCCGCAAGCGCTGGCGTGACAATTCGAGCAGGCCGAACGGGCTGATGCGGCCGATCTGAATGCGCGCACGGTCCTGGCGCATCGCCTCTTTCAGCCGGCGTTCGACGGCGTGCTGGTTGCGCGAGACTTCCATGTCGATGAAGTCGATGACGATCAGGCCGGCGAGATCGCGCAGCCGCAGTTGGCGTGCGATCTCGTCGGCGGCTTCCAGGTTGGTCTTGGTCGCGGTTTCCTCGATATTGCGCTCGCGTGTCGATCGCCCCGAGTTGACGTCGATCGAGACCAGCGCCTCGGTCGGATTGATGACGACGTAACCGCCGGATTTGAGTTGCACCGTCGGCGAATGGATCGCGTCAAGCTGTCCTTCGATCGGATAACGCTGGAACAACGGCACGTTGGGATCGCGATAGAGTTTCACCCGCCGCACGTCGTCCGGCATCAGCATCTGCATGAAGGTGCGCGCATTTTGGTATCCGGCCTCGCCGTCAACGACGATCTCCTCGAGGTCGCGGCTGTAGAGATCGCGGATCGCGCGCTTGATGATGTTGCCTTCTTCGTAGATCAGCGCCGGCGCGGTCGATTTGAGCGTCAGTTCGCGGATGTCGTCCCATAACCGGCGGAGATATTCGAGGTCGCGCCCGATCTCGGGCTTGGAGCGCTCGCTGCCGGCGGTGCGGACGATGACGCCCATGCCTTCCGGCACTTCGAGGCCGCTCATCAGCTCCTTCAGCCGGCGGCGGTCGTTGGCGCTGGTGATCTTGCGCGAGACGCCGCCGCCGCGCGGCGTATTCGGCATCAGCACGCAATAACGGCCGGCGAGGGAGATATAGGTCGTCAGCGCGGCGCCCTTGTTGCCGCGCTCCTCCTTGGTGACTTGCACCAGCATGATCTGCCGGCGTTTGATCACTTCCTGAATTTTGTAATGGCGGAACGGCCGCCGAATCGGCCGCCGTGCCTCCTCGATCTCGTCGCCGCCGAGCGTCTCGACGCTGGTCGGTGTCGCCGCGGCCTCGCCGGTTGGTGCGCCTTCGGTCGTAGCGTTTGGGTCGAGCGGGGCGGCCTCGGCCGTGCTTTCGGCAACAGCCTCGGTGTCCGTATGGGCTGGTTCGCTCGCATCGAGCATAGGCAAGGATTCGGCCTCGGCGACGTCGGCCGTGTCATCGCCGTGATCGGGATCGGGTTCGCCGAACGGCGTGGGCTCGCCGGTGTCCGTCTCCGACGGATGGTCGCCGGCATAGAACGGCTCGCTCGCGAGCTCCGCATGCGGCGCATCGAGTGCAGCGGCATCGTGCGTCTCGGCGGACTCTCCCGGCGCGTCGAGGCCGGCCTCTTCGCGCTCTTCTTCCCGCTGATTTTCGGCCGCCTCGGCAACGCGCTCGGCTTCGATCGCCGCCTCGCGGTCGGCCATCGGAATCCGGTAATAGTCGGGATGAATTTCGTTGAAGGCGAGGAAACCGTGGCGATTGCCGCCATATTCCACGAACGCCGCCTGTAGCGACGGCTCGACGCGCGTCACCTTGGCGAGATAGATGTTTCCTTTGATCTGTTTCTTAGTCGAGGTTTCGTAGTCGAATTCGACGAGCCGATTGCCGTCGAGCACCACGACCCGGCTTTCCTCTGGGTGAGCCGCATCGATAAGCATGCGTTTGGTCATGTAAAACTCCGAGGTGCGCCACCGCGCCCGCGCGAAGTACGGGGAGGGGCGTCAACCTGATGGCTGCGAAGCTGGCGGCACAACCCGTTCGATGTTCGAGCCGGGCTGGAGCGAGATTCATTATCGAGGCTCTCTGGCTGCCGCAAGCCGGCCACGGGCCGGCGCAGGCTTCTGGTTTGATCAAACTGCGTGGCCCTTTGGCGTCCCGGCGGGGTGCGTCGCCGCATCCCGAACCGCCGCGTCGCCCAACTTCGGCCTGGGGCCCGAAGCGGACTGCAGTATTTCGCATAGGCAGGATACAGATCGTGTCACGCCGCGGCAACCGCCTCGTGCGCTTGGATGCGGCGGAAATCCGCGGTCCACGGATGTCGTGACGCTTTTATTCTTGGAAAGCTGCGGCGATCGGGCCATAAAAACGGCGTCAGATCGCGCGTCGCCCGCATCGATCGCGGGCGCCGATTGGCGGCAATGGCGCCCGGACGATGACCAAAATTCTGAAAATCCTGTTCGTTCTCGTGCTGTTCGGCGGCGTTGCCGGCGTCGGCGTCACCGGCCTGGCGGTCTGGTATTTCGGCCGCGACCTGCCCGACTATCAGCAGCTTGCGAATTATCAGCCACCCGTCGTCACCCGCGTCTATGCCGGCGACGGTCGCTTGCTGGCCGAGTACGCCACCGAGAAGCGCATCTTTGTGCCGGTTGGCGCGATGCCGCCGCTGGTGATCCATGCCTTCCTGGCAGCCGAGGATCGTAATTTCTATTCGCATCCCGGCGTCGACCCGCTGTCGATGCTGCGTGCCGCGGTCACCGACCTGTTTCGGCTCGCCGAGCATCGCCGTCCCGCCGGCGCTTCGACCATCACGCAGCAGGTGGCGAAGAATTTTCTGCTGAACAACGAACTCTCGCTGAAACGCAAGATCCGCGAGGCGCTCATCGCCATCCGCATGGAACAGGCCATGAGCAAGGATCGCATCCTCGAGCTCTATCTCAACGGCATCTATCTCGGCGGCGGCACCTACGGCGCCGCGGCAGCCGCGCTCAACTATTTCAATAAGTCGCTCGATCAGCTCACCGTCCAGGAAGCGGCATTCCTTGCCGCGTTGCCCAAAGCGCCCAACAATTACGATCCGCGGCGACATCCCGAAGCCGCCAAGGAACGCCGCGATTGGGTGATCGACCGCATGGCCGATGCCGGATTCATCACGCAACAACAGGCCGAAGCGGCGAAGGCCGGACCGATCGAACTACGCCAGCGCGATGCCACGGAGATGGCGCGCGCCGATTATTTCAACGAAGAAGTGCGTCGCGAGCTCATCGATCGCTATGGCGAACGCAAAGTCTATGAGGGTGGGTTGCTGGTGCGGACCAGCCTCGACCCGACCCTCCAGACCGCGGCCGACAAGGCCCTGCGCGACGCGCTCGAGGCCTACGATCGGCGTCACGGTTGGCGCGGTCCGGTCACGCATATCGCGATCGACGGCGACTGGCAGTCGCGCCTCGCCGCCGTGCCGGTACCGGCGGGCGCCGCCGATGTCGGTTGGTCGCTGGCGGTCGTGCGGTCGACGGCGGGCGATGCCGCAACCATCGGCTTTGCCAACGGCGGCGAAGCGACGATCCCCTATAGCGAGTTGCGCTGGGCGCGAAAATATATCAACGACGATGCGATCGGACCGGTGCCCGCGACGGCGGCGGCCGCGGTTTCGCCCGGCGAGGTGGTTCTCGTTCAGCCCTTGGATGCTTCGGGCAAGACGTATGGATTACGCCAGGTACCCGCGGTTTCAGGCGCCTTGATCGCGCTCGATCCGCATACCGGACGCGTGCTGGCGATGAGCGGCGGCTTCAGTTTCGCGATGAGTCAGTTCAACCGCGCGACACAGGCGAAACGGCAGACCGGCTCGGCGATCAAACCGTTCATCTATTTGGCGGCGCTCGATCATGGCTTCACGCCGTCGACGCTAGTGCTCGACGCGCCGTTCGTTGTGGATCAGGGGCCCGGCCTGCCGAAGTGGAACCCGGCCAACTACGAGCACCGGTTTTTCGGTCCGGTGCCGCTGTTCTTCGCGCTCCAGGAATCGCTGAACTTGGTGACGGCACGGGTCGGAACGACGGTCGGCCTGCCGATCATTCAGGACTACCTGGTCAAGCGCTTCGGCATTCTGGACCAGATGCCGCTCGAGGATTCATACATCCTGGGCGCCGGCGTAACGACGCCGCTGCGCCTGACGACGGCTTATTCGATGCTGGTGAACGGCGGCAAGTTGATCCATCCGACCTTCATCGATCGCGTCCAGGACCGCAACGGCAAGACGATCTATCGCGCCGACGATCGGCCGTGCGACGGCTGCAACAACGTGGCGTGGACGGGGCAGGCGCCGCCCGAGCTGCCGGACACGCGGCAACAAATTGCCGATCCGCGCAGCTGCTATCAGATCGTCTCGATGCTCGAAGGCGTGGTACAGCGCGGTACTGGCCGGATCGTTTCGTCGATCGGCAAGCCGCTGGCCGGCAAGACGGGAACGACCAATGAGTCCGAGGATACATGGTTCGTCGGCTTTTCGCCCGATCTGGCGGCGGGCGTCTATGTCGGCTTCGACCAGCCGCGAAGCCTTGGCAAGCACGAGGTCGGCGCGACCGTTGCGGCGCCGGCCTTCCGCGACTTCATGGCCGCGGCTCTCAAGAGCAAGCCGGCCATTCCGTTCCGGATTCCGCCGGGAATCGAGCTCGTACGGATCGACGCGCACACCGGACGGTTGCCGACGAGCGGCGACCGCAGCGTGATCTGGGGCGCGTTCAAACCCGGCACCGAGCCGACCAACGAACCCGGCCAGGTGGTGAGCGGCAACGGCATCACGCTCGGCGTCGGCGATTTTGCGCCGGCCGGCGGCGGCGCACAGCCGGGTCCCCGTAGTGGCACCGGCGGGCTATATTGATACGCGATTTATTCGTCATTCGAGGTTGACCGATGCGTGCTGAGATCGAAGCGATTGCCGAGGAGATTCGCCGTGCCCTGGCGTTGCTGCGGAGGCATCTTTGACTGGGATAAATCAAATGCGCGTTTGGCCGAACTGAATACGGCGGTCGAAGCTCCTGATTTTTGGAACGATTCCACGCGGGCGCAGCAGTTGATGCGCGAGCGCACGCGCCTTGAGAAGGGCGTCGGCGGCTATCGCCGCATCGAACAGGAACTGACCGACACGCTCGGGCTCGCCGAGATGGCGGAGGCCGAAGGCGATCAGGCCATGCTCGACGAGGCGCAGAAAACGCTCGCCCGGCTGCGCGACGATGTCCAGGCCCGCGAACTCGATAGCCTGCTGTCGGGCGAGGCCGATGGCAACGACGCCTATCTCGAAGTCCATGCCGGCGCCGGCGGGACCGAGGCGCAGGATTGGGCGGAGATGCTCTTGCGCATGTATATCCGCTGGGCCGAACAGCACGATTACAAGGTCGAATGGATCGAAGAAAGCGCGGGCGAGGGCGCCGGCGTCAAATCGGCGACCGTGCGCGTCATCGGCGAGAACGCCTATGGCTGGCTCAAAACCGAAAGCGGCGTGCACCGGCTGGTGCGCATCTCGCCCTTCGACGCGAACGCACGGCGCCAGACCAGCTTCGCGTCGGTCTGGGTCTATCCGGTGGTCGACGACAAGATCAACGTTGACGTGCAAGATAAATTTCTACGCGTCGACACCTATCGTTCGTCGGGCGCCGGCGGTCAGCACGTCAACAAGACCGACAGCGCCGTGCGCATGACCTACACGCTGCCGGGACAGGAACCGGTCGTCGTCGCCTGTCAGAGCGAGCGTTCGCAGCATCAAAATCGCGCCAAGGCGACGGCGATGCTCAAAGCACGCCTCTACGAGAATGAGTTGCAAAAGCGCGAGGCGCAGGCCGCGGCGATGAACGCGACCAAGACCGACATCGGCTGGGGACACCAGATCCGATCCTATGTGTTGCAGCCGTACCAGATGGTCAAAGACCTGCGGACCGGAGTCGAAACCGGCAATACGGGCGCCGTGCTGGACGGTGATCTCGACCGGTTCCTCAAGGCGTCGCTGGCGGCCCGAATCAAAGGGGCCGATGCCGCCGCCAACCCGTCGGCGGCGTCCTAGGCGCCATCCATTAAATAATTGAAACTATTCGTTGATTTTGCGGTCTTGGGTACAACCTGCGGCTGTCAAACCTGTCTCAAATCTGAGACAGATTAACCACGAATGAGTCATGGAATCCAACGTGTTAACCACGACTCCTGCTACCATATTTAATAATTGTGTGCTAAATAATCCCTTAATCGGGGACATTTACCAAAAGCCATCACGTGTCAGCGGTCATAGCGGAAATCATCGCCGGCGCCTCGCTCGGCGCCACGACGTTACGGGACTCGACGCGGGCATTGCCGCGCCGGCTTCAAATCATCGGGAAACTGAACCCGAGCAGCGCGATGCCGGCGACCATCAAGTCACCGCCCCAACGCTCGAGTTGGGCTTGGCGGACGGGAAACTTCGCCGCTGCGAGCGCGGCGATCGCGCCGAGCGTTATGGCAATTATTCCGAAGATCAGGGACACCGTCGCCTCCGTCTGCGAAGTCAGCTGCTCTGTTATGCAACGAGACGGTAAAGATTCCGTTTCGCCGCTGTTCGGCGCTTTGGTCCTGCGCGATCGCGCGAGTTCGTGAAGCGGGGGCCGGCGGGGAATCATGCGGACTAATCGAATCAATTTGAGGCGAATTGTATTGGCTGCGGCTGGCCTCGCGCTTGTCCCCGAGGTCGCCGACGCACACGTCAAATGGTTCTCGTACTATTCGGTGCCGCAGCAGCCGTTGCCGCTGCATCAAGTCTTCGATTCGATTTTCTGGCAGTTCAACGTCACTGCCGCGCTCGTCGTGCTGCTGCTCGGGCATCTTGAGCGTCAGCAGTTTGGCATGGTGATCCTCCGGTCGCTCGACCGGCTTGGCGCCGACCTCAAGCCGAAGATCGAGGCCCTCTACCGCGGCGGCGGCGCCTGCTTCTTCGTCGCGCTGTGGGTGTTGGGCAACGTCATCATGACGCCCGAGCTCAAGACCGATTGGCAGGTGATTCCGTGGCTTCAGCTCGGGATTGCAATCGGCATGTTCTGGCGGCGCACGCTGCCGCTTTCGGCGCTCGGCATCGCCTTCCTCTATGCCTACGGCGTCTACGCCTACGGCATCTTTCACATGCTCGACTATCCGATCTTTCTCGGTGTTGCGGCTTACCTCGCGTTGACCGGACTCGATCTGGAGCTGTTCGGATTACGGCCGCTCGACGTCGCACGGTGGGCGGCGGCGCTGACGCTGATGTGGGCGGCGATGGAGAAGTGGGCGTACCCCGACTGGACGTACCCGGTGCTCACCACGCATCCCGAGATCGCGATGAATCTCAAGCCGCATTTCTACATGACCGCGGCCGGCGTGCTCGAATTCGGTCTCGCCTTCGCGCTGGTGTGCTCGCCGCTGGTGCGCCGCTTGGGCGCGTTGGTGCTGGCGGTCATGTTCGTCAGCGCTGTGTTCGATTTCGGCAAGATCGACGCGATCGGTCACTCGATGATCATCGTGATCTTGCTCGGTATCCTGGTCGACGAGAAACCCGAGGCGCGGCATCCGCCGATCGTGGCGCCGATCGCCTATGGCGGTGCGCTGGCCGCGTATCTGATGGCTTATTGGGGACTGCACGCCATCCTCTACGGGACGATGATCTGGTGATCCGCCGCGACGAGCGATGGAATAACTGTTAGCCCTTAAACCGTTATCCCTACGTTCGTGCGACCTTGTCGAGATTTCCCATGCTGGATCGAAGCTGGCGCGGCGTCAGGGCGAAAGGCCCGGCCGCGACGCTGGCCGTGACGGGGATGGGAAGGGCGCGCCGGTGGCACGACTTCACATTTTCCTTCAAGGTCCGCTGGCGCGCTTTGCTGCTCGGTCTTCACCGGCGGCACCTGCGCAGCAACGAAATCACGTTGACGCTTCTCGGCATTGTCGTTGGCGCCGTCATCAGCATCGGCGTGATTATTGTGCGCCAAATCCTCCTGCTGGCTCATCACGCGATATTTCAGCTGTCCCCTGATCATTTGCTGAGCGAGGGGGTCGGTCTGTCGTGGTGGCGTGTACTGGCGGTGCCGTGCGTCGGGGGATTGGTTGTGGGGGTGGCGACGCTGGTGATCCGGCGGTTCCGGCCACGCGAGGTTGTGGACGCGATCGAGGCGAACGCGCTTTACGGCGGGAAGATGTCGCTGATCGACAGCGCGAACCTGACGGTCCTGACGTTG
>DASYYB010000052.1:0-36669 GCA_035934235.1 Allostellaceae bacterium | reverse complement strand
GATGGCCGAGAACAGCGACGTCAGCACGCCGATGCTCAACGTCACGGCGAAACCCTTCACCGGGCCGGAGCCGAGCCAGAACATGAGGGCTCCGGCAACGAGAGTCGTGACGTGGCTGTCCAGAATGGTGCCGAAGGCGCGCTCGAAGCCAGCTTGCAGCGACGAGATCAGCGAGCGGCCGCCGCGCACTTCCTCGCGGATGCGCTCGTAGATCAGCACGTTCGCGTCGACCGCCATGCCCAAGGTGAGGGCGATGCCGGCGATGCCGGGCAGCGTCAGCGTCGCGCCCAGCAGCGTCAGCGCCGCCATCATGATGCACAGATTGAAGAACAGCGCGACGTCGGCAAAGATTCCGAACAGGCCGTAGAACACGACCATGAACAGGACGACCAGGATGACGCCGACGATGCACGAGGTCGTGCCTTCGCGGATCGAATCCGCGCCGAGATCGGGGCCGACGCTGCGTTCTTCGATCACGGTCAGCGGCGCCGGCAGCGCGCCGGCGCGCAGCAGCAACGCCAGATCGTTCGCCGACTGCGCGGTGAAGCTGCCGCTGATCACGCCCTGGCCGCCCAAGATCGGTTCGCGGATCACCGGCGCGCTGATCACCTTGTTGTCGAGCACGATGGCAAACAATTTGCCGACGTTTTCCTTGGTCGCTTCCGCGAAACGCCGGGCGCCGATGGAATCGAATTTGAACGACACCACCGGTTCGTTTTCCTGGAAGGTCGGCTGTGCATCCGTCAGCATGTCGCCCGACACCAGCGCGCGGCGGCGCACGACGTAGCCAGTCGGCAGCCCGGGACGGGTTTCCGCCGCTGGCAGGAATTCATCGCCCGGCGGCACGCGGCCGGCGCGCGCTTCATCGGCCGACGCATTCGAATCGACCATTTGGAAGGTCAGCCGCGCTGTCTTGCCGAGCAGCGCCTTGACGTGCTCGGGATTGCTGACGCCCGGCAGCTCGATGAGGATGCGCTTGTCGCCTTCGCGCTGGATGGTCGTTTCGCGCGTGCCGGTTTCGTCGATGCGGCGGCGCACGATCTCGATCGATTGGTCGACCGCCGATTGTTGCCGTTTCTGGACGGCTTCGGCGGTCGGCTTCAGGGTAATCGTGCCGTCGGATTCGGTCGTGAACTGAAGATCGGGATCGAATTTGACGACGGCGTCGTGCACTTCCTGGTATTTCGAGGCGTCGGTCAGCTTGACCGATACGTGATCGCTGGCAACGCCGAGATTGGTATAGCCGACATGGCTGGCGATCAGCGCGGTGCGCAACTCGTCGACCAGGTTGTTGAGCCGGTCGCGCTCGACCGACGCGGTGTCGACTTCGAGCAGAAGGTACGAGCCGCCGCGCAAATCGAGGCCGAGGCTTACCTGATGCTTCGGGAAGAAGCTCGGCCAGCTCTCCACCGTCTGCGTCGTGAAGGCATTGGGCAGCGTGAAGATAACCCCCAGCGCACAAACCGCCAGGATCAGGGCGACCTTCCACGTCTGAAAATACAGCATACGCTAGCCGCCGGCTTTGGCGCCGTCCTTGGTTTCGTCCTTGGCCGCGGCGTCATCGCCGTCGCCGCCGTTATCCTTGGCGCCGGCCGCCGGCGCAGTCTTTGCGAGCACGTTGACGATGGTGCTGCGCACGACGCGCACGCGGGTGTTTTCGGCGATGTCGACCAGCACCTCGTCGTCATTCACCACCTTGGCGACGGTACCGACGATGCCGCCGCCGGTGATGACGCGGTCGCCGCGGCGGAGAGCCGACAGCATCGCCTTGGTCTCTTTCGCCTTCTTCTGCTGCGGCCGGATGAGGAAGAAATAGAAGACGACGAAGATCAGGGCCAGCGGCGCCATCTGCATGATCGAACTTGCGCTGCCGCCTCCGGCCGCCTGCGCATAGGCCGGTGAAATCAAGAACATATCGGACTCCCGCGCGATGTGGAGCGCATTGGTAATGGACTTAGGTTGAAAGCGCAAGGCGAGGTCGCGGTTGACGGCGCGTGTCCGCGCGCTTAGGGTCGCGGCGAAATTTTCCCTCTCGACCAAAGGCTTATCACCCCTTCCATGAGCGCCGACAAGAGCCACGACACGCTGTTGCAACGCATCGCCGACTCCCTTGAGCGGCTCGCACCGAAGGCCTATCCGTCGGTCGATTTCGAGGCCGCCGACGCCTTCATTTGGCATGCCGAAGGCCAATGGCTCGAGCCGGTGAAGACGGTGAACCGCGTCGACATCGAGCTGCTGCAAGGCGTCGAACGCGTGCGCGACATCCTGCTCGACAACACGCAACGTTTCGCCAAGGGCCTGCCCGCCAACAACGTGCTGCTGTGGGGCGCGCGCGGCATGGGCAAGTCGTCGCTGGTCAAGGCGGTGCACGCGACGGTCAACAAGGAGCGGCCGCGAACGCTGGTTCTGGTCGAGATCCACCGCGAGGACATCCCGTCCCTGCCCGTTCTGCTGTCGAAGCTCCGCACCACCAAGCGACGTTGCATTCTGTTCTGCGATGATCTGTCGTTCGACGCGCAGGACGCCAGCTACAAGTCGCTCAAGGCCGTGCTCGAAGGCGGCATCGAAGGCCGGCCCGACAATGTCGTGCTGTATGCGACATCAAACCGCCGCCACTTGCTGGCGCGCGACATGATCGAGAACGAACGCTCGACCGCGATCATGCCGGGCGAAGCCGTCGAGGAAAAAGTCTCGCTCTCGGATCGCTTCGGTCTCTGGCTCGGCTTCCATGCTTGCGACCAGGAAACCTATCAGGCGATGATCCGCGGCTATGCCGCGCGCTACGGCCTCGACTATCCGGCCGACAAGCTCAAAGCGGAATCGCAGGAATGGGCGATCACCCGCGGTGCGCGCTCGGGCCGCGTGGCGTGGCAATACATCCAGGACCTCGCCGGCCGCCTCGGCAAAAAACTCGAAGCGCGCTAACGCACCGCGCTCGCCTGGCTCGCCGACAGGTACGCGGTCGGATCGAGCACCTGCGTGCCACGGCGAATCTCGAAGTGGAGCTGTGGCTCGCTGACGATGCCGGTGGCTCCGACCGTGGCGATCTCCTGCCCGCGCTTCACCACGTCGCCGCGTTTCACCAGCAGCGTCCCGTTGTGGGCATAAGCGGTCATCCAGCCGCCGGCATGCTTGATGAGAATCAGATTGCCGTAACCGCGCAGCTCGTTGCCGGCATAGGCGACGACCCCGGAATCGGCGGCGCGCACCGGCGTGCCTTTCGGCGCCGCGATGTTGATGCCGTCGTTATGCGTGCCCGCCGCCGTCGTGCCGAAATGGCCGATGACCTTGCCCTGCACCGGCCACAGGAACCGGCCGGCGCGCGACGGTGGTGCCGGCAGCTCGGCTTGCGGCTGCTGCGGTGTGGTCGTGGCCGGCGTCGGCGGCGGCAGGCTCGCGACCTCTGGCTTCTGCGGCGGCGGTGATGGCGGCGCACCTTCCGGCTGCGTCGTCACCGGCGCAAGGCTCGTCGCCGCGATCTCAGGCTTGCCCGGCGGCGGCGCCGGTAGCGGGGTTTCCGGGGCCAAGGGCCGCGCCACGGCCGGCGGCAGCTTCAACACACGGCCCGGCGTCACGGCGAAGGGTGGCGTCAGCTCGTTCATGCGCGCCAACGAATAGAGTTCCACGCCTTCGCTACCGGCGATCGAGTACAGCGTCTCGCCGTGCTGCACGACATGCGTCGGCGTTCGCGGCACGAAGAGCGCCTGGCCAGACGTCAGGCGATAGGGCGGTCGCAAATGATTGGCGTCGATCAGGTCGCGCACAGGCGAACCGGTCCGTTGCGAGACCTGGTAGATCGTTTCGTTGTGCTGCACCACGACCTGCCCACCCGGAATATTGCCGGGATTGGGCGGCGGCGGCGCCGGCGGATTCTGCGCGACCGGCGGCGCGGACGATCCGGCGGGCGGCGCGCCCAGCCGCACATGTGCGTTCTGGCAGCCGGCAAGCGCCGCCGCCAGAACGAACACGACTATCGAAGCGCGCCGTCGCCGATCGCGCAGACTCATCGGCGCAGTTTATGACGCGCGCGGCGGCCGCGACAGGCCTTCGCGCGCCCGCGGCAACCCAGCAACCAGCGGCACAAATCGGACGCCGCCCAGATCCTCGACCGCCAAGTCGCCGTTCTTGCGTCGCACGCGCAGCAGTTTCTGATCGCGCCGCGCCGGGCCGACCGGCGCCACCAGGATGCCGCCTTCGGCGAGATGTTCGAGCAGATTATCGGGAATCTCCGGCGCCGCCGCGGTGACCATGATGCGATCGAAGGTCTCGTGCTCGGGCCAGCCCTTGGTGCCGTCGCCGAAGCGCGTCGTCACGTTATGCAAACGAAGCTTGGCAAATCTTGCCTCGGCTTCCTTGAGCAGCGCGCGATGCCGTTCGATGGTCAGCACCCGCCGGCAAAGCCGCGCCAGCACCGCCGCCTGATAGCCGGAGCCGGTGCCGACTTCGAGCACCTTGTGGCGATCGTTGAGCTCGAGCGACTGGGTCATAAGCGCGACGACATAGGGCTGGCTGATGGTCTGACCGTGGCCGATCGGCAGTGCGACGTTCTCATAGGCCTGCTCACGGAACGTCGCCGGCACGAACAGCTCGCGCGGCGTGCGTTCGATGGCGTTGAGCACGCGCTGGTCGGCGATGCCTTCGGCGCGCAGCTCCATGATCAGGCGCGCGATCTCGGCTTTATGCTGCTCCGTCATCATCGAAAGGCCCGCCGCAAGCGCGTCAACACGCGGCGGCTGGTGAGATCGAAGAACACCGGCGTCACCGAGACATAACCGTCGACCACCGCCTTGACGTCGCTGCCGCGCCGCGTGCGTTGTTCGTCACGCATCGGACCGATCCAATAATACGGTCGGCCGCGCGGATCGAGACGCTCGACGAGGTTGTCACCGATCTTGCGCCGTCCTTGCGCGGTGACGTGGATGCCTTTGACCTTAGATGGCGGCAGATCGGGAAAGTTGACGTTCATCAGCGTGTTGCTCGGCCAGCCTTCCGCGACCAGCCGGCGGACGACGCGCGGCACGTATTTCGCCGCAGTCATCCACTGG
The DNA here is from genome assembly GCA_035934235.1 of Allostellaceae bacterium. GTDB lineage: Bacteria > Pseudomonadota > Alphaproteobacteria > ATCC43930 > CGMCC-115725 > REEB95. The sequence goes on along the minus strand of DASYYB010000052.1, from coordinate 31,624 downwards.
AAATCAGCGCCACTGGCCGCATGTTGGCTGAACGCGATAGCCGGCACGCCGAGCAACGTCGCCTCGAGCGCGGCGGCGACGGTGCCGGAATAGATCACGTCCTCGCCCATGTTGCCGCCGGCGTTGATGCCCGAGAACATTAGGTCGGGCTTGCGGTCGCGCATGAAGCCATTGACCGCCAGCAGCACGCAGTCGGTCGGCGTGCCGTCGACGGCGTAACGCTTGGCGCCCAGTTTGCGGATGCGCAAGGGCCGCGCGATGGTGAGCGAGTGACTGGCGCCGCTCTGCTCGGTCTCGGGTGCGCACACCCAGACATCGTCGGAGAACGACCGTGCGAGCTTGATCAGCAGCTTGAGGCCGGAAGCCTCGATGCCGTCGTCGTTGGAAACCAGAATGCGGGCACGGCGCAGGTCGAGCGGAAAATCAAACGCCACCGGCGATAACCTCGATTCCGCCCATATAGGATTTGAGCACTGCAGGCACCGCGATCGAGCCGTCGGCGCGCTGGTAGTTCTCCATCACCGCAATCAGCGCGCGTCCGACGGCGAGGCCGGAACCGTTGAGCGTGTGGACGAAGCGCGTTCCCTTCCCGCCTTTGGGCTTACAGCGCGCGTCCATGCGCCGCGCCTGATAGTCGCCGCAGTTCGAGCACGACGAGATTTCGCGGTACGCGCCCGCGCCACCGTTTTCGCCCGGCAGCCAGACCTCGATGTCGTAGGTCTTGCGCGCGGCGGCGCCCATGTCGCCGGCACACAGCAGCATGACCCGATAGGCCAGGCCGAGGCGTTTCAGCACCTCCTCGGCGCAGGAAGTCATGCGTTCATGCTCGTCGTTCGATTTGTCGGGATGCGCGATCGACACCAACTCGACCTTGTCGAATTGATGCTGGCGGATCATGCCGCGCGTATCCTTGCCGGCGGCACCGGCTTCGGAGCGGAAACACGGCGTTAATGCCGTGTAACGCAGCGGTAATTTCTCGTCGTCGACGATGTCCTCGCGCGCGAGATTGGTCAGCGAGACCTCGGCCGTCGGCACGAGCCACAGGCCCGTCGTCGTGCGGAACAGATCGTCGGCGAATTTCGGCAGCTGGCCGGTGCCGAACACCGCCGCGTCGCGCACCAGCAGCGGCGGCGCGACTTCGATGTAGCCGAACTCGCGTGTATGCAAGTCGAGCATGAACTGGCCGAGCGCGCGCGCGAGCCGCGCAATACCACCGCTCAACACGACAAAACGCGCACCCGACATCTTGGCAGCGCGGGTGAAATCCATCCCGCCGAGCGCTTCGCCGAGCGCGGCGTGGTCTTTGGGCTTGAAGGCGAGCTTGGGCTTGGCGCCGACTTCGCGCAGCAGCTTGTTGTCGGCCGCGTCCTTGCCGTCAGGCACATCATCGGCCGGCAGGTTAGGCAACGGCGCCAACGCCGCGTCCACCGCCTCGCGCAGGCGCGTGGCTTCGGCTTCGAGAAACGCCTGCTTCTCCTTGCTTTCGGTCATCTGGCGCATCAGCGCCGCCGCGTCGCCGCCTTTCGCCTTGGCCGCCGCCATTTCCTGGCCGAGCTTGCCGCGCGCCGCTTGATTCTGTTCGGCGGCGGTCTGCGCCTCGCGCCATTGTTTGTCGAGACGCAGCACTTGGGCCGACAGCGGCGACAGGCCGCGGCGCGCCAATCCTTTGTCGAACGCGTCCGGGTTTTCGCGGATCCAGCGGATATCGAGCATCAGGTTTTGGCCTTGGGTTTCGGCTTCAATCCAAGCGCGGCCTCTTCGGCGGCTTCGCGCTCGGCGCGCTTTTTCTCGACGATCTTGCAGCAGACGATCGAAATCTCGAACAAGGCGAGCAACGGTACCGCCAACGACACCTGGCTGAAGATGTCGGGCGGCGTCAACACCGCGGCAGCGATGAACACCAGCACGATGGCGTAGCGCCGCTTCGACGCCAGGCCTTTCGAGGTCACCAGACCGACGCGCGCCATCAGTGTCAGCAGCACCGGCAGCTGGAACGCCAAGCCGAAGGCGAGCATCAGCCGCATCACCAGGGTCAGGTACTCGCTGACCTTGGGTTCGATCTCGACCGGCAGAATGCCGTTGCCGCCGGCCTGTTCGAAGCTGAGGAAAAAGCGCCACGCGACCGGAAAGATGACGAAATAGACCAGCGCGCCGCCCATGATGAACAAAATCGGCGACGCCGCCAGATACGGCAAAAAGGCACGGCGTTCGTTCTTGTAAAGTCCGGGCGCGACGAACAACCAAAGCTGCGTCGCCATGAACGGAAAGGCGAGACAGAATGCCGACCAGACCGCGACGCGCAGATTGGTGAAGAACGCCTCGGTCAGATCGGTGTAGATGAAATGCCGGCCGGTTTGACCGGCGAGCGCCATCGCCAACGGCCGCGCCAGGAAATCGTAAATTTCGCGCGAGAAATACCAGCACGGCACCAGCAGGATCAGGAACGCGATGATCGAATAGAGCAACCGCTTGCGCAGCTCGACCAAATGGTCGAACAGCGGCATCTTGCCCTTTTCGAGTTCGTCATCCTGCGAATCGTCGGTCATGACGGCTTCTGCGCGTCGGGCGCGGGTTCAGTCGGCGGCGTCTCGGGCGCGGCTTCGATCAGCGGCGGCTTAGGCTGCTCGGCCAGTGGCGTGGCGGCTTCGGGCGCCGGCAGCGATTGTTTCAGCTCGCCGTGCGGGTCAATGGTCCTCGACATCTCTTCGTCGAAATTGAAGCGTGTCGCGGCGTCGAGATCGCGCTTAACGTCGTCGAGCTCGGCATCGCGCACCATGTCCTCGATATTGTTTTGGAACTCGCGCGCGATCGAGCGCGCCTTGCGCACCCAGAACGCGACGTTCTTCATCACGCGCGGCAGGTCCTTGGGGCCGATCACCACCAGGGCGACCACACCGATGAGCGCGAGCTCGGACCAGGCGAAATCGAACATCTCAGTCCTGGGCGCCGCGTCCCAGCTCTTCGGCGGCCGCCTCGGCTTCGGCTTCCGCCTCGGCCTCCTGCCCGCCTTCCGTCTCGGCGCCTTCCACCGGCAGCTCGGCAAGCTTGCCGGTTTCGCTTAGCGTCAACTCGGGCCGCGGGCCGATCAGGCCGGCGGCGCGCAGCTCCTCGATGCCGGGCAGGTCGCCAGCGCTGGCGAGGCCGAAATGCAGCAGGAAGGTATCGGTTGTGCCCCAGGTCACCGGCCGGCCGACGGTCTGGCGGCGGCCCTTGGGCCCGATCCAGCCGATCTCCATCAGCAAGTCCAAGGTGCCTGAGGACACCACGACGCCGCGAATATCCTCGACCTCGGCGCGTGTCACCGGCTGGTGATAGGCGACGATGGCGAGCGTTTCCATCGCCGCGCGCGACAGCTTGCGCGAGATCTTCTGCACCAATTTGAGCCGTGGGCCGAGGTCGGGCGCCGTGCGCACGGTCCAGCCGCCGGCGGCCTCGACGATGTTCATGCCGCGGCCGCTGTAATGCTCGGTCAGCTCAGCGATCAGCGACGGAATGTCGGCGTCTTCCGGCAGCCGGGCCTTGATCGCCGCCTCGTCGACGGGCGATTGCGACGCGAACAGCAGCGCTTCAAGCAGCCGCAGATGGTCTGCGCGGGGATCGGATTGGTCGGTGCTCATCTAGGCCTCGGGTGACGGATTGCGAAGATAGATCGGGCCGAAGGCAGTGTCCTGACGGAGCTGCACCTTGCCGGTGCGCACCAGCTCAAGGCTCGCGGTAAACGTGGCGGCGATGGCCGAACGGCGCACTAGGCCGTCGCCGAGATCGGGCGGCAGGAAGCTCAGCAGCGTACGCCATTCCGGCATGTGGCCGAGGAAGCGCGCCATGCGTTCAAGCGCTTCGTCCATTGAATAAAGCTCGGTCGGGGCGATCTGGAGAACGCTGACCTCGTGGCGGAGCTTCTGGTCGCCATACGCCTTCAGAAGATCGTAGAGCGTGTCGCCCCACACCGGCAGGTAGGTGCGCGGCAGCCCCTCGGGCGCGCCGCGCAGGAACACGTCGCGACCGAGCAACGGTCGGGCGAACAGTCGCGTCGCGGCCAGTTGCATCGCTTCGAGCCGCTTGAGGCGATGCGCCAGCGCCGCCGCCAGCTCGTCGCCGCTTGGCTCGCCGGCGCTCGGCGGCTGCGGCAGCAACAGACGCGACTTGAGATAGGCGAGCCACGCCGCCATTACCAGATAATCGGCGGCGATCTCGAGCCTGAGCTTGCGCGCAGCCGAGATGAAAGTCAGATACTGATCCGCCAGCTTGAGGATCGAAATCTGCAACAGGTCGACCTTCTGCTCCCGCGCCAGGTTGAGCAGCAGATCGATCGGTCCTTGATAGCCTTCGAGGTCGACGACCAGATCGGCGCCAGGCGCCGGTTCGGGTTTCACCATCTCGAAGGGTTCGACGTCGCTCATCCGACCCCCGTGAGCTTGCCGATCGCGCTGAGGATCCAGTTCACCGGCCCATCGACGACGTGGCCGACGACGTTCAAATCCATGCCGACCTGCGCGCCGATCAATGGCAGCAGGATCAGCACGGCGACCAGAATCAGCATGCCATAGCGCTCCATCCGCGCCAGCGGAAAGGCGAGCGCGTCCGGCAGGATACCGACCGCGACGCGGCCGCCGTCGAGTGGCGGCAACGGGATCATGTTGAACACGGCGAGAATGACGTTGATGACGACCGAATTGGTCAGATTGAGCAGGAACCACTCCTGAAACGTGCGCGGCAGATGCGGCGCGAACCAGAACAGCAGCGCCGAGACGATCGCCAGCAGAACATTCACCACCGGCCCGGCAAGCGCGACCCATACCATGTCGCGGCGCGGCCGGTTAAGCCGGTTGAAATTGACCGGAACCGGCTTGGCATAGCCGAACAGGAATTGGCCGTGCGTCAGAAAGAACAGCAGCACCGGCATGAGGACGGTACCGAACAGATCGATGTGCCGCAGCGGATTGAACGTGACGCGGCCCATGCGCAGCGCGGTGTCGTCGCCGCAACGCAGCGCGACATAGCCGTGCGCCGCCTCGTGCAGCGTAATGGCGAAAATCGCCGGCAGCGCGAGCACCGATATCTCGCGCAGCAAGCCGGCCATCTGCGGCGAGATCATGCGCGGCCCCCCAGCAAGGCATCGAGTCGGGCGGCGGCGGCGGTGCGATCGAACGCGGTGGCACCTTGATCGGCCGCCCGCCGCCGCGCCTCGCCGCGCGCCAGCCGGCGGTGCGCCGCCGGGGTCAAAGGCCCGATCGAGCCCGCGATTGCCGTCATTTCCACCGGGTCACCGTTGCAATGCAGAACCACGTCGCATCCCGCCTCGAGCGCACCTTTCGCCCGATCCGCCAAGGTTCCGGGAAGCGCCGCCATCGAAAGATCGTCAGAAATCAGCACGCCGTCGAAGCCAATGCTAGCCCTAATCGTCTCGTCAATCAGCCGCCGCGACAGGGTCGCGGGACGGTCGGGATCAAGCGCCTGATAGACGATATGGGCGGTCATCGCCCACGGCATGTCGTTGAGCGCGCGAAAGGGCGCGAAATCGCTCTCGACAAGCTCGGACGCCGCGGCCGTAACCACCGGCAGCGCCTTGTGGCTGTCGACCGTCGCGCGGCCGTGTCCCGGAATATGCTTGATGACCGGCAGCACGCCACCGGCCAGCAATCCCTCGCAGGCAGCCCGCCCGAAATCCGCGACCGCCGCCGGTGCGGCGCCATAGGCGCGGTCGCCGACGATCGGGTCGGCATCGGCGACAACCAAATCGAGCACCGGCGCGCAATCGACCGTAATGCCCAGCATCGATAAATCGTCCGCGATGAGACGCGCCGCCAGGAAACTCGCCTCGCGCGGCGCGGCGGCCAAGGTCGCCGCGGCGGGATAATTCCGCCAATGCGGCGGCTTGAGACGCGCGACGCGACCGCCTTCCTGGTCGATCAACACCGGCGCATCTTCCGTGCCGACGCAATCGCGCAGCGCCGCGACCAGCGCGTGCACCTGATCGGGATCGGCGCAATTGCGCTGGAACAAGATGAAGCCGAGCGGATTGACCGCGCGAAAGAATTCGCGCTCCGAATTCGACAGCGTCAGTCCGGCGCAGCCGAAGATCGCCGCGCGCGGCTCACGGGCGGAGGACGATGCAGGCGACATGACGTTGCTGGAGCGACCGGCACAGCTGCGATGCGGCGCCGCCGTCGGCGAGCGGTCCGGCCTCGATGCGATAGATCACGCCACCGCCGCGTTCGACACGCACCGCATTGGCCGACAGCGACGCGAGCAAATCGGCCTGCGTGCGCTTCAAGCGCGTCCATTCGGCTTGCGCGGCTGAAGTGGAGCCGACGGCGCCGAGCTGGATAAACCAACCGTGCCCCGCCAGTCCCTGCGGCACATGCTCGCCGGAAACCGTCGCGGCGGGCGCGGAATTCGCCGGCGGATTGGCGGCGGCAATGCTCGCCGGCCGCGCGGGCGGCGGTGGTGGCGGTGGCGGCGGCGATACGGCCGGTACCGCTTGCAGTGGCGGCTGGGGCGCCGGCGATGACGCGTCGGCGTGAGCAGGCGGTGGGGTGCCCGGCGCAACAGATGGCGGCGGTGCGGTTATCGCGACCGATGGAGCCGCCGGCGACGGTGGCGTCTGCGCGACGGCGGGCGGCGTTGCCGGCGTCGGCGCCGGCAGCGGTGCCGGCGGCGGTGGCAGGATTTGCTCGACCTTTGGCTGCGCCGCTGGCCCGTTGAGAATGATCTTGTCCTGATCCGGCACCTGCATGCCGCCGGGCTGTTTCGGCGCTTCCTTGATCGGCTCGTCGCCGGGACCGATCACCGGCAGCGGACCCGACGGCGGGCTCGGCGTCAGGAAATGCTCCTTGATATAAGGCCAACCCGACGCGGCAGCGGCGCCGACCACGACCAGCACGACGCCGATACGCACCGACGCGCCGAAATGCCGCGGCCATTTCGACGGCGGACGTGCGGACGCACCGGGAATGCGATCTTCGGGATCGATGCCGAGCGTCATCAGCGCAACTCCTCGGCCGGCGTCACGCCGATCACCTTGAGGCCAGAAGCGATGACGAAGGCGACGGCCTGGACCAGCGCCAGACGCGCGCGCGTCAGGTCGCGCTGGCTCTCGACGACGAAGCGCAGACCGGAATCGGTGTTGCCCTTGTTCCACAAGGCGTGGAACGACGCCGCGACTTCCTGCAAATAAAAGGCGATGCGATGCGGCTCGTGCATCTGCGCCGCGCCTTCGACGGTGCGCGGCCATTGCGCCAGCAGCCGCACGAGCGCGATCTCATCCGTGTCCGCAAGTTGAGTCAGCGGCCCGCCGGCCAGCATCGCCGGCGTTAATTCGTCCGCGCCGAAGTGCTGCGCCGCCAGGCGCATGACCGACCGCGCACGGGCGTGAGCGTACTGCACGTAGAACACCGGATTGTCCTTCGACTGCTCGACCACCTTGGCGAAATCGAAATCGAGCGTCTGATCGTTGCGCCGAGTTAGCATCACGAAACGGACGACATCCTTGCCGACGCGCTCGATCACGTCGCGCAAGGTGACGAAATTGCCGGCGCGCTTCGACATCCGCACCGGCTGACCGCCATCCGACAGATTGACCAGCTGACACAATTTGACGTCGAGCGCCGCTTTGCCTTGGGTCAGCGCCTTGACCACCGCCTGCATGCGCTTGACGTAGCCGCCGTGGTCGGCGCCCCACACGTCGATCATATCGGCGAAGCCGCGTTTGACCTTGTCCCAGTGGTAGGCGATGTCGGCGGCGAAATAGGTCCACGACCCGTCGGCTTTCTTGATCGGCCGGTCGACGTCGTCGCCGAATGCGGTCGAGCGGAACAGCGTCTGCGGCCGCGGCTCCCAATCGTCAGGCAGCATGCCCTTGGGCGGCTCGAGCGTGCCGACATAGATCAGGCCCTGTTTTTCGAGTTCGGCGATCGCCTGCTCTATGGCGCCAGCCTTCACCAGCTTGCGCTCCGACGCGAAGACATCGAACTCGATGCCAAGCCGTTCGAGGTCGCCGCGGATCAGCGTCAGCATCTCCTCGATAGCGAAGTCGCGCACCGGCGCCAGCCATTCGCTCTCGGGTTTGCCAAGCCATTTCTTGCCATCGCGTTGCGCCAGCGTCGCGCCGGTTTCGATGAGGTATTCGCCGAGATAGAGGCCATCGGGAATCTCGCCGACCTTTTCCCCAAGCGCCTCGCGATAGCGCAGATGAACAGAGCGCGCCACCGCATCGACCTGGGCGCCAGCGTCGTTGACGTAATATTCGCGGATCACCGCGTGACCGGTCTTGTGCAGCAGCGCGGCGAGTGCGTCGCCGACCACCGCGCCGCGCCCATGGCCGACATGCATCGGCCCGGTCGGATTGGCCGACACATATTCGACGTTGACGGTGCGTCCCTGCCCCGCCGTGCTATCGCCATAGGCGGGACCGGCGCGCAGGATCTCGGCGAGCCGCGCGTACCAGAACGCATTGTCGAGGCGCAGATTGATGAAGCCGGGGCCAGCCACCTCGGCAGCGGTGACATGATCGAGCTTGGCGAGCCGCGGCCGGAGTTTTTCGGCGAAATCACGCGGCTTCATGCCGGCGCCCTTGGCCAGCACCATGGCAGCGTTGGCCGAGACGTCGCCGTGCGCTGGGTCGCGGGGCGGCTCGACCGACATGCGGCTGGTATCGAGCGTAAAGCCGAGCGCCGCGATCTCGGCCGCGATCTTGTCGTGGAAATACGAAAACAGATTCATCACGGCGTGGCGTCGTAATCGAACAGCCTGCGGTGCTCGTCGAGGGCGAACCGGTCGGTCATGCCGGCGATGTAATCGGCGATCAGGCGTGCGCGACTCTTGGCGTCGCGCTTCGTCGCCTCGTCGCGCCATTCGCTTGGCAGCAAGTCCGGCTCGCGGTTGAAGATGCCGAACAGATCGGCGACGACGCGACGCGCCTTCGACGACATGCGGTTGACGCGATAATGGCGGTACATCCGTTCGAACAGAAACGCGCGCAGGCCCTTTTCGCGCTCACGCACCGCGTCGGAGAACGCCACCACCGGCGCATTGGACGTGCGCACCGCGTCGGCAGACGCGATCCCGGCCTGCGCCACACGCCGCTTAGTCTCGGCGACGACGTCAGTCACCATGCGGTCGATCAGGCGGCGCACCGCCTCATGGATGGCGCGGCTGTCGTCGATCACGCGGTTGGACTTGCGGACTTCGGCCAGCGCCTCGCCGATCAACGGCACGTCGCGCAAATCATCGAGCGTGAACAGGCCGGCGCGGAAACCGTCATCGATGTCGTGATTGTCGTAAGCGATGTCGTCGCTCAGCGCGGCGATCTGCGCCTCTGCCGACGGCCACGTCGCGAGTTCCAGATCGTGCTGCGCGTTATAGGCGGCGATGGTCTCGGACAGCGGCGGTTTCACCGGACCGTTGTGCTTGACCGTGCCTTCGAGCGTCTCCCACGTCAGATTGAGGCCGTCGAAATCGGCGTAGCGGCGTTCGAGCGAGGTGAGAATGCGCAGCGTCTGATCGTTATGCGAGAAGCCGCCATAATCTTTCATCGCCGCATCGAGCGCTTCCTCGCCGGCATGCCCGAAAGGTGTGTGACCGAGATCGTGCGCCAGCGCCAGCGCCTCGGCGAGATCCTCGTTCAATCCAAGCGCCCGCGCGAGGCTGCGCGCGATCTGCGCCACTTCGAGGCTGTGGGTCAGCCGGGTGCGATAATGGTCGCCTTCGTGATAGACGAAGACCTGGGTCTTGTATTGCAGGCGGCGGAACGCGGCGGAGTGGATGATGCGGTCGCGGTCGCGCTGAAATGGCGTGCGGCTCGGACTTTCCGGTTCGCGATGCAACCGCCCGCGACTCCTCTCCGGTGCGGAGGCGTAAGGAGCAAGCGCAAGCGTCATGGCGCGAAGCTATCCTTCGCGTCGAGTCGATGCAATCTCTTGTGGCGCCCTTGCCGCGCTTTAATGCGCATCCGCACAGCGGTGATCGCCGCCATCCGGCGCCGGTTTGACAAACGCACGGCCCTCCCCACATAAAGGCGACACGGAGTATCCGGACATGGCCGATACCCTCGAAAAAGACCGCAGCGTCAACCTGACGGCAAGTGCCGCCAAGCGCGTCAAGGAACTCAAGGCGCAGGAAAACCTGCCGCAGGCGTTCCTGCGTCTGGCGGTGTCGGGCGGCGGCTGTTCGGGCTTCCAATACGGCTTCAGCTTCGATGAGACGCTTCAACCCGACGATCGCACCTTCGAGCGCGACGGCGTCACGCTGGTGGTCGACGAGACTTCGCTCGACCTCGTCAAAGGCGCCGAGGTCGATTTCGTCGAGGACATGATGGGCGCGTCGTTCCAGGTGAAGAACCCGAACGCTGCGTCGTCGTGCGGCTGCGGCAATTCATTCTCGGTTGGTTGAGTCCCCGTCCGCTTGATCAAGCTCGCGTCCTGGAACGTCAACTCGGTCAAGGCGCGGCTCGGCCATCTGCTCGATTGGTTGAAAGCGGCGCAGCCCGACATCGTCTGCCTGCAAGAGCTCAAATGCATCGAGGCGGATTTTCCGCGGCTCGAGATCAAGAGCCTCGGCTACGACGCGGTCGTCGCCGGTCAGAAGACCTATAACGGCGTCGCCATCCTTTCGCGCGTGCCAGCGACCGACGTGGTGGCCACGCTACCGGGCGACGGCAAAGACGAACAGGCGCGTTACATCGAAGCGACGATCGGCGACCTGCGCGTCGCCTCGGTCTATCTGCCCAACGGCAATCCGGCGCCCGGCGACAAGTTTGACTATAAGCTCGCCTGGATGAAACGTCTCAGGGTGCATGCGCAGAGCCTGCTCGACCGCGAGCTGCCATTCGCACTCGCCGGCGATTTCAACGTCGCGCCGACCGACGACGACGTCTACGATCCGGCGGGCTGGAAGGACGACGCGCTCTGCCGACCTGAATCGCGGACGCAGTTCCGCGCCCTGCTCAATCTCGGCATCGTCGACGCGTTCCGCACGCTGCACGCGGAAGGTCAGCGTTATACCTATTGGGATTACATGCAGCGCCGGTTCGAGACCGATCACGGCTTGCGTATCGATCACATCCTGCTGTCGCCGCAGGCGACCGACCGGTTACGCCAGTGCGACATCGACAAGTCGCCGCGGTCGCGCGACAAGCCGTCGGATCACACGCCGATCTGGTGCGAAATCGCCGCGCCCTGACAGGGCGCGGCGCTTCGAGAGTCGAGATCCAGAGCGTTCGAAACTAGGCGGCGATCGCCCCGGCGGAACTACGCCGGCGGCGAGCGACCAAGAAGCCGAGCAAGCCGAGCGCTGCCGCCATCATCGTCCAGGTTGCCGGCTCGGGAGCCGCCAGGAACTGCACGCTGAGCGAGTTGAGGGTCAGCGCCTGCGGTCCGTTGGCCGCCCAGCCGCCATCAAGGACGAACCCGACGTCGGTGACGATCTGCGAGCCATCAGCGCCGGCCTGGAACGAGGCAAAGGTCTGATAGGTGCCGGTGTTCTTGAAGCCAGTGTCGTTGGTAGCGTTGACGAGATTCAAGCCGCTGAACGCCGTGGTGAAGGCCGACGGGCTGCTCTGGTTGAAGCTCGACGGCGGGCCGAGATAGACGCTGTAGAAATTGCCATTGGCCAGGCCGACGACGAACCGCGGCGCGCCACCGTCCGCTCCGCCGGCTATGTCGGTGAAGTTGGCGCTCAAGCCAGTGATGTTGTTCAGGCTGAACGTTTGATTCGGGAAGAAATCAACGAAGCTATAGGTCGTTGCGCCACTGGTCAGGCTGAACGGCCCGCTCGGGAAGCCGGTCGCCAGGTTGTTGGGATCGGCATCGTTGGAATAGGTCCCGGTTGCCGTGACGATGGTGGCAAAGGCGGGCAGCGCCGCGGCGAAAGTCAACGCGGCGGCAAGCAAAGAGGCACGCGCAGATGCGCGGATAATCCGGTTCATGTCAGCACCTTCGGGTTCGGGTGAAACTTTTTTATTGTTGAAGGCAAAATAATCGCGACAAAAATTTAAGACAAATAGAATGTATTATTAACAAGCAAGAATCTATAGTTAATGAAATTTCCGACAGAGCAAAGCTAGATTTTGCGCGCAACCCGCATGCGCGATTAAGCATAAACGCCGTCGGCGACGCGACGGCGTTAGCGATTACGTTGCGGGAAATCAATCGCGCGCGCGGCGCGGATCAGAATTTGACGCCGTAACCTAGACGGAGGTTCTCGCCGAACTCGCCGTGCAGCGTACTGAAATCCGGCGTACGCGTGTGGTCGAAGGACAGCATCACGCTTTGATTGACGCCGAGATCGTAACCAAGGCTCAGGGTTCCCCGGATCGCGGCCGGCGCGCCGCCCGCCAGCGCCGCATGCATCGGATCGGTGCCCGGACTCATGACGCTGCCGGACAGGCCGAAACCGCCGTGGAAATGGTCTTGATCGAACAGATTCCACGACAGGCCGGCGACGTTGCGTGCCGTGTTGCTGGCCGGATCCAGCTCAAACGCCGCTTCCGGCCGCGGCGAGAAAATGAAGCTGAACGGGCTCTTGCTGCCGGGCGTGGTCAACGCGATCTCAAAATTGCCGTCATTACCGGTCGGCAGCGTCAGATTCGGCAGATTGAGCTGGAAGTCCGGCATCGGCGCGCCGCCACGAACCAACGAGTTCGACTCGAACGCGAACGCCGGCAGCGCGGCCACCACCGCGGCGACCGTAACGACGGCGCACGCAAATCCTTTAACAAAGCGAACCATGACGACCTGACCGTGCGGGCACGAAGACTTGGATAATTCTATAGCCCCATCCACCGCCATTCAACGGGAGCACCCTGCCAAACACCCGAATCTACAGCGGTAACCTATTGGGTTTATAACTTATTTCTGGCCACCGGGAATCCATTTCTAAGGTGTGGCGGTGGGGTAACGGTGTCGCTTGCCGGCCGCATCTTCGATTAACCATGAGTCGTCATCCAGTGCCTGCGCATAACACGGGCCGACCGGCACCTTGCCATGGCCACCCGGCAAATCGACGACATAACTCGGCTGGCACAGGCCCGAAACCCGGCCGCGCAGCGTCCGCATCAATTCGCGGCCAGCCGTCAGCGTGGTTCGGAAATGCGCCGTTCCGCGCGCCAGGTCGGCATGATGCAGGTAATAGGGTTTCACCCGCATGGCGACGAGGCCGCGAAACAAGGCTTCGAGCGTCGCCGCATCGTCGTTGATGCCTTTGAGCAGCACGCTTTGGCCAAGCAACGGAATGCCGGCCTTGCCGAGCCGGACACAAGCGGTGCGCGCCGCGGCGGTCAATTCGCGCGGATGGTTGGCATGGATTGCGACGTAAACTGCTTTTTCGGTTGCGAGCGCAGCGACCAGCGCCGCCGTCACGCGACTGGGCTCCACGATCGGCACCCGCGTGTGGAAACGAATCACCTGCACGTGCGGAATGGCGTCGAGCGCGCGCACGATCTCCTTCAATCGGCGCGCCGACAGCAAGAACGGATCGCCACCGGTGACGATCACTTCCCAGATCGCCGGATTTCGGCGGATATAGCCGAGCGCGGCCGCAAACTCGCGCGTAGTGAGCGCACCGCCCTTCCCCACCGCTTCGCGCCGGAAGCAGAAGCGGCAGTAGACCGGACAAACCAGCAGCGGCTTCAACAGCACGCGGTCGGGATAGCGGTGAACGATACCCTTGAGCGGCGCGAACCGATCGTCGCCGATCGGATCGGCGCGTTCCTCCGGGGTCGTGCGTAATTCCTTTGCCGAAGGCAAAAACTGTCGTGCGATCGGCGTACCGCCGCTTTCAATCATCTCGACGACATGCGGCGTGAGCGCGACCGCGAAGCGGCGGGCGACACGCTCGACGTCGCGGCGGCGGTGCGCCGGCAAGAGTCCGGCGCCAACCAACTCGTCGGCGCGGCGCAGCGTGCGGGATTTCATCCGCCTACCTAGCCGCGTGCGGCCGCACGCGTCCAGCGATTTTCAGTGCGTCAACGGCGCGACTTTCTCGAGTCCGGGCGGCTGGTCCAAGGGCGCCATCGGCAACGGCGCGCACGGGCCCGGGCGCTGCGCGACACAAACGTCGTGCATGCAACGCACGGGCGTGAAACCCGAATTCGCCGGCAAGGCACGCGACGCGACCACCGTGTTGAAGGCGTCGTGGTGCGCCGCGAAGCCGGTGACATCATCGATCCAGTACAGCGGCGCGTTCTGATGGATGAGGCTGTAGCCGCCCGACAGGAACCACGGCACGCCGTAAAGCTCGACCCCGCAGACGTTGGCCAATTTCGCAACGACGCCATCGGCGCGGACCACGTCGGCCTCGCGCGTCCATAACTCACGATATTGCGGCGTGAAGGCCAAAGCCGCCGGCGTCAACACCGCAAGCAGCAGCACCGGCATCGCGGCGGTACGCAGCGCGGCGGCGGCCGACATGCCGCGCAGCGCGAAACCGTCGGCGATCCACTCCACGATCTGCGCCAGACCGAGCCCAGCCGCGATGACCGTCAGCAGCAACGCCGGATAGATGAAGCGGAATTCCTTGTGGCCGACCGCCGAATGCACCATCACGACGATCAGCGCCAACACCGCGACTTGCGGCAGACGCAGCGCGCCGAGCCGCGCCAGAACCAGAAGCGCGATCGCGAGCGCGCCCCAGTAGTGAAAGACGATATCCACATACGCGTACCACGGCATCACGCCGAAATCCGAACTCACGCGATCAAACAGATTGATCTCGACGTTGCGCCACAGCGACTCAAGCGGCCACCCCCAGGTCGCCGCGTCGACCGCGCCGAACAATACCAGGGCGGCCGCGCCGCCGGCGATCAGCGGCCAGACGCGTAGCGGCAATGGCGTCGCATTACGCCACGGCCACAGCGCCACGAACGCGACGGCGGGCGCGATCTGGATGCGCAGCAACGCCGCCAAGCCGAGCAGGAAACCGGCGGTCGCCAACCGGCCGCGCGCCTGCACCGCGTAACCCGGTGCCGCGAGATAGAGGCCAATGATCAGCACATGTGCGGCCACCGTCTCGCTCAGCGTCCGCGGACCGAAATAGACGGCGTCGGTCCAACATGCCGTCAGCACGCCAGCGACGATGCCGCCCCACAATCCATACAGCCGTCGGCCCCAAAGAAAGGCGCATAGCGCGCTGCCGGCGCCAAGCGCCGCAAACACCGTGCCGATTGCCGGCAAATAGACCGCCGGTCCGTCGCCGAAGACTTGCGCGGCGCGCATCACGCCGGCGATGAACCCCGGCAACACCCACGAGCGCGTGCCGTAGAGAAATTCCCACGGCACCAGGCCGGTGCCGTAAATCAGGCGGTGCGCCGGCTCGACCGTCTGAAAGATCTCATCCGGAAAGTTGATTGCCGGAAAAACAAACACCGGCAGCAGCCGCAGCGCGAAGGCGACGAAATAGATCGCCACGCCGGCGATCAGCGCCGGATTTACGGCGTCGGCCGGCCGGGTCTGGACGGGAATTCGGGGCGCGTCGGCGTCAGGCATGGGTCCCGTTCAGGATGCCGAGGAATGGTTAACGCCGGGCAAACCATCCTTCCGCCGCCGCAGCGCGGCCGTCATTCGTGCCGCGGCAGCGGTTACACGTCCGCGTAACAGTAGGTTTCGGCCCGGGCCCCCGGATGAGCGACGGCGCCCTTTTCGGCGTCGCCGACGGTCTGCGCATAGCGCCAGATCGCGCCCGACTGAAACTCGGCCTTCCTCGGCTTCCACGCCTTGCGGCGGCGCGCGAGCTCGGCGGCGCTCAGCTTGACGTTGAGCGTGCCCTTGGCCGCGTCGATCTCGACGATATCGCCGTCCTTGAGCAGGCCGATCGGACCGCCGACGGCAGCTTCGGGACCGACATGGCCGATGCAGAAGCCGCGGGTGCCGCCCGAGAAACGACCGTCGGTGATCAGCGCAACGTCCTTGCCGGCACCCTGGCCGTAAAGCGCCGCCGTCGTCGACAGCATCTCGCGCATGCCGGGACCGCCGCGCGGCCCTTCGTAACGGATCACCAACACGTCGCCCTTCTTGTATTTCTTCGCTTCGACGAAGGCGAAGCAATCCTCCTCGCGGTCGAAGCAGCGCGCCGGACCGCGGAACTTAAGCTCGATGCCCTGCATGCCGGCGACCTTGCAGATGGATCCTTGCGGCGCGAGGTTGCCTTTGAGCACGATGAGGCCGCCGGTCTTGGCCAATGGCTTCTTGGTCGAGCGGATGACATCCTGATTCTTCGGGACAACCACGCCCTTCAAGTTCTCGGCCATGGTCTTACCGGTCACGGTCAGGCAGTTGCCGTGCAGATAGCCGCCATCGAGCAACGCCTTCAACAATACCGGCACGCCGCCGACACGATGCAGATCCTGCATGACGTATTTGCCGCCTGGCTTGAAGTCGCCGATATAAGGCGTCTTCTTGAAGATCTTACCGACGGCGTGGATGTCGAAATCGATGCCCGCTTCGTTGGCGATGGCCGGCAAGTGCAACGCCGCGTTGGTCGAGCCGCCCGACGCCGCGACAACCATCGCCGCATTCTCGAGCGACTTGCGGGTGACGATATCGCGCGGCCGGATGCGCTTACGGATGAGCTCCATCACCGTCTCGCCCGACGCCTCGGCGTACTGATCACGTGAATCATAAGGCGCGGGCGTGCCGGCGGAACCCGGGAGCGCTAGGCCGAGCGCTTCGGAGACGCACGCCATCGTATTGGCGGTGAACTGGCCGCCGCAGGAACCGGCCGATGGACACGCATTGCATTCGAGCTCATGCAGCTCTTCGTCGGTCATCTTGCCGGCGTTGTGCATGCCGACGCCCTCGAAGACATCGACGATGGTGACGTCGCGGCCTTGGAAGCGTCCCGGCAGGATCGAGCCGCCGTACATGAACACGGCGGGGACGTTGAGCCGCAGCATCGCCATCATCAGGCCCGGCAGCGTTTTGTCGCAACCGGCGAGCCCCACCAAGGCGTCGTAGGAATGGCCGCGCATGGTGAGCTCGACGCTGTCGGCGATCACTTCGCGCGACACCAGCGACGCCTTCATGCCGGCATGGCCCATGGCGATGCCGTCGGTGACCGTGATCGTCGTGAACTCGCGCGGCGTGCCGCCGGCGGCGGCGACGCCCTTCTTTGCCGCCTGCGCCTGACGCGACAGCGCGATGTTGCACGGCGCCGCTTCGTTCCAGGTCGTGCACACGCCGACGATGGGCTGCGCGAGCTGCTCCTCGGTGACGCCCATGGCGTAGAACATCGAGCGATGCGGCGCGCGCGCCGGACCGACGGTGATGTGCCGGCTCGGCAGCTTCGACTTGTCGAACGGCTTCTTGCTCATTCCATCGGGCATAACGGCTCTCCTGCGGACCGGACGCCGCACCTTACAAAGCGCCGGGTCGGTTTGACTAGGGTTTCGCGGGATAGACGATGGCGACGACTTCGAGCGCTTCGACGCCGCGCGGGCCTTTGAGCTCGACGACATCGCCGACCCGCGCCTTCAACAGCGCGCGCGCAACCGGCGCGATCCAGCTCACCTGGCCGCGGTCGGCATCGGCTTCGTCGATGCCGACGATGGTGATCGTGTGCTCTTTGTCGTCAGACGTCGCGTAGGTGACGGTGGCGCCGAAGAACACCTGATCACGGTTGGTCTGCGCCACCGGATTGACGATCTCGGCGATCTCCAGCCGCTTGGTCAGGAAACGGATGCGGCTGTCGATCTCGCGCAGCCGCTTCTTGCCATAAATGTAGTCGCCGTTCTCTGAGCGATCGCCGTTGCCGGCAGCCCACGCCACCGTTTCGACCACCTTCGGCCGCTCGACCTTGATCAGCGCCTTCAGCTCGTCCTGCAAGCGGCGATGGCCTGTCGCCGTGATGTAGTTCTTGGCGCCGGCCGGCAGCGCCGGACCGCTGTCGAACTCGACATCGTCCGCGGCGGCGTCGGGTTCCTTGGTAAAAGCCTTGCTCATGGCGTGATCTTGCCATCGCCGTGCGTGCGCGCCAAGATCGCGCGCATGGAAGGACGCCCCGCCCCAACCTTGTCGCAGCGTGCCGACGAACTCGAGCACCGGCAGATCGCCGAACTCGAACGGCTGGTTGATCGCTCGGTTCTGTTCACATCGGGCGACCGCGATCCGACCGAGCCGGTGCCGATGCGCTTCAAGACCCTGGCACTGGAACAGCACGTGCTGATGGGCGACGATCCGCGGCTCAAGAAAATGCCGGCGAAGCCGACGCTGATGGATTTCTTCCGGCTGCGTTTTGCGCCGGCGCATCACCTGTTGCAAAGCGCGACGCACGCACACAAGGCCGGCATGAGCGAGAAGGTCGTCACCGCCTGTCTACTGCACGACATCGCCATCCTGGGATTTATCCGCGCCGATCACGGCTATTGGGGCGCGCAGCTGGTCGAGCCCTATGTCGACGAAGAAGTGTCGTGGGCGATCCGCGCGCATCAGGCGTTGCGCTTCTTTCCGGACGAAAGCGTCGGCTACACCTATCCCGAGATGTACGTCCGGCTGTTCGGCGCCGATTACAAGCCGGAGCCTTATGTCGAAGAGGCCTACCGCCGCGCGCGCCAGCACAAATGGTACATGACCGCGCGCCTGATCACGGTCTACGACGTCTATTCCTTCGACGCCAACGCCACGGTGAGCTTCGACGACTTCGCCGACATCCTCGGCCGCAATTTCAAGCAGCCGGATGAGGGCCTGGGCTTCGACAACAGCCCGGTTGCGCACATGTGGCGCACCGTCATTTGGCCGACGAAGTTCCTGTAGCGCTCCGCCGAACGTTACTTGCCCGGCGGCCGGTAATTGCCGTGCTTGGTCATCGCGATATCGGCCTCTTCGACTGTCATGAGCGGTGTCATGCTGAGTTGCGCCAAACCCGCGGCGTTGACCGCGAGCGAGAATGCGGCCGCGGCGCCGTTGTCGGGCAGCTCGACGATTGAAACGATGTCATCGCTGCCGAACGCGAGATAGAAACTTTCGAGCTTGCCGCCAAGCGATTCGGCTAGCTTTGCTACCGAAGCGCGCCGGCCCGACGCCTTGTCCTTGATCAGGCCCCTGACGCCTTCAGCATTGTACGAGGCACGTGCGAGATATTTCGCCATCGGTCCCTCCCTGTTTATGCTGACCAGAACACCGAGGATAGCATTCCGCCAGCGTCCGCGGTACCAACAGGCGGCGACGGCACGGGAGGCTGGGCATGATCCGCATCGATCCCAAGACGACGGCCTGCGTCACCATCGACATGCATCGCGGCCATCTCGATCCGGCGGTGGCGACCCTTCCCTTGCCGGCGGAGCGCTGCGGCCCGGTGATCGAACGCTCCGCCAAGCTGTTCGACGCGCTGCGCCAGCGCCGTGTACCGATCGTGCACGTCGTCACCGAGTACCGCGACCCGGACGAGATCAAGGCCAATCCGTTCTGGCGCGGCGAGCCCGGCGACAACCGACCAAAGATGCGCCAGGGCGCCTTCACCCATAACCTCGTCGGCAGCCGCGGCACCGAGATCATTCCCGATCTGCTCCGCGACGGCGACCATATCGTGCGCGGCAAGAAGCGCTATAGCCCCTATCTCGGAACCGATCTGCTGTTTCTGCTCAAGAGCCGGCTGGGTGTTGGCACGCTGATCTTGGCCGGCATCAACACTACGTCGTGCGTGCTGTGCTGCGCCTTCGAATCCACCAATCTTGATTTCAAGGTGGTGATCGCGTCCGACGCGGTCGACACCATGGACGGGCCGGAGATGCACCGCTTCGCGCTCGACCTGATGGGACGTACCGTCGGCTGGCCAATGACCAACGACGAGATCACCAAGGCGCTGGCGGCGTAGGCCCCTCTTACGCCCCGCCGATGCGGGCGAGCGCGGCGTCGAGGCGCGACAGCGCGGCGCGTGCTTCGGCCTGGCGCTCGCGCTGTTCTTCGACGGCTTCAGTCTTGGCTTTGGCCAGGAACTGCTCGTTGCCGAGCTTGGCGGCGATCTTGTCGAGTTCGGCGCGAACGCCCTGCACTTCTTTCTGGAGCCGTGCGCGTTCCTTGCCGACATCGATCGCGCCGGCGAAATCGAGCAGCAGCGACGCGCCTTCGACGACCACCTGGATCGTGTTCTGCTTGGCCGGCGCCGCGGCATCGACCGCATGGATGCGTGACAGCCGCGCAAGACGCCGGATCAGCGCATCGTGGCGCGCGAGCCAAGCCTTCTCGTCGCCACCGGCTTCGGTGACATAAGCCGCGACCTCCTGCGCCGGCGGCACGTTCATCTCGGCGCGCGCCGTGCGGATCTGGGCGATCAACGCCACGACCCAGTCCATTTCGGCGGACGCGTCGCGGTCGACCAGTTCAGCGTCGAGCGTCGGCCACTGGCCCTGGATGAGCAGCCCACCTTTGCCTTCCGTGAAATGTTTCCACAGCTCTTCGGTGACGAAGGGCATGATCGGATGCAGCAGATGGACGAGGCGCGCCAATACCCATGCTGTCATGGCGCGAGTTTCCGCCTTGGCGGCGGCGTCGGCGCCGGTCAGCAGCGGCTTGGCGAATTCGACGTACCAGTCGCAGAACGTACCCCAGGTGAAATGATAAAGCGTCTCGGCGACGGCGTTGAACTCGAAGGCTTCGAGCGCCTCGGTTGCGCGCAGCGCTGCCTGCGCCAGCGATCCGGCGATCCACTTGTTAAGCGTCAGCTTCGCCTTCGTCGGATCGAATTTCGGATCGAGTTTGCACTCGTTCATCTCGGCGAAGCGCGCCGCGTTCCACAATTTAGTGGCGAAGTTGCGGTAGCCCTCGATGCGGCTTTCGGCAAGCTTCACGTCCCTGCCTTGCGCCGCGAGCGCCGTCAGCGTGAAGCGCAATGCGTCGCAGCCATATTTGCCGATGATGGCGAGCGGATCGACGATGTTGCCCTTCGACTTTGACATCTTCTGGCCGCGCTCGTCGCGCACCAACGCATGGATGTAGACCGTCTTGAACGGCACCTCGCCCATGAACTTGCAACCCATCATCATCATCCGCGCGACCCAGAAGAAGATGATGTCGAAGCCCGTGACCAACACGTCGGTCGGGTAATAGCGCTTAAGCTCGGGCGTCTCCGCCGGCCAGCCCAAGGTCGAGAACGGCCACAACGCCGACGAGAACCACGTGTCGAGCACGTCGTCGTCGCGTTTCAACGCGACGTCTTTGCCGTAATGCGCGCGTGCCATTGCCTTGGCGGCTTCCTCCGTCTCCTCGACGAAGACGCTGCCATCGGGCGCGTACCACGCCGGAATCTGGTGGCCCCACCAGATCTGCCGCGAGATGCACCACGGCTGGATGTTGCGCATCCATTCAAAGAAGGTGTTTTCCCATTGGCGCGGCACGAACACAGTGGCGCCGCGCTCGACCGCCTCGATCGCCGCCTTGGCGAGCGTCTTGGCGTTGACGTACCACTGATCGGTGAGCCACGGCTCGATCACCACACCCGAACGGTCGCCGTACGGCACCATCAAGGTGTGCGGCTCGGTCTTCTCGAGAAGACCGGCAGCCTCGAGATCGGCGAGCACCTGCTTGCGCGCGGCAAAACGGTCCATGCCGCGATAGGCCTCGGGCACGCTGTCGTTCAGCTTCGCATCCCGGTCGAAGATATTGATCGGCGGCAAATTGTGCCGGCGGCCGACCTCGAAGTCGTTGAAGTCGTGCGCCGGCGTGATCTTGACCGCGCCGCTGCCGGCGGTCGGATCAGCATGCTCGTCGGCAACGATCGGAATATGCCGGTCGGTCAGCGGTAGCGCGACGTGCTTGCCGATCAGGTGTTTGTAGCGCGCGTCCTCGGGATTCACGGCAACGCCAGTGTCGCCGAGCATGGTCTCGGGGCGTGTTGTTGCGACGGTGACGTATTCACCGTCGCGACCCACGACAGGATACTTGATGTACCAGAGCGAACCCTTGGTCTCGCGGCTTTCGACCTCGAGGTCGGACACGGCGGTGTGCAGCTTCGGGTCCCAGTTGACCAGCCGCTTGTCGCGATAGATCAGGCCTTCGCGATGAAGACTGACGAAGACCTTGCGCACTGCGACGCTCAAGCCCTCGTCCATGGTGAAGCGTTCGCGGCTCCAATCGGGCGAGGCGCCGAGCGAGCGCAGTTGGCGGGTGATGGTGCCGCCGCTTTCCGCCTTCCATTGCCAGACGCGCTCGATGAATTTCTCGCGGCCAAGCGCGCGGCGATCGGTCTTTTCCGCCGCCAGGTTGCGCTCCACCACCATCTGCGTCGCGATGCCTGCATGGTCGGTGCCTGGCTGCCACAACACGTCGCGGCCGCGCATGCGCTCGAACCGCGTCAGGATATCCTGGAGCGTGTGATTGAGCGCATGGCCCATATGCAGGCTGCCCGTGACGTTGGGCGGCGGCATCGCAATGCAGAACGGGCGCTTGTCCGAGTGGGAATTGCAAGCGAACGCGCCGGATTTTTCCCACGCCGCGTACGTCGCTGGTTCGATCGCGCCGGGATTGAAGGTTTTGTCGAGCATCGCGCCGTTTTAGGCGGCCAAACCGATTACGGCAAGGCGCGTGTCGGGCCTGTTGGCCGCCGGGCGGCGTCAGCCGCCGCGCGCGTCGCGCGCCAGCCGCGCGATTTCCTCGCGCACGATGCGCTCGATGAGCGGCGGCAGGTTGGTGTCGAGCCACGCCTTGAGCAGCGGCTTCAACAGTTCGCGCGTCGCCCCTTCAAGCGCGCGATCACCCGACATGGGGGTCCCTTGCGCCGTCTCGCGCGTCAACTCCGACAGCGCTGCAATCGAAGCGGCCGCCGTGCTGGCCGAGATGACGCTATCGGATGGCGGCTCCGGCGCAGGCTTCGGGGCGGACAGCTCTGGCTCCGCCGGCGGTTTCGGCGCCGGCTCGTAGGGTGCAACCGCGATCGGCGGCGGCTCGCGTGTTTCGGCGCGGGGCGTCATGCGCGTCGCGAGCGACACGACCGAACCGTCGGCCTCAACCCGGTCGGTCAGTTCGAGAATGTCCTGTTCGGCGGCCGTGCTCGGCGTGCCGCCTTCCTTGGTGTCTTCGGCGATGATGCGACGGATCGAGGCGAGGATTTCCTCCATCGAAGGCTCGTCCTGGCGCCGGATATCCGACATGGCAACCTCCACCAAACACACGCCGCCAACCAGGTGGCGCCCACATATAGTAGGGAAAGGCCCCCGTAATTGCTAGGTATGCGTTCCGGCCTGGGGATAACTTGGCCGGACCGCCGGCTTTATTGGTCCGGGCCGAACCCGAGCCACTTCGACCGCACCGCTTCGTAATAGCGGTTCACGTCGTAGAGGTTCACCGCCAGCTTGAGGTCCGCGGCGGTCACGCGGCCGACCTGATTGGCGAGGTCGAATTCGGCGACGGCAAGATCGTGCTGGGCACGCACCAGATTGGTGCGGTCGGCGAACAGCTCCTGCTCGGCATTGAGCACGTCGATCAGCGTGCGCAGGCCGGCCCGCTGTTGCGCCTGGAGTCCCTCGTAAGCGACGGTATCGGCCTTGATCGCGGCCTGCTGCGAGACGATGTTGGCGCGCTGCGCCTGGATGGTCTCCCAGGCGGCCGTCGCGCCCTCGACTGCAAAGCGCCGCGCATCGTCGGTCAGCCCTTCGCTCTGGCCGACCTTCTGCTTAGCCTGGCGCGATTGCGAATAGACCAATCCGGCCTCGTAAAGCGGCACGCTGATCTGCGCCTGCACCGTGCCAAAGGTGGTTTCGTGACCTTGGAGCTGCACCGGATCGTCGGTGCGGTTGGCCTCGCCGACGAGATTGACGCTCGGCAACAGTTGCGCCTCGGTCGCAGCGACCTGGTCGCGCGCCGCATCCTCGCTGAACAGCGCCGAGACGACGTTCGGATTCTTGAGCGCTGCAATGCTAAGCGCCTCGTCACGTGTCGCCGGAATTTGCGGCTGCAAGGTCGGCGGCACCAAATTCTCCGGCGCATGGCCGACGAAGCGCGTGTAATTGGCGCGATCGGATTGCAGCGTGCCTTCATCCTGCTGCCGCTGCGCATGTGCCGCTTGAAGCCGCGCTTCAGCCTGAGCGACGTCGGTGCGCGTCACCAGGCCCGAGCGGAATTGCGCCTGGGTCTGGTCGAGCGTTTCTTGCAGCACCTTCTCGTTGTTGCGGTCGAGACCGACCACGGACTGGTCACGCAGCACGTCGAGATAAGCCGAGATGACGCTGAACAACACGTTGCCTTCGACCGCGATCAAATGGGCGCGCTCGGACCTGACCGTGTCTTCGGCCGCGGCCGTCTTGGCGACGGTCTGGCCGCCCTGATAAAGTGGCTGGATCAGCTTGAAATCGAGCGACCGCGGCGTGTTGTAACCCTCGGGCTGCTGCTGGCTGGTGTTCGGCGTGTTTTCGAACTGCTGCTTGCCGATGGCGCCGTTGAATTGCAGCGTCGGTCGCCAGCCGGACAGCGCCTGGTTCACGCCTTCGTCGATGGCGCGCAGATTGGCGCGTTCGGCAAGCAATTGTGGGTTGGTGTTGTAGGCCTCGGCGAGCGCGTCCGGCAGCGTCTCGGCCCGCGCCGACAATGCGCCGAACGTCAGCGCCGGAAGCAACGCGAGGATGAAGCCGCGTCGCATCGCCGCGTGCTCAGAACGCGAAGTTCGGCGTCGGCTGATAGCCCGGTATATAGGGCGTGCCGGCATCGAAAACCGGGCGGCGCGCCAGCATACCATCGATATAAGTCATGACCTCGGCCTCACCCATCGGCACGCCGGGTTCGCGGATGACGCCGACGAGCCGGCCGCCTTCGACCAGTTGCATGCGCAGGGCTTCCGGCACCGCGGCCGCGGCACCGGCGAGAACGATCACGCTGTAGGGCGCGCCGGACATGTGGCCGCGCTCGAGCGCGCCCTGCACGACCTGCACGTTGGTGCAGCCGAGCCCGGACAGATGCTGACGCGCGGTGGTGGCGGCCGCGGAATCGGATTCGAGCATGGTCACCTGGCCGGCGAGCCGTGCGACGATCGCGGCGGTATAACCGCTCGGGTCGCCGATGATCAGCACGCGGTCGGTCGATGCGATCTGCGCTAATTGCAGTAAACGCGCCAGCACCATCGGCTCGATGAGCCAGCGTCCGCCGCCGAGCGGCAGGTCTTCGTCGATGCAGGCGACGCCGCGCAGCGTCTCGGGCACGAAGCGTTCGCGCGGCACTTCGGCGAAGGCGTCGAGCACGCGGTTATCGGTGACGGTATTGGTGCGCAACTGGCCGTCGACCATGGCCAGGCGCGCGGCATGGAAATCGAATCGAGTCATGGCAGTGGATGAAGATCAACCGCTAACAGTGTTGAAAATCCAATTTTAGCCGCAGCGCAGCGGCACGACAATCGCAGAGTCGTCTCGGCATTGCGCCCGGCGGCCCGAAACGCCTATATGTCGGGCCTCGACGCGCCGGCCGGATGGCAGAGTGGTTATGCAGGGGACTGCAAATCCCCGTACAGCGGTTCGATTCCGCTTCCGGCCTCCACGCGGTTCGGGTTTGGACTCGTTAACCGGGCGCGTGTATATGATGCGGCCCTATTCGGGGGTAGCTCAGCGGTAGAGCAACGGACTGTTAATCCGTCGGTCGTCGGTTCGATCCCGACCCCCCGAGCCATTTTCAAGCCAAGAGGTCGAGCGGTTAGCCCGCTCGGCCTCGGGCTCTCCGCGGGATAGGCCGCCGGGCCCTTCCCTCCGAGCGCGATCGACGGAGCGACGCTTGTCGACAACACCGCCAGCGAATTTCCATTTCGTGCGCGATTACTAGAAGCTGCTCACCGACCTGCTGGCGCAGTTTCCGGTCGACGAGGCGATGTCGCGCGCCGTCGGCGGAAACTTCGAGCGCTTCGGCGCGATCGAAGGCGCGGTTCTATACTGGGCCGGCCTGCGCGACGGCATGGTGTTGGTCGATTTCGGCTGCGGCAGCGGCCGGCTCGCCTGGGTCCTGGGCAAGCTGTCGATCAAACTCGATTATCTCGGCATCGATATCGACCAGCGGCTGCTCGATTACGCCAAGACCAAGTCGCCGCCGTATTTCCGCTTCGCCTTGAGTCAGGCGCTGAGCGTTCCGGCGCCGGACGCCTCGGCCGACATGATGTGCGCGTTCAGCGTGTTCACCCATCTGCGCCACACTGATACGTTCCTCTATCTGCGCGACATACATCGCGTTCTGCGTCCCGGCGGAACATTGGTGTTCTCGTTCCTCGAATTCGCGCTGCCGGCGCACTGGAAGACGTTCGCCGACACCGCCGCGGCCGAATTGCACGGTGGCGCGCCGCACCTCAACCAGTTCATCGAACGCAACGCGATCGATGTGTGGTGCGAAAAGTTGGGCTACGAGCGAATATCGTTCATCGACGGCACCGCTGCGCCATGGGGCGAGCCCGGTGCGCTGGGTCAGTCCGCGGCGATCCTGCGCCGTCGCTAACGCCGGCGCCGGACGAACGCACGCCTAACGCTTCACCTCCGGATCTTCGCCGCGACTGCGGCTTCGACCCGTCCGTTCCGCTTTCTTCAGCGACTTGCGTTCGCCGCCGGCGAGCGCGGCCTCCGCTTCGCGGGCTTTTTTCTCGACGGGGCCGCTTTGCGCGAAAGCCTGCTGCTCGCGGTTGAATTCACGCGCCGCCGTGCGATTACCTTCACCCTCGTTCGCCTGTTGGGTCGGCGCAGCCATACGCGCGCGGCGCTCGGCCTCAAGCCAGTGATCGAGCGCGCGACCGATCGGCCGGCCTTCTTTTTCCCATAGTTGGTAAGCCCATTCCCTGATCCGGCTCTTGTCGTCCATGATGCGCTCCGTTAGCCGTCCGGGGCGGCACTCCGCCCCCAGAGATAACTGCCGCGGCAACTTTTCGTTGCGGCACCGGCAGCGCTCAGCGGCGCGCCGGCAACAGCTGCTTGATGCGCGCCGACAGGCCGTGACGGAAGCGCTCACGGCGCACGACGCTGTCGCTTTCGACCCAGTTGAGCTGCACCACACGGCGCGGCCCGCTTGTCGGATGATGGCCGTGCCAGGAATGCGGCGTCACCAGAAACGCCAGCAGCGTGCCGGCGGCCGGCGGTACTTCAGCGACCATGTCGTCAAGGCTTGCGTTCGAACGCAGCAACCGCAGCCGTCCGCCCGGCGCTTCCCATGCCTCGTTCATGTAGACCAGCACCGTGATAATCTTGGTCGCGCTGTCGGTGTGGATGCGGCCGTCCTTCGCCTGTGCCTGACCGCGCACCGTCACCATCGTCGGCCGTCCGGCAAGATCGACGTCGAATTTACGCGCGAATGCGTCGCGCATTTCCGGTCCCTCGATCTCGGCGAGAAAGTCACGGAAGGCTGGCCCATACGTCACGTCGGCGACCGGAAAGCTGCCCGGCCGATCGAGCTTCGGATAATCGGCAGACAGTGTTGCGCGCACCGCCGCCGGCACGAAACCGGGAGCGATCAGGTAGGGAAACGGATCGGCCTCGAGTTCGGTGCGCTCGAACGCAGCGAGATCGATGAAACGAAGCCGCTCTTTGGTGGCAATCGCCGTCATGGGTGCATCATACCGACACGCTTGGGACAGCACCAGCCGTCGTCGGAACCGACGGGCGCCCGGACCGTTGGCTTGCGATGAGAACCAGCCTGCTCAACAAGTTCGCGGCGATTGCCACGGTACTTGCCCTGGCCGCCGTGAGCAGCGGCGCGTTCGCGCAAAGCGCGAGCCGGCCACCCGACATGACACCACCCGACAAATATGGCCCGCCGATCGACGGCGGCAATCCGCCGCAGCAACCGGCACAAATCGCGCCGGGCAACGATAGCGGTTCGCTCAGCGATCACCTGTCCGGCTCGGGCGGCGTGGTGACGCCGCCGCCGACCGGCGACAAGGGAGTCATTCCGCCGCCGAGCGCGGGACCGAACGCCATGCCGGTGATTCCGCCGAACGCGCCGAACGGCAGCAGCACCCCCGAACCAAAATAGCCGCGAACGCGGACAGGGCTGCTCGACGAGCGCGGTCTCGCCGCCTAGAGTGCCGCCCATGAAAAAATCCGCCCGCGTCCGCATCTTGCGCAAGAAACGCGTTTATGATGGCCATTTCCGGCTCGATCTCTACACCATCCGCCATACGCTCTATCGCGGCGGCATGACCGCGCCGGTCACGCGCGAGGTGTTCGAGCGCGGCAACACCGTCGGCATCCTGCTGTACGATCCGAAGCGCGACGCACTGGTGCTGGTCGAGCAATTCCGCCTGCCGGCCTACCTCGCGGGCGCGCCCGCGTGGCAGACCGAGATCGTCGCCGGCATCATCGACCGCAAGCGCGAGAGTGCGCGCGCCGTCGCCATGCGCGAAGCGTACGAAGAAGCCGGCATCAAGCTGACCGAAGCGCCCTTCCTGGCGCAACGCTATATGACGACGCCGGGCGGCTCGACCGAGACCTTCCATCTATTCTGCGCGCGCGTCGACACGCGGGGCGTCGGTGGCCTGCACGGGCTGCCGGATGAGCACGAAGATATCCGGGTGATGGTGAAAAGCTTCCGCACGGCGATGCAGCTCGCCATCACCGGCCGTATCCAGAACGGCCCGACGCTGCTCGCGTTCTATTGGCTTGCGGCAAATCGCGCGCGTTTGCGCCGGCGCTGGCCGCGCCGTTGAACCGATCGAACCGGGTTAAGCCGCCGAGCGCGGCTGGTCGGTCTCGTCGCGTTGTTCTTCGGCACGCACCGGGACGAGCTCGGCCGTACCGCGATAGTGGCCCGGCCGGAAGAAGCGCGCGGCCACAAGCACCAGCAACACCGGCACACCCCAGGCGAGGCCGATGGCGTTGAAGGCGTTAACGTGATCGAGAATCCAGTGCCACATAACGTTCTACCCTCCCCCGATGGAAGATTTTAGGCACCGACTCCGACGACTATCCCCCCAATTACTTACGGCCGCCAAGGCGTTCCGATGATCGGAATTCCATTCTGATCGATCGGCGCGCCAGCGCCATTACGCGGCGTAAACGGACCGTAGGTCGGCGTCGGCGGATTGCCGGCACACCCCGCCAGCAACGCCACCACGATCGCCAAGGCCATGATGCCCGCCGACCGCCCAAACACGGCCCTAGAATGCGAGGCCCCGGGGTTGATTGCAAGAGGCGACTCACTATAGTCACCGCTTCCACAGATCCGGCCGCTCCCCCATGCTCAGTCCCGCCATCCGCAACGGCTTCATCGAAACTATCGGCAACACACCGATGATCCGCCTGCGCAAAGCGTCGGAGATGACCGGCTGCGAGATCTTGGGCAAGGCAGAATTCCTCAATCCCGGCGGCTCGGTGAAGGATCGCGCGGCGCTTTATATCGTCAAGGACGCCGAGACCCGCGGCTTGTTGAAGCCCGGCGGCACCATCGTCGAAGGCACGGCGGGCAACACCGGCATCGGCCTGGCGTTGGTCGGCAACGCGCTCGGCTACAAGAGCGTCATCGTCATGCCGGAGACGCAGAGCCAGGAAAAGAAGGACATGCTGCGACTGTGCGGCGCCGATCTGCGGCTGGTGCCGGCGGTGCCCTACGCCAATCCGATGAATTATGTGCGCCATTCCGAAACGCTGGCGAAAGAAGTGGCGGCGCAGTCGCCGCGCGGCGCGATCTGGGCCAATCAGTTCGACAATATCGCCAACCGCCGCGCGCACGTCGAGACGACAGGACCCGAAATCTGGGAGCAAACCCAGGGCAAGGTCGACGCCTTCATCTGCTCGGTCGGCACCGGTGGCACGCTCGCCGGCGTCGGCATCGCGCTCAAGGAATTCAACCGCAAGGTGAAGATCTATCTCGCCGATCCGATGGGCTCGGCGATCTACTCGTGGTACGCGAAGCACGAGCTCAAGGCCGAAGGCAGCTCGATTACCGAAGGCATCGGCCAGGGCCGCATGACCAAGAACCTCGAAGGCGCGCCACTCGACGGCTGGTTCCAGGTGACCGACGAGGAGATGCTGCCCGTGCTGTTCGATCTGGTCACCGACGAAGGCCTGATCCTCGGCGGTTCATCCGGCATCAATATCGTCGGCGCGGTCAAAGTGGCGAAGGAACTCGGTCCGGGCCACACCATCGTCACCATCCTGGCCGATTACGGCACGCGCTATCAGTCGAAGCTGTTCAATCCGGCGTTCCTGCGCGAAAAGAACCTGCCGCTGCCGAGCTGGATTCCAGAGGAATAATAAAGTGGCCGCTTCCTACGGCCATCCCGAAGCGCTGGTCGAGACGGCGTGGCTCGCGGCGCACTTGAACGATCCCAAGCTGCGCATCCTCGACGGCAGCTTCACGCTGCCTGGCGTCAGCCCGAGCGGGCCCGAGCTTTACGCACGTCAGCACATTCCCGACGCGATCTTCTTCGACATCGAAGCGATCCGCGACGCGAACAATCCGCTGCCCCACATGCTGCCCGACGCGGCAACCTTCGCCGCGGCGATGAGCAAACTCGGCGTCGGCAACGACCACAAGATCGTGGTCTACGACGCCTTCGGTCTCACCTCGGCGCCGCGCGTGTGGTGGATGCTGCGTGTCTTCGGCCACAAGGACGTCGCGGTCCTGAACGGCGGCCTGCCCAAGTGGTTGGCCGAAGGTCGCGCGGTCACCGCCGACGTGCCGAAATTTCCGCCGGCCACATTCGACGCCAAGCTCGACAAGCGCCGCGTGCGCGATAAGGCGCAGATGCTGGCGAACCTCAAATCGAAACAGGAACAGGTGATCGACGCGCGCAGCGCGGGCCGATTTAGCGGCGAAGCGCCCGAGCCGCGTGCCGGCCTGCGCGGCGGCCACATTCCCGGGAGCCTGTCGCTGCCTTCGGATCAGCTGATCGACAAAACGACGCGCACCGTGCTGCCGGCCGAGGCGCTCGCCGCCAAGTTCCGCGCCGCCGGGCTCGATCCGGCAAGGCCGGCGGCGACGACCTGCGGTTCAGGCGTCACCGCTTCGGCCCTCGCCTTCGGCATGGTTCTACTCGGTTGGCCGGAGCCCGCGGTCTACGACGGCTCGTGGTCGGAGTGGGGCCTGCCCGGCGACACGCCGGTCGAAACCGGCGCCTAGCGCAGGCAGTTACCAGAGCCAACTGGTGACGTTGTCGTAAGGCTCGGCGTGACCGACGAATCTCAGGCCCTTGACGCAGCGGACGATGAACCAGATCAGCGTCAGGAACAGGATCAGTCCGCCGATCAGGACATGCAGCGTGACGACGCCGATCACGCCGTAGAGCAAGCCGATCCAGAAGGTACGAATCTGGAAACGGTAATGCGTCCGCACCCAGTCGGGCCCGTCGTTGCGATAGATATAGGCGACGATCACCGCGACCAGGTGCGTGACCTGAACCACCAGGCCGACAAGATAGAGAATGTAGACGATGGTAGCGGTGCGGCCTTGCGCCGGATCGCGGCCGGCAACGATCGCTTGCGTCATCAAACCCCCTTGGCGGCCTGGGCTCCGCGTCGGCCAAGGGTTACGCACCTAACGGCCGACGTTCAAGCGGCTTGGCGCTAGACGCCTTCGGGCTCGGGCGCGACGCCGGCTTCGGCCTCGGCCGCCTTGGAGTGGTCGGCGGCCACCAGCATGTAGACCGCCGGCACGACGAACAGCGTGAACAGCGTGCCGATGGCGATGCCCGACGAGATCACCAGACCCATGTCGAAGCGCGACACTGCGCCGGCGCCGCTGGCGAAGATCAG
>DASYYB010000032.1:0-4818 GCA_035934235.1 Allostellaceae bacterium | reverse complement strand
GCCCGCCGCAGAATTCGATCAGCCGGTCGGCCAACGTCGACTTGCCGTGGTCGATATGGGCGATGATCGCGAAGTTACGGATGTATGCGAGATCGGTCATAAAACCTATTTGCGTAACGCACCGCCGGTGGCTTTTTCGACGGCGGCGACCAGTTTGGCCGAGAAACCTTCGATCTCGGCATCGGTCAGCGTCGCTTCGGTCGGCTGCAAGGTCACGCTGATCGCCAGCGATTTCTTGCCGTCGGGCAGACCCTTGCCCTGATAGAGATCGAACAGGCGAACCTCCGACACCAGCTTGCGATCGACGCCGCGCGCCGCGCGCAGCAGCGTTTCCGCCGACACGCCGGCGTCGACGACGAAGGCGAAGTCGCGGCTCACTGGCTGGAACGGCGACAGCTTGAGCAACGGACGCGCAGTGCCTTTCGCCCGCGGCTCGGGCACGGCATCGAGAAACACCTCGAAGCCGGCGACCGCCCCTTCGACCGCCATCGACCGCAGCACGCCCGGGTGGATTTCGCCGAACGTCGCCAGAACTTTTGGCCCCTGGCGCAGCGTGCCGGAACGGCCGGGATGATACCAATTCGGCGCCACCGCCTCGAGCTGCACCGCGTCGGACGCGACGCCGGCGGCGGCCAAGGCCACGAGCGCATCGGCCTTGGCGTCGAATGCGTTCGCCGTGCGCGCGGATTCATCCCACGTCTTCGGCCGGACGGCGCCGGCACGGATGCCGGCCGCGACCAGATCCTGACCCGTTTCGGTATCGTCGCGATATTGCGGCCCGAGTTCGAACAGCGCCACATCGGCCATGCCGCGATCGGCGTTGCGCCGCGCGGCGGCAAGCAAGTTGGGCAGGATCGACGGCCGCATTGCGTCGAGATCGGCACTGATCGGATTGAGCAGCATCAGGTTCGCGGCACCGCCGCCGAACAGCGCCGCATCCTTGAGCGCCAGGAACGAGAAGCTGACCGCCTCGACCAGGCCGTGCGCCGCCAGCGTGCGCCGGACGATGCCGGCGCGGCGTTGCGCCGGCGTCAAAGTCGGCGGCGGCACCGCGCCGTCGCGCGGCAGCGAGACCGCCAGAATCGAATCGTAGCCGTGGATGCGCAGGATTTCCTCGACCAGACAGGCTTCGCCTTCGATATCGGCGCGCCATGACGGCGGCTCGACCTCGAAATGGTCGCCGGCTTCGCGCACCGTGCAGCCGAGTGCCTGCAGGATACGGCGCTGTTCGGCGGCGGCGATCTCGACGCCGCCAAAGCTGCGCACCCGTTCGAGCCGCAACCGGATGGTGCGCCGCCAGGCCGGCACCGCGCCGGCGACGCCGACCTCGGACGCCGTACCGCCGCAGAATTCGAGGATTAGGCGCGTCGCGATTTCGAGTCCCGGACGGACGAATTCGGGATCGAGCCCGCGTTCGAAGCGGTAGCGCGCGTCGCTTTGCAGATTGAGCTTGCGGCCAGTTGCCGCCGTTCGCACGGGATCGAACAACGCGGCTTCGATGAAGACGTTGGTCGTGGCGTCGGTGCAGCCGGACGATTCGCCGCCGATCACGCCGCCGAGGCTGAGCACGCCGTTGGCATCGGCGATCACCGTCATGTCGGGCTCGAGCGCATAGGTCTTGCCGTTGAGCGCGGCGAGGCTTTCGCCCCGGCGCGCGCCGCGCACGGCGAGATCGCCTTTGAGTTTATCGGCATCGAAGACATGCAGCGGCCGGCCGAGATCGAAGGTCATGAAATTGGTGATGTCGACCAACGCCGAGATCGGCCGCAGGCCGATCGACGTCAGCCATTCTTGCAACCAGGCCGGACTCGGCTTGTTCTTGAGACCGCGCACCACGCGGCCGAGGAACAGCGGACACGCCTTGTCGTCCGGACCGGCGAGATGAACGGCAATCGGGCACGGGAAGGCGCCGGCGACTGGCTTCGCGTCCAACGCCGCGAGCGTGCCCAGGCCGGCCGCCGCCAAGTCGCGCGCCAAGCCGCGAACGCTCAGGCAATCCGCGCGATTGGGCGTCACCTTGACGTCGATCACCGGATCGTCGAGGCCGGCCACGGTGACGAAGCTGTCGCCCGGGCGTGCGCCATCGGGCAATTCAATGATGCCGGCGTGATCGTCCGACAGCATGAGCTCGTAGCCCGAGCACAGCATACCGTTCGACACGACGCCGCGGATCTTGCTCGCCTTCAACGCCTGGCCCGAACGCGGAATCACCGCGCCGGGCGGCGCGAAGACCCCGAGCATGCCGGCGCGCGCGTTGGGCGCACCGCAGACCACCTCGACCTTGTCCTTGCCGGTATCGACCAGGCAGAGCTTCAGCTTGTCGGCGTCGGGATGCGGCTTCGCTTCGAGCACACGCGCAACGACGAACGGCGCGAGCGGTTTGCTGCGGTCGACGACGCTTTCGACCTCAAGACCGAGCATCGCCAGCTTGCCGACGATTGCGTCGAGCGCGACGCCGGTTGCGAGATGCGTCTTGAGCCAGGCGAGCGTCGTCTTCATCGCGCCAGGCCTCCGGCGAGCGTCGGCACGTCGAGCGGCACGAACCCGTAATGCCGGAGCCAGCGCAGGTCGCTGTCGTAGAAAGTGCGCAGATCGGGAATGCCGTATTTGAGCATGGCGATGCGCTCGATCCCCATGCCGAAGGCGAAGCCTTGGTACGCGTCGGGGTCGATGTTGCAATTACGCAGCACCCTGGGATGGACCATGCCGCAGCCGAGAATCTCGAGCCAATCGGCGCCGGCGCCGATCTTGAGGCCGCCGCCTTCGCGCGAGCACCCGATGTCGACCTCGGCCGACGGCTCGGTAAACGGGAAATAGCTCGGCCGGAAACGCACCGGCAGATCGGCCACGCCGAAATAAGCGCGACAGAAATCGATCAGGCAGCCCTTGAGATGGCCCATGTGCGTCGCGCGATCGATGATCAGGCCTTCGACCTGATGGAACATCGGCGAATGGGTGGCGTCGTGATCCGAGCGGAAAGTGCGGCCGGGCACGATGATGCGGATCGGCGGCTTTTGCCGCAGCATGGTGCGGATCTGCACCGGCGAGGTGTGGGTGCGCAGCACCTTGCGACTGCCGTCCGCCGCCTTCGCCGCCAAGTAGAAGGTGTCCTGTTCCTGCCGCGCCGGATGCTCGGGCGGAATGTTGAGCGCGGTGAAGTTGTGGAAGTCGTCCTCGATGTGCGGACCTTCGGCAACGACGAAACCCATCGCGCCGAAGATCGCGACGATCTCGTCAATGGTCTGGCTCACCGGATGGACGCGGCCAGCGGTCGCCGCCTCGACCGGCAGCGTCACATCGACGCGCTCCTGCGTCAGCCGGGCGTTGAGCGCCTGATCGTTGAGGCGCGCATGCGCTTCGGCGAGTGCCGCCTCGATCTCGTCCTTGAGCTGATTGAGCGCCGCGCCGCGCACCTTGCGTGCGTCGGACGCGAGGCCGCCAAGCTCCTTCAACAGGCCAGTGAGCCGGCCTTTGCGGCCGAGCGCGCCGACCCGGACCTGCTCCAGCCCGTCGAGGCTGGTCGCGCCTTTCACCAGGCGCAACAACTCGTCGCGGATGTGGTCGAGGCTTTCCATCGCCGCGTGCACGCTCCTCAGGCCGAAAGCACCGATCGGCCCGCGCTTCCCGTCGGGACGACCGGTTCCGGCATATTACGCAGGGCCCGGCGCGAAGGCCTAGGCCTTGGGCAGGGCGTCGCGCGCCTGGGCAACGATGGCCTTGAACGCGGCGGGCTCGCGCATGGCGATGTCGGCCAGCATCTTGCGGTCGAGCGTGACGCCCGCGAGCCGCAAGCCGTTCATGAACTGCGAATAGGTCAGGCCTTCTTCGCGCGCACCGGCGTTGATGCGCTGGATCCAGAGGGCGCGGAAGTTGCGCTTCTTCGCCCGGCGATCGCGATAGGCATAGCGTAGGCCCTTTTCGACCTTTTCGATCGCGATGCGGAACGACGATTTGGCGCGGCCGCGGTAGCCCTTGGCCAGGCCGAGCACCTTCTTGTGACGAGCGCGACCGGTAACGCCGCGTTTGACGTGTGCCATGGTGCGCTCCTAGCCCCTCATATAAGGCATGTAGGTCATCACCAGCTTGGCGTCGCCCGGCTGGAGCGTGACCGTGCCCTTGGCGTTGCGCTTGCCGCGCTTCGACTTGTTGATGAGGAGATGGCGCTTATGCGCGTTGGCCGCCTTGATCTTGCCCGAGGCGGTGCGGCCGAAGCGCTTTTTCGCTCCGGACTTGGTCTTGAGCTTGGGCATTTGATTGCCTTTCCGAAAAAGTCCGTTGTGCAGAAAAAGGCGGTCAAGGCATGCCCGCAAGCCCGCCGCCCGGTTCGGCGCGGTTTATACAGTCCGAGGGCTGGAATGGCAAGCGGCCGGGACGCGGCCGGCCGCACGGCTATTTGGGCGACATCACCATCGTCATTTGGCGGCCCTCGGTGCGCGGCGACTGTTCGATCTTAGCGACCTTGTCGAGGCCGTCTTTGACGCGCATCAGCACAACCATACCGAGATCCTGGTGCGCCATCTCGCGGCCGCGGAAGCGCATGACGATCTTCACCTTGTCGCCTTCCTCGATGAATTTCAGCATCTGGCGCATCTTGACGTCGTAGTCGTGGTCGTCGATGCCAGGCCGGAGCTTGATCTCCTTGACGTCGATGACCTTTTGCTTTTTGCGCGCTTCGCTTTTGCGCTTCTGCTCCTCGTACTTGAACTTGCCGAAGTCGAGGATCTTGCAGACCGGCGGGTTGGCTTGCGGTGCGACCTCGACCAGATCGAGGCCGGCTTCTTGGGCGCGGGTCAGGGCTTCGTGTCGGGTGACGACGCC
>DASYYB010000066.1:0-95963 GCA_035934235.1 Allostellaceae bacterium | reverse complement strand
GCCATCAGCGAGCCGGTTTCGATGTCGCCGTCGATTACGGCGCGGCGCAAAGCGCCGACCCAGAAGTGCTCGATTTCGAGCTGTGCGTCCTTTTGCGACAGGGCGCCTTTGGTAAAGCGCTCGACGACGTCGCGCTGCTTTTCCATGAAGGCGCGGGTGCCGTCGTTGGCCAGCGCGCGCACCGGAATCACCGAGAAGCGCGGATCGAGCTGCACCGACGGCACCGCGTCGCGCGCCGCCGCACGGATGAAGGCCCGTTTGAATTTCGGATGCGCAATCGATTCATGCGCGCAGACGAAGCGCGTGCCGAGTTGCACGCCCGACGCGCCCATTTCGAGATAGGAGGCGATCGCCGCGCCGTGGCCGATGCCGCCGGCGACGAAGACCGGCACGTCGTTGACGTGCGGCAGGATTTCCTGCGCCAGCACGCTGGTTGCGACCGGGCCGATATGGCCGCCGGCCTCCATGCCCTCAATGACGATGGCGTCGGCGCCCATGCGCACCAGCTTCTTGACGATCGACAGCGCCGGCGCGAAGCACAGCAGTTTGGCGCCGGATTGCTTGACGCGCGCGACCGCCGGCGCCGGCGGCAAGGCGCCAGCCAGCACGACGTGGCTGACGCGACGGCGCGTGCAGACGTCGATCAGATCCAACAACGCCGGATGGAGCGTGATCAGGTTGACGCCGAACGGCTTCGTCGTGAGCGCTTGCGTCGCGGCGATCTCGGCATCGAGCTGCGTTGGATTCATCGAGCCGCAGGCGATGACGCCGAAGCCGCCGCCGTTCGAGATCGCAGCGACCAGGTTGCGCTCCGACACCCAGGTCATCGCGCCGCCCATGATGGCGCGTTCTGTGCCCAGAAAACGGCAGCCACGCGTCCACAGCCGGCCGAGCCAATCCGTGGCGCGGGCCCGGTCGGCGGCGATCATTCGGCGTCGAGCCCGTAGGCGGTGTGCAGCGCGCGCACGGCGAGTTCGGTGTATTCCTCCGCCACCAACACGCTCACCTTGATCTCCGAAGTCGAGATCACCTGAATGTTGATGTTCTTGTTCGCGAGGGTCGAGAACATCTTCTGCGCGACGCCGGCGTGGCTGCGCATGCCGACGCCGATGACCGAGATCTTGACGACGTTGGGATCGGGCTTGAGCTCGGCATAGGCCAGCGCCTTGCGTTGCGCCTCGAGCACTTTCACCGTGCGCGCGAGATCGGCCTTGCTGACCGTGAACGTCAGATCGGTCGTGCGCCCATCGTCGGAGATGTTCTGCACAATCATGTCGACGTTGATCGCGTGCTCGGCCAGCGGCCCGAAGATCGCTGCGGCCACGCCCGGCCGATCGGCCACCTTGACCAGCGTCACTTTGGCGTCATCGCGGCTATAGGCGATGCCGCTCACCACCTGCTTTTCCAAGATCTCGTCCTCGTCCACGACCAATGTACCCGGCGTATCCTCGAAGCTCGACAGCACTTGCACGCGCACGCGATGGTTCATCGCCATCTCGACCGAACGCGTCTGCAGGACTTTCGCGCCTTGCGACGCGAATTCCAGCATCTCCTCGTAGGTTATTCTATCGAGCTTGCGCGCCTTCGCAACGATGCGCGGGTCCGACGTATAGACGCCGTCGACGTCGGTAAAGATGTCGCAGCGCTCGGCCTCAAGCGCCGCCGCAAGCGCGACCGCCGACGTATCGGAGCCGCCGCGGCCGAGGGTCGTCACCCGCGAATCGGGACCGAGTCCCTGGAAGCCGGCAACCACCGCGACCTGGCCGCGGGCGAGTTGGGCGCTCAACTCCCGGACCGCGATTTCGGCGATGCGCGCGCGGCCGTGCATGCCGTCGGTCTGAATCGGAATCTGCCAGCCGAGCCACGAGCGCGCGTCGACACCGAGATCTTGCAACGCCAGCGCCAGCAATCCCGCGGTGATTTGCTCGCCCGAGGCGACGACGACGTCGTATTCGCGCGCGTCGTGCAGGCGCGCGATCTGGTTCGTCCAGTCGACCAGCTGGTTGGTCGCGCCGGCCATCGCCGAGACGACAACCGCAACCTCGTTGCCGGCGTCAACCTCGCGCTTGACGCGCTGGGCGACATTCTTGATCCGGTCGATCCCGGCGACCGAGGTGCCGCCGAATTTCTGTACGATGCGCGCCATGACGAAAAAGCCCGTGGGCTGGGAGGTTGCCGGCAAAAGGGCGGGTATACATACTCTTTCCCGCAAGACCGGGGCAAGGCGGCGAAGGAACGGCAACATGGACGCAACCGACACGATTCCTCAACTGCCGCCCGCAGGGCACCGATGACCGCCACACCTCGTCGCCAGCGGTCGCGCCGGCCAGGCCGGCGGCGGCCGGTTGCCGCACCGCGCCGACGGTCGACGGTCGACGCCGGCGAGATCGCCAATTTCGCCGCCGTGGCGCGCGCCTGGTGGGACCCGGACGGCGAGTTCCGCCCGCTCCATCGACTCAATCCGGTGCGGCTGACCTTCCTGCGCGATCAGTTGGCGCGTCATTTCGGTCGCGATCCGACGTCGACCCGCCCGTTCAAGGGTCTCACGCTGCTCGACATCGGCTGCGGCGGCGGCATTGTCGCCGAGCCGCTGGCACGGCTCGGCTTCGCGGTCACCGGAATCGACGCGGACGCGACGGCGATCCGGATCGCGCGCACGCACGCCGCCGACGCCGGGCTCGCGATCGACTACCGACAGGCCGCCGCCGAGGACTTGGCGCGGGCGCGGCGGCGTTTCGACGCCGTCCTGGCGCTGGAGGTGATCGAGCACAGCGCCGATCCGGAATTGTTCGTCGCCACGGCCACGTCGTTGATGGCACCCGGCGGCGCTTTTGCGCTGTCGACACTCAGCCGCACGCTTCGCTCCTTCCTCTTTGCGATCGTCGGCGCCGAGTACCTACTGCGCTGGGTGCCGCGCGGCACGCACCGCTGGTCGAAATTTGTGCGCCCCTCGGAAGTGGCTGAAATGCTTCGTAAAAACGGTCTCGAAACGGGGACCGTCACGGCCTTGAATTATGCGCCGGGCGGCGGCGTTTGGCGGCTCGGCGGACGGCCAAACGTCAATTATTTACTATTTGCCAGCAAACCGGCGGGGAAATAATCTTATGTATTGTGCCGATCCCCGAACTAGATCAGTTCGAGAGTGAGGGCATTTCACCAGTCCAAAGACGGATCTCAACCGTCGGCCTTGGATGGAATGTGGGGGGTTATTTTCCGATGGTGCATCCATGAACGCATTTGCGTCGTCGCCAAGCGAAGTCGCGCGGCTGTCCGGTAAAATCAAATGGTTCAATCGCAGCAAGGGCTTCGGGTTCATCGTTCCGGATGACGGTACGAGCGACGTATTCCTGCCGCTCGCCGTGCTTGAGCGATCGGGCTTCGGCGAGGCACCCGATGGCGCCAGCATCACCTTCGAGTGGGTGCAAGGCCCGAAGGGCCGCGCCGCGACCCAAGTCCTCGACCTCGACGCCTCGACCGCCACGTCGCGGGCGCCCAGGGAACGTGGGGGCGAACGCGGCGGCTTCCGGTCGCGCGACGGCGGCGGCGGCGGCGACATGTCGTCGGGTCCGGCTGAGTCGCTCGACGGCGTGGTCAAATGGTACGACCCGGCGCGCGGCTTCGGATTTATCCTGCCGAACGACGGCAGCAAGGACATCTTCGTGCACATCAC
Organism: Allostellaceae bacterium; assembly: GCA_035934235.1. Classification (GTDB taxonomy): domain Bacteria; phylum Pseudomonadota; class Alphaproteobacteria; order ATCC43930; family CGMCC-115725; genus REEB95. Next base: position 92,293 of record DASYYB010000066.1, on the reverse strand, counting down.
GGCGTTGCGCCGCTCCGGCATTGATGGCCTGGAGCCCGGCCAACCGGTGCGCATGATGGTGTCGCAGGCCCGCCGCGGACGCGAAGCCTCGTCCATCGAGTTACTGCCGCACAACGGCTGACGATTCCCGTCACCGCATCCGCGGACCGACCGCGATGCCGGAGAGTGCCGCCGCAGCGGCGGCGATGAAGAACGCCACCCGGTAACTGCCCGTTACATCGATGATGGCGCCGAATATCGGCGGCCCGAGCAGCGCGCCGACGAACGTCAGCGCGAGCGCACCGCCGGTCGCCATGCCGGCGCTACCGGTCGGCGCCAGGCGCGCGACTTCGGCGAGAAACACGCCGTTCCACCCCAACGCCACAGCGCCGAGCGCCGCCGCCACGACTAGCACGAGCGCCAACGGCCAGCCCGGCCCAACCAGCGCCAGCAACCCACCGGTCGCGCCGATGGCCACGCCGAGCAGGCTCAACGCCTGCCGCGCGCTGATCAGTCGGTCCGCTGTCCAGCCCCACAGGATGCGACCGGCGATGCCAGCGGCCTGCAACACCGCCATCACCACACCCGCCGCGACCAACGCCATGCCGGCGCGCTCCGTCAGGAAATTGACGACGAAGGCGCTGACGCACAACTGCATCGCCGAATAGCTGAGCGAGGCAAGCGCCAGCCGGCGCAGCACCGGCTCGCCGAGCACCATGTTGACGGCGGCAACGATATGGCTGCCGCCCGCCGCCGTCGGGTCGGCATCGTCGTCGAGGCGTTTGTGCAGCGGCTCGCAGACGATCGCGAGCACGGCGCTGACCGCCGCGACCGCGAGCGCCGCGCCGCGCCAACCAAACGGAATCGCTAGCGGCGGCACCACGAGCCCCGCCAGCGCGCCGCCCAGCGGCACGCCGGTTTGCTTGATCGAAAAGACGAGCGCGCGTTGCGCCGGCGGCGTCTGGCGGATCAGGAGGTGCGAGCTCGCCGGCGTCATCGGGCCATAGCCGACGCCGATGAACACGGCACCAAGCAGGCCAAGCCAGATCGATGCGCTGGCCAGCAGCGCCAACCCTACGGCGCCGATCAGTAACGCCGCTTGGCTGACCCGGATCGCACCGTACCGCCGCACCGGTCCGCCCGACATGCCGGTCGAGAGGCACGCCGCGGCATAGACGACGGCAGTGAAGACGCCGATATGGTTGGCGCTGACGCCGAACGCGGGTGCCGCGAGCCCGGCGAACACCGGCGGCGCCAACACCATCAAGGTGGCGAGCGCCTGGATGGCGAGCGTGGCGATCAGGACGAGCATGGTGGCGCGCGACAGTCCGGTGAGTGGGGCTGCTGTGAATCCCGGGGATATCCGAATCGCAAGTATTGGCCGGTTCGGTCGCCCATGATACCGTATTTAGTGGTCGGACGATCTCTCACCACGATATACGGGGGGACGGCTTATGGAATCGATTTGGACGGCTGAACTCGTACAGAACCTTGCCCGACTCTGGGACGAAGGGCATTCGACGGCCGAAATTGGCCGCCGACTCGGAGTCAGCAAGAATGCCGTGGTGGGGAAGGCACATCGGTTGGCGCTCACGCCGCGGCCATCGCCGCTGAAGCGTCCGCCGATGCGTCGTCCCGCGCCGGTGGCGGCGGCGACCGGCAGCGGAAACTGCTCCTGGCCGACCGGGCATCCGGGCGACAAGGATTTCGGTTTCTGCGGCAAGCGCACGCTCGCCGGCAAACCGTACTGCGCCGAGCACGCGTCGATGGCGTATGTACGGCCGAAGAACCACAACGCAGCCTGAATCGCGCTGAAACGAGTCAACCGAACGCTCCCGGCGGCAACGCCGGGAGCGTTCGCGTTTCAGTGGAAATACCATAGGCCGCGTTTCGCCGACCGCGCCGCGCCCTGGGCCGGAAGATAATCGTAGCTCTGGTTCGAATCGGCGAGCGCCAGACCTTCGATGACGAGAAAGCGGCCGAGATCGTTGCCTTGTTCGTCGAGGCAGATCGCGCCGATCGTGCCACGCTGGCCCGGCGGCACGCGACAGGCGACGATCGAATGCCCGGCCAGCTTCTGGGTCAGCGCCGCCGCGGCCACCACGGCGCATGACTTCACTGTGCCGTTGGCGCCGGCGCAGTGATCGTCGGGCGCAGCCGGTGCGACACCGAACAGCTGCACCGTTTGGCCTTGGACGTCGAGCGTGAGCGGGCCGGTCACCCGGGCGTGGCCGCTGAACACGGCCGGTCGGCCGACGGGCGCGAACAGTTCGGGTCGCGGCGGCGACGGCCTGGCCGGTGCGGCAACGGACACCGTCCGCTGCGGCTCGGATGACGACGCAGGCATGGGTGCGGCTGGAACGATGGTGAACGTCCGGCCTTTGCGGTCGCTCATCGTCACCGTGCCGAACTGCTTGGTGTCGCGGTCGTTCGGCACGATGTGAACGGCCGGCGGCGCAACCGCAACGGTCGGCAGGTCCGGCACCGCCGATGTCGGCGACGTCGGACCGGACGGCGGCAGCTCGACGTGCGGCGCCGGCGACGGTGCCAGAATCAACGCGGCCTCGCCGCCGAGCGCGGAGCGCAGCGCCGACGTTGTCGTCGTATCCGGTGGCGGCGATGCGACCGTAGTCGCGGTTTCGGACGGGGACGGCGGCGACGGCGTCTTCACCGTCTCTGGTTTGGGCGTCGGTTGCGGCGACGTGATCACGGCGTTTTGGATCGCCGCTTTGTGATGCCGCACGATCGCCGTCGTCGCCCAACCGGCGAGGGCGACGCCGAGCGCGACCACTAGCCATTTGCGCAGCAAAAGGCTGCGGGCGTGCCGGGTCCAGGCCTTGCGAACGGGGTGATTTTCGCTTGACATACGGCCGTTACGTCTGCGCCATCTGGTGCCTAAAGCTACCTCAATCGGACCAATTTCTGAGGTTTTACCATGGGTTCCTTCAGCCTGCTGCATTGGCTGGTCGTTCTCGTCATCATCGTCCTGTTGTTCGGAGCCGGCAAACTGCCGCGGGTCATGGGCGACTTCGCCAAGGGCATCAAGGCCTTCAAGGCGGGCATGCGCGAAGACGACGAAGCCGGGAGCAAGCCGCAACAGCAGGTGCAGCCGCCTGCCACGTCCACCGGCGACCGGCCGGCGCACGACCGCAGCTGAACACCGCGAGCAGCGCCGCCAAAGGTATGAGCGAACAACGGTTTCCGCCGCTCGCCGAGAGCGCGATGACGGCTGAGCAGAAGCGCGTCGCGGCCGCGATCGCCGAGAACCGCAAGACGCTGCGCGGTCCGTTCCACATGCTGCTGCGGCATCCGGTGCTCGGCGACCGCGTGCAGAACGTCGGCCGCTATCTGCGTTTCGAAAACACGTTGCCCAATGCCGTCAAGGAGCTGGTGATCCTGGTCACCGCGCGCCACTGGGGCGCGCAGTTCGAATGGGCGGTGCATCGCGGCTTCGCGCTCGAGGCCGGATTGCCAGTGGCCGTTTGCGACGCGGTCGGCCGCGGCGAGACGCCGGCGGCACTGACGCCGGAGCAGCAGGTCGCCTACGATTTCGCCAGCGAGCTGCTCGCCACCAAAGCCGTGAGCGATCCGGTTTTCGCCCGCGCCAAACGAACCTTCGGCGACACCGGCGTGGTCGAGATCACGGTCTGCGTCGGCTATTACGGTTTGATCGGCCTCGTCCTCAACACCGATCGCACGCCGCTGCCGCCGGACGCCGCGCCGCTGCCGCCGCGCGCTTCCTGACGCCCGCGGGCTTCCCGCGATGCAGGTCGACGATTTCGATTTTCCGCTGCCGCGCCGCCTGATCGCCGCGCATCCAATCGAGCCGCGCGACGCCGCGCGCCTGCTCGTCGTCGGCCACGAACTCGCCGACAAAAGCGTACGCGACCTGCCCACCTTGCTGCGCCGCGGCGACGTGCTGGTGGTCAACGATACGCGCGTGATTCCGACACGGCTTTTCGGCCGGCGCGGCCAGGCCGCGATCGAGGCGACGCTCCACCGTCGCGAGGCGCCGGCGCGTTGGCGCGCCTTCGTCAAGAACGCGCGCCGGCTGAAAGTCGGCGATCGCGTCGAATTCGCCGCGGATTTTTCCGCCGTCGTCGCGGCGCGCCACGCCGAAGGCGATCTCAGCCTCGAATTCGATTGCGCCGGTAGCGACCTGCGCGCGGCGCTCGAACGCTACGGCACCATGCCGCTGCCGCCCTATATCAAGCGACCGCGCGGCGGCGACGCACGCGACCGCGCCGATTACCAGACGATTTTCGCAGCTCGCGAAGGCGCGGTGGCGGCGCCGACCGCCGGGCTGCATTTCACGCCGCCGCTGCTCGGCGCGCTCGATCGTGCCGGCATCGCGCGGGTGACGGTGACCTTGCACGTCGGAGCCGGTACCTTCCTGCCGGTCAAAGTGGCCGACACGGCGGATCACGTGATGCACGGAGAATGGGGGGCGGTCGGCGACGATGCGGCGGCGCAGCTCAACGCCGCGCGGGCGGCGGGCGGGCGCATCGTCGCCGTCGGCACGACCGCCGTGCGGCTGCTCGAAAGCGCCGCCGCCGACGGCCCGGTGAAGGCGTTCACGGGTGAAACCGATCTCTTCATCACGCCCGGCTATCGCTTCCGCGCGGTCGACGTGCTGTTCACCAACTTCCACCTGCCGCGTTCGACCTTGTTCATGCTGGTGTCGGCGTTCGCCGGCCTCGAGCGCATGAAGCGCGCCTATGCCCACGCGGTGGCGGCGGGTTATCGCTTCTTCTCCTACGGCGACGCCTGCTTTTTGCTGCCGGAGCGGCCATGAGCCTCGGCTTTGCGATAGCGGCACGCGACGGCAAGGCGCGGCGCGGACGCCTTAGCACCGCGCACGGCGACGTCGAGACGCCGGCTTTCATGCCCGTCGGCACGGCGGCAACCGTCAAGGCGATGCGGCCCGAAGACGTGGCGCAGGCCGGCTTCGCCATGATCCTCGCCAACACCTATCACCTGATGCTGCGGCCCGGCGCGGAGCGCGTCGCTGCGCTCGGCGGCCTACACGAATTCATGCATTGGCCTGGACCGATCCTCACCGATTCCGGCGGCTTCCAGGTGCTGTCGCTCGCCAAGCTGCGCAAGATTTCCGAGGACGGCGTTGTCTTCCAGTCGCATCTCGACGGTAGCCGCCATCAGCTTACGCCTGAACGCGCGATCGAGATTCAGCGCCTGCTCGATGCCGACATCACGATGGTGCTCGACGAATGCACGCCATTTCCGGCCACCGAAGACGAGGCGCGCCAGTCGATGGAACGCTCGATGCGTTGGGCCGAGCGCTGCAAGCGCGCCTTCCGCGACACACCCGGCTATGGCTTGTTCGGCATCAACCAGGGCGGCGTGCACGACGCGCCGCGGCTCGCGTCGGCCAAGGCGTTGACCGGCATTGGCTTCGACGGCTACGCCATCGGCGGTCTCGCCGTCGGCGAAGGCCAGGGCGCGATGTTCGCCGCGCTCGATACGACGGTGCCCGCGCTGCCGGACGATCGACCGCATTACCTGATGGGCGTCGGTAAGCCGGACGATCTTTTGGGCGCCGTGGCCCGTGGGATCGATCTATTCGATTGCGTGCTGCCGACGCGCTCCGGCCGCACGGCGCAGGCCTTCACCCGCTTCGGCACCGTCAATTTGCGCAACGCCCGCCACCAGGACGACAAGCGGCCGCTCGAAGATGGTTGCGACTGTCCGGCCTGCCGGTTTTATTCGCGCGCTTATCTTCACCATCTAGCGCGCGCCGGCGAGATCCTGGCCAGCATGCTGTTGACCCACCACAATCTTCGCTACTATGCACGGCTGATGGAGCAAATGCGCGCGGCCATCGAAGCGCGGCAGCTCGCCGCGCTCGGCGACCGTCTGGCGCGCGATTGGGCGCGCGGCGACATTGAGCCCTGCTAGCCATGCCGAAAGCCAAGAGACCCTACCGCGACCTGACGCTGCTTGGACGGAATGCCGCCCTGCCCGCTTCGCCCGACGACGCGGTGCTCGAGCGCGTCGCCAATCCGTATCCCGGCACAACCTATCTCATCCGCTTCAATGCGCCGGAATTCACCTGCCTCTGCCCGCTCACCGGCCAACCCGATTTCGCGCATTTCGTCATCGACTATGTGCCGGCGAAACACATCGTCGAGAGCAAGTCGCTGAAGCTGTTCCTGGCGTCGTTCCGCAGCCACGGCGGCTTTCACGAGGATTGCACGCTGCGGATCGCCAACCGCGTCCGCGCCGCGATCAAGCCGCGTTGGCTTCGGATCGGCGGTTATTGGTATCCGCGCGGCGGTATGCCGATCGATATTTTCTTCCAGACCGGTGCGCCGCCGAAGGATTTGTGGCTGCCCGATCAGGGCGTGCCGCCTTATCGCGGCCGCTGACATGGATGCGGCGCGGATCAAGGCGACGATCCGCGACGAGGCGCTGAAGCTCGGCTTCGACGCCGTCGGCTTCGCGGCGCCGGAAACCGCGGCGGCGGCGCGCGCCGGTCTCGCCGATTTCCTGGCACAAGGCTTTCACGGCGAAATGGATTGGCTCGCCGACCGCGCCGAACAGCGCGCCAGTCCGGCGGGGCTGTGGCCCGACGTCAAGAGCGTGATCGTGCTGGGTTTGAACTATGCGCCGGAGCGCGATCCGCTGCCCGAGCTCCAAGCGCGCGACCGCGGCTATATCTCGGTCTATGCGCGCGGCCGCGACTATCACGATTTGATCAAGGGCCGGCTCAAGACGCTGGCGCAGAAGATCGCGTCGCGCTGGGGCCCGGCGCTCAAGGTATTCGTCGACACCGCACCGGTGATGGAAAAGCCGCTGGCGCAGGACGGCGGCATCGGCTGGCAAGGCAAGCACACCAACCTGGTGTCGCGCGATTTCGGCTCGTGGCTGTTCCTGGGCGAGATCTATCTCGATCTGGCGCTGCCGCCCGACGCCGCCGAGAACGATCATTGCGGCGAATGCCGCCGCTGCCTCGACGCCTGTCCGACCAACGCCTTTCCCGGCCCCTATCGGCTCGACGCGCGGCGCTGCATCTCGTATCTCACCATCGAGCACAAGGGACCGATCGACGCCGAGCTGCGGCCTTTGATGGGCACGCGCGTCTACGGCTGTGACGATTGCCTTGCGGTCTGTCCCTGGAACAAGTTCGCGGTCGCGGCACGCGAAAGCGGCTTGCAACCGCGCAAGGCGTTGACCGGACCGGCGCTTGCCGAGCTGGCGCAACTCGACGACGCGGCCTTCCGCAAATTGTTCTCAGCCTCGCCCGTGAAGCGTATCGGCCGCGACCGTTTCTTGCGCAATGTGTTGATTGCGATTGGCAACAGCGCCGATCCGACGCTTGCCGCCTCGGCGCGTGCCAATATCGACGATCCGTCGCCGTTGGTGCGTGCGATGGCGGTGTGGGCATTGCAACGACTCGATCCGGCGGTGGCTGTGTCGCTGCGCGACGTACATCTCGCGCGCGAGAGCGACACCGGCGTCAGAACGGAGTGGGCTTCGGTCTAGGCGACTTTCTGCGCCGCGCCCCTCGCCGGCAGCCGAACGGTTACCGCCAAACCCGCGCCCGGCAGGCTGGTGACATGCAACGTGCCGCCCTCGCCTTCGGCCAGCGACTTGGCCTGGCCGAGCACACTGCGCTCGCCGATCTCGTCTCCCGTCAAGCCCGCGCCGGTGTCGGCAATTTCGAGTTCGACCGCGCCCGCGGCCAAGCGCGCCGCGCGCAGCGTGACGCGGCCGCCACGCTGCGAACGCGCCACGGCGTTGCCGAGCAGCCGCACGATGATCTCGGTCAACGCCCGGTCGGAGCCGGCGTAGATGCCGATATCAGACGGAACCGCCGCGACGAAGGTGACGCCGGCGGCGTCGGCCTCCGGTTCGATCAGGCAGACCGCGGCGCCGATCAAGGCAGCGAGCGCGACCTGGGCGTCGCGCGGCCGTGCGTTGCCGAAAACGAGCGGCGCGCGGTCGGTGACATCGCGCACGGTGATCAGCAACCGGCGGGTGCGGCCGGTCTCGTCGCCGATGCCGAGGCATTCGCAGCGCAGCAGCCGCACCGCGCCGTCGGCGCGGAGCGCGCGCACCTCGATCGGCGGTGGCGCTTCGGCGCGCGCCAAGGTTGCCAGCCAGGCAGCAGCGCGGCCGCGATCCTGTGCGTGAATCATCGCCATGAGTCGGGCGCGCGACGGCGGTGCGCCGCCGGCATCGAGACCGAACAGCGAATACATCGCCGGCGACCAAGTGACGTCGCCACTGGCGATGTCCCATTCCCAGCTCGCCATCGGCGTTGCAGCGACGGAAGCCGATTCGTTCTGGCGCAGCGTCGCTTCGGCAGCGATACGGCGGGCGCGCTCGTCAGCGAGCGACGCAGCGGTCGCTTGCAGTTCGCGCAGCAATTTGCGCCGGGCGCGCGCAGCGATCAGCCACGCCAGCACGCCACCCGTGAGGGCAGACGCCACAACGGCCGCGGCAAATGCGAACCCATTCATACCGCCAGTATGGATAAGGAAGATGAACGGAGGTTAAAGCAGCCGGGGCGGCTCGGCGGCCGTAGTTAACAACGCCTGGAGCGCCCGCAGGCGGCGGCGCGGCCGCGGCTTGGCGGCGGCGGCGCGCTCGGCGGCGTCGATGCGCTGCCAGCCGGCGAGGTTGACCGTCGCGGCGCCACGCTCCTCGAGCAGGCGGGCCAAACCGGCCCGACCGGGCCGCGTCGACGGCGTGACGCTCGCCTCCTTGAGCAAACGATCGGCGACCAGCCGTGCGTCGGCAATGATCTCGGCCATGCTGCCGGTCGCGCCGCGCTTCGCCCAACCGGCAGCGTACAGGCCCGGTGCGATCAAGCCGCGATCGTCGGCCAGCCTGTCGTAGGCCGCGGTGCGTTCCAGGCCGGTCGCGGCGATCACCAGCTCAGCGCGCAGCGCCAGGTTCTGGCCGAGCCGGTCGGGCCGGGTGAAGAGCACGCGCTCGACGCCGGCGGTGCCATCGAGACGCAACGGCCGCAGATGAAACTGGAACCGGATCGGAATTCGCGAGTCGTCGCGCGGTACGGCGGCCAGCGCGGCGAAAGCCTTCAGCAGCGCCTTGCGGTCGCGATCGAGACCGCCGGCGACCGCTTCGGCTTGGGCCAGCGCTTCAGGATCGATCACCGCTTGCGCGCGCGCGAGCCTTTTCAGTTCAGCGAGATCGACGGGCTGGATGCGCGAGGCAAGCAGATCGTTGCGGCCGACGACGTGAATCGCCTGCAACGGCATCGCGGCCAGTGTCGCGGCGATTTCCGGATCGAGATCGGCCTTCGCCAGCTCTTTGGGCGAACGCGCCAGCAGCCGCGCGACTTCGAGTGCGACACTGCCTTGGCCGACGACGATGACGTTGCGGACACGGTCGAGCGCCGGCGGCGGCGCAGCGATTTCGGGATCGCCGTTGAGCCAGCGCAGGAACGCGCCGGCGCCCCACACGCCCGGCATTTGGTCGCCCGGCACGTCAAGTCGCCGGTCGCCGCCGGCACCGGTCGCGACGACGACGGCGTCGTAGAGCATGCGCAGGTCGGCCAGATCGAACTCGCGCCCGAGCACGACGTTGCCCCAGAAAGCGACGGATTTCGCTTTCAGCGCGCGCGCGAACAGCATCGCCAGTTTCTTGTCGAGCGGGCGATCGGGCGCCAGGCCGTAACGCGCTAGGCCATAGGGCACCGGCAGCTTCTCGACGACGTCGATGCGCGCCTGCGGCGCCTTGCGGGCGAGGCGCTCGACAACCGCAAGTCCCGCGGGGCCGGCGCCGACAATGGCGATGGATAGGGGCAAGGTCGCTTCAGGCGAGGCGGACGTATTCGTAATCCGCCGGCAGCCGGTTCACGCCGCGCTCCGGCGCTGCGATCCAGCCCGCGACCTTGCCGGGCGCCGTGACCGGGCGCATCAGGCTTTTGACAAAAGCCTTGTCGGCGGCCGACGGCAGCCATTCGTCGCGCCGCGCCTGCCAGTCGGATTCGTCGACGGGCTTGCCCGATGGATCGACGAACCGGTTGGCCCAGGCGCCGATGGTGCGGTGGAAGCGCGGGCTCGGCAGCGCCAGGCGGAACGAGAAACCGGCGTCGGCGATCAGCTTGTTCCAGCGCTGCACGCCACTGTCGCAATCCTTGATATAGGCCTGGCGCGTGACCTCATTCATCGCGTTCCGCAGCGGCACGTCCTGCGCACCCTCCGGCGTCTCGACCGCGAGCGCGCCATCGCGGCAGACATGGTCATCGTAACGGCCTTCGTCGGGGCGGCCCTTGATGCCGGTGGCGAAATAGGCGGCGGCGTTGGTCGACACCTCCGCGCCGAAAAGGTCGAGTGACGAGCTGAACCAGAAATTGAGATAGCGCTGCAACGTCGGCAGGTCGACGACGCCGGCGGCACGCAACTTGTCGGGCTCCTCGGTTTTCAGCTCCTTCATCGCCTCGAGCGTGCGCGCGACGATGCGCGTCACGCCATTGACGCCGACCATCATGTGATGCGCCTCTTCCATCAGCATGAAGCGGCAAGTGCGCGCCAGCGGATCGAAGCCACTTTCGGCCAGGCTCATGAGTTGGAACTTGCCGTCGCGGTCGGTGAAATAGGTGAACAGGAAGAATGACAGCCATTCTTCGATCGGCTCGTTGAAGGTCGAAAGGATGCGCGGCCGGTCGGCATCGCCGGAGTGCCGCGCCAGCAGCGCTTCGGCCTCTTCGCGGCCGTCGCGGCCGAAATAGGCGTGCAGCAGATAGACCATCGCCCAGAGGTGGCGGCCTTCCTCGACATTGACCTGGAACAACGAGCGGAGATCGTAGAGCGATGGCGCGGTATGGCCGAGCAGCCGCTGCTGCTCAACCGAGGCCGGCTCCGTATCGCCCTGCGTCACAATCAATCGGCGTAACGTCGTGCGGTGCTCGCCCGGAACCTGTTGCCACGCCGGCGTGCCCATGACGTCGCCGAAGCCGATCTTGCGATCGGGCTCGGGCTCGGCGAGGAAAATGCCCCAGCGATAGTCGGGCATCTTGACCGCGCCCCAGCTCGCCCAGCCCTTGGCGTCGACCGACGTCGCGGTGCGCAGATAGACGTCGGCCTCGAGGAAGTCGCTCGGCCCCATCTCGCGCCACCAATCGAGAAAACGCGGCTGCCAGTGCTCGAGCGCGCGTTGCAGCGTCGCATTGCCGGCAAGGTCGATATTGTTGGGGATGCGTTCTTGGTAATCGATGGCCATGGCCGATCCTATGCCTAGACGCGTTCCCAGTTGAAGCGCGGCCGCGCGCCGGTGCCGAAGCGCTTCAAGGCGCCATCGTCGCCGACGGCGTTGGGCCGCGAAAACACCCAATTCTGCCAGGCCGACAGCCTGCCGAAGATGCGCGTCGCCATGGTCTCGGCGCCGGCGAAGCGCAGATTGGCCTCGAGCGCGGTGAGCGCGTCAGGCGACAGGCTCGCGCGCTCCTCCAAAGCCATCCGCAATTCGTCGTCCCAGTCCAGCGCATCGGGCGTCGCCGTCACCAAGCCGAGCGCGCTTGCTTCGGCGGCCGTCAGGCGCGCGCCGGTTTGCTTCTGCGCCGCTGCCACCGGCGGTGCCGCGCCGCAGAAGCGGGTGACGAGCCGGGTTTGGCCGTTGATCATCGGCAGAGCGCCGAAATTCACGGCGCCGAGGACGACGCGCGGCGGATCGTTGGCCTGCAGATCGTCGAGCATGTACGAGCGATCGGCCGCGAGCGCGAGCTCGAGCAGCGAGCCGGCGAAGCACGAGCCGCGATCGATCACCGCAATCAGGCTGCGCGATGACACATCCAAACGCTGCAACGTGCGGCGTAGTAGGCCGAGCGCCGCGCGCACGAACCAATGCCGGGTGTCGGCCAGCAACGCGTCGCTGGCAAGTACCGCCGCCGCATCGCCGCGTGTCTTCACCACCCAGGTGCCGAGCTCGGGTTCGTTGAGCCGCAGCATCAGAATGGCGTCGTCGAGCTCGCGTGCCATCTGGACCGGCCACCATGCCGCGCCTTGGGCCAATGCGGCTGCCGGCGATGCGACGGCTTCGTCGGGCGCCTTGACGGTTAGCGTCGCGACCCGCGCGGCACGATCGAACGCGACTTCGACGTAGCGATAGCGATAGCCCGTCTCGTCGACGGCGCGCTCGAGCGACGGCAGCTTGACGCCCGCCGCCGCGTCTGGCCGGTCGCTCGTCTGCGCCAGCGCCCCGGCGCGCTCCTTCACCGCAGTGGCAAATTTCTGCGGCGTCGCCACCGCGTCGACCAAGCCCCATTGCCGGGCACGGTCGGCGCGCACGCCTTCGGCCGTCGTGCAGAACAGGTCCGCGAGATCGCGCCGCACCTTGCGCTTGTCGGTGAGTCGCGACAGGCCGCCGGTGCCGGGCAAAACGCCCAGGAGCGGCACCTCGGGAAGGCTCACCGCCGACGAACGGTCGTCGATCATCAGGATTTCGTCGCAGGCGAGCGCGATCTCGTAGCCGCCGCCAGCGCAGGCGCCGTTGATCGCGGCGAGGAACTTGAGGCCTTCGTGCCGGCTCGAATCTTCCATGCCGTTGCGTGTCTCGTTGGTGAACTTGCAGAAGTTCACTTTGGAGGCGTGCGACGACGATCCCAGCATGTAGATGTTGGCGCCGGCGCTGAACATGCGCTCCTTGGCGCTGGTCAGCACAACGGTCTTGACCGACGGATGTTCGAAGCGGATGCGGTTGAGCGCGTCGGCGAGCTCGATATCGACGCCGAGATCGTACGAATTGAGCTTCAGCTTGTAGCCCGGCATCAGGCCGCCGTCCTCGGCAACGTCGAGCGCGAGCGTCGCGACCGGGCCGTCGACCGCAAGCTTCCAGTGGCGGTAGCGCTCCGGACTGGTGTCGAAGGTGATCAAGGCTGCCTCCACGACCGGCGGCGCAAAACGTGCGCTTTTGCCGGACGATAGTGCATACTCGCCACCCGTCAAGGAGCGGGGGATATTTGAGCGTCGTGTTGCGTCACTGCCGGGATCGTGGCTAGCCCCGTGCGCGTGCTTCATCTTTTTCCGCGCTTCCGGCCCAATTTCGCCGGCGACGGCCTCTACTTCGAAAAGTTGTGGCCGCAACTGTCCGGCGGCGACGGCGGGCACGACGTCCTCGTCTTCACCACGCCGATGCCGACCGAGATTCCGGCGGTCGCGCCGCCCGGCATGAATCTGATCTACCTGCGCCGGTCGGAAACCGAATCCGCGCCCGCCGTGCTGCTGCGCTATTACCTGTGGCTGCTGCGCAACATCCGCCGCTACGACGTCATTCACGCGCGCACGCATATCGATCGCTTCTTCGTTTCGAACTGGATTGCCCGGTTCGCTGGCGTCCGATTCATCTATTCGGCGACGCTCGACGATTCGCCGCCTTATATTCTCAAGACCTATCGCCCGAGCTTCTGGCGCTTCGTCGCCTGGGCGATGCGCCGGACGATCACGCGGCTGGTCGTGCTCAACCGACGCCTCTATGACGAGAGCGCGACCTTCATGGGCACGCCCGGCCAGGTCGTCATCGTGCCGCAAGGCGTCGCCGTGCCGGAGAGGATCGGCAACGATGGCACGACGCGCGACACGCTCGGCATTCCGCGCGACGCGTTCGTGCAGCTCTATGTCGGCAGCATCTCGCGCCGCAAGGACGTGTTGTTCCTGATCGAGAACCTGGCAGCGCTCAACGCAGATCGCACGCCGCGTTACCTGGTCATGCTCGGTCCCGCGCTCGAGCCCGATTATCGCGCCGAGCTCGACGCGACGATCACCGCCCTCGGCGTCGGCGACCGTTTGCGCTTCGTCGGCTACCGCGACGATCCGGCGCCGTTCTACCGCATGGCCGACGCCTTCGTCTTCGCATCGTGGCTCGAGGGCTTCCCCAACGTATTGGCCGAGGCCATGGCGTACGGCTTACCGATCGTCGCGCGCCGGCTCGAAGGCGTCACCGATTTCGTATTGCTGGACGGCGACACCGGGCTGCTGTTCGATACCGCGGCCGAATACCGCGCGCTCATCCAGCGGCTCGAATCCGACGACGCCCTAGCCGAACGCCTCGGCCGCAACGCCCGGGCCAAGGCGGCCAGCGACTACTCGATGGCCGCGGTCGCCAAGACCTACGCCGCCCTCTACCGGTCAGTCCTAACGATCGATTAATAGCGCCGCGCCTATACTCCGGCGTGCAGTCGCAGATTCAGGAATATATCGACGTCGGCACGCTGACGAATGCGGCACTCAAACGCCTGCACGACGAATGGCGGAGCCGCCGTCGCGGCCGGAGCTTTCCAGCGCGCGCCGATTTCGATCCGGCGGAGATGGGCTATATCCTCGGCAACCTGTCGCTGGTCGAGGTGCGCCGGCATCCGCTCCGCTTCTTCTTCCGCGTGCACGCGAGCAACATTGCCACGCGCGTCGGTTTCGACATGACGCGTAAGTTCCTCGACGAGAGTCCCGACGTCCGGTACCGGTCGCTGATCCTCGACCACTACCTGCGCACGCTCGACGAGCGCCGCCCGATCGCCGCCCGCCACGAGCAGGACGTCACCGACCGAACGGTGCTCAACTGTGAAGCCTTGGCGCTGCCGCTGGCGCATGACGGCGAGAACATCGACATGGTGATGACCGGGTTGAGCTGGCGCTGACGGCGCGCGTGGCGGTCGGCAGGAGAGGCTTGACGGGCGCGCGGCCCTCGCCAACCATCGACCTTCAAGGCGCCAAAAAGGCCGTGTAAAGAGCCGCGCCGCAGGGAGAAGGGCATGACCGCCGACGGGTCGGCCGCATCGGCGCCGCGCGTCAGCGTTCCGCGCGATTTCAACGCCGCCGTCGATCTGCTCGACCGCAACCTGACCGCCGGTCGCGGCGACAAGCTTGCCTTCGTCGACGACCGCAACAGCCTGACCTATGCTCAACTCGCCGAGCGCGTCGACCGCGCTGCTGGTGCGTTGCGCCGGCTGGGCCTGCAGCCCGAGCAGCGCGTCATGCTGTGCCTGCTCGACACGGTGGATTTCCCGGCGGCGTTCCTCGGCGCGATCAAGGCCGGCATCGTGCCGGTGCCGGTGAATACGCTGCTGACGCCGGCCGACTACGAATTCATGCTGCGCGACAGCCGGGCCCGCGCGCTCATCGTCTCCGACGCGCTGTACGACAAGCTCGCGCCGGCGTTGGCGAACCAGCCGGCTCTCGAACATGTCGTCATCGCCGGGACGGCGCCGGCCGGCCGCCTGTCCTTCGCGGCGCTGCTCGCCGAGGCACCGGCCAAAGCGCCGGCGGCCGCCACCACCTGCGACGACATCTGCTTCTGGCTCTATTCGTCGGGCTCGACCGGCGCACCCAAGGGCGCGATGCATCTGCACGCGCATCTGACGCTGACCGCCGAGCTCTATGCCAAACCGGTGCTCGGCATCTGCGAATCCGACACGGTGTATTCCGCCGCCAAGCTGTTCTTCGCCTACGGTCTGGGCAACGCGCTGACCTTTCCCATGGCGGTCGGCGCGACATCGATCTTGCTGGCCGAACGGCCGACGCCCGCCTCCGTCGTTCGCGTGCTGCGCGAGAAGAAGCCCACCATCTTCTATGGCGTGCCGACGCTCTATGCGGCGCTACTCTCGAGCGCCGACCTGCCGCAGCGCGGCGAGCTGGCGTTGCGGCGTTGCGTCTCGGCGGGCGAGGCACTCCCCGAAGATATCGGCAAGCGCTGGACCGAGCGGCTTGGCGTCGAGATCCTGGACGGCATCGGCTCGACTGAGATGCTGCACATCTTCCTCTCCAACCGGCCGGGCGAAGTCCGCTATGGAACGACGGGCGTACCGGTGCCCGGCTACGAGATCCGGCTGGTCGACGAAGACGGCAAGCCGACCAAGGACGGCGAGATCGGCGAGCTTCAGGTCGCCGGCCCGACCAGCGCCGCCGGCTACTGGAACAACCGCAGCAAGAGCCGCGAAACCTTCCTCGGCGCCTGGACGCGCAGCGGCGACAAATACACGCGCGACGCGCAGGGCTACTACACCTATGGCGGCCGCGCCGACGACATGCTGAAGGTCAGCGGCATGTACGTCTCGCCGTTCGAGGTCGAAGCCGCCTTGATGACGCACGCCGATGTGCTCGAAGCGGCGGTGATCGGCCGCGCGGACGATCAGAAGCTCACCAAGCCCAAGGCGTTCGTCGTGTTGAAACCCGGCAAGGCCGGGTCGCCGGCACTCGCCGAGGCATTGCAGGCGCACGTCAAGTCGCGCCTTGCGCCGTACAAATATCCGCGGTGGATCGAATTCGTCGGCGACCTGCCCAAAACCGCCACGGGCAAAATCCAGCGCTTCAAGCTGCGCGAGCGCGATCGCACGTGACGAGCGCGATGATGGGATTGTTGCTGCGCCAGTTCGGAATCTGACGTGTCGTTCGTCGAGATCAACCGCCATCGTATCGAATATGCCGAAATCGCCGCGCGGCGCGGCGGCACGCCGACGCTGGTGCTGCTACACGAAGGCCTGGGTTCGGTCGCGTTGTGGCGCGATTTTCCCGCCAAGCTGGCCGCCGCGACCGGCTGCCGGACCGTCACCTATTCGCGTTGGGGCTACGGCAAGTCGGACCGGTTCGAGGGCCCGCGTGACCCACGCTACATGCACGTCGAGGCGCTGGACGAGCTGCCGGCGTTGCGAACGGCCTTGGCGATCGACGATCCGGTGCTGATTGGCCACAGCGATGGCGCCTCGATCGCGCTGATCCATGCGGGCAGCGGCCGGTGGCCGGTGCGCGGCCTCGTCCTCGAAGCGCCGCACGTTTTCGTCGAGGAGGTCTCGATCATCGGCATCGAGGAGGCGAAATACGCCTACGAGGATTCCGACCTGAAACGCCGTCTCGCGCCGTTTCACGCCGATGTCGAAAGCGTGTTCCGCGGCTGGAACGACATCTGGCTGTCGCCGCAATTCCACGCCTGGAACATCGAGGATTGCCTGCCGGGCGTGACGTGTCCTGTGCTGGCGATCCAAGGCGTCGACGACCAGTATGGCACCGTGGCGCAGATCAACGCCGTCGCGCGCGGCGTCAAAGGACCATTTGAGAAATTATTGCTCGAGGACTGTATGCACGCGCCGCACCGCGACCAGGAAGCCGACACGCTCGCGGCGATGGTCGGCTTTATCGCCACGTTGTAGGTTGCACACGGGAGAGAAACGTCATGCTCGAAACCACCACCGCCGGCAGCCTGCCGAAACCTGCTTGGCTTGCCCAACCCAAGATGCTATGGGCACCGTGGGCAGCCGAAGGCGAAGCACTCGAACAGGCCAAGCGCGACGCCACGGTGCTCGCGATCAAGGAACAGGAAGACGCCGGCATCGACATCGTCACCGACGGCGAAATGGCGCGGCAGCATTTCGTCCACGGCTTCCTCGCCAACATCGCCGGCATCGATTTCGGCAAGCGCGTGAAGATGGGCATCCGCGACAATCGCTATGTCGCCGAGGTGCCGACGGTGACCAGCGAACTGAAGCGCAAAGGCAGCGTGCACCGGATGGAGGCGACGCTGGCCCGCGCCCATACGCGGCACAAACTCAAATTCACTCTGCCGGGGCCGATGACCATCGTCGACACCATCGCCGATCAGTTCTACGGCGACCGCACCAGGATGGCGATGCGGTTCGCCGAGCTGCTCAACGAGGAAGCGCGCGAACTCGACGCCATCGGCGTCGACGTCATCCAATTCGACGAGCCCGCCTTCAACGTCTACATGCGCGAGGTGCAGGAATGGGGCGTGGCGGCGCTCGAACGGGCGGCGCAGGGGCTCAAAGCCAAGACCTGCGTCCATATCTGCTACGGCTACGGTATCAAGGCGAACATCGAGTGGAAGGCGAGCCTTGGCGGCGAATGGCGCCAGTACGAGGCGATCTTCCCGGCGCTCGCCAAGAGCAAGATCGGCCAAGTCTCGCTCGAATGCATCCACTCGAAAGTGCCGGTCAGCCTTTTGGGCCTGCTCAAGGGCAAGCAGATCCTGCTCGGCGCGATCGACGTCGCGACGGACCGCGTCGAGACGCCGGACGAGATCGTGGCCGTCTTGAAGACCGCCCTGCCGTATGTCGCGCCGGAGAATTTGCAGCCGTGCACGAATTGCGGCATGGCGCCACTCGACCGCACGGTCGCCTACGCCAAGCTCGCGGCGCTGGCGACGGGCGCCAAGAAATTGAAGGCAGAGCTCGGCGGCTAGCGCCTAAGGGGTGGAATCGGCGCGGACGTGGATTACCGCCGTGTCGTCGGCATAAACGCGCTTCCAGCCCGTTAGGTGGTCCATCAGCGTCGCCGCCGGGCTTTTGGCGGCGAACAGCGTCCAGGTCGCGTGATATTGATCGAGCATCGCCGGCAGCTCGCCGGTGACGCCGCGCGTCGCCTCGACATAGCGTTTGACGAAAGCGTCGCCATACATGTCGGTGCGGCCGTCGATGAACGGTTTCACGCCGCTGAAGATGAGATAGCCGCCGAAGCCGTAATCGTTGAACACCGGTCCAGTCAGATCGTGAGCGGCGGCGAATTTGAGCGCGGCCGCCGGCGTGTAGGCGTCGGGCTTGCGCACGAGCGGCGCATGCGCGAAGAGCGCCGCCAGCGCCACGACAACCAGGCCGACGACAATCGCGCCGCGCAGGCTCGCGCTGCCGGACAAATCGGCGAGCGCACCGTCGAGCGCCGCGGCCTGGCGCCGCCGCGACCGGTTGCGAATGAACGCGCCGACGGCCGGCGCCAGGAGCAAAGGTGCAACCAAGCCGAGCACTTCGGCCTGACGCCGGTGCGCGAGGCTCATATGCAGCAGGAGCAGCAGCATCGCGATGCGCGTCGGCGGCAGCTTGACGCCGAATCCGAGCGCCAACGCCAGTGCGACGATGAGCCAGATCTCGAGCGGCTGGACGGTCTGGAAATTCGGACTCTGCCATTCGACCAGCACCGACAGCGCAAATTTCATGTTCAGCAGGTGGAACGGCAGCCACCAGCCCGCAAAGCCATTGGGCGTGAGCAGCGACGCCACTAGCGATGCCACGCCGAAGGCACCCCATTGCTTGACCGCAACGAGACGCGCCGCGCGATTGGGCGCCGCCAGCAGGGCCTCGCCAGCGAACAGCGCCGCGAACACGAGGCCGAGCACGTAACCGCCTTGCAGATTCGCCCAAAGCGCCATCAACGCCGCGAACCATAACGGCGGCGCGCGGTCGCGCTCGCGTGCCTCGACCAGCGCCGCGAACCACAGCACCATGATCGGCAGCGTCAGGATGTGCGGTCGCGCCAGCAGGTGCGCGAGGATCAAGCCCCACGCCGCCGCCATCGCCGCCAGCGCATGCACCGGCTCGAGCCAATGCAGCAAGGCGCGCGTCAGAATCGCCAGCGTCGCCGCCAACGACAGCGCCGTGATCAGCACCAGGCCGTTCCAGCCCCAGCCGTCGTAGAGCGACGCGAAGATCGTTTCCGCCAGCCATTCATGCGGGACCCAGGACGCGCCCGGCAGGGAGTACGAAAAGATGTCGGCGTGCGGCACCGCGTGATGCGCGATGATCCAGCGGCCGACGACGATGTGCCAATAGGTGTCGGGATCGCCCAACAGCCCCGACGCGTTCGCCAGCACGGTGACGAACGCGGCCAGCGCCACCAGCAGCGGCAGCGAGACGCCAAACCGGCTCTTCGCCGCCGGCAGTGATGCGGTGATCGCCATGGCCGGGAATTAAGCGGAAAGATGGTTAATGAAGGCTTGCCGCGCCTTGCCTTCGCGGCCTGGATTCTTACACTGGCGCCATGCCCGATAACCCGCGAATCGGCCGCCAGGACCTGTTTCCGCCGATCGAGCCCTACCAGAGCGGCATGCTGCCCCTGGATGCGCTCCACACCATGTACTGGGAGCAATCGGGCAATCCGGCCGGTCTGCCGGCGGTGTTTCTGCACGGCGGTCCGGGCGCCGGCGCGACGCCGACGCATCGCCGGTTCTTCGATCCGGCGGTTTATCGCATCGTCGTCTTCGACCAGCGTGGCGCCGGCCGATCGACGCCGCTGGGCGAAACCCAGGACAACACGCCGCGCCATCTGATCGCCGATATCGAGCGGCTACGCGTCCACCTCGGCATCGAGCGCTGGGTGGTCTTCGGCGGCTCGTGGGGCTCGACCCTGGCGCTGGCCTATGCCGAGGCTCATCCCGACCGGTGCAGCGGCCTGGTGCTGCGCGGCATCTTCCTGTGCCGCCAAAGTGAGATCGACTGGTTCCTGTACGGTATGCGCACGGTCTTTCCCGAAGCATGGCGAAATTTTTCTGGTTTCATCCCCGAACCCGAACGCACCGATCTGCTCACCGCCTATGTGCGCCGGCTGATGGACCCGACCCCGTCGGTGCACATGCCGGCGGCGCGCGCCTGGAGTACCTATGAAGGCGTGTGCTCGACCCTGCTGCCGAGCCCGGATACCGTCGCCGCGTTCGGCGAGGACCGCATGGCGCTAGGCTTGGCGCGAATCGAGGCGCACTACTTCCGCCATCACGTGATCAAGCCGGCGAACGATTTGGTGGCGCACGTCGATCGCATCCGGGACGTACCGGCGATCATCGTCCAGGGCCGCTACGACATGGTGTGCCCGGCGATCAGCGCCGACGAATTGCACCGCGCCTGGCCGGACGCGCACTACGTCGTCGTGCCCGACGCCGGCCATTCGGCGATGGAACCCGGCATCCGCGCCGAGCTCGTCGCCGCGACTGAGCGGATGAAGCGACGCCTGTAAGACGGACAGCTGGTTGGCGGCCTTGCCCTTTGCCGCCAAGGCTTTAAGATGCGGCGGTCGCGCCGGCGGGGGAGAAATCGCGCATGACGAGACGATGGATTGCTGCGCTCGGCGCGCTGTTGCTGGCGACGTGCCTCGGGACCGCCGGCGCGCGCGCCGACTGGGCCACCGACCTCACCGGCCCCCAGGAGCCGGGCCTGTTGTCGCTCGGCGGCGGTATGTACGACTTCCTGCACAACCACAAGGCGGTCGAAGGTCGCGCCGAATACGATTTCGGGCACGGCTTCTATTTCGTGAAGCCGATGATCGGCATCTTCGGCACGAACAAGAAATCCGCCTTCGCCTATGCCGGGTTCAACTTCGACCTGCATTTCGGCCGTCACTTCGTGTTGGTGCCGAACGCCGCCGTCGGCTACTACCATCGCGGCAACGGGAAGAATCTCGGCCAGGCGTTCGAATTCAAAACCGGCGCGCGTTTCGATTACCGTTTCGAGGACGCCTCGCGCATCGGCATCGCCTTCGACCATATCTCCAACGCCGGCCTCAGTAAGATCAACCCGGGTGAAGAGAACATCTTGCTGATGGTCTCGCTGCCGCTCGGTAACTGGTAGGTCTATTCGCGCGCGTGGCGCGAACCCAGACCTTTCGGCAAGCGTAACGCCAACAGCAGCGCCAGCAGCGAGAACGCGCCCGTCGCCCAGAATACGCCGTGCAGGCCGGCGGCCAGTGCGTTGTCGAGCCGCGCGAGCTCGACGGCGGGCAACGCATCGCGCAGCGCCGGCGTCATCAGCCGATCGACCATGGTGTCGGCAGCACCGATGCGCGCCGCCAGCACCGAATTGAGGATGCCACCGAAGATCGCAGCGGCGACCGATTGGCCGACCATGCGCAGAAAGACGTTGACCGAGGTAGCCGTGCCACGGCGGTGGAATTCGACGCTGTCCTGCGCCGCGACGATATACGTCGTGTTGCACAGGCCCATGCCGACGCCGATGACCAAGGCGCCGCTCGCCGCCCACAACGCACTGTGCGCCGGATTCAGTAGAATCAGGATCACGCTGCCTGCGACCAGTGCGGCGCCGCCGCACACCGCCAACGCGCGATAGGATGCGCGCGCGGCGATCGTCAGGTGACCCATCAGGATCGTGGTCAACGACCAGCTCAGCGACATCGCGGTCAGCGCGAAGCCGGCGATCACCGCGTTGCGTCCCATCACGCCCTGGACATAAGTCGGCACGAAGGCATTGACGCCGATGAGCGAGCCGCCGATGGCGAAGGCGGCGATGTTCGACGCAGCGACCGCCGGAATCCGCCAGAGATCCGGCGGCATCATCGGTTCGGCGCTGCGCCGCTCGCTGAAGCCGAACGCGACCAGAGCGAGCGCGGCGACCGCCGGTAGGCCGATACGCAACGCAACCGGCAGATGCGCCCACTGGATCAACGCCAGCATCAGCGCGCCGCTACCGATCATCAGGAGCGTCGCGCCGAGATAATCGATTCTGCGTTGCCGGTGACGCCGGCTCTCGCGCAAGGCCACGCCGAAGAGCGCGAGACAGACCGCACCGACCGGCAAATTGACCCAGAACACCGCCGCCCAGGTCACGCGTTCGACCAGGAACGCGCCCAGTAGAGGTCCGCTGACCGCGGCGATGCCCCAGACGCCCGACAGGTAGCCTTGGGCGCGGGCGCGCGCCGTGCCGGGATAGAGGTCGCCGACCACCGTCGTCGCGATCGGCACGATCGCGCCGGCGCCGAGCCCTTGCAACGCGCGGAAGGCGATCAGCATCACCATGTTGCGGGCAAAGCCGCACAGGCCCGAACCGACGAGGAACAGCAGCGTACCGGCCGCAAAGACGCGCTTACGTCCGTGCAGATCGGCCAGCCGGCCATAAATCGGGATCGTCACCGCCTGGGCGAGCAGGTAGACGGCAAACACCCAGCTGAACAGGTGGAAGCCGCCCAGATCGGCGACGATGCTCGGCAACGCCGTGGCGACGATCGTGCTTTCGACCGCCGCCATGAACATGCCAGCCATCGCCGCACCGAGCACGGTGCGGCGGCGGGCGGCGCTCATCGCCGGCGCAGTCGGACGACCTTCGCGAACGGCATCCATCAAGGCCATGACTATACCAAATCGAGGGATCGCGACGCGGACGGACGCGACTGAAGACCGGGTTATCGCGCCAGCAACCGCGCCAACTTGTCGAACGAATTGCCCGGCGCCGACCAGCCCTGCACGAAGCCGTCGCGCACGCCTTGGTCCTTGAAGCCCTCCTGCCGCAGCGTCATCAACGTGCCCTGGCCGTCCCGCTTGAAGGTGACGGTGATTGTCGTATCGAAGCGCGTGCGGTCGCCGACCCAGCTGATCACCAACCGCTCCGGCCGCTTGATCTCGCGATATTTGCCGGTGAGGTCGACGACGCGATCCGGCAGGTGCATGCGCAGATGGAACGTGCCACCAACACGCGGATCCATGGTCAAGAGTTCACAGCGAGCGACGGCTGTCCCGAGCCACGCGCACCACTCTTCCGTCACCCAGGCGTCGAACACACGTTCGGGCGGCGCGTCGAAGCGGCGTGAAAGTTCGAGCGACAATTCAGTGCCGGCAGCGGCGGCATTAGTCATGGGGGCCTCCCTTGTTGCGTTTGAGGTGCTTATCGAGCCGATCGAAGCTGTCGCTCCAGAACCGACGATAGAAATCGAGCCATTCGCTGGCGCGTTCGAGACCGCGCGCATCGAGTCGGCAGCGGCGGTGCTGGCCGTCGCGCTCGCGGCGGATGAGCGACGCTGCTTCGAGCACACGCAGGTGCCGCGAAATGGCCGGTTGCGAGATCGCGAAGGGCTTGGCGAGTTCACCGACCGTGGCCTCGCCCTGCGCCAACCGCGCGAGGATGGCGCGGCGAACCGGATCGGCCAAGGCGGCGAATGTGGCGTCGAGACGTTGCATAACCAATATGTTATATAACCCATCGGTTATGTCAAGCGCCGATTTGCCGCCGCACCCAACCGCGGTGGCCGGCGACTACGGCGCCGGCTGGCTCAACGTGGCGTGGCTTCGCCGCCTTCGACCATGATGGTTTCGACCTCGCCCGCGCCCTTGCGGCGGAAGGCGGCCGCCTCGTCGTACTCCTTCGACGTAAAGCAGGCGACGCCCTGCTCGAAGGTGGGGAACTCGATGACCACGAAGCGGTGGAATTTCTGCGGGCCTTCCATCACCTGGCAGCGCCCGCCACGCGCCAGCACCTTGCCGCCGTACTTGGCGAGAATCGCCGGCACGCGATCCGTATATTTCTTGTACGCGACTGGATCGACGATCCGCGAGCGCGCCACCCAATAAGCCGGCATGCCGATTTCTCCCGCGTGGTTTATTTCCGCAAACCCTAATTTCTGCTAAGTATATCTATGCGCGGCAAACAGTCAAAACGCCGAAATTCCTCAAAATCTCTAAATGAATATAAGTAATACTAAGAGATATTAACGATTATATTTGATGTATAGTTAATTAATATTTGATTTTTATTCGATATTTCTTGTAGTTTTCTAGAAATGCAGTACTTCTGGCTCCGCCGCATCAAAAAGCGGCCAAACAAAAGGAGCCTTAAATGTCCGTCCGCCTGTCGCATATCGTTCGTTTCGCTGTCATGACTGCCGGCATCGCTCTCGTCT
The DNA here is from genome assembly GCA_035934235.1 of Allostellaceae bacterium. Lineage (GTDB taxonomy): Bacteria > Pseudomonadota > Alphaproteobacteria > ATCC43930 > CGMCC-115725 > REEB95. The sequence goes on along the minus strand of DASYYB010000066.1, from coordinate 67,943 downwards.
CCGCCCCCGCGTTCGCGTGGTACGGCGGCGGCGGTGGTTGCACGAGCGGTTGCGGTGGCACTCCGGTTCCGGAGCCTTCGACCCTCGCCCTCCTCGGCGTCGCCATTCCGGGCGCCGCGGCGTGGATCAAGCACAAGCTGTTCTAATCGAACCGTTCCGGTTCGCTTCGTTCGCTTCTCTTTCGGGTTCTTCGACTGGACGGCTCCATTTTGGAGCCGTCCTTTTACTTTGCCGTCATTTCGTGGGTGCCGCCGCGCGCCAAGCGGCCAGCACGCGATCGACGACGGCCTTGGCCTCGCCCAGATAATGCACCGGGTCGGTCAGCCGGGTGATCGCCTTGGCGTCGAGATGCGCCGTCACGGCGGGATCGTTGGCCAAGATTTCGGCGAGCGGCCGGCCGCGGTTGAGTGCCGCCCGGCTGGCGCGCTGCACCAGCTCGTGCGCCGCGTCGCGGCCGGCGCTCTCGGCCAGCGCCATCATCACCGCCTCGGCGACGATCACGCCGTGCGTCGCATCGAGATTGCGTCGCATCGCCGCGACGTCGACGCGCAGGCCTTTGGCGACGTCCTTGGCGTGCTTCAACGCGCCCGAGGTCAGCAGGAAAATCTGCGGCAAGGCCAGTGCCTCGCTCTGCCACGCACCGGTCGAGCGTTCGTGATCGCCGGCCAGCGCCTGGAACATCAGCGGCACCAGCGCATGCACGCCGCGCGCGCACGCGACGATATAAGCGCTCGCTACCGGATTGCGCTTCTGCGGCAAGGTGCTCGAGCCGCCGCGGCCGTCCTCGGCCGGCTCGCCGGCTTCGCCCACTTCGGTCTGGCTCAACAGGATGAGATCGGTCGCGAATTTGGCCAGGCTGCCGCAAATGAGGCCGAGCACGGCGGCGGTTTCAGCCAGGGTCTCGCGATTGGCGTGCCATGGCGACACCGGCGCGGCGAGGCCCAGCGCGCGCGCTAGACCCTCCGTCACGTCGCGACCCTTCGCGCCCAACGACGCCAAAGTCCCGACGGCGCCCCCGAATTGGACGACCAACAGGCGGCGGCGAAGCTCAGCCAGACGCTGTCGATGCGCCGTCAAGGGCGCCAGCCAGACGGCGCACTTGTAACCGAAGGTGATCGGCAGCGCCTGCTGAAGATAGGTCCGGCCGGCCATGGCGGTGCCGCGATGCTTGCGTGCCTGCACCGCCAGCGCGTCGCCGACCGATTTGAGGTCGCGCTCGACGAGATCGAGCGCGGCACGCAATTGCAGGATCAGCGCAGTGTCGACGATGTCCTGGCTGGTCGCGCCCCAATGCACGTACCGCGGCGCGGCGCCGCCGGCAGCGCGGCCCAGCGCCTTGGCCATTGCCGCCGCCGGCACGCCAATCAGTGCCGTGCCTTTGGCAATGTCGGCGAGCGGAAGATTGCCGGCCTTGGCCGCCTTGGCGATCGCGGCGGCGGCGCTTTTGGGAATGAGGCCAAGGCGCGCCTCAATCCGCGCCAGCGCCGCTTCGACATCGAGCATCGTCCGCAAGCGATTGGTGTCGGAAAACAGCGCGCGCATCGCATCGCTGCCAAAGAGCGTGCCGTAGATCGCCGAGTCCGCTGGATTGACTGTCATGCCTCCCCCACCACGCGGCCGCGTCAGAAATCGAAGAAGACCGTCTCGCCTTTGCCTTGCAGCGCGACGTCGAACCGCCACACCGTTCCGCCGGCGGCCTTGCCGTTGGGTGCGGCGATCAACGTTTTCTGCCGCGCTGCATCCTCGATCGAGGCCAGCACCGAATCGCTCGCGTTGAGGCTTTCGCCGGCGAAATAGACCCGCGTGAACAGATGGTGGAGCAGCCCGCGCGCGGCGATCGACATGGCGATGTGCGGCGCTTGCAACGCGTTGCCGCGGCCCGGCACCGCGCCCGGCTTCACCGTGGTGAAGCGATAGATCCCGTCCTTGTCGGTGAAGGCGCGGCCGAAGCCACGGAAATGCGGATCGAGCGGCTTGTCCTGCGTGTCGTCGGGATGTTCGTACTTGCCCGCGGCGTTGGCGTGCCAAATCTCGACGATCGCGTCGGGCAGCGGCGCACCGTCGCCGTCGGTAACGCGGCCTTCGAGCACGATCTTGTCGCCTTTGGCCTTGCCGCCGCCGGTGAGGTCGGCCCATTCCGGGCGCAGCAGACCGAGATGGAAAAATGGGCCGGCGGTTTGCGTCGCGGTCGGGATGAATTTGGCGTCCATGGCGATGCGCCTGGCTACATTCCGGCCGGCGTCGCGTGCCGGCCGCGCAGGACGATATCGAAACGGTAACCGAGCGCCCATTCGGCCTCGCTCAGATTCGGATCGTATCGCGCGTGCATCCGCTTGCGCGCGGCCTCGTCCGGTACGCTGTTGTAGATCGGATCAAATTCGAGCAGTGGATCACCGGGAAAATACATTTGCGTGACGATGCGCGTCGCGAAGGCCGGGCCGAAGACCGAGAAATGGACGTGCTGTGCGCGCCAAGCGTTGTAGGTGTTGCGCCACGGATAAGCGCCGGGAACGATCGACAGGAAGCGGTATTCGCCCTTGGCGTTGGTGACCATGTGGCCGCGGCCGGTGAAGTTCGCATCGAGCGGCGCCGGATGCGTGTCGCTAGCGTGCGCATAACGGCCGGAGGCATTCGCCTGCCAGATTTCGACCAGCGTGTTCGGCACCGGCCTTCCATCTTCGTCGAGCACGCGGCCGCCGAGGATCATGCGTTCGCCGATCGGCTCGCCTTCGTGCTGCTTGGTGAGATCGACGAGCTCAGGTCCGGTCCAGCCGCTGGTGAAGGTCGGGCCGGTGATTTCGGTCAGCGTCTGCTTGAGTACGACCGGTTTCTGCTGTGGATGGCGCTTGATCGTGCTGGTATAAGCCGGCCAGTCGTTCGACGGCTGGCCGCCGGCGCGCTCGCGATTGTATTCGCGGATCTCCGTCATGCGCCCGCTTCCTCCCGTCCCTATCCTGCAACGATCCCGCGCACGGCCGGTAGGCAGTTTTGCCGTATCTGCATTGATCCGTATTCTAGGCTGCGACGGCCGCTGACGCGAAGAATTCGCTCAGGACCGCAGTCAGTTCGGCCGGCCGTTCGACCGCGGATAGGTGGGCGCAATCGGGGATTTCGACCAGCTTCGCGCCTTTGACCGCGGCGGCGATGGCGCGCGCGGCCGCCGGCGGCGTCGCCAGATCCTGGGCGCCGGCGACGACCAACGTCGGACACGCGATGCGCCGCGCATCGGCGTTCAGGTCCATGGTGGCGAGCGCCAAGCAACAGCCAGCGTAGCCGGCAACGGAATTGTGCATCAGCATCGCCCGCATGCCGCACGCAACGTCCAGATTTGCCGCCAGGAATTGGGGCGTGAACCAGCGCTCCAGCACGGCGTCGCCGATGGCGCCGAGGCCGTTTTTGCGCACCGTATCCGCACGGTCGCGATAGGCCTGCGGCACGGCGACGGCCATCGCCGTATTGCACAGCGCCAGCGACTGCACGCGGTCCGGCGCCCGCGCGCCAAGACGCTGGCCGACCATGCCGCCGATCGACAGGCCGCAATAGTGGAAGTGCTCGATCTCGAGCGCGTCGGCCAGCGCCAGCACGTCGCCGGCAAGATCGTCGATGGTGTAGGCGTCGATGCTTTCAGGCAGCTCGCTCAGGCCGTGGCCGCGCATGTCGTAGCGCAAGACGCGAAAACGCGCGGCGAGCGCCGATACCTGCGCATCCCAGAGATGCATGTCGGTGCCGAGCGAATTGCCGAGCACCAGGACCGGCGCATCGCTTTTGCCGATCGCCTCGCAATGCGTGACGAAGCTGCCGGTGCGGACGAACGCCATGGCACCTCCCGTTTGCGATGGGCGGCCGCCCATGTGCGCCGCCCATTGGTGCCGCGCCTTGACGCCACTAATTGCGCCCGCGACACTGCGCCCGACTGTAGAGACCGGCCCGCCAAAACCAAAGGCCCTTGCACGAGGCCTGCGGCAAAAACCGAGGAGGAACCATGGCCGCGCGTACCACACCGCCGTTCCGTGCCGATCACGTTGGCAGTCTGCTGCGCCCGAAGAAGCTGCTCGACGCGCGCGACAAGCGGAAGCAGAACGCCATCACGCCGGATCAGCTCAAGACGGTCGAGGATGAATCGATCCGCGAGGTGGTGCAGCTCCAGGAAGGGCTCGGCCTCAAAGGCGCGACCGACGGCGAGTTCCGCCGCGCCTATTGGCACCTCGATTTTCTCGAACGGTTTTCCAACGTCACCATCGTGCCGCCATCGGTCGGCGTGAAGTTCCACACCCATAAGGGCGACATCGAATTCAAGCCGCCGGGCATTCGGGTTTCGGGCAAGCTCAGCCGGCCGAAGCCGATCTTCGTCGATCATTTCAAGTTCCTGAAATCGATCGCCAAGGTGACGCCGAAGATCACCATACCGTCGCCATCGACCATGCATTTCCGCGGCGGACGCAAGGCGATCGACGAAAAGGCCTATCCCGACATGGCACAGTTCTACGCCGATCTCGCGCGCGTCTATAACGAGGAGATCAAGGACATGGCGGCGGCGGGCTGCCGCTACCTCCAGATCGACGAGGTCAACTTCGCCTATCTCTGCGATCCCAAGTTGCGCGAGCAGGTGAAGGGCATCGGCGAGGATCCGAACCAGCTGCCGCACACCTACGCCAAGCTGATCAACAACGCGATCACCGGCGCGCCGAAGGACATGACCTTCTGCATGCATATCTGTCGCGGCAACTTCAAGAGCGCTTGGGTCGCCGAAGGCGGCTACGAGCCGGTGGCCGATGCGCTGTTCAACGAACTCAACATCACCGGCTATTTCATGGAATGGGACGACGAGCGTTCGGGCGGCTTCGAGCCGTTGCGCTTCGTGCCCAAAGGCAAGGTCGTCGTGCTCGGCCTGGTCACGACCAAACTGCCGAAGCTCGAAAGCAAGGACGAGCTGAAGCGGCGAATCGACGAGGCGGCGAAATACGTGCCGTTGGATCAATTGGCACTCGGGCCGCAATGCGGCTTCTCGTCGACGGTCGAGGGCAACGAAGTCACCATCGACGACGAAAAGCGCAAGCTGGCGCTGATCGTTGAGACCGCGCGCGAGGTCTGGGGCGGCGTCTGAGTCCACGGCGCAACCAAACAAAAAGGGCGGCGCCGTGGCGCCGCCCTTTGCCTATCGACTCCCGCGGACTTACTTCGTCAACGGCCCGCCACCCTGCTTCGATATCCATACCCACGCCTTCGTCTTGGCGTCGTAGGTGGTGACGATCGAACTTTCGGGACCGAGGCCGCGTTGCGGATATTTCTTGAAGTCGTAGATGCCGTCGACGCCGGCGAAGTCGGTCAGACTGTCGATGAAGTCCTTGAGCTGTGCCGCCGTCGCCTTGGGGCCGAGCTTGCGCAGGCCCGTGACCACGATCAGGCCCGCGTCCCACGAGGTCGCCACCATGTTGTCGGCCTTGAGATTGTGTTCGGCGAGAATCGCGTACATCGCGTGTTGTGCCTTATCCATCCGCGGATCGAGGTTCACCGTGCTCGGATGCGGCGGAAACATCGCCGACGCCATGATCAACTGCTTGGGCAGGAACGACTCCCACTGTGCCATGGCCGCGAAGGTCTGATTGCCGCTGGTCGGCGCGACGGGAATGTCGAGGCCGGCCTGGACCATGCCCTTGAATACCGTCGCCGCCGGCGCGCCGGTTACCCAGGCGATCAGCGCCTGCGCACCCGATTCCTTGATACGGGCGATCTGCGCCGCGACCGAGACGTCGGTCGGGTTGAAGTGCTCGCCGATCACCTTGGTCATCGTGCCTTTGAATTCGGGTCGGCTCAGGATCTCGTCGACCGAACGATCACCGTCCTGGCCGCTGGCGTCGGTAGTCATCAGCGTCGCGATCTTGGTCCAACCCTTAAGTCGGTAATAGCGCATCACCGCCGCGATCTGATCGACCGACGAGGCGCTGGTCGAGAAGGTCCAACTGCCGGGCTTAGGATGGATGGCCGGCGACAGGCAGTACTGCACCGGGCCGTTGGCCATCAGCGGCGCCATGGCGAGGCACTCACCCACCAGGCTTGACCCCAAAATCACCGCCGGCTTGGCGGTCAGCAATTGGGTCGTGAGCTGCACCGCGACTTGCGGGCTGGTCTGTTCGTCGTGAAAAACGAAATGCAGCTTCGCGCCGTGTATGCCGCCGGTCTTGTTGACCTCTTCCTCGAGCGCGGACAGCGCGTCTTTCTGGCCCTGGCCGACGAACGCCGCGCCGCCGGTGAGCGGCATAACGACGTTGATGTCATAGGCGTCGGCGGCGTGAGACCGCGGCACGAACCCGATCGTCGCAACGGCGGCAAGCGCGAGCCCACAGGCGGCCGCGCAGCCGGACTTTATGATTGCTTGCGGTGCTTTCATTGCGTCCTCCCCGAGGCGCAGAATCACCGCGGCATCAAGCCCTGTCAACTTTCCGGAAAATCATGAGCGCCCGTCAAACGCCGCCCTTCCGCGCCGATCACGTCGGCAGCCTGCTGCGACCCAAGGTGCTGCTCGATGCCCGCGAGCAGCGTAAGCGCAACGCCATCGGCGCGGCGCAATTGACGGCGGCCGAGGATGTCGCGATCCGCGACGTGGTGAACATGCAGGAGGATATCGGCCTCAAGGCCGTCACCGACGGCGAGTTCCGCCGCACGCTCTGGCATGTCGATTTCCTCACCGCGTTCACCAACGTCAAATCGGTGCCTGGCAAAGTCACCGCCAAGTTTCATACCCACGCAGGCGAGATCGAGCGCACACCGTCGGCGCTGGCAGTCACCGGTAAGCTAGCGCGGCCACGACCGATCTTCATCGATCATTTCAAGTTCCTAAAGTCAGTCACCAAAGTCGCGCCCAAACTCACCATTCCGTCGCCCAGCATCCTGCACTTCCGCGGTGGCCGCGATGCTATCGACCGCGCTGCCTATCCCGACCTCACCGCGTTCTATAGCGATCTCGCGCGCGTCTATAGCGAAGAGGTACGCGATCTGGCCGCGGCGGGCTGCCGGTATCTCCAGATCGACGAGGTCAACTTCGCCTATTTGTGCGATCCCAAATTGCGCGAGCAGGTGCAGGCGCTGGGCGAGGATCCTGACGCACTACCGCACACCTATGCCAAGCTGATCAACGGCGCGATATCCTCCCGGCCCAAGGACATGGTGGTGTGCATGCATCTTTGCCGCGGCAATTTCGAAGGCGCCTGGATCGCCGAAGGCGGCTATGAGCCGGTGGCCGAGACGCTGTTCAACGAGATCGACGTCGACGGCTATTTCCTCGAATACGACACCGAGCGCGCCGGCGGCTTCGGGCCGCTGCGTTTCCTACCGAAGGGCAAGATTGCCGTCCTGGGCCTGGTTACGACCAAGCTGCCGCAGCTCGAAAGCAAGGACAATTTGAAACGCCGCATCGACGCGGCGGCGAAAATCGTGCCGTTGGATCAGCTCGCCCTGAGCCCGCAATGCGGCTTTGCCAGCGGCGAGCGCGGCAACAAGCTCTCCGTCGCGGACGAGATCGCCAAGCTGCGGCTGGTGGTCGAAACCGCGCGCGAAGTCTGGGGCGGCGTCTAAGCGACGGCGCGTCAGTCGCGCTTGGCGGCCACATTCCGGCTGCAACTCGAGCTCGTTGTCTGATAGAGCGAGTTGAAGCTACCGGTGAAATCGCTGCCGGAAATCTTTCCGGTCATTTTACCGGAAGCACCGTGCGCGGGATAATCGTACGCCACGGTGACCGCGCCATCGGGCGTTACCGTGCCGCGGAACGGCACCTGGGCGCCGCCGATGCTGAAGCGGCCGACGATCTCCGTGTCGGTGATCTGCATGGCGACCGCACCTTGCGGACACCGTCCACTCGATCCTTCGACCGTGCCGTGCCAGGTTCCATCGAACGGGCCGGCGGCGAGCGCAATGCCGACCGCGCTTAACAAGCCCATACTTGCTGCAATGAATGAGCGCATCGCACACCCCCTTCAGGCTTCGCGTTGTCTCGACGATCACGAATACAGCAAATCGGAAACTGGCGTGCCTTACGGCACGAAACTGAGAACTCTTGGTTCCTCGTAATTAAATTGCCGTTAAGCCAAAGCAGCGGCAACCGATCGGTTCGGTGAGCCGCACCGACATTGCCGGGTCGATATCGGGTTGCACGCGTTCCTGACCAACCTTCCGGCCGCTTGCCGGGCGCGGTTCAGCCGATCGCGCAAGCGCGACCGGCGGCGGTTTCCCGCAGCCGGCCGCGCTCGTCTAACGACCCTCGACGGGTCTGATCACTCCCTGTCCGTGCCGTCGTTCTTTTGGTAGGTCGGCATCGTGTTCGGCTGCTCGTAGCTCGGGTTTGGCGAATTTGCCGTCTGCCCTTGCATGGGTTCGGCCTGCGCCAAGACGATGCCGCCGCCGGACAGAGAACTGGTGTTCGATTGCGCCATCGCCAGCGGTGAGAGCGCAATCAGAGCGGCCGCGAGAAGACCAAGCTTTGTCATGGTGAATACCCCTTGTTGTGTGGTCGGCGTTTCGAACGCCTTGTCCACCGCGAGGGTATTGCAAAGTTTCAATGTGAGAGAATCACGGTTCGGTGAAGGTATCGCGGCGCCCCATAGCCAAAGTTGACCGATACAACCGATTTACTTTTTCCGCAGTTCTGCACGTTAGGCGCGGGCCATATCCGGCCGCGCTGGCTCAACATTTGGTCCAATAATCGAGATGGAGCGTCTCGGTCGCGCCTTCGGGCGGCAGCGTGAAGCTCGCGGCGGCGAAGCTCGGCGGACGGAAGAAGCGGACATGGGCATTATTCGAGAAGGCGAAGCCTTCGAGCGGCCAGCCGAGGAGGTTCTCGTCGAATTTGCCGTTGCCGTTGGCGTCGTGAAAGGTGGCGGCGGCATAGGTCCCGGGCGGCAAATCGAACTGGAAGGTCACCGATCCGACCTGCGCCGGCAGCTGGCGGTCTCGGCCCTCGGTCCGGGTGGAAAGCCAGTCGGCCGCGACATAGACCGTCAAGTCGATCTCGCCCTTGGCACTGCAGACATTGTCGACGACGAGTGTGAGCGGGGCCGCGTGCGCTGCCGGCACGCCGAGCGCCAGGGTCAACCCCGCCGCCGCGCCGGCGAGAACCTTCGCTTTCACCCGCCGACTATAGCAAAGCCGCAGCATTGGTGTCCCCGGGGTGACTCGAACACCCGACCCTCAGTTTAGGAAACTGATGCTCTATCCAGCTGAGCTACGGGGACGCTCGTTGCCCTTATAGCAAGGGCGCCAAACCGCCGCCATGCATCGAGATTCTGCGGCGATTCCGCCGGCTCAGGCGACCAGCCGGTCCTGGACTGTGCCGTCGATGCCGAAACACGCCGCGACCAGCGCGCCATCGGGACCGGCGCCGCCGTCGACCAGCGCCGCGTGCGCGCTTTCGCTGACGCCGCGACAAGCACCATCGATACCGCAAACGACCCGTTTGAATCCGGCATAGGGCTGCGTCAGCGCGAGCATGTCGGCACCGGCTGCGCCCCACCAGAACGCGTCGCGCTGCATCTCGAGCGGCTTTTCCGGATCGACGCCTGCATGGGCGAACAGCAGCGCGCCGTCCTCGGTGAAGGCGGCGCGCCGCAACGCGCTAAGCCATTGGCGATGGCCGGGCCTGGCGTCGATCGCGTTACGCAACGTGCCGGTCCAGCGGGTAATCGCCATCGTGCCTTCGCGGCAGGCGGCTTCGCCCTGGCGCGGATCGAGACCGTAGGCGCGTAGCGTCGCCTCGAGACCGCGCGCCAGGATCCACGGCAGTACCTCGCGCGGATTGGGCGCGAATTGGAGCTCTTGCAGCTTCTGCCACATCGCCTCCTGCGTACCGCGCAGATAAGCGAGCTCGCAGGCAAAGGCCCGACGGCGCGCCAGAGCCAGGGCACGAAAATGCAGCAGCGCGTCGACTGTGGCGACGGCGTCAGTGCCGGGCGCGAGATAATTGCCGAGATAGACGATGCGATCGCCGGGCTCGAGGCGCTCGATAAGCTGGCGGTGCAGTGCCGTCAGTCGCTTGGCTTCGCCGTTGACGGGCGCAACCGCCCAGACGCGGCGCGCGCGATTGAAGCGGGCATAGATCTCGTTGTCGCTGGCGAACGTCACCGGCGCGCGATGCCGGCGTGCGCGCGGCTCACGCCGCGCTCAGCATCTGTTCCACGCGCTTCGCCGCCGACGCTTCGTCGATATTCTCGACGGCCGCGAATTCGCGCACCAGCCGATCGAGCGCCGCCTGGTAGATCTGGCGCTCGCTGTAGGACTGCTCGGGCTGACCGACGTTGCGGTAGAGGTCGCGCACCACTTCGGCGATCGAGGCCGGATCGCCGGAATTGATCTTGGCCTCATACTCCTGGGCACGGCGGCTCCACATCGTGCGCTTGGCGCGCGAACGGCCCTTGAGCTTGGACAGCGCGGCGTCCATCTCCTTGCGGGTCGACAGCCGACGCAGGCCGGAATTCTTCGCCTTGGCCACCGGCACGCGCAGCGTCATGCGGTCCTTGTCGAAATGGACGACGAAGACCTTGAGCTGGTAACCGGCAATCTCCTGGTTCTCGATGCCGAGAATCTTGCCGACGCCGTGGGTCGGATAAACGACGAAATCGCCGGTCGAGAAACCGAGCGTTTCCGCCAGGGTTTTCTCTTCTTTCTTGCGCGCGACAGCCATTTTCAGGACAGACCTCAGCGGAAAACGCGAGTGACCCCCGGCCGCTCAAAAAGCCTGCGGCAACGGATCGTTATCACCGGGAGAGATGCACCCGTCGTGCATCCAGTGTCATAAATACCACAATTAGCCGGATAAAGCCAGCACCAGAGCCATGCAACGGATGCAGGCCGGTCCACAACGCACAGATTTCGCTAGGTTTTTTGCTAGCGCTTGCCGGGATTTGCGCTGAAGAACTTCGTGAACTTATCCGGAACGCCTTTGAATGCGTCGGCATCGGCCGGTGCCTCGGCCTTGCGGGTGATGTTCGGCCACGACGCCGCATACTGGCGATTGGTTTCAACCCACTTCTCGGCCTGCGGATCGCTGTCCGGCACGATCGCTTCGGCCGGGCATTCCGGCTCGCAGACGCCGCAATCGATGCACTCGTCCGGGTGGATGACCAGCATGTTCTCGCCCTCGTAGAAGCAATCCACCGGGCAGACCTCGACGCAGTCCATGTATTTGCACTTGATGCAGGCTTCGGTCACGACATAGGTCATCGGGAGAACTCGATTGCTGGCTGGGAATCGCCGCTCGTACCACGTGGCCGAAGCCGGTTTCAACCCCTGCTGGATTGGGGACTTGCGCCGCTCTCGGGCGACAACCCGACGTAGGCGCCGCGGGCCCGGCAGGCGCGCTTGGCCGTACGCTCCTCGGCGACGTGTGCCATGAGGCCGATGGCCCGGCCAATGGCATAGAGCGTCGCCGCGCCACCGGCCGGCAAGCCCAGTGCCGAGCCGAGCTTGGCGATCGCTTCGGGCAGGGTGCGCGACGCCGTCGGCCGCTGCGGCAACAGCAAGATCAAGGCGCCGGCGCGTGCGTCGGCGGCGACGTCACCGGCGAAATCCAGCGCCGCCAACCCGGCCGTAACCGACCGCCACGGCGGCACACCGGCGGCGGCGGCGGCGCGCGCCGCCAGCGCCGCCGCATCGACGCCATTGTCGGCCGACAGGATCAGGCCGGCGCGCAACAGCGGCCGCGCCTCTCGACCGAGCCCCCACGCTTCGGCCAGCACCGCTTCGATCGGCCGCGCCGACGGAACGCCGCCAGCCGCGGCTGCGGCAAGAAACCGCAGCAATCGCGCACCGGCGTAGCCGAAGAATTCCGCCGTCGCCTGTGGCCAACGCGGCTCGTCTACGATTGCGAGCTGCAACAGCGCCAGCATGCGTGCCAGCGGCGAGACGGTTGCCAGCGCGCTGCGCAACGCGTCGCCGCCGGGCAATGGTTCAGACACATTATCGGCCGCGAAGCTTGCCGCCGGATCGCAGTCCCAGATCAGCGCTGCCGTCTCGCGCACCGACAAATTGCGCGCCAGCTCGACGGCGTCGCGGCCGCGGAAAAAGACCCGCCTGCCGCGCATCAGGGTGATTGCTGTCTCCAGCGGAGGTCCGCCGGGCAAGCCACCGCGTTTCAGCGCGGCGATGTCGGCGGCGGCATAGCGCCGGGCGCGACCGCCGGCACGCTCGGAGCGGATCAAGCCGCGGCTGACATAGGCGTAGAGCGTCGCCGGCGTGACGCCGAGCGCCCGGGCTGCCTCGGCAGCCGTCAACGAACCGTCTGTGTCACCATACATTGATCAATATAATCAATATATCGATCGCCACGTCAAGCCGCGCCGCGAGCGGCCGGCCTTCGGCCGGTTCCGCCGGCGCGGTGCTCTGCTATTGTCCGCCGCGCTTGGATTAAGGCGGAGCATGCAAGCGATGACCGCACGCGGGCGGGTGGTGGTGATGCATTTTGCGGGGCAGATGCCGCTCGCCGGAATTGCCTGGCAAGCACTGCACTATCTCGCCGGACTCCGCCGCCTCGGCTACGACGTCTGGTACGTCGAGGACCACGGCGCCAACCCCTATGACCCGCGCGCCAACAGCGTCGTCACCGACAACGGGGCGAACATCGCCTATCTGGCGGAGCTCATGGCGCGCTTCGGCTTCGACGGCCGCTGGGCCTATTGGGATGCAATCCGCGACGAATATCACGGAATGACGCGTGAGGCGGTGCACGCGCTGTTTCGCAACAGCGACGCGTTGCTCAACCTGTGCGGCGCGACGCGGCTCCGCGAGCATCATCTCGCGTGTCCGCGACGGCTGATGATCGACACCGATCCGGTCTACGAGCAGATCAAATACGCCGACGCCGATCCGGCCGCGCGCAGCTACCTCGACGCGCACACGCATTTCTTCACCTACGGCGAGAATGTCGGCGGCCCGGGTTGGATCGTGCCGCTGTGCGGCATCGACTGGAAGCCGACGCGGCCGCCGGTGGTGCTCGAATTCTGGCCGGCCGACGCCATGGGCGGCGCCTGCTTCTCGACGATCGCCACCTGGGAAAACAAGGGCAAGGACATCGTCTTCCACGGCGAACGCTATCTTTGGTCGAAGCACGTCAACTTCGTGCGCTTCATCGACGTGCCGCGGCAGGCGGACCGCTGCTTCACCATCGCGCTCAACTCGGCGCCCGACGACGCGCAGCGCGACGTCGCCGCGCATGGCTGGACCGTGGTCGACGCGCGCGCCGTCTCTCTCGGCATCGACGCCTATCGCGACTTCATCCGCGACTCGCGCGGCGAATTCACCGTCGCCAAGGACATCTATGTCCGGCCGCACAGCGGCTGGTTCAGCGACCGCAGCGTCTGTTACCTCGCGGCGGGACGGCCGGTGATCACGATGAACACCGGCTTTTCACGTTTCTATCCGGTTGGCGAAGGCCTGTTCGAATTCGCCGACGCCGGCGAGGCGCTGGCCGCGGTGGCCGCGATCAACGGCGACTATCCACGCCACGCGCGCGCGGCGCGCGACCTGGCAGCTGAATATTTCGCGTCGGACCGCGTGCTGTCGGCGCTGATGGCCAGCGTCGGTCTATGAGCGCGACGCCGCTGGCGCGCTGGTGCGCTCGTTTCGGTTGGGACAATGCGGCGCTGGCCCTCTTTGTCGTGCTGCTGGTTCTGGCGCTCGTCACCTTCCAGGATTACGGCGTCACCTGGGACGAGGACGCGCAGAATTGGTACGGCGTGGCAGTCCTCAATTATTACCTCTCCGGCTTCGCCGACCATTCCTACATGCGGCTCTACGACCTGTTCTATTACGGGTCGATTTTCGACACGATCGCGGCGGCGCTCAACCACGTGTCGCCGTACGGCACGTTCGAGACCCGCCACCTGCTCAACGCGCTGATCGGCATCGTCGGAATCGTCGGCACCTGGAAGCTCGGCCGTGTTCTCGGCGGGTCGCGCGCGGCTTTCGTCGCGGCGCTCTTCCTGGCCCTGACGCCGAACTATTACGGCCAGATGTTCAACAATCCGAAGGACGTGCCGTTCGCCGCCAGCATGGTCTGGGCGCTCTACTACCTCGTGGGCGCGATCCGGCAATTGCCGCAGCCCGATTGGCGCTTGGGCGCCAAGCTCGGCCTGGCAGCGGGCTTGGCGCTTGCCGTACGCGTCGGCGGCCTGCTGATCTTCGGCTATATCGGCATGGCGCTGCTGGCGTTCGGCGTTTGGCGCCTGGCCGAAAGCCGCAGCATACGGCTGGCCTTCGGCGAAAGCTGGGCCGGCGGCTGGCGGCTGTATCTCCCGACGATCGCAGTCGCCTATCCGGTGATGCTGTTGTTCTGGCCGTGGGCGCAGCAATCGCCCTTGGTCAATCCGGTCCACGCGCTACTCTATTTCTCGCACGAGATCTTTCCCTACGGGACGCTGTTCGACGGGCATTACATCCCGGCCGGCGATCTGCCGTGGACCTACCTGCCGACCTACATCGTCCTGGCGCTGCCTGAGCTGGTGCTGCTGCTGTTCGCCGCGGCGCCGGTCATCGCCGTCATACAGTTGCGCGGTGCCGACGCGCGGCGCGACCGCGCGCGCATCCTTGGCCTGTTCATGCTCGGCTTCGCCATCGTCTTTCCGGTGACCTATGCCATCGCGATCAAGGCGGTGCTTTTCGACGGCATGCGGCATTTCATCTTCGTGCTACCGCCGATCGCGGTCGCCGCTGCGCTCACGGCCGAGCAGGCGCTCGTCGCGCTTGCGCGGCAAACGTGGCGGCCATGGGTTTACGGCACGCTCGCGCTTTACGGCGTCTACCACGTCGCTGTGATGACGATGCTGCACCCCGACGAGTACGTCTATTACAACGCCTTCGTCGGCGGTACGCGCGGCGCGCAGGGCCTCTTCAAGCTCGACTATTGGGCGAATTCTTATGCCGAGGACGTCGCCGCGCTCGAGAATTACCTGCGCGGCGAGTATGGCGACGATTTTATGGATCACGATTTCACCGTGTTCGTGTGCGGACCGCCGGAATCGGCGGCCTACTACTTCCCGCCGAATTTCATCTTCACGCCCGATCGCGCTAACGCCCAGTTCGTCATCGCTTTCACCAAGGACGCGTGCAACGAATCGGTAACGGGGCGCACGATTTATCGGGTTACGCGCCTGGGCACGCTGCTGTCGGTGGTGATCGACCGGCGCGCGGTGCTGGCGCACGGCGCACGCGCGGCGGCGGTCGCCGCCGCCCGCTGAGGTCCCGTGGAGCGCGGCGAATATGAGCGGCTGGCTGCGGTCGAGGACCACATGTGGTGGACGCGCGCGCTGCGCCGCAACCTGCACGCCGCCGCGATGTCGTTCACGGCGATGCCGGCTGGCCGGCTGCTCGACGCGGGTTGCGGCACCGGCGGCTTCCTCGCCGCACTGACGCATGGTGCGAGCTTTGGACTTGATCGCGACGGTTTCGCCTGCCGCTTGGCGCAAGCCAAGGCCGGCCGCCCGGTGGCGCAGGGCTCGGTCGACGACTTGCCGTTCCGTGACGCCGCATTCGACGTCATCGTCAGCGCCGACGTGCTGTGCCACCGCGGCGTGGGCGTCGAGCGCGCGCTGGGCGAGATGTACCGCTGCCTCACGCTGGGCGGCGCGCTCATCGTCAACCTGCCGGCCTATCCATGGCTTTATTCGGCGCACGACCGTGCGGTCGACAACGCCCGCCGCTTCCACCGCCGCGAGGTAACGCGGCTGTTGGCTGCGGCCGGCTTCGGCCGTGTCCGCGCAACCTATTGGAACACGCTGCTGTTCCCGCTGATGGTGGCGCGCCGCCTGCTGCCCGCCGACGGCAGCGGGGTCGGCCTGTTACCGGCGCCCTTCGAATGGCTGTTCGACGCCACGGCGAGATTTGAGTCGACGCTGCTCAGATCGGGCTTGCGTCTTCCCTTCGGCGGCTCGATTCTGGCCGTCGGAACCCGCCCATGACCGCGCCCGCACTCAGCATCGTCATCCCCGTCTATAACGGCGCGCAGACCATCGAAGCGCTGGTCGCCGCCCTCCAGGCGCTTTCGGTGCCGGGCGGCCACGAGATCGTACTGGTCAACGACGGCAGCCCGGACAACAGCCTCGAAATCTGCCGCGGCTTGGTGGCGCGAACGCCCGTGCCGATCACGCTTGTCGACCTCGCGCGCAATTTCGGCGAGCACAACGCGGTGATGGCCGGGCTGCGCGAAGCGCGCGGCGCGCACATCATCACCATGGACGACGATCTGCAAAATCCGCCGGCCGAGGTGCTGCGACTGCTCGAGCACGCGCAGCGCAGCGGCGCCGACGTGGTCTATGCCCGGCCGATCGAAAAGCACCATACCGGATGGCGCAATCTCGGCAGCCGCTTCACCAACCACGTCGCCGATTTCGTTCTCGACAAGCCGAAGGGGCTCTACCTGTCGAGCTTCCGCTGCATCAGCGCCTTCGCCGCACAACAGGCGATCGCCTACGAAGGCCCGTTCCCCTACATCGACGGGCTGCTGCTGCAAGTCACGCAGCGCGTCGAAAGCCTGGCGGTCGAGCACCTGCCGCGGCCGCACGGCAGCAGCAACTACACGCTGCGCCGACTGGTGCGGCTATGGCTCAATATGTTCGTCAATTTCTCGGTGATGCCGCTACGGGTGTCGACCTTTACCGGCATCGGGCTCAGCATCCTCGGCCTTGTCGGCGCCGCGTGGGCAGCCGTATCGGCGCTGTTCCTGGAAAAGACCCCGCCGGGCTGGGCGTCGCTCACGGTTGCGGTGATGCTGCTGTCCGGTGTGCAGCTGCTGATTCTCGGCTTGGTCGGCGAATATCTCGGCCGCCTCTACCTCACGGTCAATCGCCGCCCGCAAGCCATCGTGCGGACGGTGTCGCGCAGCGACACGATTCCATCCGGCCAGCGGCGCAATGCTGGCAGCGCGATCCGGCGGGTGTGATGCCGACAATGCTGCCCTACTATGCTGCGCTGTTCGGCGGAATTTTGATCGCGGTCTGCGGTCAGCTGCTGCTCAAGGTCGGCGTCCAGGGTACAGCCGACTTCGTCGCGCAACTCACCAACGGCTTCACCATCGTCGGCGTCGGTTTCTACGGTTGTGCCGCACTTCTTTACATGATCGCCATCCGCAAGATCCCGCTATCGGTCGCCTATCCGTCGGTCGCGGTGAGCTACATCGTGGTCGCGCTGGTGGCGCATTTTTTCTGGAACGAGACGCTGACCGCCGGCAAAGTCGTCGCCATCCTGCTCATCCTCGCCGGCGTCGCGCTGCTCCAACGCGCCTAGACCGCGGCGCCTTGGCGTCGCCGGCCAGTGCGTCGATCACGGGACAACAAGGATCGCCGCCCGCCGCACAGCGATCCACGGCGTCGTCCAGGACGCGCTCCATCGTCCGCAGGTCGGCGATCTTGGCGCGCACCGCGGCCAGATGCGCGGCAGCAAGGGCGCGCGCTTCGGCGCAAGGACCGCCGGCCTGTTCGCACGCCAACGTCAGCAACGTGCGCACGTCGTCGAGCGTGAAACCCAGCTCGCGCGCGCGCCGCACGAACGCCAGCCGGCGCACATCGCCGTCTTGGTAGAGCCGGTAACGGCCGGCCGTCCGTGGCGCCGGCGGCATCAATCCGACGCGCTCGTAGTAGCGCACGGTTTCCACCTTGCAGCCGGTCCGCCGCGACAGCTCGCCGATGGTGATCGTGGTCGGTCGATCCATTGGCACACCTGCGAAAATAACCGCTTGAGTCTGTAGCGACCACAGAGTGTAGCGTCAGAACGTGTGAATTCCCAGGAGTGCGCCACGTCTGACGACACGAAATCGGCGGTTGCCCTGCTCCCCCGCCTGCGCCAGTTCGGTGCGATGGGGCCGATCGCGCTCGCGGCCGGCGGCGTGGCGGCAGCGTTTGGCGCGGCCTCGTGCTGCGCGATTCCGATGCTGCTCGGCAGCCTCGGCTTGGGCGGCCTTGGATCGGTCGTCTTCATGTCGGTCTTGGGGCCGTATCAGTCGTATCTGTTTGGCGTCGCGGCGGTCTGCCTCCTTGCCGGTGGCTTGCTTCTCTGGCGTCGTAAATCGTGCGCCTGCCGTGACGCGCGGACGGCGACGACGGTGACATTGACCGGCTTGGCGCTGGGCGCCGCTCTGTTGACGCTTGGCTTGACCTATGGCTGAACGACACCGGCCATAAATCGTTTCACGACACTACCAACGGAGATTGTGATGGAATCGATCAAAGTCACGCTTTGCCCCGCCTGCGGCGGCTGCCCGAGCGTCGAGATCACCGGCGAGGGTGTCACGATCGGCGAGGACCGCAACACCGTGCGCCTGACACACGCCGAGTGGAATGACCTCGTCGCTCGCGTCAAACGCGGCGAGCTGCACGCGGTGTGAGCGCACCGGCATTGATCGTTGAGTCGACGCTCACCTGTCCGGCCTGCGGCGCCGCGCGGCGCGAAACGATGCCGACCGACGCCTGCATGGTCGTGTACCAGTGCGCGACCTGTGGCGTGCGACTCCGGCCAAAGCCAGGTACGTGCTGTGTCTTCTGTTCGTACGGTTCGGTACCCTGCCCGCCGGTACAGGTCATCAATACAACCTAAAGCGGCGCTTTCTCCGCTGTGCGGTTCAGCGAGTCGTACTTGCCGCGCAAGGCGCGGCTGTGATTCCCTCAACGCCATGCCGTCCTGGCGTGTCTCGGTGCGGTGGGCGGCGCTGGCCGTCGTGATGCTGGCGCCGGCGGGATGCGGTGGGCCGCATTATCGCCCGCCGCCGGTGACCTATCTGCCGCCGGCGGTCTGCCGGGCCGATCTCGACCGGCTGCACGTCCAATATGTCGCCGCCGCAGCGCCCGAAGGTCCGTGTCCGGTCTACGACGCGGTGCGCGTCAGCGCGGACGGTGTGCCATGGAATCGATCCGGCCTCGTCACCTGCGATCTGGCGCTGCGGCTCGAGCGCTTCACGCGTGAAATCGTCCAACCGGCGGCACAGCGTTATCTGCACGCGTCGGTCGGCCAGCTCCGCAATCTCGGCACCTATTCCTGCCGCGGCCAGCCGAACGGCGAATGGAGCGAGCACGCGAAGGGCGATGCCATCGACGTCGCAGGCTTCACGCTCGACAACGGTGACACAGTGATCGTCGAGCGCGATTGGCGCGGCGGCGGCCCCAAGAGCGAATTCCTGCACGCGGTGGCGCGCGGCGCGTGCGGTCTATTCAGCGTCGTGCTGACACCCAATACCAACTACGACCACCGTAATCACATCCATCTCGATATCGGCCCGTGGAAGGATTGCAGCGTGTGACTCGGCGGCGTCAGGCGCCGACTTCTTCTTCGAGCAGCGCGACCCATGGTTCGTGCGGAATCGGCTGCGGCGGCGCGGGCTCATCGTAAAGCCGGTGCGCGTCGGTCGCGCTGCCGCGCCGCTCGCCGAGGGCCGTGACACGCAGCCGGCGCCGCCAGCATCCCTGCTCGACCGTGATCCAGTCACCGACCCGAACCGGCTGATGTGGCTTGAACGCCGCGATGCCGGCGATGGCGACGCGGCCTTCGGCGCACAGCCGCGCCGCCGCCGAACGCGTGCGCGCCAGGCGCGCGAACCACAGGAACTTGTCGAGCCGCAAAGTCGATAATGTGCCGCCGTCAGCGGACAAGGCAGAGCTCCTTGAGCTTGGCGAATGGGCTGTCGGCGGCCTCACCGGGCGACCGGCGCCGGCGGCCACGCCGCCGGTGACGCGCCGGCGTGCGCCGTGCCGCGAAGCGTGCGCCGTCGGCATGCTGCGTCGCGCGATAGCCGAGCGCCAGCAGCACCGCCGCGAGCTCGTCGGTGGGACAATGCGCGAGTGCCGCGAGGGAAGGCGTGATCGCAAACGCGCCTTGCCGCGCCAGGCCGCGTAGCCGGGCGGCGAACGTCTCGATCCGGTCGATCCTGAGGACGCGCGGCCCAAGCACGCGATAGCCCATCGCCGCATAAGCCGGCGCACTCACGGCCGGATCGCTTGGTGCGCCCACATTGGACGGCGCGGCCGGCACGGTTTCGCGCGCCGCCACCGACCAAAGCAAGCCGCGCAGCGCGATCGCGTCCGGTGCGAACAGTCCGGCGTGATAGACACTGTCGACGCCGAGGCGGATGCCGAGCCGCGTCAGCGCCTTGCGGTCGGCCGACGACAGCGCGCGCAACACCGGCGCCACCGTCGCCATCGGCAGACTGCCGAGCGCCTCGGCAAGCTGGAAGGCGAGGCCGCGTGCCGGCGCCGACAACTCTGCATCGCGGGCGCGGAACAACGGTGCGAGGCACCGGCGCAAATATGCTGCGGCAAAGGCAGCCAGGCGTCGGCGCACGGTTTCGCGCTGTTCGCCCTCGAAGTAGTCGCTCGCGATCGCCTCGACCCTCGGCTGAAGCGCCTGCGCGCCGGCGATCAGCCGGCCGACCGTGCCGCCGTTCCATGCCAACGTGCCGTTTGCAGTGAGTGCGAATTCGCGGTCCGGCGCATTGGCGAGGCGGGCGACGCGGCGGGCGATCTCGCCGCGCAATACGCGCTGTGCCGCCGCCAGCAGCGTCTTGGCGGCATCGCCGGACGCCGCCAGATCGGGCCGGAACCGGAACCCGTCGAGCCGGCCGACATAATGGCCTTCGACCTTGACCTCGCCGGCTTCGCTCACCGACGCGAGCAGCTCGCGCGGATCGGCCAGGCGGCGCATGAGATAGGCCGCGCGTTTATCGACGAATCGCTGGGTGATCCGGTCGTGCAGCGCATCGGACAGATTGTCCTCGATGGTGCGAGCGCGTTCCTGCCAGGCGCCGGAATCGTCGAGCCAGTCGGCGCGATGCGCGATGTACGTCCAGGTGCGGATATGCGCGATGCGCATCATCAACGTGTCGATATCGCCGTCGGCGCGATCGAGCCGGTCGACCTGGCTTGCCACCCAGTCGGTGGGCAAACGGCCGCGCGGCCCGGCGAGATAATGGTAGATCTGTGCCAACAGTCGCGCGTGCGTGTCGCTCAGCACCTTACGGAAGTCCGGAATCTGGCAGACCTCCCAGAGCAGGCGCACCGCCGCCGGATTCGTGGTCATGGCGGCGACATCGGCCATCTGCGCCAGCGCGCGCAACGCACCGTGATCGTCGGCCTGCGGCGCGGAGACCAGGCCAGGGAGATCCGGCCGCCGTTCGAGCGAGGCGATCAAGGCGCCGAGCGAGCGGTAGTCGAGCCGCGCGTTGCGCCAATAAAGGCGCGCCAGCGGATCGAACCGATGGTTTTCGACCGCCTCGACAACCACATCGTCAAGCGCCTTGATCTCATCGGTGACGCCGAAGGTGCCGTCGTTCATGTGGCGGCCGGCGCGGCCGGCAATCTGTGCGACCTCGGCCGGTGCGAGACGCCGCGGCGCATGACCGTCGAACTTGATCAGCCGCGCGAACGCGACATGGTCGAGGTCCATGTTGAGGCCCATGCCGATGGCATCGGTCGCCACCAGATAATCGACCTCGCCCGACTGGAAGAGGCCGACTTGGGCGTTGCGCGCGCGGACTCAAGGCGCCGAGCACGATGGCCGTGCCGCCTTGGCGCCGCCGCATGATCTCGGCGAGCGCGAAAACGTCGGCGACGGCGAAGGCGACCACGGCGCTGCGCGGCGGCAGACGCGTCAGCTTCTTGGCACCGGTATAGGACAAGGTCGAAAAGCGCGGACGCGACGAGATTTCGGCTTCCGGCACCAAGCGCCGCAGCAACGGCGCGATCGTGCCGGCGCCGAGGAACATCGTCTCGCTCAGGCCGCGCGCGTGCAGCAGTCGGTCGGTGAAGACGTGGCCACGCTCGCGGTCGCCGCACAACTGGATCTCGTCGACCGCAAGAAAATCGACCGGCCGGTCCAACGGCATCGATTCGACGGTGCAGACGAAATAGCTCGGATTCGGCGGGACGATCTTTTCCTCGCCGGTGATCAGCGCGACAGCGCGCGCGCCCTTGAGCCGCACCACGCGGTCGTAATTTTCGCGAGCCAGCAGACGCAGCGGAAAACCGATCATGCCGGTCTGATGACCGAGCATACGTTCGATGGCGAGATGAGTCTTGCCGGTATTGGTCGGGCCGAGCACGGCCCGGATGCGCGACGGACGGGAAACCAGTCCCATGCCTTGCGATGATGAGTCATCGCGTTGCGAAACGCAACCGTCGGGGAATAATCCGTCGCCCGTTGCGTTTTCTTGACGCCGGGCCGGCGGAGTCCTAGGAGATTCGGCGATGGCGGATATCGCGATTCATGAACGGTTGCGGCTGGTAGCGGCGGCCTTAGCGGCCGTGGCTTTGGCAGCCACGCCCGCGGCTGCGGCGCCCGGCCCCGGTGCAGAGCCTTATTACGGTGTCCCGATTCCCGCGCCGCCGTTCCTCGATCCGTTTGCGCCGGCTCCGACACCGCGATTCGCCCAGACCTGCGACGGTAGCGAGCCGATTTTGGGCGGCATTCTCGGCGCATCGGCCGGCGGCTTGCTGGCCGCGATGCTGAGCGAACGTCACGGCCAAGTCGATCCCGGCGCGACGGTGTTCGGCGTCATCACCGGCGCAATGGTGGGCGCCACGCTGGCCGCCAGCCACTGTCCGCCCAACCCCGCCGACTGAAAGAAAAAGGGGCGAAGGCTCGCCGCCTCCGCCCCACCGTCGAAATTCCCGACTCGGCGAGCCGCGCCTAAGCGCCCTCGTCGTATTCCGTCGAGATGTCCTTGCCGGTGTAATCCGGCATCAGGCCCGCCGAAACCAGGCTGACCACCGCGCAGCCGGCGATATAGATCGCGATGGCATAGCCCGAGTGATAGGCGGCGAACAACGCCGTGGCGATGATCGGCGCCGGCCCGCCGGCGATGATCGACGCAAGCTGATAGCCGAGTGACGCGCCGCTGTAACGCAGGCGCGGCGTGAACGATTCGGCGATCAGCGCCGCCTGCGGCCCGTACATCATGTCGTGCGGAATCAGCGACAGCACAATGGCGACGAACACCGCCGACGGCAGCGCCGTGCCGAGCATCCCGAAGTAGAGGAAGCCGAACACGCCGCAAACCGCCGCGCCGATCAGGTACATCTTGCGCCGGCCGATCCGGTCTGAGATGTGACCCGAAAGCGGGATGGTGACGAACGACACGCACGAAGCCACCAGCACCGCCACAAGGATCAGGTCGCGCGAGAGCTTCAGCGTGCCGGTGGCATAGGCGAAAACAAAGGCCGTGAAGATATAGAACGGCGCTTGTTCGGCCATGCGCAGCAGCGCCGAAAGGAGGATCTCACGCGGCTGTTTCTTGAAGACCTCGACGATCGGCGCGCGTTCGATCCTCTTTCGCGCGATCAACTGCTGGAAGACCGGCGTTTCGAGAATGCCGAGCCGGATCCACAGGCCGATGCCGACTAGCACGATGCTGAGCAGGAACGGGATGCGCCAACCCCAGACGAGGAACTGGTCGCCCGACCAGGCACTGAACGCCAGGATCGCGAGGTTGGAAAGGAACAGTCCCGACGGCACGCCGAATTGCGGCCACGAGGCGACAAAGCCCCGGTGACCGTGGCCGCGTGCCCATTCCATCGAGATCAGAACGGAGCCGCCCCATTCGCCGCCGACGCCGATACCCTGCAGCATGCGCAGGATCGTCAGAATGACTGCGCCCCAGATTCCGATCGAGGCATAGCTCGGCACGAAAGCGATCAGGAAGGTCGCGATGCCCATGCACAACAGAGTCGCGATGAGCGTCGCCTTGCGGCCGATGCGGTCGCCGTAATGGCCGAAAATCGCCGCGCCGATGGGCCGGCCGACGAAACCGATGAAGTAGGTGCCGAAGGCGGCGAGCGTGCCGGTCAACGGATCTTCATGCGGAAAGAACAATTTCGGAAAGACGAGACCGGCCGCGGTGCCGTAAATGAAGAAATCGTACCATTCGATCGTCGTACCGACGGTGGCGGCGATCACCGCCTTGCGCAATTCGGCGCTATGCCGGCTGTCTGACAGTTTTCCGTAAGTGGCCGTGGTGGCCATAGTGGTGCCCTCCCCTGGGTTGCAAGGGGCCCGTTGGCCGGGCTCGTCAACGGCCCTCAGGCGGGCCGTTTTTGACTCCACACCGAAGGATAACCCGGCCGGGGATTGCCGTCCAAGCCTGCGGCCGCATGCGCCCTATTGCAGTGCGGCAGCGCCTTCCTCATATCTGGCGCGACCCGGCGACAGGCGGGGATTGGGTCGGAATGGGGAGCGTGCGGGAATGACGGCGGAAAAACGCAACTTCGAGGCGGAAGTCAGCCGCCTGCTCGAGATCGTGGCGCATTCGCTTTACAGCGAGCGCGAGGTTTTCCTGCGCGAGCTGATCTCGAACGCATCGGACGCCTGCGACCGGCTGCGTTACCTGGCGCTGACCCAGCCTGAACTGGTCAAAGGCGACGCCGCCTACCGCATCACCCTCACTGCCGACACCGCGGCACGCACCCTGACCGTCGCCGACAATGGCATCGGCATGAGCCGCGACGAGCTGATCGACAATCTCGGCACCATCGCGCGCTCGGGCACCTCGGCCTTCGTCAAGAACCTGTCCGGCGATCAGCGCAAGGACGTGGCGCTCATCGGCCAATTCGGCGTCGGCTTCTATTCGGCGTTCATGGTCGCGGACAAGGTCGAGGTGCTGTCACGCAAGGCCGGCGAGGAAACCGCCCATCTCTGGGTGTCGGACGGCAAGGGCGATTACACGGTGGACGCCGGGGCCAAGGAGTCGCGCGGCACCGCCGTGACTCTCCATCTCAAGGATGACGCGGTCGAGTTCACCGATCCGGCGCGTTTGCGCGCGGTGGTCAAGCGCCATTCCGACCACATCGCCGTGCCGATCGTCCTGCACGACCACGGCAAGGATGAGGCGATCAACGCCGCCTCGGCGCTGTGGCTCCGGCCTAAGAGCGAGATCACGGCCGAGCAGTATCGCGAGTTCTATCACCATGTCGGCCATGCGTTCGACAAGCCGTGGCTTACCCTGCACAGCCGCGCCGAAGGCACGCTCGAATACACCAGCCTGCTGTTCGTGCCGTCGGCGAAACCGTTCGATCTGTTCGATCCCGAACGCAAGCACCGGGTGAAGCTTTACGTCAAACGCGTCTTCGTCACCGACGATTGCCAGCCGCTGCTGCCGGCCTATTTGCGGTTCCTCAAGGGCATCGTCGATTCCGAAGACCTGCCGCTCAACGTCAGCCGCGAGATGCTGCAAGCGAACCCGACATTGACGCGGATGCGAACGCAGATCACCAAGCGCGTGCTGGGCGAGTTGGCCAAGAAAGCCAAGGACGCACCCGCAGAATACGCCACGTTCTGGGACAATTTCGGCGCGGTTCTGAAAGAGGGCCTTTACGAGGACCGCGAGCAGCGCGACGAGCTTCTGCCGCTGGTGCGATTCCGCTCCACCGCCGGCAATGGCCTGGTGTCGCTCGACGAATACGTGGCGCGCATGAAGCCCGGCCAGAAGGCGATCTACACCATCAGCGGCGACACGCCAGAACGCATCGCGCGCAGTCCGCAGCTCGAAGGCTTTCGCGCGCGCGGCGTCGAAGTGCTGCTGCTGACCGATCCGGTCGACGAGTTCTGGCTGCCGGCGCTCGGCGTCTACAAGGACACGCCGTTCAAGTCGGCGACGCGCGGCGCGGCGGACCTCGACGGTCTGGCCGCCGAAGCGAAGGATGCGGCCGAGCCGCCCAAGGCCGACACGGCGACCGGCAGTCTGATCGCGCTGATGAAGCTGTCGCTGGGCGACGCGGTGAAGGACGTGCGCGTCTCGACGCACCTGACCGACAGCGCCGTCTGCCTGGTGGCCGACGAAGGCGATCTCGACATGCGCCTCGAACGCCTATTGCGCCAGCATCAGAAGCTCGACGAGGTGAGCAAGCGTATCCTGGAGATCAATCCGAAACACCCGTTGATCGCGCGCCTGGCCGACTTGGCCGGCAAAGAAGGCGCAGCGAACGCGCTCGGCGATTTCGCCTGGGTGCTGCTCGACCAAGCGCGCATTCTCGAAGGTGAGCAGCTGCCCGATCCGTCCGCTTTCGCGCGGCGTCTGTCCGACCTGTTGGCGAAAGGCCTGGCGGCCTGAGCCGTCAGCGCTGCGCGATCTGCGCCGCGGTCAGGATCGGGCCGGTACCGTGCTCTTGCAGCAGAACCGCGATACCGCCGTTGCCGAGCATCTTGACCTTGGCAGCGGGCACGATGAATTCGGCCGACCAGCCCGCCCATTTGCCGAGTGCACTATAGCTGCGCACCGGGTGGAAATCGGTGATCGTGCGGCCCTCGTTCTCGCCGCGCAGCACTTGTGTCGTATGCGTCGCGTCGTAGCCGATCAGCCACAGCGTCGCCGGCTGGCCGGCCGGTGATTGGCCTGAACCGACGTCGACGGCGAGCGCGCCGTCCGCGCGCCAGTGCAGCGCGAGCGTCGGGCGCGGCGCGGCCTTCGTCTTGGCGGCGTCGATCAGGGCATCGCATTTCTCGTCGTCCGAGCCCACCGTCTCGGCAGCGCCGTCGACCACGACCTGCGGCGTATAGACGAAACGGGTTTTGAGACTGTCCTGGTATTCGCGTTGGCGCCCAGTCGCCCACGGTTTGGCGAACGGATCGTCCCAGCCGATGTAGTTCCAGTAATCGACGTGGAAGCCGAGCGCGATCACGTCCGGCCGCTTCGTCAGCTCGCCGAAATACGCATCGGCCGGCAGGCAGCTGCTGCAACCCTGCGACGTGAACAGCTCGACGACCACGGGCGCTGGATGCGCCGCCATCGATACCGGCGATGCCGATTCCTCGGCGCCCGCCGAATCGGCCGCCAGCGCGGCCAGCGACGCGAAAACGATCAGCAGATGGAGACGCGGCCGGAGCATGTCGCATCTTGCGACGGCGCCGCGCCACACGCCAG
The DNA here is from genome assembly GCA_035934235.1 of Allostellaceae bacterium. Classification (GTDB taxonomy): domain Bacteria; phylum Pseudomonadota; class Alphaproteobacteria; order ATCC43930; family CGMCC-115725; genus REEB95. Next base: position 41,071 of record DASYYB010000066.1, on the reverse strand, counting down.
TCGCGCTTTATCACATCGTGGTGAAAGCGCTTGCCGCTTCCGTTGCCGCGCCGGATAGGCTTTATTCCATGCCGAAGAGGATCGCGATGTCGCCCCCGCGAATGGCGGTTGCCGCTCCGAGCCGCCGCAGCAGCGCTTTTGTGCCGCACGATCTGCTGCAACCGCTCGCCGGCGCGGCGCGCGGTCCGCTGGCCGGTCTCAGCTGCGCGATCAAGGACATGTTCGACGTCAAAGGCGAACGCGCCGGCGGCGGCAATCCGGCGTGGCTGGCGACCGGCCGGCCGGCGTGGCGTCACGCCGAGGCCGTCCGGCGCGTCCTCGCCGCCGGCGCCACCATCGTCGGCAAGACGGTGTGCGACGAATTCTTCTTCAGCGTTACCGGCGCCAACGCGCATTACGGCACGCCGGTCAATCCGCGTGCGCCGGGACGCTTGCCGGGCGGTTCATCGTCGGGCTCGGCGGTCGCTGTCGCCGCAGGCGCGTGCGATTTCGCGCTCGGCAGCGACACCGGCGGCTCGGTGCGCGTGCCGGCTGCGTTCAATGGCGTCTACGGCTTGCGGCCGAGCCACGGCCGCGTCAGCGCGGTCGGCGCGATGCCGATGGCGCCGAGCTTCGATTGTATCGGCTGGTTCGCGGCGACGCCAGGAATCCTGGCGCGCATTGGACCGGTGCTGCTCGGCGACAAGGGTCGGCGTGCGCCGATCCGACGTGTGCTGTTGGCGACCGACGCCTGGGCGCAGGCCGACATCGAAGTGGCCGAGGTGTTGCGCCATTTTCTCGGGCGCGCAGCCGCGCTATTGCCGGCGACAGACGACGTTGTCGTTGCACCCGCCGACACCGCCGCCTGGCGCGACGCCTTCCGCACCATCCAGGGCCGCGAGATTTGGTCGGCGTACGGCAAATGGATGGCACGTCATCAGCCGACACTCGGCCCCGGCATCAAGGAGCGGCTGGCGTTTGCCGCCACCGTGACCGCGGACCAGGCACACACCGCACGGCAGGTGCGGGCCGCGGCCCGCAAGGCGATCCGCGCGCACGTGCCGGTCGGCACCGTGCTCTGTCTGCCGACGGTGCCGTGCGTCGCACCCGAAACCGACGCCGATACGCCGACGCTCGACGATTTCCGCGCCCGCGTCATGGCGCTGACCTGCATCGCCGGCGTGTCGGGCCTGCCGCAGGTGACGATTCCGGCAGCGCAGATCGGCGGCCTGCCGGTTGGATTGTCGTTCATCGGCTGGGACCGCGGCGACGAAACGCTGCTCGATCTCGCATTCAAGCTCGCGCCAAATTGCGGCGCTTAGGGAGGTTGCATGATCCTCGAAATTCGCACTTACACCGCCGCCGTCGGCAAGACACAACAGTGGCTCGACTATTACGGCAAGAACGGCCTGCCGATTCAGCAGGAGATGCTCGGCAAGCTGATCTTCTTCGGCACTGCCGAGATCGGCACGCTCAACCAGATCACGCACATCTGGGCCTACAATTCGCTTGCCGAACGCGAGCAGAAGCGCGGCGCCATGGCCAAGGATCCGCGCTGGCAGGACTATCTCAAGAACCAGCCGGCTGGCGCGTTGATCGCACAGGAAACCAAGATACTCAACCCGGTCGCATTTTCACCGCTGAAGTGACGGCGCGGCGTCACTTCGCCTGCATCATGTGGCGCAGGACGTACTGCAGGATGCCGCCGTGGCGATAGTATTCGAGCTCGTCGAGCGTATCGATGCGGCAAAGGAGTTCGATCTCCTCGCTCTTGCCGTCCTTGCGGGTGATGCGGCAGGTGAGCTCGGCGCGCGGCTTCAAGCCTGAGGCGATGCCGATGATATCGAACAATTCGCTGCCGTCGAGCTTGAGGCTCTGGCGGCTCTTGCCGTCCTTGAACTGCACCGGCAGCACGCCCATGCCGATCAGGTTCGAGCGGTGGATGCGCTCGAAGCTTTCGACGATGACGGCTTTGACTCCGAGCAAGAGCGTGCCTTTCGCCGCCCAGTCGCGCGACGAGCCGGAGCCGTATTCCTTGCCGGCGACGATCACCAGCGGCACACCCTCTTTCTTGTAGAGCATCGCTGCGTCGTAGATCGGCATCACCTTACCGTCGGGCAGGTGCTTGGTCATGCCGCCTTCGACGCCCGGCGCCATCTCGTTGCGGATGCGGATGTTGGCGAAGGTGCCGCGCATCATCACCTGATGATTGCCGCGACGCGCGCCGTAGGAGTTGAATTCAGCCGGCCGCACCTGATGCGCGACCAGATATTCGCCCGCCGGGCTGTCGCGCTTGATCGAGCCTGCTGGCGAGATGTGATCGGTGGTGATGCTATCGCCCAGGATTGCCAACGGCCGCGCGCCTGATATGTCCGACAGGGGTGCCGGCTGTTTCGGCATATTGTCGAAATAGGGCGGATAGGCGAGATAGGTCGAACCCGGATTCCATTCGAAGGTGACGCCGGCCGCCGGCTTCACCGTCTGCCATTCGGGCGGACCGCGGAACACGTCGGCATAGCGCTTGCGGAACATCGGCGCGGTTACCGCCTGCGCCACGGTGTCCTGCACTTCGCGGTTCGATGGCCAGATGTCCTTGAGATAAACCGGCTTGCCGTCGCTGTCCTGCGTCAGTGCATCCTTGGTCAGGTCGACGTTGAGCGAGCCAGCGATGGCATAGGCAACCACCAAGGGCGGCGACGCGAGATAATTGGCGCGCACTTGCGGGTTGATGCGGCCTTCGAAATTGCGGTTACCCGACAGCACCGCGCCGACGACGAGATCACCTTCGTCGACGGCCGTCGCGATCGGTTCCGGCAGCGGACCGGAATTACCGATGCAGGTGGTGCAGCCATAGCCGACGAGATTGAAGCCGAGCGCGTCGAGATCCTGTTGCAGGCCCGAAGCCGCATAGTAATCGGTGACGACTTGGCTGCCGGGCGCGAGCGAGGTCTTGACCCACGGCTTCACCTTGACGCCACGCTGCACCGCCTTGCGCGCCAGCAGACCGGCGCCGAGCATGACGCTGGGATTCGATGTGTTGGTGCATGAGGTGATGGCGGCGATCACCACGTCGCCGTCCTTGAGCTGGTAGTTGGCACCGTCGACTTTCGCCGGGCCGCCGGTCTTGGCCTTGTCGCGGGTCGCGGCCAGTTTTGGCAACTCGCTCTTGAAGGATGGCGCGACAGCCGACAAGGCGACGCGGTCCTGCGGCCGGCGTGGCCCGGCGAGCGACGGCTCGACCGTCGCCAGATCAAGGTCGAGCGTGTCGGTGAACACCGGATCGGGCGATTTCTCGTCGTGCCACAGGCCCTGCGCCTTGGCGTAGGCCTCGACGAGGGCGACCTGCTGCGCGTCGCGGCCGGTCAGCGTGAGATACCGCAGCGTCTCCGCGTCAATCGGAAAGAAGCCGCAGGTTGCGCCATATTCCGGCGCCATGTTGCCGATGGTGGCGCGGTCGGCAAGCGCCAACGACGCGATGCCCGGACCGAAAAATTCGACGAAGCGGCCGACGACGCCCTTCTTGCGCAACATCTGCGTCACGGTCAGCACCAGGTCGGTCGCCGTCGCGCCCTCCTTGAACGCGCCGTGCAAACGGAAGCCCACGACCTCGGGCAGCACCATCGAAATCGGCTGGCCGAGCATCGCTGCTTCGGCCTCGATGCCGCCGACGCCCCAGCCAAGCACCGAAAGACCGTTGATCATGGTGGTGTGGCTGTCGGTGCCGACCAGCGTGTCGGGATAGGCCACCGTCTTGCCGTTCTCGTCGGTCGTCCACACCACGCGGGCGAGATATTCCAGATTCACCTGGTGACAGATGCCGGTGCCCGGCGGCACGACGCGGAAATTGTCGAACGCGTCCTGGCCCCAGCGCAGGAAGGCGTAACGCTCGCCGTTGCGCTGGAACTCGATCTGCACGTTCTGGCGAAACGCGTTGGCCGTGCCGAAATTGTCGACCATCACCGAATGGTCGATGACCAGATCGACCGGATTGAGCGGATTGATCCGCTTGGGATCGCCGCCGAGACGCGCCATCGCCTCGCGCATCGCCGCCAGATCGACCACCGCCGGCACGCCGGTCAGGTCCTGCATCAGCACGCGCGCGGGCTGGAAGGCGATTTCGCGATCCGAGGTCCTGGCCTTGAGCCAAGCGGCCACCGCCTTGACGTCGTCGACCTTTACCGCGCGGCCATTCTCGAAGCGCACCAGGTTCTCGAGCAGGATTTTGAGCGAGAACGGCAGACGCGAAATGTCGTCAAGCCCGGCCGCCTGGGCCGCCGCCGCGAGACTGAAATAATCGTAGGACTTGCCGCCGACTTGGAGCGTGCGGCGCGCCTTCAACGAATCTTGACCGGTGACCGGCACGAGGCTGCCTCTCTTCTCTTCTTCGCTAACGGGGCCCGGCGTCAACGGTTGCTGCTACCGCGTCCGGCGCGCGAGATCAAGCGCAGCACGGCGACCATGCGCGCCGCGCAGGCGCCGATATCGCCGGCGACCCCGGATTTGGCGATCGCCACGCCGCGTACTATGATCGGCACCCATCGAACACTGACGTCGAGCGAGGCGATCTCCGCCCATGGCGTTGCCGGCCGACCGTGCGACCGCGCCTGCGGCGGTGCAGACTGCCACGTCCTCCGCCATTCTGCTGGCGTTGTCGGTCGCGTTCATCTTCGCGGTCGCGACCGGCTTGTTTCTGTTCACCTGGCCGATCGCCGACGATTTCGTCCGCGCGGTCGAAGGCCGCACCCACGGCATTTTCGGCGGCGTCTGGATCGAATACACGACGTGGTCGTGTCGCTGGGCCGCCGGCTTTGTGCACTTTGTCATCGCCGCTGTGCTGCCGCTGACGCGGTTCTACGGCGCCAGCCTGATGGCGATCACGCTGCTGTCGCTGGCGATGCTGTCGCCGTTTATCGCCGGCGTTCTGGGCCTGCGCTGGCGTTCGCGCGCGACGTTGCTGGTCGTCGCCGTCTTCGCGGCGCTGTGGTGGGCCGAATCGCCGAGCGTCAACGAGCTGTTTTTCTGGCGCGCCGCCGAAGTCGAGTACCAGCTCGGCTGGTCGGCCGCGATCGCGCTCGCCTTTGCCGCTTGCCGTCTCGACCTGGCGGTGGCGCCCGCTGGCGTCGTGCGACTGGCGGCCCTGGCCGCTTCGGCCTTCTTCGTCAGCGGCCTGCACGAGCTTGCGGCTTCGCTCGAGGTCGGATTGTTCGCTACGGTCGCCATCGCGGCTCGCCTCGCCAGTGGCCGCTGGCGGCCGGCAGCGCTGGTCGGGTTCGCCGCCGCGCTTGTCGGGCTTGCGGTGGTCGTCGTCGCGCCCGGCAACGGCGCGCGCGAGGCCGCGGTCGGCGCCGCACCAGCCCTGCCCGCGCTTGTCGGCACGGCGCTGGCACAGATCGCGAGCCATGCCGCGCTTTGGACCATCGATCCCAAGACGCTCGCCGCCGCCGGCTTGCTGATTGCGTTGCGCGCGCACGGCACCGTCGCGCCGCGTTGGAGCGAGCGGCTGACCGCGCCGGCGCGCTGGGCGCTCACCGGATTGTTTCCCGCCGTACTGGCGGCGCTCTACGTCGTGCCGGCGGTGGCGCTGGGCGGCGCGGTGCCGGCGCGAACACTGGCCGCAATCCACCTCGCCTTCCTCTGCAGCGGTCTGATCGTCGTCAGCGCCTGGGCGCCGCAGGCCGCCCGCAGGCTGACGGCGTGGCGGATCGACGGCGGCCGGGCGGTGCGCTGGCTATTGGTCGCGCTTGCCGTGGCCTTGCCGGCGAGCCGCAACATCGTCGCCGGCATCGCCGATTTGCGCAGACCGGCCGAATCGTTTCACGCCTTCATGGTCGCGCGCGACGCGACGTTGCGCCGGCTGCAAGCCGCGGGCACCGCGAATGCGGTGCTGCCGGTGATCGCCAAGGCCGACTTTCCGCGTTCCTACGTCTTCCATGCCGATATCCGCGGCGACGACCAATTCTGGATCAATCGCTGGACGGCCCGTTATTACGGCCTGACGGCGGTCCGCGCCGACGCCACCGCCGGCCGCTGAACGCGGCCTTTTGAGCCAAATCGGTGATCGCGCCGGGTCGGGCCACAAATCATGCTTTCGCCACATTTCGATCCAAATCGGGTCTCAATCCCGGGCTTTCATCGCGGCCGGTGAGAGACATTTGGCTTTTGGCTTGTCTCACATCTCCATGAAGCGGTCGCCCCCCGACCGCTCTAATTCGACGGCCTCGGTACCTCCCCCACCGAGGCCGTCACTTTTTTAACCCGGCCGCGGCGTTTTGCCGGAGTCGGCGTGCCCGGCCCATGGCATAGTGCCGCGCCATGGCGGGCCGGGAATCGCGGAATTCATTTACCGGTGAAGGACTTGCGTGCCGCCGCGGCGAGCGCCGGGTGTTCAAGGACGTCGCCTTCGCGCTGGCGCCGGGTGACGCGTTGCTGCTCGGCGGCCCCAACGGCAGCGGCAAGACCAGCCTGTTGCGCCTCATGGCCGGACTCGCACGGCCCGAACAAGGCGTGATCGCCTGGGATGGCGCCACCATCGCCGACGACCCCGCCGCCCACCGCGCCCGGCTCCATTACATCGGCCATCAAGACGCGGTGAAGCTGGCCCTGACGGCCGAGGAGAATCTGGCGTTCTGGGCCGGGATGCGCGGCCCGAACGGCCGCGCCCTCGACGCCCTGCGCCGCTTCCGTCTCGATGCGCGCGCCGCCTGGCCGACGCGTTATCTGTCAGCCGGCGAGCGCAAGCGGCTCGGCCTGGCGCGGCTGGTGGCATCGCCTGCGATGCTGTGGCTGCTCGACGAGCCGACCACCAGCCTCGACGCGGAAGCGACCGAGATTCTGCTGACGGCGATCGCCGACCATCGGCGCGCCGGCGGTTGCGTCGCGCTGGCGACGCATGCACCACTGCCGTTGCCCGACGCGCACACCCTGTCGCTCGCCGCCCACGCCAGGAGACAAGGATGAGCGGCTTCACTGCGCTGCTGACGCGCGATCTGCGGCTGGCGTTCCGTCAGGGCGGCGACGTCGCCAACGTCGTCGCGTTCTTCGCGTTGGCGGTGATCCTGTTCCCCTTCGGCGTCGGACCGGATCCGGATTTGCTGGCGCGCATCGCGGCGGGCGTGTTGTGGGTGACGGCGTTGCTGGCGGCGTTGCTCTCGCTCGAGCGGCTGTTCGACGCCGACTTCCAGGATGGAAGTTTGGAAGCGCTGTCGCTCATGCCGGTGCCGCTCGAGATTCAGGTGCTGGCGAAATGCGCGGCGCATTGGCTTACCACCGGTTTGCCGCTGACGATCATCGCGCCGCTGCTGGCGCTGGTGCTGCATTTCGATGCGGCCGGTTATCCGGCGCTGATCGCGGCGCTGCTGCTGGGCACGCCGGTGCTGAGCCTGATCGGCGCGATCGGCGCGGCGTTGACGCTGGGCGCGCGGCGCGCCGGCGTCCTGCTGTCGCTGTTGGTGCTGCCGCTTTACATTCCGGTCCTGATCTTCGGCGTCGCCGCCTGCGATGCCGCCGCCTTGGGCCTCGAATCGCGGCCGCATCTTTTGCTGCTGGCGGCGCTCTTCGCGGGGTCGCTGGCGTTGGCGCCATGGGCGGCGGCAGCAGCCTTGCGCCAGGCGCTCGAATAGCAGAAAAACCGGCCATGCAGCGCTTCGCCAATCCGGCCCGTTTCATGCGCCTGTCGGCTGCCCTGCTGCCGTGGTGCAGCGCCGCAGCGGCCGGGCTGATCGCGATCGGACTCTATGGTGCCCTGTTCATCGCACCACCCGACTATCAGCAGGGCGAAGCGGTCAAGATCATGTACGTGCACGTGCCCTCGGCGTGGCTGGCGAGCCTGGTCTATGCGGTGATGGCGGTCGCGAGCGCCGTGGCATTGATCTGGCGGCATCCGCTGGCGCATATCGCGGCCGAAAGCGCCGCGCCCATTGGGGCGGGCTTTACGCTGGTCTGTCTGGTCAGCGGTTCGCTGTGGGGCGAACCAATGTGGGGCACCTGGTGGGTGTGGGACGCGCGACTGACCTCGGTGCTGGTCCTGTTTTTCCTCTACCTCGGCTTTATCGCGCTGGCCAACGCGTTCGACGACCGCACGCGCGGCTCGCGCGCCGCGGCGATCCTCGCCATCGTCGGCGTGGTCAATCTGCCGATCATCAAATTCTCGGTCGACTGGTGGAACACGCTGCACCAGAAGGCGAGCGTGTTCCGCATGGGCGGCCCGACTATCGCCGTCTCGATGCTGTGGCCGCTGCTGGTCATGGCGGCCGGGTTTCTTTTCCTGTTCGCGGTGCTGCTGATGCTGCGCATGCGGACCGCGTTGTTGCGCGCCAAGCTGCGCGCGTTGCGTTTCGGCACGTGATGGCGCAGTTCTTCGCCATGGGCGGCTATGCCCGCTTCGTCTGGCCGGCCTATGGCGTCGCGGTGATCGTGCTCGTCGGCCTGCTGGCGCATAGCATGATCGGCTATCGCCGGGCGCAACGCGCGCTCGACGCCGAGGAGCGGCGATGACGCGCAAGCGGCGGCGGCTTTATTTCGTGCTCGGCGGCGTCGCGCTGCTCGGCCTTGCGGTCGGCCTGACGCTGTCGGCGCTCAACGATAATCTGGTCTTCTTCTATGGTCCGTCCGACCTTTATGCGGAACATATTCCACCGGGCCGGCTGGTGCGGATCGGCGGCCTGGTCGCGGCCGGCAGCGTCAAGCACGAGGCCGACGGCTCGACGCTCGATTTTACCGTCACCGACGGACGGAAATCCGTGCCGGTGACCTATCGCGGCACGGTGCCCGATCTCTTCCGCGAAGGTCAGGGCGTCGTGGTCGAAGGCCGGCTGACGCCTGGCGGCGGCTTCAAGGCGACGACGTTGCTGGCGAAGCACGACGAGCGCTATATGCCGCCGGAAGTCGTCGACGCGCTGAAGAAGGCCGGCCGGTGGCAGGAAGGCGCGAACGGCGCGCCGGTGCCGCCCGCCGGCGCCGGAGCGATCCGATGATCATCGAACTCGGCCATTTCGCGCTCATCCTGGCGCTGGCGGTCGCGATGCTCCAAGCCGGGCTGACGCTGACCGGCGCGGCGCGCAACGACCTCAACCTGATGGCGGCGGGTCGATTGGCGGCGATGGCGCAGTTCGCGCTCATCGCACTCGCCTTCGCGACGCTGGTGCACGCCTATTTCGTGTCGGATTTCTCGGTCGCCAACGTCGCCGAGAACAGCAGCAGCGCCAAGCCACTGCTCTACAAGCTCACCAGCGTCTGGGGCAACCACGAAGGCTCGATGGTGCTGTGGGTGCTGATCCTGGCGCTCTACGGCGCGGCGATCGCTTGGTTCGGCGACGCCATGCCGCCGCGGCTGTGCGCGCGCGTGCTCGGCGTTAAGGGGCTGATCGCCATCGGCTTCTTGCTGTTCATCCTGCTGACGTCGAATCCGTTCCTGCGCCTGTCGCCGGCGCCGAACGAAGGCATGGGCCTCAACCCGATCCTGCAAGACCCCGGCCTCGCCTTCCATCCGCCGTTCCTTTATTTGGGATATGTCGGCAATTCGGTCGCTTTCGCCTTCGCGATCGCGGCGTTGATCGACGGCCGCGTCGACGCCGCCTGGGCACGCTGGGTGCGACCGTGGACGCTGGCGTCGTGGTGCTGCCTGACGCTCGGCATCGCCATGGGCAGCTGGTGGGCCTATTACACGCTCGGCTGGGGCGGCTGGTGGTTCTGGGACCCGGTCGAGAACGCGTCGCTGATGCCGTGGCTCGCCGGCACCGCGCTGTTGCATTCGGCGATCGTGGTCGAGCGCCGCGACACGCTCAAGAGCTGGACGATCCTGCTGGCGATCCTGACCTTTTCGCTGTCGCTGGTCGGCACCTTCCTGGTGCGCTCCGGCGTGCTCACCTCGGTGCACGCGTTCGCGCACGATCCGCGCCGTGGCATCTTCATCCTGCTGCTGTTGTGCATCGCCATCGGTGGCTCGCTGGCGCTTTACGCCTGGCGGGCGCCGACGCTCGAGCCGGGCGGCGTGTTCGCGCCGATCTCGCGCGAAGGCGCGCTGCTGCTCAACAATCTGATCCTGGCGAGCTGCTGCGCCACGGTGTTCATCGGCACGCTTTATCCGCTGTTCCTCGACGCCGTTGGTGGCCCCAAGCTGTCGGTCGGCTATCCGTTTTTCGACCGCACCTTCGTGCCGCTGATGATTCCGCTGTTGCTGGCGGTCGGCATCGGGCCGCTGCTCGCGTGGAAGCGCGGCGATTTTCTCGGCGCGTTGCAGCGGCTGTGGGCGGCGTTCGCCGCCGTCATCGCCGCGATGCTCGTTGCGTTTTATCTGAGTCACGGCGGCCCGGTGCTGTCGGTGCTCGGCATCGGTCTCGCCGCCTGGATGGGTGGCGGCGCGGTGGTCGAAATCGCCGACCGGTTGCGCCTCTTCCGCGCGCCATGGTCCGATGTCGTCCGCCGCGCCTTGGCCCAGCCGCGCGCCTCCTATGGCATGACGCTGGCGCATTTCGGCCTGGCGGTGACCGTGGCCGGCATCGCCGCCTCGGGCTTCGAGCAACAGAGCATCGCGTTGCTTCATCTCGGTCAGACCCTGCCGGTGGCGGGCTATACGCTGCGCTTCGACGGCATCGGCAAGCATGAAGGCATCAACTACACCGCCGACCGCGGCGACTTCACCTTGCTCGACGGTACGCGCGTCATCGCCCAGCTCGAACCCGAGCGGCGTTTCTTTCCGCTGCAACAGCAGACGGTGAGCAAGACCGCGATCCACACCAATTTCTTCGCCGACTTCTACCTGGCGCTCGGCGACCCCGACGACAAAGGCGGCTGGGCGGTGCGCGCCTATTGGAAGCCGCTGGTGCCGTTCATCTGGATCGGCGGCGTGATCATGGCCTTCGGCGGCGTCGTCAGCTTGAGCGACCGGCGCTGGCGCGTCGGCGTCGCCGCGCGCCGCGCCGGCAAAGCCGCGTTGCCGGCGGATGGGAGCCGCGCATGAGCTGGCGCCGCGCGCTTTATCTCGTGCCGCTGGTGGCCTTCGCCGCGCTCGCCATCTACCTCTCGCACGGTCTCGCGCCCGGCTATAACCCCGAGCTCCTGCCGTCGGCGCTGATCGACAAACCGGCGCCGACCTTCGACCTTGCCGGATTGAAAGGCGAGGCGCGGCTGACCAGCCGCGCGTTTGCCGACGAGATCGTCTTCGTCAATTTCTTCGCCTCGTGGTGCGTGCCGTGCCGCGCGGAAAGCCCGGTGCTGATGGATCTTTCGCGGCGCAACGTCATCGTGCTGTACGGCGTCGACTACAAGGACAAGCCGGCGGACGCGGAAAAATTCCTCCAGCAATACGGCGATCCTTACCGCCGCATCGGCGTCGACGAAAGCGGCCGCACCGCCATCGATTTCGGCGTCTACGGCGTGCCCGAGACCTATGCCATCGACCGCACCGGCCACATCCGCTGGCGCCACGTTGGGCCGTTGACCGACGACGTCGTGCGGAAGGAAATCCTGCCGCTGCTGCAAGAACTGGGGGCATCTTGATCCGCGCGCTCATCGCCGCGGCGATCCTGCTCGGCGCGATGCAGGCGGCGCTCGCGGTCGAGCCAGGCGAGATGCTGGCCAATCCGGCGCTCGAGGCGCGCGCCGAGGCGATCGGCAAGCAGTTGCGATGCATGGTTTGTCAGAACGAGTCGATCGAGGATTCGAGCGCCGATCTCGCCCACGATCTGCGGGTGCTGATCCGCGAACGGCTGAAGACCGGCGACAGCGACGCGCAGGCGATCAAATACGTCACCGACCGGTACGGCGCGTTCGTCCTGCTCAAGCCGCCGGTCGAGCCCGCAACCTATCTTCTGTGGTTCTCGCCGTTTGCCATCTTGGCTTTGGGCGCCGCTGGCGCCTGGCTCTATCTGCGCCGCCGGACGGCGCCGCCGGACGAGCCGCTCGACCTCGACCAGCGCCGGCAACTCGAACGGCTGCTGCTCGACGACCAATGATCTTCGCCCTCGCCCTGCTGTTCGTCACGCTGGCGGTGCTCGGCACCGTGCTGTCGCCGTTGTGGCAGCGTGCCGGCCGGGCGTTGACGCGCGGCCGCTATGACCGCGCGGTCTATCGCGACCAGCTGAATGAAATCGAGCGCGATGTCGCCCGCGGCATCGTTCGGCCCGAGGACGCCGCGGCGGCGCGGCGTGAGATCGAGCGTCGCATCCTGACGGCGGTGGACGAACCCGATGCGCCCGTCGCCAGCGCGCCGCGACGCGGTCTTGCCGTCATCCTTGGCGCTGGCACTGCCGCCCTCGCGCTCGCGGTCTATATCGTGCTGGGATCGCCGGGCCTGCCCGATCTGCCGTTCGCCAACCGCGTCTCGCCAGCGGCGCGACAGGCGATGATCGAGAACATGGTGTCCGGCCTTGCCGCCAAGCTCCAGAGCAATCCGCAGGATGCGCAGGGCTGGGCGATGCTCGGCCGCTCCTATGCGGTGCTCGGCGACACCGACAAGGCGATCGACGCGTACGAGCATGCCCACCAGCTCAAGCCCGACGATCCGGGGATCGCGCTCGCCGAAGCCGCGGCGATGCTGACCGGCCGCAAGCTCGAAGATCCAGTGCCGCAACGCGCGATCGCACTGCTCAAGGTCGTCACCGCACAGCAGCCCGACCAGCCGATGGCGCTGTGGTTCCTCGGCCTGGCCGCGGCGCAGCAGCGCGATTTCGCGCAGGCGCGCAACGACTGGACCCACTTGCTGCGGGTGATGCCGGCCGACGCGCCCGAACGCGACACGGTCAACGCCGCGCTCGACGCGATCAAGGACAGGTAGGCGGACTTGGCCGCCGGCAAGCCGGCGCGGTAGAGTTTCGCCCATGGAGGCAACGATGGACGCGCGGCAAGACGCGGCCCTCTGGGAGCCGACGTCCGAGCACATCGCGGCGACCAATCTGCGCCGTTTCATGGACGAAGCTGGCCGCCGCACTGGCCGCCGGTTCGACGATTTCGCGAGCCTGCACCGCTGGTCGATCGACGACCGCGAAGGCTTCTGGCGGCTGATCTGGGATTGGGGACGGGTGATCGGCGAGCCCGGCACGGCGGTGCTCGAAGCCGGCGACCGGATGCCCGGCGCGCGCTTCTTCCCGGCGGCGCGGCTCAATTACGCCGAGAACCTGCTGCGCAAGCGCGACAGCAGCGCCGCGCTGATCTTCCGTGGCGAGGACAAGGTGCGCCGCCGCCTGTCGTGGGCCGAACTTTACGACCAGGTGTCGCGCCTGGCGCAAGCGATGAAGGCGGATGGCATCGGTCCCGGCGACCGCGTCGGCGGCATCGTCGCCAACATGCCCGAAGCGATCATCGGCATGCTGGCGGCCGCGTCGCTCGGCGCGGCGTGGTCGTCGTGCTCGCCGGATTTCGGCGTCAAAGGCGTGCTCGACCGCCTCGGCCAGATCGAACCCAAGCTGATGCTGGCGGTCGACGGTTATTTCTACAACGGCAAGACCTTCGACAATGGCGACAAGAATCGGGAAATCGCCGCTGCGCTGCCGTCGCTCAAACGCACGATCATCGTGCCCTATATCGGCAACGGCGACCCGCCCGGCGGCCTCGCCAATGCGAAGAATTACCTCGCCTATGTCGCGCCCTATGCGCCGCGCACCATCGACTTCGCGCGGCTGCCGTTCAACCACCCGCTTTACATCATGTATTCGTCAGGCACGACCGGCGTGCCGAAATGCATCGTGCACGGCGCCGGCGGCTCGCTTTTGAAGCACATCGTCGAGCAGCAGCTGCATTGCGACCTCAAGGACGGCGACCGGCTGTTCTATTTCACCACCTGCGGTTGGATGATGTGGAACTGGCTCGCCACCGGGCTCGCCGCGGGCGCGACACTGCTGCTCTACGACGGTTCGCCGTTCCATCCGTCGGGCAACGCGCTGTTCGATTACGCCGACGCCGAGCGCATGACGCATTTCGGCACCTCGGCCAAGTACATCGACTCGGTGCTCAAGGCCGGTCTTACACCGATCAAGACGCATAAGCTGGCGAACGTGCGGTATCTGAGCTCGACCGGCTCGCCGCTGTCGCCCGAAGGCTTCGACTTCGTCTACCACGGCATCAAGCGCGACCTGTTCATGGCCTCGATCTCGGGCGGCACCGACATCATGGGCTGCTTCGTCATGGGCAATCCGATCGGCCCGGTGTGGCGCGGCGAGATCGCGGCGCCGGTGCTCGGCATGGCGGTCGAGGTGTTGCGCGACGACGGCAGCCGTGCGGCCGACGACGAGAAAGGCGAGCTGGTCTGCGCCGAGGCATTTCCGTCGATGCCGCTCGGGTTCTGGAACGATCCCGGCGATGCCAAGTATCACGCCGCTTACTTCGAGCGCTTCGCCAACATCTGGTGCCACGGCGATTACGCCGCGCGCACGCGTCACGGCGGCTTCGTCATCTATGGCCGCTCGGACGCGGTGCTCAATCCCGGCGGCGTGCGCATCGGCACCGCTGAAATCTATCGCCAGGTCGAACAGATTCCCGACGTGCTCGAATCGCTGGTCGTGGCGCAAGAATGGCAGAGCGACGTGCGCGTGGTGCTCTTTGTGAAATTGCGCGATGGCGTGACGCTCGACGAAGCGCTGGTCCAGCGCATCAACCGGCAAATCCGCGCCAACGCCAGCCCGCGCCACGTGCCGGCGCGCACCGTCCAGGTCGCCGACATTCCGCGCACCAAAAGCGGCAAGATCGTCGAGCTCGCCGTGCGCGAGGTGGTGCATGGACGGCCGGTGAAGAATCTCGAGGCGCTGGCCAATCCCGAAGCGCTCGCCTATTTCCGCGATCGGCCCGAGCTGCGCCGCTAGACCGCCAGCTTGTCGATGGTTTTCGCCAAGTCGATGTCGCGGCGCGACAGGCCGCCGGCATCGTGGGTCGAAAGCGTGATCTCGACCTTGTTATAGACGTTGAACCATTCCGGATGGTGGTCCATCTTTTCCGCCGCGAGCGCGACCTTGCTCATGAATCCCCAAGCGTCGGCGAAGGTGCGGAATTGAAAGTTCTTCTTGATCGCATCGCGGCCGGCGACCTCGGCCCAGCCCGCCAGACCCTTGAGCGCCTCGGCGCGCGCCGAACCCGTCAGCTTATCGATCATCGTCTGTCTCCCTTGCTGCCGCGATGAGTGAGCCCTCGACGGCGCCGACCTTGGCCGACATCGAGGCGCTGGCGCAACGCGCCCTCGCCACCATTCCCGAGCGCCTGAAGCGCCATGTCGGCAACGTGGTCATCCGCGTCGACGAGTTTCCCGACGAGGATACCGAGAGGGAGATGGAACTCGAAAGCCCTTTCGACATCCTCGGCCTCTACCGCGGCGTGGGCATGCCCTATAAGAGCGTCAGCGATCCGTTGCCGGCGATCGACATGATCTTCCTCTATCGCCGGCCGATTCTCGATTACTGGTGCGAAACCGGCGACGACCTCTACCGGGTCGTGCGCCACGTTTTGATCCACGAGATCGGCCACCATTTCGGTTTCAGCGACGCCGATATGGACCGCATCGAAGCGGAGGGGGCATGAGCGAAACGCCGAATCCCGGCCTGGCCTATTGGAGCGGCGAAGGCGGCGACCAATGGGCGCGGCAGAACGATTTCACCGAAAGCCTGCTTGCGCCGGTGATGGCGGTGTTGCTCGCAGCCATCAATGCTCGGCCGGGCGAGCGCGTGGTGGACACCGGCTGCGGTTGCGGCGCCTTGGCGCTGGCGCTCGCCAAGGCCGTCGGGCCGCAAGGCCGTGTCCTCGGCATCGACGTGTCGCCGGCGATGCTGGCGGTCGCGCGCCGCCTGACGCCGACCGAGCTACGCGCCGAGTTCGTCGAAGCCGACGCCACGACCTATGCGTTTCCGCGCGGCGGTTTCGATCTTCTTACATCGCGTCATGGCGTGATGTTCTTCGCCGATCCGGTGCGCGCTTTCGCCAATCTGCGCGGCGCGTTGAAACCCGGCGGCCGCCTCGTTTTCTCGTGCTTCCGCACGCCCAAGGAGAACCCCTGGGCGATGGCGCCCTTGGAAGCGGCCTATCAGGTCATGCCGCGGCTGCCCAAACCCGGGCCCGAGGATCCTGGTCCGTTTTCCTTCGCCGATCCGGCGCGGGTCGAGCGCATCCTGGGCGGCGCCGGCTTCGACGCCATCAAGCTGACGCCGCACGATTTGAGCTTCGACATCTCCGCGGGCGGCGGACTCGAAACGGCGATCGGCTACATGATCGACATCGGCCCGGCGAGCCGCGCCTTCGACAAAGGCGACACGGCGGCGCGCGCCAAGATCGAAGCGGCGCTGCGCGCGGGACTTGCGCCGCACGTCAAGGGCAAGTCGGTGCCTCTGGCCGCCGGCATCTGGATCGTGACGGCGAAAAATCCCTAAAGCAGCGCCGCGACGCGCCGGCGCAGTTCGGGGATCAGCGTCCGCCGGAACCACGGGTTCTGCTTTTCCCAAAACGTCGTGCGCCACGACGGATGCGGCAGCGGCAAGATTTCCGCCGGCGCCGATCGCCACGCCTTGACCGTTTCGGTCATGCTCTGCCGCTTGGCGTCCGGCATGTAGGTGTCGATGGCGTAAGAGCCGACGAGCAGCGTGAGCGCGACCCTGGGCAGGTGCGCCAGCAGACTCGGGTGCCAGAGCGGCGCGCATTCCGGCCGCGGCGGCTGGTCGCCGCCTTTGGCGTCGCGGCCCGGATAGCAAAACGCCATGCCCATCACCGCAACGCGACGCTCGTCGTAGAACGTGGTGCGGTCGACGCCCATCCATTCGCGCAAGCGGTCGCCGCTGCGGTCGTTGAAGTTGAGGCCGGTTTCGTGGACGCGCGTGCCGGGCGCCTGGCTGAGGATGAGGATGCGCGCGCCGCGCGCGACCTGAAGCACCGGGCGCGGACCGAGCGGCAGATGCTTGGCGCAGACGCGACAGCCGCTCAGTCGAGCGAGCAGTTCGTCGAGGCTTTCGGCTGAGGGTTTGAGGGCGGCGCGGGTCATCGCTTGAAGCTTAACGCGAAAAAGAAAGCGGCGCCTCTTAGCGGGCGCCGTCTTTCCGTCCTCGGGCCGCCCAAACTGGATCGTTAAACGCTGCGGGGCGTGGCCTCGCGTCTATAAGAGCAAAGCCCGTGCCGAAGCCAAAATGCGATTTATTCCAATGACTTAACGTATTGGCCCGGGGCCGGCTGTAAGGCTTTGCGACGGCGTTAGCGCAATGCCGCGGCGATATTGCCGCCGTCCACCGTCGTGACGTCGCCGGTCGTCTTGAGCGCCGTCGCGTGATAGAGGAACGCCGCCGCCACGTCCTCGGCCGTGACCTCGCGGCCCAGCAGATTGCCGCGCATGTAATCCTGTTCGCTGACGCCGCGGGCGAGCGCGCGCGACGTGATCATGTCCTTGGTCAAAAGGCCGCTGCGCACGCGGTCGGCGTTAACCGCGTTGGCGCGGATGCCGTCCTTGCCGCATTCCAAAGCGTACTGCCGGACCAGGAGCAGCGTCGCCGCCTTGGGCAGGCCGTAGGGCCCGAAATCGGCGCCGGGATTGATCGCCTGCTTCGAGATGTTGAACAGCAGCGCGCCGCCGAATCCCTGGGCACGCATCACTTTGACCGCGGCGCGCGCGACGCGCTGGTGCGCGAAGAAATTGAGCTCGAAGCTCTGGCGCAGCACCTTGTCGTCGAGGTCGCCGATCGCGCCCTGCCAGGCCGCGCCGGCGTTGGACACGACGATGTCGACGCCGCCAAGCCGGGCGCAGGCTTCGGCGAAGACGGCGTGCACCGCAGCTTCGTCCGTCACGTCGCATTCGAGGCCGAGCGCGTCGAGCGACTGCGCCAAGGCTCCGACCGCTTTCTTGTCTCTATCGAGGAGCACGAGCTCGGCGCCCGCGCCACGGAAGGCGCGCGCCGTCGCCGCGCCGATGGCGCCGGCGGCGCCGGTGATCACGGCGATCTGCCC
Source organism: Allostellaceae bacterium (assembly GCA_035934235.1). Taxonomy (GTDB): domain Bacteria; phylum Pseudomonadota; class Alphaproteobacteria; order ATCC43930; family CGMCC-115725; genus REEB95. The sequence continues at coordinate 23,191 of DASYYB010000066.1, read as the reverse complement.
GGCCAGCGGTTTCTCCGCCGTCTTGCCGAGCTTGGCCTGTTCCAGCGACCAGTATTCCATCTCGAAGAGTTTGTCTTCGGGCAGCGATTCGAAGCGGCCCAGTGCCTCGGCGTCGGTGATCACCGTGATCGCGTTCTCGGCGATGTCAGCGGCGATGATCGCGTCCTTGCGGCTGCGGCCCATGCCGAACAGGCCGAGGCCCGGCACCAGCACGACGCGCGGCAGCGGGTCGAGCGGCCGCTTGGGCGGATTGCTGCGCGCGTTGTTGCGCGCGAAATAGGCGCGATAGCGCTCGATGAAACCTTTGGCAGCGGCGAAGGCGTCCTTGTGGAATTGCGCCAGATTGGCGGCGTCGGGCGGCGCCATCAGCAGCGGCACGTTCTTGGTGCGGATGGTGTGATCGGGCGTCACCACGCCGACCTGCGAATAGCGCGCGGCCTCGCGGCCGTTCGCATAGGCGAGGATGGTCGGCGAGGTGCGGAACTCGAGGATCAAACGGCGCCAGGCGCCTTCGATCTTCTCGTCCTTGACCGCGCAGGCGCCGCGCACGATCGGCGCGACGTCGGCGACGCTGGCGACGCGCTGCGGCAGGGTGATCGCCGGAAACACGCGCCGCGTGCCCTTTTTCTGGATGCGCGCTTCGGCGGCCGTGACCGCCGCAACCATGCGTTCATAGGCCTCGCGCGCGTCGGTGCCGAAGGTGAAGATGCCGTGCTTCAGCAGGATCAGCCCTTCGACCCGCGGGTCGTGTTCGAAGATTCGCGCCGCCTTCTTGGCGAGATCAAAGCCAGGCATGACATAGGGCACGATGCTGAAACGGCCGTCATAGACTTCGCGGCAGATCCGGTCGCCGTCGGGCTGATCGACCAGGCTCAACACCGCGTTGGCATGCGTATGGTCGATGAACTTCGCCGGCAAAAACGCGTGCAGCAGCGTCTCGACCGAGGGATTGGGCGCGCCGGGATCGAGCAGGTTGGCGCGCTGGACGCGCACCATGTCTTCGTCCGCGAGATGATCGAGCGCGCGCAGCTTTAACAGCGGCGCGAGACGCACCGCCGGCAGGCCGGCCGGCTCGATGCTCGCCATGTCCCAGCCGCTACCCTTGACGCAAAGCGCGTCGACTTCCTCGCCGAGCAGATCGAGCACGCGCAGCTTCACCGAGGTGTTGCCGCCGCCGTGCAGCACCAGCTTCGGATCCTGGCCCAGGAGGCGCGAGGTATAGACGCGCAGCGCGAGATCGGGCGCGACGCCCTGTTGGGCGTAGCGCGTGACCATCGCGGCGGCTTCGTCGTCGTTCCAGAGGCTCTGCATCGAAAGGCTTCCAGCGCCAGCATAGAGCAAGCGCCTCGACGCCGCGAGAGGGGCGGCATTTATTTTCACGCGGCCGGCGCCTAAAATGCCCGAGAACCAGCGAGGAGCCATGGCCGAAGTCCCGCGCGGCGTCTATGCGGCGATGCTGACGCCGTTCAACGCCAACCTCGATCCCGACCTCGGCGCCTTCGTCAACCACGGACGCTGGCTTCTGGCCAATGGCTGTGACGGGCTGGCGCCGCTCGGCACCACCGGCGAAGGCAATTCCCTGTCGCTGAAGCAGCGCATGCGCATCATCGAGGCGGCGCTGACCAAGCTGCCGATCGACCGCTGTATCTTCGGCGCGGGCTCGTGCGCGCTCGCCGACGCCGTCCAGCTGGCGCGCGAGGCGACCCGCGCCGGCGCCGCCGGCGTGCTGATGCTGCCGCCGTTCTACTACAAGGATCCGAGCGAGGATGGCGTCTACAATTTCTACGCCGCGGCGATCGAACGCGTCGGCATCCCGCGCTTGCGCCTTTACCTCTATCATTTCCCGCAACTTTCGGCCGTTCCGATCACGCCAGCGCTAATCCGCCGCCTGCGGCAGACCTTCGGCGACACCATCGCCGGCCTCAAGGACAGCGGCGGCGATTGGAATTATTCCGCCGCGCTGCTCAAAGAGTTTCCCGGCTTCGCCGTGTTCTCCGGCAGCGCGCAACAGCTGCTGAACAATCTGCGCGCCGGCGGCGTCGGCACGATCGCGGCGTCGGTCAACGTCACCGCGCCGCTCGCCCAGCCGGTTTATCGCCATTGGCAGACGCCGGAGGCTGACCGGCTCCAGGCGGCATTGAACGCGGTGCGCGTGTTGTTCCAGGGTTACCCGCTGCTCGGCGGATTGAAGGAAACGATGGCGCTGATCACCGGCAATCCAGCGTGGCGCGCCATGCTGCCGCCCAACGTGCCGCTCGGGCCAGCGGAAGCCGCCGCGCTCAAGGCGAAACTCGCCGAGTTGCCGGCGATGCAGTCGGTGATCGCGGCCGCGCGCGCGGCATAAGCCGATGATGAGAAATTAGAACGAGACTTATGGTGATCCAATCTCGACCGCAATGCGTTCGGCCGCAATCATTGTCGTTTTAAGAACAAGCTTCTTATGACGAGCAGTTGAATCAGAAAGCATTTTCTCAGCGTACCGAAACATTTGCTCAATGACATTTTTTCGATGTACGCGTGGACTAAGATAAAAGTGTCGTATTCATTTACATAGGGACACAGCTATATATCTTGATAAATCTCAATTCGGTTTAAAGTCCCATGACGGAAAGCGCCATACCTGTTCTTTCACTCGCGGTGGCCCTGCTCGCCGTGTTCGTCGGGCCATTGATCTCGTGGTATATCGCCAAGCGGCAGATTGAATCGTCTCTCGCTGTGGCGAACAAACAAATTGTCGCTCCGATGCGACAAGCTTGGATTAATAATCTGAGAGATATCCTCGCTGAACTAACTAGCAGTGCGCTGCATTATTACGTCGCCGGATTCGAAGATCGAACAGACGCCGAATACCGAACGCTTACCCTTCTGGAACATAAGATTCAGCTGATGCTGAATCCACAGGAGAAGGACCACAAACAGCTGGAAGCTCTTATCAAGAAAATGATTCTGGCGATTGGTGCCGGACGAGACGGCGACCGCCCATTCAACGAATGTCATCCTGCAGTGATCGATCTATCGCGTAAGATCCTTAAACGCGAATGGGACCGCGTGAAGAACGGAATTCCGACTGCCGAATAGAAGCTGCTATTGCAGCGGCGCTTTCTTCAGGAGTGCGGCGCGGTCGGTCGAGCGCGGCGTAACATTCAGCGTGCGGCCGTCGCGCTGCAACGTCAGCGGCACCTCGACGCCGGCGCGGCCGAGCGACCACAGCCGGCGGTAAAGCGCCGCCAACGTGCCAACCTGTTGGCCGGCGATCGACACCAGGATGTCACCGACGCGCATGTCGGCGCGGCGTGCCGGACCGTCGCTACTGACGCCGGCGACGACGACGTGGTCCTCGATCTCGGTGGCGTAGAAGCCGAGCCACGGCCGCGGCGGCTTGTTGGGCCGGCCGAGCGTCAGCAGATCGTCGTAGATTGGCTTCAGCAGGTCGATCGGCACGTTCATGTTGAGATGTTCGGACCGGCCGCGCTCGCGCGCCTGCTGCAAATGCAGCGAGCCGATGCCGATGAGCCGGCCGGCGGCGTCGATCACCGCCGTGCCGCCCCAATTGGGATGCGCCGGCGCGGTGAACAACGCCTCGTCGAGCAGATATTCCCAATAGCCGGCAAATTCCTGCTTGGCCGAGATCCGCGCCGCCAGCGAACGGGTGCGGCCGCCGACGCCGCCGACCACCACGTCGTCGTCGACTTGCGCCACCGCCGACTGGCCGAGCGGCATCGCCGGCAGGCTCAACCGGCCCAACGCCTGCACCAGGCCGAAGCCAGTTTCCTGGTCATAGGCGACGACGTGGCCCCGCAAGGCGCGGCCATCGCCGGTGTTGAGCCACAGGCTTTCGGCTTCAGTGACGAGATAGCCGATGGTGAGGACGATGCCGTCCTCGCGGATGACGACGCCGTTGCCAGCGCGCTCGGTGCCGAGGGTCTGCGCCGTGAAGGCGTCTTCCGGCACGGTGGCGCGCACGCCCACCACCGACGTCAAAACGCGCTCCAGATCGTAGCCGTAATCCTTCGGATTTGGCTGCGTCTGGGGCGGCAATTCCCACTCGGTTTCCGCCATGCTGCCTCGTCCGCGAATCCTCGCCGCGAGCCTACACCGCCGGCGCCGGCCGGGCGACCCGGCGCGTCATTCGTCGCCCGCCGCGACGCGCCGCAGCCGCTTCAAGCGGCCGTGCACGCGCTTGTTCTCGACCCGCCGGCGCACCGCGGCAAGCGTCGGACCGACCGGCAGGCGCGGCTTCGCCTTGAACGCAGCACGACGCAGCAGCTCGGCCAGCCGAGTGCGCGCGTCGGCGCGGTTGCGCTCCTGCGAGCGGAAGCGCTGTGCCGTGATGACCAACACGCCATCGCGGCGCAGCCGCTTGCCGGCGATGGTCTTGAGACGGCGGCGCATGTACTCATCGACGCCGTCGGCGCGGTTGAGATCGTAATGCAGCTTGACCGCCGTCGACTGTTTCTGCACGGCCTGCCCGCCGGGACCGGAGGCGAGGATGAAGTCCTCGTCGACCGCTCTTTCGTCGATGGCGACCGGAACCTGGCGGATGCGCTGCGACGCCTTCATGGCGACCCCTTGGATTCGGACGCGGCCGGAAATCCCGGCGGCGGCACCGGCAGCGAGCCGTCGGGCAGTTCGGCGCTGCTCCAGCCGCCGCCCAGATTCTCGACCAACAGCACGCTGGCGTTCAAGCGACTTTGCAGTACGCCGAACGCGGTCTGGCGGTCGCCGAGCGCGGTGGCTTCGGCGGTGACCACGCTCGTGTAGTCGACGGTGCCCGCGCGGTATTGGTTCAAGATCAGGCGCTCGGCCTCGCTCGCGGCGGCGACGGCGGCGTCCTGCACCTGCCCCTGGTCTTGTAGCACCTTGAGCGCGGCGAGGTTGTCCTCGACGCCCTGGAACGCGGTGAGCACGGCCTGGCGGTAATTTGCCACGGATTCGTCATAGGCGGCGTGCGCCGCTTCGACCTGCGCGGTGGTCAGGCCGCCGTTGAAAACGTTGGCCGCGATTTGCGGGCCGAACGACCAGGTGAGGCTCGAAGCGTGCAGCAACGTGTCGAGCATGGTGCTCGTAAAACCGTAGCTGCCGGTCAGCGTCAGCGACGGGAAATAGCCGGCGACGGCGACGCCGATTTGGGCGTTGGCAGCGGCCATCTGGCGTTCGGCCTGGGCGACGGTGGGATTGCGTTCGAGCAATGTCGACGGCACGCCGGCGGGCACCACCGGCACCTGCAAGGCGAGCGGCACCGGCGCGAGTGCAAACGACGCCGGCGGCTGGCCGGTCAGCACGGCGATGGCGTGTTCGAGCTGCGCGCGCGCCACGCCCAGCGCCACCATCTGCGAGCGCGCGTTTTCGAGCGTCGCTTGGGCCTGGGCCATATCCGATTTGCCGACGTTGCCAGCGTCGTATTTGTTGCGGGTGATGCGCAGCTGCAGGGTATAGGCAGCGACCGTGTCTTCGAGCAGCTTGTGCTGGGCATCGTTGATGCGCAGCTGGAAGTAATCTTGCGCCAGTGTCGCCTGCGCCGATAGCCGGGCGGCGGCGAGCTGCGCCGCATCGGCCTGAGCAGTGGCGGTGGCGCTTTCGACGGTGCGGCGGACCTGGCCCCAGATGTCGATCACCCAACTGGCATCGACCGGCAGGCTGAATTGATTGCGGATACGGCCGCTGCCGAACGATCCGGCAGCCGGCTTCGACCGGGTCATCGCCGGATCGATGCCGATTGACGGGAAAAAGCCGGCGCGGTTCTCGGCGACGACGGCGACCGCCTGGCGATAGGCGGCCTCGACCGCCTTCAGGTTCTGGTTCGAGACGTCGATCTGGCGCTCGAGGCGGTCGAGCGTCGGATCGTCGTAGATCGACCACCACGGCTGGCCCGATGCGGCCGCCTCCGGCGTCGCCGGCTTCCAGTCCGCAGCTTCTTTGTAGGCGGCGGTCGTCGGGGCGGACGGCCGCTGATAATCGGGCCCGACCGAGCAGGCGGCGAGCGCCAATGCGAGACCGAGAATGGTGGTGCGGCGCATGCTCATTCTCCCGGCACCGGCGCGGCGCCCGGCAGATGCGCACCGCCGCGGCCCATTTGCCGCAGCCCCCACAGGCGGAAGCGATCGAGATAGAGATAGATCACCGGCGTCGTATAGAGGGTCAGCAGCTGGCTGATCATCAAGCCGCCGACGATGGCGAGGCCGAGCGGCCGGCGCAGCTCGCCGCCTTCGCCCGCGCCGATCGCCAACGGCACCGCGCCGAGCATCGCCGCCATGGTCGTCATCATGATCGGCCGGAAGCGCATCAGGCACGCTTGAAAGATGGCGTCGCGCGAGGACAGGCCGAGGCTGCGCTCGGCGTCGAGCGCGAAGTCGATCATCATGATCGCGTTCTTTTTGACGATGCCGATCAGCAGGATGACGCCGATCAGGGCGATGATGCTGAATTCGGTGTGGAACAGCATCAGCGCCAGCACCGCGCCGACGCCGGCCGACGGCAGCGTCGACAGAATCGTGATCGGATGGACGTAACTCTCGTAAAGCATGCCGAGCACGATATAGACCGCCGCCAGAGCGGCAATGACAAGGAACGGCTCGGCCGCGAGCGACTGCTGGAAGACCTGGGCAGTGCCCTGGAAGGTTCCGATGACGTTGGACGGCACGCCGATCTGGAGCATGGTGCGGTTGACCACGGTCGCCGCCTGACTCAAGGCAACGCCGGGCGCCAGATTGAACGAGATGGTCGACGCGACCGACAGCCCCTGGTGGTTGACGGCAAGCGGCGTCGTCCCCGGATGGAAGCTGGCAAACGCCGCCAGCGGCACCATCGTCTCCTTGTTGGTGCTGACGGCGGTGCCGGTCGAGGCCGCGCCGTGGCCGATGGCGGTGATCGCATTGGTGGCGAGATTGCGCGCGGCGTCGGCGGCGACAGTCGCCGCCACGCTGCTTTGGCCCTTGAGCACGACCGTGCCGGCGACCGCGTTGGTCGCTTGCGTGCCGCCGACCGCGCCGCCAGCGGTGCTGACGTACAGGTCCTTGAGCGTATCCGGGCTCTGCCAGAACTGCGGCGCCACCTCCATGATGACGTGGTACTGGTTCAGCGGATTGAAGATGGTCGACACCTGGCGCTGGCCGAAGGCATCGTAGAGCGTGTTGTCGATGGCGCTGACGCTGACGCCGAGGCGCGCGGCGGTCGAGCGGTCGATCGCCAGATCGGTCTCGAGGCCTTTGTCCTGCTGATCCGAGTTGACGTCGGTGAGCTGCGGCACCTTTTGCAAGGCAGCGACGATCTTCGGCACCCACTCGTTGAGCGTCTGCAAATCATCGCTGCGCAGCGTGTATTGGTAGAGCGCGGCCGAGGCGCGGCCGCCAACGCGGATGTCCTGGACCGGCTGCAGGAACAGCGTGGCGCCGGGCACGACCGACAGCTCGCGCCGCAGTCGGCCGATGACCTGGTCGATGCCGGGCCGCTGGCTCAACGGCTTGAGCGAGGCGAACAGGAACCCAGAGTTGGTTTCGCCGCCGCCCGTGAAGGCGACGACGCTATCGATCGCCGGATCCTTGCGCATGATCGAGACGAACTGCGTCAGCTTCTTCTGCATGAGCTGGAACGAGATGCTCTGATCGGCCTGGATGCCGCCGATCAGCCGGCCGGTGTCCTGCTCGGGGAAGAAGCCCTTGGGCACGACGATGAACAGCAGCACGTTGAGGCACAACGTCGCGCCGAGGATGACGAGCACCAGCCGCGAATGGCGCAACGACCAGGCGAGCGACCGGCGATAGGCGTCCTTGATCCGCTCGAAGCCGCGCTCGCTCCATTGCAGCAAACGATGCGGCGGCGGATCGTCGGCGCGCGGCCGGCGCAACAGTCGGGCGCACATCATCGGCGTCGTGGTCAGCGACAGGACCAGCGACACCATGATGGCGATCGACAGCGTCATGGCGAATTCGCGGAACAGGCGGCCGATGAGCCCGCCCATCAGCAGGATCGGCGTGAACACGGCGATGAGCGACAGGCTCATCGAGATCACGGTGAAGCCGACCTCGCGCGCGCCTTGCAACGCCGCCTGGAGGCGCGGCATGCCGGCTTCGAGATGCCGCGTTGTGTTCTCAAGCACGACGATGGCGTCGTCGACGACGAAGCCGGTCGCGACCGTGAGCGCCATGAGCGACAGATTGTCGAGGCTGTAACCCAGCATATACATCACGCCGAACGTGCCGATCAGCGATACCGGCACCGCGACCGACGGAATCATCGTCGCGCGGCCGTTGCGCAGGAACAGATAGACGACCGCGATCACCAGCAGGGTCGAGATGACCAGCGTACGTTCGACCTCGCGCAGCGAGGCGCGGATGGTGGTCGAGCGGTCGACCGGAATGCCGACGTCGATGGCGGCGGGAATTTCGGCCTGGAGCGTCGGCAATTCGGCTTTGACGCCGTCCACCGTGCTGATGATGTTGCCGCCGGGCTGGCGATAGATGATGACCAGCACCGCCGGCTTGCCGTTGGCGAGACCGGCGTTGCGCAGGTTCTCGACTGAATCGACGACGTCGGCGACCCCCGACAGCGTCACCGCGGCACCGTTGCGATAGGCGACGACCAAATTCTTGTACGCCGCCGCGGTGCGCGCCTGGTCGTTGTCGTAGACCTGATAGCGCTTGCCGCCGTCCTCGACCGCGCCTTTCGGCGCGTGCGCGTTCGCCGCAGCGAGTGCGGCCCGCACGTCTTCGAGCCCGATGCCGTATTGCGCGAGCGCCAGCGGATTGAGCTCGGCGCGCACCGCCGGCAGCGCCGACCCGCTGACATCGACCTCGCCGACGCCGGGCAGCTGCGACAGCTTTTGCGCCAGCACGGTGCTGGCAGCGTCGTACATCTGGCCGCGATCGAGCGTGTCCGAGGTCAACGCCAGCACCATGATCGGCGCATCGGCCGGGTTGACCTTCTTGTAGGTCGGGTTCGAACGCAGGCTGGCCGGCAGGTCGGCGCGCGCGGCGTTGATCGCCGCCTGGACGTCGCGCGCGGCGCCGTCGATGTCGCGATCGAGACCGAATTGCAAGGTGATGCGCGTGCCGCCGACGGAGCTGGCCGAGGTCATTTCGGTGACGTCGGCGATCTGGCCGAGATGACGTTCGAGCGGCGTCGCCACCGAGGTCGCCACCACTTCGGGGCTGGCGCCGGGCAGCGTCGCACGCACCGAAATGGTCGGGAAGTCGACCTGCGGCAGCGGCGCAACCGGCAGATGGACGAACGCCACGATTCCGGCCAGCGCAACGCCGAGCGTCAGCAGCGTCGTCGCCACCGGCCGGCGGATGAAGATCGCCGAGAGGTTCATTCGGCGGGACGCTCCCCCGGTCGGTCGCCGGTATCTTGGTTGAAGAGGCCTTCGGTGCGCCGGCGGAAGCGCAGCGCCAGACGATCGAAGGCGAGATAGATGACGGGCGTCGTGAACAGCGTCAGTATCTGGCTGACGATCAGGCCGCCGACGATGGTGAGGCCCAGCGGATGGCGCAGCTCGGAGCCGACGCCGGTGCCGACGGTCAGCGGCAAGGCGCCGAGGATCGCCGCCATGGTCGTCATCATGATCGGCCGGAAACGCAGCAGCGACGCCTGGTAGATCGCCTCGCGCGGCGACTTGCCCTCGTTGCGCTCCGCGTCGAGCGCAAAGTCGATCATCATGATCGCGTTCTTCTTGACGATGCCGATCAGCAGAATGATGCCGATGATGGCGATGACGGTGAGGTCGTCGCCCACCAGCATGAGCGCCAGCAGCGCGCCGATGCCGGCCGACGGCAACGTCGAAAGAATCGTGACCGGGTGGATGTAGCTCTCATAGAGCACGCCCAACACGATGTAGACCGTGACCACGGCGGCCAGGATCAAGAACAGCTCGTTGCTGAGCGACGATTGGAAGGCGAGCGTCGCGCCCTGGAACACGGTGATGACGCCGCGCGGCATGCCGATCGCGGTCTCGGCGGCCTTGATCGCATCGACCGCACCGCCGAGGGACGCGCCCGGCGCCAGGTTGAACGAAATCGTGTTGGACGGGAACTGGCCGAGATGGTCGATCTGTAGCGGCGCGGTCTGGGTTTCGACCTTGGCGATCGCCGACAGCGGCACCTGGCCGCCGTTGGCCGACGGCAGGTAGATCGAATCCAGCGCGCCGAGCGACGATTGATAGGCTTTGTCCGATTCGAGAATGACGCGGTACTGGTTCGACTGCGTGAAGATGGTCGAGACGATACGCTGGCCGAACGAATCATAGAGCGCATTGTCGATGGTCGCCGGCGTCAGGCCGAAACGCGACGCCGTGGCGCGGTCGATGTCGATATAAACGGACAGGCCGTCGTTCGCCTGATCGCTGACCACATCGGCGAAGCCGTCGATGTGGTTGAGCTTGTCGACCAGCTTGGGGACCCACGCGGCCAGCTCGTCGGGATTGGCGTCCTCGAGCGCGAACTGGTACTGCGTGCGGCTCACCATCGTGTCGATGGTCAGGTCCTGTACCGGCTGGAGATAGAGCGTCGTGCCGGGAATGCTGGCGGTTTCCTGGCCGAGGCGACGGATCACGGTTTCGACGTCGCTGCGCTGGTTCTTCGGCTTGAGATTGATCAGCAGCCGGCCGCTGTTGAGCGTCGTGTTGGTGCCGTCGATGCCGATATAGGACGAGACGCTGGCGACCGCGGGGTCCTTGAGCACCGCATCCACCAAGGCCTGTTGGCGCTCGGCCATGGCGGCATAGGAGACGCTTGATGGACCCTGCGAGATGCCTTGGATGAGGCCGGTGTCCTGCACCGGGAAAAAGCCTTTTGGAACAACGATATAGAGCAGCGCGGTCAGCACCAGGGTTGCGCCGGCAACCACCAGCGTCGCGACCTGGCGATCGAGCACCCAAGTCAAAGCGCGGCCATAGGCGTGGATGAGCGCGTCGAATTTCTCGCGGCTCCAGCGTTGAAAGCGGGTCTCGGGTACTTCGCCGGGCCGGCGCAGCAGCTTGGCGCACGCCATCGGCACCAGCGTCAACGACACGACCGCCGAGATCAGGATGGTGACCGCGAGCGTCAGCGCGAATTCGCGGAACAGCCGGCCGACCACGTCGCCCATGAACAGCAACGGGATCAGCACGGCGATGAGCGAGATGGTCAGCGACATGATGGTGAAGCCGACCTGCTCCGAGCCGCGCAGCGCCGCGCGCAGCGGCGTTTCGCCTTCCTCGAGATAGCGCGAAATGTTCTCGATCATCACGATGGCGTCGTCGACGACGAAGCCCGACGCGATGGTCAAGGCCATCAGCGACAGATTGTTGAGGCTGAACCCCAGCAGATACATCGCGCCGAAGGTGCCAACGAGGGACAATGGGACAGAAAGACTCGGGATGATGGTGGCGCGACTCGAGCGCAGGAAAACGAAGATCACCAACACGACGAGAATCACCGCCAGCGTCAGTTCGAACTCGACGTCGACGACCGAGGCACGGATGGTGACCGTGCGGTCGGTGAGCACCGCGACGTCGACCGACTGCGGCAGCGACGCCTGGAGCTGCGGCAGCAGGGCCTTGATGCCGTCGACCACGGCAATGACGTTGGCGCCCGGCTGGCGTTGGACGTTGATGATCACCGCCGGCGTGGTGTTCATCCAGGCGCCGAGCTTGTCGTTCTCGGCGCCGGAGACGACATGGGCGACATCGCCCAGATGCACCGGCGCGCCGTTCTTGTACGCGATGACCAGGCCCAGATAGGCGTTGGGGTCCTGGATCTGGTCGTTGGCGTTAATGGTATAGGCGCGCGACACGCCGTCGAAATTGCCTTTCGGCGTGTTGACGTTGGCGTTGGCGACGGTCGTGCGCAGATCGTCGATGTTGAGACCGTAAGCGGAAAGCGCGCGCAGATCGGCCTGGATGCGCACCGCCGGCCGCTCGCCGCCGGCGATGTTGACGAGGCCGACGCCGGGAAGCTGCGAGATCTTCTGCGCCAGCCGCGTATCGGCCAGATCCTCGACTTGCGGCAGCGGCACCGTTGCCGAGGTGACCGCCAGCGTCAGCACCGGCGCGTCGGCGGGATTGACCTTGGCGTAAATCGGCGGCGCCGGCAGGTCCGATGGCAGCAGGTTGCCGGCGGCGTTGATCGCGGCTTGGACCTCTTGCTCGGCGATGTCGAGACTGATGTTGAGTCCGAATTGCAGCGTGATGACCGAGGCGCCGGTCGAGCTGGTCGACGACATCTGGACCAGGTTCGGCATCTGGCCGAACTGGACCTCGAGCGGCGCGGTGACCGACGACGTCATCACGTCGGGCGAGGCGCCGGGATAGAACGTCGTCACTTCGATGGTCGGATAATCGACCTCGGGCAGCGCCGACAGCGGCAGGAAGCGGAAGGCGACGATGCCCACCAGCATGATCGCCGCCATGAACAGCGACGTGGCAACCGGCCGCAGGATAAACGGACGCGATGGGCTGAGCGCCATGTCACCCAGCCACTGCGGTCATGGGCGGGACGGTGCGCCGGCGGCCGGCGGCGTCGACGCGGCGGTCGACGGCGAACGCAGGGTGACTTTGGCGCCGTTCTTGAGTTTGTCGGCACCGTCGACCACGACCCGATCGCCGGCCTGCAACCCCTTGAGGATCGCGACGGTTTCGCCCGCCGACGGGCCCAGCGTGACCGGCCGCACGGACGCCGTATCGTCGGCGCCGACGACATAGACGTACGTACCGGGTTCACCACGCTGGATCGCCGCGCTGGAGATCACGATGACGTTCTTCAGCGTGTCGACCGTGATATGGGCGTTGACGAATTGATTCGGAAACAGCTGCTCGTCGGCGTTGGCGAACGACGCGCGCAGCTGGAAGGTGCCGGTGCTGATGTTGATGGTGTTGTCGACACTGGCGAGTGTGCCGTCCGCCACTTTAGTGTTGCCGGTGCTGTCATAGGCGGCGACCGACAGCGTGGCGCCGGCATGAACGCCTTTCAGCACGGCTTCGAGATCCTCCTGCGGCAGCGCGAACAGCACCGAGATCGGCTTTATCTGATTCAACAGCACGAGGCCGCTGGTGTCGGACGGCGTCACGTAGTTGCCCGGATCGACCAGGCGCAGGCCGACGCGGCCGGCGACCGGCGCAACGATGCGGCAGTAGGAGAGATTGACCCGGGCGGTTTCGACGGCCGCCCGATCGAGCTTCACCGTGCCTTCGAGCTGGTGCACGGTTGCGGCCTGATCGTCGTAGGTCTGCTTGGCGATCGAGTCCTGCTTGATCAGGACGGCATAGCGCGCAAGGTCGACCCGCGCGCCGGCGAGCTGCGCCTGGTCGCGTTCGAGTTGGCCTTCAGCCTGGTCAAGCGCCGCCTGAAAGGGGCGCGGATCGATCTCGGCGAGGAAATCGCCGGCCTTGACCTCCTGGCCTTCGGTGAAGCCGACGGAAACCAGCTGACCGGTGACCTGCGTCCGCACCGTCACCGAGGCGAGCGGCGTCACCGTTCCAAGCGCGGTATAGACGACCGGCATTTCGCCGGCCGCCGCGGTCGCCGCGACCACGGGCAGCGGCAGCGCCGCGTGCGGGGTGCTGCGCGGACGCAACGCGATCCAAAGCCCGACGACCACCAAGGCGGCGAGCGCGATCGCGCCCCAGAACAGCCGCGGACGATCGCGGAAGTGCCGTTCAAGCATCGTCGCCCCCCGCCGAGCCGGAAACGACTCTCGCACCGCTCAGGTGCATCGCGCCACTCATGCCGGGATCTCCGAGGTCGTGACGTCGGACCGATGCCCGCGCGGCCCCTGTTCGCGTGCTCCGCCAGGGTATAAAAGCGCACGAGATTTTGGAAAGCTTTCGACCATGCATCGATTCCGCCGCAGATTGCGCCCGTGGGTGAAGCGGCGAAATCCGGCTGGGAACCGCCCCGCTGGTTATAGGCGGACCGACCCGGCGCAATCCCCCGGGACAGCAAGGAAACAGCCGAATTTCGCGCCCGTCAGCCGGCCGAGCCATGCGCCCGGATGAGGCACTGGCGCGTTGGAACGCGCGTTTCCAGGGCGACGACTATCTGTTCGGCACGGCGCCCAATCGGTTTCTGGCGTCCCAGGCCGAATATCTCCGACCCGGCCAGTACGCGTTGGCCATCGCCGACGGCGAAGGCCGCAACGGTGTGTTCCTCGCCAAGCAGGGGCTCAAGGTGCTGTCGGTCGATTTTTCGCCGGTGGCCCTCGCCAAAGCACGCCGCTTGGCCGCGCGCGAGGGGGTCGAGCTCGAAACCGAATGCGCCGATATGGCGGCGTGGACATGGGGACGCGAACGCTTCGACGCGATCGCGGGCATTTTCATCCAGTTCGCGGACGCACCGTTGCGCGCGCGGCTGTTCCAAGGCATGCGCGACGCGCTCAAGCCCGGCGGCGTGATCTTCATCCAGGGCTATCGACCGGAGCAGATCGGCTACGGCACCGGCGGGCCGAAGGAGCTCGACCATCTCTATACCGCGGCGATGCTGCGGACGGCGTTCGCCGGCTTCGACATTCTTCATCTCGCCGAGCACGACGAGGCGATCCGCGAAGGGACCGGACACGACGGCATGTCGGCGCTGATCGATTTGGTCGCGCGCAAACCCAAAATCAGCGGCCGGTAAGGCGAGACGCGGCGCCGGCACCGCGCTCGCGTCGGTGCCGCGTCCCGCGAACGGCGGATTCTACAGCGAGGCCTTGAGTTTGGCGCCGGCTTTGAAGCGCACGCCCTTGCTGGCCTTGATCTTGATCTCTTCGCCGGTGCGCGGGTTGCGGCCCATGCGAGCGGCGCGATGACTCACAGCGAAAGTGCCGAAGCCGGGGAGACTGAATTTCTGGCCTTTCTTGAGTTCCTTGGCGATCGTGTCGGTAATCGTGTCGACGGCTTCGCCGGCGTCCGATGTGCGCATGCCGCTTTTCTTCAGCGCGTCGACGAGAACTTGTTTGCTCATTGGGTGATCCCCTTCCCTTCGCTGTACCGCGCCTCCGCAATGGGCGCGACCCTGTTGGCGAAATTCGTTTGCGTTATGGTCGACGCCCTGATGCATCCCGCGGCAGGGCGTAAGCTGAGACTTGCACCGGGACGCCACGGCAATCAAGGACTTCGCGGCGCCAGGTTCCGGTCGCCGCGTAACCGCAAACGATGCGTTGTCAAGACCGTTGTGGCCGCGTGATCGCGTGCGCGTGACGACGACGACGGCAGCGCCGGTGACCGAAGCGACGCGATCGCGCGCGGTGTATGCCGACGAGAATCGATCGGGTTCGCGACCGTGATCTAGCTGGGACTACTGATGATTCCGGTCGGTTGCGAACCGCTATGTTGCGCCGCACCACAAGGTTCACATCAATCGCTTGCGTTGGTGTCGGTGGGCTGTTCAAATATTGGCATACCAAGAAGCGGCTTTGATCCGCCGGGTATGGACAACACCACACACACAAGGGGAAGAGCATGGCGAAGACCACGCCCAATCGTTGGGGACAATTGATCGCCGTCATCATCTGCCAGGTGATGATTGCGAACTTGCAGTACGGCTGGACGCTGTTTGTCCGGCCGATGAACCAGGCCCACGGCTGGGCCATTGCCGAGATCCAGATTGCGTTCAGCATCTTCATTGCGCTTGAGACGTGGCTGACGCCGCTTGAAGGCTGGCTAGCGGACAAGATCGGTCCGAAGCTGGTGGTGGCGGTCGGCGGCGTGATGGTGGCGATCGGTTGGATCATCAACGCCAATGCCGACAGCCTGACGATGCTGTACCTGGGCGCGATCATCTCGGGTACGGGCGCGGGCGCGATTTACACGACGAATGTCGGCAACGCGGTGAAGTGGTTCCCGGACCGCCGTGGTTTGGCGGTGGGATTGACGGCGGCGGGTTACGGTGCCGGCGCGGCGTTGACGGTGATTCCGATTCGGGCGGTGATCGAATCGTCCGGATATTCGGCGGCGTTCTTCTGGTTCGGACTGATCCAGGGAGCGGTGGTGTTCTTGGTGGCGTGGTACCTGCGTAGCCCGGAGCCGGGCGAGGTGCCGACGCCGAAGGAGGTCAAGGTCATCCAGACGGCGCAGAGCTACACGCCGGGCCAGGTGCTGGTCTCGCCGGTGTTCTGGATTCTCTACATCATGTTCATCCTGGTCTCGGCCAGCGGGTTGATGGCGACGGCGCAGATCGCGCTCATCGCCAAGGACTACAATGTCGCCAACACGGTGATCTTCCTCGGCGGCACGACGCTGACCGTGGCGCTGTTGGTGGACAATGTGTGCAACGGCGCGGCCCGGCCGATCTTCGGCTGGATCTCCGACAATATCGGCCGCGAGAACACCATGGCGATCGCCTTCGGCCTGGGCGGCATCGCCTATTGGCTCCTGGGCTCGGCCGGCACGTCGCCGTGGGCCTTCGTGGTGTTCGCGGGCCTGATCTTCCTCACCTGGGGCGAGATCTTCAGTCTGTTCCCGTCGACCTGCACCGATACGTTCGGGCCGAAATTCGCCACCACCAACCTGAGCCTGCTCTACACCGCCAAGGGGGCATCCGCCTTCCTGGTGCCGGTTGCCAACGTCATCAAGACGATGACCGGCAGCTGGCACATGGTGTTCGTGATCACCGCGATCATGAACTTTGCGGTGGTTGCCTTGGCGCTGTTCGTCCTGAAGCCCCTGCGCTCGCGGCAGATCGCCGCGCCTGCACGGGCGGCGCCGGCCGAATAGCCCGATACCCTCAACCCATCGGCGGGTGCGGGATCGATCCCCTCACCCGCCGATTTTTTTTTGTAAAGGCCGTATGACCACCGACGCCAAATCCGCAACACCGCCCGCCTTTCCCGAACGCCTCCTGCAAGGCCACCGCGCCTTCCTCAGCGGCCGTTTCGTCGGCGAACAAACGCGCTATGAGACACTGGCACGGACCGGACAGCGGCCCGAGATCATGGTCATCGGCTGCGTCGATTCGCGTGTTTCGCCGGAGGTGATCTTCGACGCCGCGCCGGGTGAAATTCTGGTCGTGCGCAACGTCGCCAATCTGGTGCCGCCGTTCGAGCCGCATCGCGAGACCCAGCACGGTACCAGCGCGGCGATCGAATTCGGCGTCCAGGCGCTCCAGGTGAAGCACGTCGTCGTGCTCGGCCATGCCTTGTGCGGCGGTATCCGGGCGTTTGCTGATGAGCAGAAACCGCTGTCGGCCGGCGACTTCATCGGCCGCTGGATGGCGCAGATCGCACCGGCTGCCGAAGCGCTCGGCGCGCGCGGCCCCGATCACGACGCCTATCTACGCCGGCTCGAACGCGCGTCGGTCGATCTCAGCTTGACGAATCTGATGACGTTCCCGTTTGTCCGCCGGCGCGTCGAAGCCGGTGCATTGACGTTGCACGGCGCCTATTTCGGCGTCGCCACGGGACGTCTGCTGGTGCGCGATCCGGCCAGCGGCGCGTTCGAGCCGATGGCTGCGGGCTAGGCGCGTCGGATAAGCCTTATTCCGCCGCGACCTTGGCGACGACCGGCTCGACCCGCGCGGCGCAGTACTTGAACTCCGGAATCTTGCCCAGCGGATCAAGCTGCGGATTGGTCAGGATGTTCGCCGCCGCTTCGACATAGCAAAACGGGATGAACACCATGCCCGCCGCGATGGCGATGTCGGGCCGCGCCTTGAGCTCGACGGCGCCACGTCGCGTGACGACGCGGACGATCGCGCCCGCCTCGATGCCCATGCGATGCATGTCGCCGGGCGACAACGAGGCGTGCGCCTCGGGCTCGATGGCGTCGAGCACGCTGGCCCGGCGTGTCATCGCGCCGGTGTGCCAGTGCTCGAGCTGGCGGCCCGTGGTCAGCACCATCGGGAATTCCTTGTCGGGCTCCTCGGCCGGCGGGCGGATCTCAACCGGTACCAGCTTGGCGCGGCCGGACTTGGTCGGGAAGCCGTCGCCGAAGACGATGTCCTCGCCGGGCTGATCGGGCGCCAGGCACGGATAGGTGACTGAGTCCTCGCGCTCCAACCGCTCCCACGTGATGTTGTCGAGCGACGGCATGCCGAGCTTCATTTCGGCGAAGACGTCGGCCGGACCGGCATACTTCCAGTCGAGGCCGATGCGCCGCGCAAGCTCTTGGATGATCCACAGATCGTGCCGCGCATCGCCAGGCAGCGGCAGCGCCTGGCGGCCCATCTGCACTTGGCGGTTCGTGTTGCTGACCGTGCCGGTCTTTTCCGGCCAAGCCGACGCCGGCAGGAACACATCAGCGTAGGAGGCCGTCTCGGTCAGGAACAAATCCTGCACGACCAGATGATCGAGCTTGGCGAGCGCCTCGCGCGCGTGCTGCACGTCGGGGTCGGACATCGCTGGGTTTTCGCCCATGACGTACATGCCGCGGATCTGATCGGCGTGGATCGCATTGACGATCTCGACCACGGTGAGGCCCTTCTTGGGATCGAGCTTGGTGCCCCACAGTTTCTCGTAGAATGCCCGCCGTTCTGGATCCTCGACCGAAATGTAATCGGGGAAGAACATCGGGATCAAACCAACGTCCGACGCGCCCTGTACGTTGTTCTGGCCGCGCAGCGGATGGAGACCGGTCCCCGGCCGGCCGACCTGGCCGGTGATCATCGATAGCGCAATCAGGCAGCGCGTGTTGTCGGTGCCGTGGGTGTGCTGCGAGACGCCCATGCCCCAGAAGATGATCGCCGCCTCGGCACGGGCGAATTTGCGCGCCACGGTCTTCAGCGTCTCGGCGTCGATGCCGCAGATCTCCGCCATCTTCTCGGGCGTGCGGTCCTTGACGCTCGCCGCGAGCTTCTCGAAATCCTCGGTGAACGCCTGGACGTACTGCTTGTCGGTCAGATCCTCGGCGATGATCGTGTGCAGCATCGCCGACAGCATGGCGACGTCGCGGCCCGGCTTGAACTGCAGCATGTGGGTCGCGTGGCGCTTCAGCGCCTGGCCGCGCGGGTCCATGACGATGAGCGTCGCGCCGCGCTTCGTGGCGTTCTTCAGGAACGTCGCTGCGACCGGATGGTTCTCGGTCGGATTGGCGCCGATGACGACGATGACGTCGGCGTCCTTGGCCGCCATGAACGGCGCCGTCACCGCGCCGGAGCCGATGCCTTCGAGCAGGCCGGCAACCGACGAAGCGTGGCAAAGCCGCGTGCAATGGTCGACGTTGTTGGTGCCGAAACCGGTGCGCACCAGCTTCTGGAAGAGATAGGCCTCTTCGTTCGAGCCCTTGGCCGAACCGAATCCGGCAAGAGCGCCGGCGCCGTGCGTGTCGCGGATCTTTTTGAGACCGGCCGCAGCCGCGTCGAGCGCCTCTTCCCAAGTGGCCTCGCGGAACAGCGCCCACGGATTGCTCGGATCGAAGGGCGCGTGCGCGTCCTTCTTGGCGCCCGGCTTGCGGATCATCGGCTTGGTCAGCCGCTGCGGATGGCTGACGTAATCGAAGCCGAAACGGCCTTTGACGCACAGACGATTGAGGTTCGACGGGCCTTCGCGGCCGTCGACATAAAGCAGCTTGTCGTCCTTGATCTTGTAGGTGATCTGACAGCCAACGCCGCAATAGGGGCAGACGCTGTTGACTTCGCGGTCCGGGTCCTTGGCGTGGACGCCGTGTTCGTCGACCAAGGTCGATTCGAGCAGCGCGCCGGTCGGGCAGGCTTGCACGCATTCGCCGCAGGCGACGCAGGTGCTGTCGCCCATCGGATCGTCGAAGTCGAAGACGATTTTGGCGTCGTGACCGCGCGCCGCCATGCCGATCACGTCGTTGACCTGGACCTCGCGGCAGGCGCGGACGCACAAATTGCATTCGATACAGGCGTCGAGCCGCACCGCCATCGCCGGATGGCTGCGATCGGGCTTGGGATGATGGGTCGCCGGGAAACGGCCGGCAGCGACGCCGACCTTGTCGGCCCAGCGCCAGAACTTGGAATCCGGATCGGGATGGGCGGTGCGCGCCGGCTGATCCGAGACCAGCAGATCGAACACCAGCTTGCGCGAGAATTTGGCGCGGTCCGTCGCCGTATGGACCTTCATTCCCTGTGCCGGCTTGCGCAGACACGAAGCGCCGAGGACGCGTTCACCCTCGATCTCGACCATGCAGGCGCGACAATTGCCGTCCGGCCGATAGCCGGGCTCCGGGCTGTAGCAAAGATGCGGGATCTCGGTGCCTTGGCGGTGCGCGACCTGCCAGATGGTCTCGCCCGGCTGCGCCTCGACCTCGGCGCCGTCGAGGAAGAATTTGATGGTGTGCCCCGCCAATCCGCCGCCGCCGTCGCTCATGAGACCTCCTGCGGGAAATGCTTGAGCACCAACTTAACCGAATTCATCGCCGCCTGGCCGAGACCACAAATTGACGCATCCGTCATGACCCGCGTGAGTTCCTCAAGCAACGGCCCGTCCCATTTCGGCCGCGACATCAACATCACGGCTTTCTCGGTGCCGACGCGGCACGGCGTGCACTGGCCGCAGCTTTCGTCGGCGAAGAACTTGAGCAGATTGAGCGCCACGGCTTTCATATCGTCCTTATCGGACAGGACCACAACCGCCGCCGAGCCGATCAGCGCGCCGTGTTGCTCGAGTGTGCCGAAATCGAGCGGCAGATCGCCCATCGACGCCGGCAAGATGCCGCCCGACGGGCCGCCCGGCAGATAGCCCTTGAGGGTGTGGCCGTCGGCCATGCCGCCGCAATATTCGTCGATCAGCTCTTTCACGGTGATGCCGGCAGGCGCTAGCTTGACGCCCGGATTCTTGACCCGGCCCGAGACCGAGAAGCTGCGCGGTCCTTTGCGGCCGCGGCGGCCTTGCGAGCCGAACCAGGCGGGACCCTTTTCGACGATGTCGCGGATCCACCATAACGTCTCGACGTTGTTGCACAGCGTCGGCCGGCCGAAGAGACCGACCTGCGCCGGATAAGGCGGCTTGTTGCGCGGCAGGCCGCGCTTGCCCTCGATCGATTCGAGCATCGCCGATTCTTCGCCGCAGATATAGGCACCGGCGCCGCGACGGAGATGGATCCGCGTGTGCTTCGACAGGCCCGCTTTCTCGAGCGCGGCGATTTCGCGCTTTAGGATCTCGTGGCACTGCGGATATTCGTCGCGCAGATAGATGTAGGTGTCGGGCGCTTCGACCGCCCAGGCGCCGATCAGCATGCCTTCGAGAAACCGATGCGGATCGACCTCCATGTAGTAACGATCTTTGAACGTGCCGGGCTCGCCTTCGTCGGCGTTGACCGCCATCAAGCGCGGCGCCTTTTCGGCGCGCACCAGCCGCCATTTGCGGCCGGTCGGGAAACCGGCGCCGCCGAGGCCACGCAGATTCGAATCCTCGAGAATTTTCAGAATCTCTTCGAGCGTCCTCTTGCCCGAGAGACAGGCTTCGAGCACGGCGTAGCCGCCGGCTTTGCGATAAGCGGCGAGCTCGGGATAGGCCGGCAGGTGCGGATGCGTTTCCTTCGCCTTGGCCGCTTTGATGATGCTGTCGACGGTCGCATGTTCATGCAGCGCGTGGCCGATGGCCGCGACCGGTGCGTTATGACAACCGCCCATGCACGGTGCGTGCACAATGCGCACGCCGGGAAGTTTGGCGGGCAAATCGGCCAGCAGCTTCTGGGCGCCGAAGAGTTCACAGCTGATGGAATCGCAAACCCGCACGGTCAGGGTTGGCGGCGGGCTTTCGCCATCGAGCACGATGTCGAAATGGGCGTAGAAGCTCGCCACCTCGTAGACCTCCACCAGCGCGAGCTTCATCGTTTCGGCCAACGCGGCGAGATGCCGCGCATGCAGGCAGCCGAAATGATCCTGCAACAGGTGGAGATGCTCGATCAGCAAGTCGCGCCGGCGCGGCCGGTCACCAAGGAGCTTGGCGACCTCGTCGCGCGCGACCGGATCGACCTGACGGCCCTTCGGCAGGTCGCGGCCGCCGCGCCGGCCGGAACCCGGCGGGATGGAACGTGGCGGTGTGCGTCCTGAATCGGGCATTGGTTAGCTCTTGCTACTTATTTAGGAGACCGAGCATGGTTTTGCCAAGGGCGGCGGGCGAATCCGACACGGCAATACCGGCGCTCTTCATTGCCTCAAATTTGTCAGCGGCGGTTCCCGTGCCGCCGGAGATGATCGCGCCCGCATGACCCATGCGGCGGCCCGGCGGGGCCGTGGCGCCGGCGATGAAGCCGACCATCGGCTTCTTGACCTTGTTGCGCTTGATGAAATCCGCCGCCTCTTCCTCGGCCGAGCCGCCGATCTCGCCGATCATGATGATCGACTTGGTCGCCGGATCCGCCAGGAACTTGTCGAGGCAGTCGATGAAATTGGTGCCGTTGACCGGATCGCCGCCGATGCCGACGCAGGTCGACTGGCCCAATCCGACCGCCGTGGTCTGCGCCACCGCTTCGTAGGTGAGCGTGCCGGAGCGCGACACGATGCCCACCGAGCCCGCCTTGTGGATGTGGCCCGGCATGATGCCGATCTTGCACTGGCCCGGCGTGATCACGCCCGGACAGTTCGGCCCGATGAGCCGCGACTTCGAGCCGGCGAGGACGCGCTTGACCCGGACCATGTCGAGGACCGGGATGCCCTCGGTGATGCAGACGACGAGCGGCACTTCCGCATCGATCGCCTCGAGGATCGCGTCGGCCGCGAACGGCGGCGGGACGTAGATCGCGCTGGCGGTGGCGCCGGTCGCTTTCACGGCGTCCGCGACGGTATCGAAGACCGGCAGGTCGAGATGCTTGCTGCCGCCCTTTCCCGGCGTGACGCCGCCGACCATCTTGGTGCCGTAGGCGATCGCCTGTTCGGAATGGAAGGTGCCCTGCGCGCCGGTGAAGCCTTGGCAGATGACCTTGGTATTGCTGTCGACGAAAATGGACATCAGGCCGCTTCCTTCACTGCTTTGACCACCTTCTGGGCCGCGTCGCCGAGATCGTCGGCGGCCAGAATCGGCAGGCCCGATTTGGCGAGAATTTCCTTACCCAGCTTGACGTTGGTGCCTTCGAGACGAACCACCAACGGCACTTCGAGACTGACCTCCCGCGCCGCGGCGACGACGCCTTCGGCGATGACGTCGCAGCGCATGATGCCGCCGAAAATGTTGACCAGGATGCCTTCGACGTTCTTGTCGGACAGGATCAACTTGAACGCGGTGGCGACACGCTCCTTGGTGGCGCCGCCGCCGACATCGAGGAAGTTCGCCGGCTCGCCGCCGTAGAGCTTGATGATGTCCATGGTCGCCATGGCGAGGCCGGCGCCGTTCACCATGCAGC
>DASYYB010000046.1:0-8252 GCA_035934235.1 Allostellaceae bacterium | reverse complement strand
TGAAGCTGCGGCCGCGGAGACGATGGCGCATGGTCAGTACGGCTCCTCGAGGCGCTTTGCCAGTTCCTCGATGTTCTCGGGCGGCCAGTTCGGGATCTCCATGCCGAGATGGAGCCCCATCTGCGCCAGCACCTCTTTGATTTCGTTCAGCGACTTGCGGCCGAAATTCGGCGTCCGCAGCATGTCGGCTTCGGTCTTCTGCACCAGGTCGCCGATATAGACGATGTTGTCGTTCTTGAGGCAGTTGGCCGAGCGTACCGAGAGCTCGAGCTCGTCAACCTTGCGCAGCAGGTTCTTGTTGAACGGCAGCTCGGACGGACGCTCCTCGGCGCTGGCCGCGCGCGGCTCCTCGAAGTTGATGAAGAGCTGGAGCTGGTCCTGGAGGATGCGAGCGGCGAGTGCGACCGAGTCCTCGGGCGTCACCGCACCGTTGGTTTCGATCCGCATCGACAGCTTGTCATAGTCGGTCACCTGGCCGACGCGGGTGTTCTCGACCTTGTAGCTGATCTTCTTCACCGGGCTGAACAGCGCGTCGACCGGAATGAGGCCGATCGGCGCATCTTCGGGACGGTTCTGGCTCGCCGGCACGTAGCCTTTGCCGGTCTCGACGGTGAGCTCCATCGAGATCTTGGCGCCGCTGTCGAGCGTGCAGATGAGATGGTCCGGATTCATGATCTCGATGTCGTGACCGAGCTCGATCATGCTGGCGCGCACCTCGCCCGGACCGCCGGCGCGAAGCCGCATGCGCTTCGGCCCTTCGCCGTGCATGCGGAGCGCGATGCCTTTGATGTTGAGCACGATGTCAGTCACGTCCTCGAGCACGCCGGGCAGCGACGAGAATTCGTGCAGCACGCCTTCGATCTGGATCGAGGTGATGGCGGCGCCCTGGAGCGACGACAGCAGCACGCGCCGCAGCGCGTTGCCGAGGGTAAGTCCGAAGCCGCGCTCGAGAGGTTCGGCGACGACGGTTGCCGCCCGGGCGGGATCGTCGCCCGCTTCGATCGCGAGCTGCTTCGGTTTGATGAGAGCTTGCCAGTTCTTTTGGATCACGAGTCTTTCCTTTGCCTTTGCGGACGAGCCGCCTTTGGCGATTTGCCTGCGAGCGCGCCGGCGGTCCACCACGGACCGAGGCAGCGCCATTCCCTTAAAACTCCTCGTTAAACACGCCGCCGCTTCGGCGGACGGCATCCGTTGTGCGGTATGGTCGTGACGTCGCGGATCGAAGTGACGGTGAAGCCGACGGCCTGAAGCGCGCGCAATGCCGATTCACGGCCTGAGCCCGGCCCCTTGACCTCGATCTCGAGCGTGCGCATGCCGTGATCCATCGCCTTGCGGCCGGCATCTTCGGCCGCGACCTGCGCCGCGTACGGCGTCGACTTGCGCGAGCCCTTGAAGCCCATGGTGCCGGACGACGACCAGGCAATCGTGTTGCCCTGCGCGTCGGTGATGGTGATCATCGTGTTGTTGAAGGTAGCGTTGACGTGCGCCACGCCGGCGGTGATGTTCTTGCGCTCGCGGCGGCGGATGCGCGACGCGCCCTGTGCGCCGGTTGCGGCGCCGGTTCCGGTCGCGGCCGCGCCGGTTTGCGCGGCGGGAGCTGCAGGAGGCTTCGCCATGATCGATTCCGTTCCCTTTATCCTTTAGCCCTTGGCCGGCGCGATCTTCTTGCCGGCAATCGACTTGGCAGGGCCCTTGCGCGTGCGGGCGTTGGTGTGCGTGCGCTGGCCGCGGACCGGTAGGCCCTTGCGGTGGCGCAACCCGCGATAGCAACCGAGATCCATCAGGCGCTTGATGTTCTGCGCCACATTGCGGCGCAGATCGCCTTCGACGGTGTAGTTCTTGTCGATCAGCTCGCGGATGCGGAGGATCTCGCCGTCGGTCAGCTCATGCACGCGCCGCGCCGGCGGAATGGCCAATTCCTTGCAGATCTTTTCGGCCGTCGTGCGTCCGATGCCATGGATGTACATCAATCCAATGGGGACACGTTTTTGACTCGGAATGTTGACGCCGGCAATGCGCGCCACTGCGCTTCTCCGTTCAGCTCGCGATGTTGGACACGGCCCAGCCCCGTACTAGGCCGAGGCGGCGGATTATAGAAATCCGAGCCTCAAAGTCAACCATTCGGGGCGGCTCCTGGGCTTTCTAAAATCGTTTCAATCTGGGCGGCGACCCGATCGATCGGCGCCATGCCGTCGACCGTCCGCAGCACCCCTTTTGCCTGGTAATAGGGCAGAATCGGCGCCGTCAGCTCGCGGTAGGTGTTGAGCCGGGCCTTGATGGTCTCCGGCCGGTCATCGGCCCGGCGGACGAACTCGCGGGCGCCGCAGACGTCGCAGACCCCTTCCTGGCGCGGCTGGTGGTGGCGGTCGTGATAGGACGCCCCGCATTTCGCGCAGGAGAACCGACCGGCGATCCGGTCGACCAGCGCAGCCTCGTCGACCTTCATCTCGATGACGCGGTCGAGCTTCAACCCCTTGCGCGCCAGCATGGCATCGAGCGCCTCGGCCTGCGGCTGGGTGCGGGGGAAGCCGTCGAGGATAAAGCCCTTGCCCGTCGGCAGCCGGTCGATGCGCGCGGCGATGAGATCGACCATGACGTCGTCCGAGACCAGTTGGCCCGAATCCATGATCGCCTGGACCTTCTTGCCGAGCAGCGTGCCCGAAGCGCGCTCGGCCCGCAACATGTCGCCGGTCGACAGCTGAACCAAGCCGCACCGCTCTTCGAGACGCTTGGCTTGCGTTCCTTTGCCGGCGCCGGGCGGCCCCAGCAGAATCAGATTCACCCGCTTCTCCCGCGGAGCTTCGCCTTCTTGATCAGGCCTTCGTATTGGTGCGCCAGCAGGTGCGAATGGATCTGGGCGACCGTATCCATCGTGACGCTGACGACGATCATCAGGCTGGTGCCGCCGAAATAGAACGGCACCGCGTATTGCGAGCGCAGGAATTCCGGCAACACGCAGACACCGGCGAGATAGAGCGCGCCGACGACCGTCAGCCGGCTCAGGACATAGTCGAGATATTCGGCCGTGTTGGTGCCCGGCCGAATGCCCGGAATGAAGCCGCCATACTTCCGCAGATTGTCCGCCGTTTCCGTCGGATTGAAGACGATCGCGGTGTAGAAGAAGGTGAAGAACAAGATCAGGGCGGCGTAGAGCAGGATATAGAGCGGATGGCCCGGGCCGAGATAGGCCGCCACTTCAGCAAGAATGCCGGATTGGTTGGTGCCGAAGCTCACCACCGTTACCGGCAACAACAGCAGCGACGACGCGAAGATCGGCGGGATCACACCCGAGGTGTTCAGCTTCAGCGGCAGATGCGACGCCTCGCCACCGAACATCTTGTTACCGACCTGGCGCTTCGGATACTGCACCAAGATCCGGCGATGCGCGCGTTCCATGAACACGATGAACGTGATGACCGCGACCGCGCCCGTCAGCAGCGCAATGATGAAGAAGGTCGACAGCGCGCCGGTACGGCCGAGCTCCAACAGCGCCGCGAGGGCGGACGGCATGCGCGCGACGATGCCGGCCATGATGATGAGCGAGATGCCGTTGCCGACGCCGCGCGCGGTGATCTGTTCGCCGAGCCACATCAGGAAGACGGTGCCGCCGGTCATCGTCACCACCGCGGTCAGGCGGAAGAACATGCCCGGATTGGTGACCGCGGCGCCGGCGCCGCTGTGCAAGCTTTCGATGCCGACCGCGATGCCATAGGCCTGGACGGCAGCCAGGAACACGGTGCCGATGCGCGTATATTGGTTGATCTTTTTGCGACCGAGCTCGCCTTCCTTCTTCAAGGCCTCAAGCTGCGGTGAAACCGCCTGCATCAGCTGAATGATGATCGATGCCGAAATGTACGGCATGATATTGAGCGCGAAGATCGTCATGCGCCCGAGCGCACCGCCCGAAAACAGATCGACCATGCCGAGAAGGCCGCCGGAATTGCGCTGAAACACGTCCGCTAACACCTGCGGATCGATGCCCGGCAGCGGGATATAGGTGCCGAGCCGGAAAATGACCAGCGCGCCGAGCGTGAACCAGATGCGGTTCTTGAGATCGGTTGCCTTGGCAAAAGCGCCGAAATTGAGACTGGCGGCAAGCTGCTCGGCGGCGGAGGCCATGAGCGTTTAACCTTGCTGGGGTTGCGTCGCCGCCGGCGCCTTTGCCTTGACGGCGGGAAGAACGACCTTGCCCCCCAATTTTTCGACCGCGGCGATCGCGGCCTTCGACGCGCCCGCAACCTCGAGGGTCAGCGGCGCCTTCAATTCGCCTTTGGCCAGCAGCTTCACGCCGTCCCACGTCCGGCGCAGCACGCCCGCCTTGACCAGATCCTCGGCCTTCACCGTGGCGCCCGATTTCAGCACGCCCCGATCGAGCGCGCGCTGCAATCCGTCGAGATTGATGACGGCGTAGCGCTTGCGGAAATCCTCGCGGTTGAAGCCGCGCTTAGGCAGCCGGCGATGCAGCGGCGTCTGGCCGCCTTCGAAACCGTTGAGCGCGACGCCGGTGCGCGCGGTCTGGCCTTTGCCGCCGCGGGCGCTGGTCTTGCCCTTGCCCGAGCCGATGCCGCGGCCGCGCCGCTTGGCGCGATAATGGGCGCCGCGGTTGTCCTTGATCTCGTTGAGTTTCATTGTGCGCTCACCCGATTATCGCAAAACGCAAGCCGATCACGCAATTGCGCCTTCACGACGCCGCTTCGACGCGCAGCAGGTGCTTCACCCGCTCGATCATGCCGCGCACCGCCGGCGTGTCGACGACGACGCGCGAGCGATGGCGCTTGTTGAGGCCCAGGCCCTTGAGCGTCGCCAGCGCCCAGTCCGGCCGGCCGATCGGGCTGCCGACCTGGACGATGCGGATGCTCTTGCCGCCTGCCGGAGCCGCGGCCTTTTTTCTCGGCCGCTTCGCCTTGATCTGTTCGGCCATGCGCTACTCCCGCGCCTCGGCCGCCGCGGCGGCGCCTTTGCCCAGGATCTCGCTGACCTTCTTGCCGCGCCGCTGCGCGACCGTGCGCGGGCTGACCGAATGGGTCAGCGCGCTGAAGGTCGCCTTGATCATATTGTGCGGATTGGAGGTGCCGACGGATTTCGCGACGACGTCCTGCACGCCGAGGGCCTCGAAGATGGCGCGCATCGGACCGCCGGCGATGATACCGGTGCCCGGCCTGGCCGCCCGCAGCACGACGCGACCGGCGCCGAAATGGCCGACGATGTCGTGATGCAGCGTCCGACCTTCGCGCAACGGAATGCGCACCAGCGCGCGGCGCGCCTGCTCGGTCGCCTTGCGGATCGCTTCCGGCACTTCGCGCGCCTTGCCCGAACCGTAGCCGACGCGGCCCTTGCGGTCGCCGACGACAACGAGCGCGGCGAAACCGAAACGCCGGCCGCCCTTCACCACCTTGGCGACGCGGTTGATGCCGACGAGTTTCTCGATGAATTCGCCTTCGCCTGCGCCGTCGCTGTCGCGCTCGCGCGAGCGCGGGCGGCGGTCGCGCGGCGGGCGATCGCCCTCGCCTTCGCTCCGGCGAGGCGGCCCGCCGGCGGTGCGTGATCCAGGTGTGCGTGCCATGGTGCCTTCTTCCTAGAACTGCAATCCGCCCTCGCGGGCGGCGTCGGCCAGGGCCTTGACCCGGCCATGGAACAGATAGCCGCCGCGATCGAAGACCACGGCGGTGACGCCGGCGGCCTTGGCGCGCTCGGCGAGCAGCTTGCCAACCGCGGTCGCGGCGTCCTTGTTGGCGCCGGTCTTGGCCCCTTCCTTGAGCGTCTTATCGAGGCTCGAGGCGGCGGCAAGCGTACGGCCGCTCAAATCGTCGATCACCTGTGCGTAGATGTGCTTCGACGAACGGAACACGGTCAGCCGCGGCCGGCGCTGCGTCGTACGGCTGATGCGATAACGGACGCGCTGTTGGCGGCGGGTGAAGAGATCGACGGTTTTGTGGCTCATCGGCGCACCTATTTCTTCTTCCCTTCCTTGCGCCGGACGGTCTCCGCGGCGTAGCGGATGCCCTTGCCCTTATAGGGTTCCGGCACGCGGTAAGCCCGGATGACGGCGGCCACCTGGCCGACACGCTGGCGGTCAGCGCCGGTGATAGTGATGCTGGTCGGCTTCTCGGCCGTGATCTTGACGTCGGCCGGGATCGGGAAGGTTACTTCGTGGCTGAATCCGAGCTGCAACACCAGGTTCTTGCCCTGTACGGCAGCGCGATAGCCGACGCCTTCGATCTCGAGATTCTGCGTGAAGCCGCGCGACACGCCCGCGACCATGTTGTTGGTGAGCGCTCGCATCGTGCCCCAGTTCATGCGGGCACGCTTTGAATCGGTCTTGGGCTCGAACGACACCTTGCCGTCCTTCACCGTGGTGTTGACCTCGGCGGACAGCGGAATCGAGAGATTGCCGAGCTTGCCCTTGGCGGTGAGCTTGCCGCCGGACACCTCGACCGTCACCCCTTGCGGGATCGCCACCGGATAGCGGCCAATGCGCGACATCGACGTAGCGCTCCTTAGAACACGCGGCAGAGGACTTCACCGCCGAGATTGGCGGCGCGAGCCTCGTTGTCCGACATGACGCCCTTGGGCGTCGACAAAATCGAAATACCCAAGCCGTTATAGACCCGGGGCAGGTCCGAAATGCGCGAATAGACGCGGCGGCCCGGCTTGGAAATGCGGGTGATCTCGCGGATCACCGGCTCGCCATCGACGTATTTGAGCTCGATCGTGAGCTCGGCCACGCCGGGGCGGACTTCCTCGCGCGAATAGCCGCGAATATAGCCCTCGCGTTGTAGCACTTCGAGCACGTTGGCGCGGATCTTCGACGCCGGCGATTGCACCGTCGCTTTGCGCGCCTGTTGGGCATTGCGGATGCGCGTAAGCAAATCGCCGAGGGGATCGGTCATCATACCGTCTGCTCCCTTACCAACTCGACTTGACCATGCCGGGCACTTGCCCGGCAGAGGCCAACTGGCGCAACGCGATACGCGACAGCTTGAACTTGCGGTAATAACCCCGCGGACGGCCGGTCAGCTCGCAGCGATTGTGGATGCGCACCGCCGAAGAATTGCGCGGCAATTCGGCCAGCTTGAGCCGCGCCGCGAAGCGCTCTTCCGGCGTCAGCGACATATCGTTCGCGATCGCCTTGAGCTTCGCGCGCTTGGCGGCGAATTGCTTCACCATCCGCTCGCGCTTGCGGTTGCGCCAAATGGAACTGGTTTTCGCCATATCGCTGTCCTCAGTTGACGAAAGGCAATTGGAAGCCGCGCAGCAGCGCCTTGGCTTCCTTGTCGGTCTTTGCCGTGGTCACGATGATGATGTCCATGCCGCGCACCGCGTCGACCTGGTCGTAATCGATCTCTGGGAACACGAGCTGTTCCTTGAGACCGAGCGCGTAATTGCCGCGGCCGTCGAAGCTCTTGCCCGAAAGGCCGCGAAAGTCGCGCACGCGCGGCAGCGCGATGTTCACCAGCCGGTCGAGGAACTCGTACATCTGCTCGCGCCGCAAGGTCACCTTGCAGCCGATCGGCAGGTTCTCGCGCAGTTTCCAGGTCGCGATCGATTTCTTCGACAGCGTGATTACCGGTTTCTGGCCGGTGATCGCGGCGAGCTCTTTGGCGGCAGCGTCGGTCTTCTTCGCATCGACGACAGCTTCCTTGCCGACGCCCATGTTGACGACGATCTTCGCCAGCCGCGGAACCTCGAAGGCGTTCTTGTAGCCGAACTCCTTCATCAGTTCCGGCCGCACCACCTTGTCGTAGTGCTCCTTGAGCCGGGTGTTCTTGCGAGCTTCAGGCATCGAGCACCTCGCCGGATGCGCGCGCGACGCGCACCTTCTTGCCGTCGGCCAGGACCTTGAAGCCGGCGCGCGTCGGCTTGCCGGATTTCGGATCCTTGTGCGCGACGTTCGAAATATGAATCGCGCCCTCTTTCTCAACGATACCGCCGGGTTCGCCCGGCCGTTGCCGCGTGTGGCGCTTGACCATGTTCACGCCCTGCACGACGACGCGATCGACCTCGGCGAGGACGCGCAATACCTCGCCTTCCTTGCCTTTGTCGCGGCCGGTCAGAACCACGACCTTATCGCCCTTGCGAATCTTCAGCATCACAGCACCTCGGGCGCCAAGGACATGATCTTCATGAACTTCTTGGCGCGCAGTTCGCGCGTCACCGGCCCGAAGATGCGGGTGCCGATCGGCTCGTTCTGATTGTCGATGAGCACCGCGGCGTTGCGATCGAAGCGGATCGCGCTGCCGTCCGAGCGGCGG
>DASYYB010000036.1:0-5835 GCA_035934235.1 Allostellaceae bacterium | reverse complement strand
GACATGATCTTCATGAACTTCTTGGCGCGCAGTTCGCGCGTCACCGGCCCGAAGATGCGGGTGCCGATCGGCTCGTTCTGATTGTCGATGAGCACCGCGGCGTTGCGATCGAAGCGGATCGCGCTGCCGTCCGAGCGGCGGATCGGCTGCGCCGTCCGCACGATGACTGCCTTATGCACGTCGCCCTTCTTCACGCGGCCACGCGGAATGGCTTCCTTGACGGAAACCACGATCACATCGCCGACCGTCGCCCAGCGGCGCATCGAGCCACCCAAAACCTTGATGCACTGAACGCGGCGGGCACCGGAATTATCCGCCACGTCGAGATTGGTCTGCATCTGGATCATGGCGTTTCAGCCTTCTGCGGCGCCGCTTCGGCCGCGCCCGCCTTGCCGCGACGAACGCGCTTGCGTCCGGCTTGCGCCTCCGCCGACACCGGATCGGCGACACGCGGCGCCGACGGCGCCAGTGCGCGCGTAACCGCCTGGATTACCCGCCAAGTCTTGCGCTTCGAGATCGGACGGGTTTCCTCGATTCGGACGACGTCGCCCACCTTGTAGGCGTTCTCCTCGTCATGCGCCGCGTACTTCTTCGAACGCGTGATGAACTTCTTGTAGACCGGATGTTGGAAGCGGCGGTCGACGCGCACCGTCACGGTTTTGTCCATGACGTCGCTGGTGACGACCCCCTGTAGGATGCGTTTCGGCATGATTCTTGTCCCTAGGAGGCCTTGCGGGCGCGTTCGCCCATGATTGTCTTGATGCGCGCGATGTCGCGGCGCACCTGACGCACGCGTGCATTGTTCTCGAGCTGACCGCTGGCGCGCTGGAAGCGCAGGTTGAAGGCTTCCTTGGCCAATTGCTCGAGCTCGCCGCGGAGCTCGTCGTCGGTCTTATGGCGGATGTCGGCGGCCTTCATGCGCTCGGCTCCTCCGTGTGACCCAGACGGGTGACGAAGCGCGTGCTGATCGGCAACTTGGCCGCCGCGAGGCCGAAGGCTTCGACCGCCAACTGATGCGGCACGCCGTCGAGCTCGAACAGGATGCGGCCCGGCTTGACGCGGCAGACGTAGAATTCCGGGCTGCCCTTGCCGCTGCCCATGCGCACTTCGGCCGGCTTCCGTGACACCGGCACGTCCGGGAAGATGTTGATCCAGACGCGGCCGACGCGCCGGATGTGGCGCGTGATGGCACGCCGCGCCGCCTCGATCTGGCGCGCAGTGACGCGGCCAGGCTCGGTCGCCTTCAAGCCATAGGTGCCGAAGGCGAGCGTATTGCCGCTGGTGGCGAGGCCGTGAATGCGGCCCTTGTGCGCCTTGCGGTATTTGAAGAACGCCGGTTGCAACATGATCGAACCCTAACTCTCTCCTCAGGCGCGCGCCGGTTGAGCTTCGGCGGCGCGCTTGTCCTGCGCCATCGGATCGTGGGCGAGCACCTCGCCCTTGAACACCCAGACCTTCACGCCGCAGGTGCCATAGGTCGTCTTGGCCGTGCCGTAACCGAAATCGACGTCGGCGCGCAGCGTGTGCAGCGGCACGCGGCCCTCGCGATACCACTCCATGCGCGCGATCTCGGAGCCGCCGAGGCGGCCCGAGCAATTGATGCGGATGCCGAGCGCGCCCAGGCGCATCGCCGACTGCACGGCACGCTTCATCGCGCGGCGGAAAGCGACGCGACGCTCGAGCTGCTGAGCGATGCCGTCGGCGATCAGCTTAGCTTCGATCTCGGGCTTGCGGATTTCGACGATGTTCAGGCTGACCTCAGTGTCGGTCATCCGCGCGAGATCGGCGCGCAGCTTCTCGATGTCGGCGCCCTTTTTGCCGATGACGACGCCCGGCCGGGCCGAATGGATGGTGATGCGCGTCTTCTTGGCAGCGCGCTCGATGACGATACGCGACACGCCCGCCTGCAACAGCCGTTCGACCAGGAAGTCGCGCAGCTTCAGGTCCTCGTGCAGCAAGTTCGAATATTCCTTGCGCGCGAACCAGCGCGAATCCCAGGTCCGGTTGATGCCGAGCCGCAGGCCGACCGGATTTACCTTCT
Source organism: Allostellaceae bacterium (assembly GCA_035934235.1). Taxonomy (GTDB): domain Bacteria; phylum Pseudomonadota; class Alphaproteobacteria; order ATCC43930; family CGMCC-115725; genus REEB95. The sequence goes on along the minus strand of DASYYB010000036.1, from coordinate 3,794 downwards.
GGCCCATTACGCCTTCTCCTTGCCGCCGGCCTTTTTGGCCTTGGGCTTTTTGCCGGCGCCGGCGGTCTTGGCGTCCGCCGCGCCCTTGTCCTCGTCCGCCGCCTTGGCGCGCTCTTCGGGCGCGCGCTCGCGCACCACGACGAGCAGATTCGAAAAGTATTTCTCGACCGGCGAAATGCGGCCGCGGCCGCGCACGTGGAAACGGCCGAGCGAGAAGGCGCGACCGACCGTCGCCTCTTTGACATAGAGCCGGTCGACGTCGAGCTGATGGTTGTTCTCGGCGTTGGCGATCGCCGCTTGCAGCACCTTGCGCACGTCGCGCGCGATGCGGCGGCGGTTGAAGGCGAGCTCGTTCAGCGCCGCCGCGGCGGCCTTGCCGCGGATTGCCTGAGCCACGAGATTGAGCTTGCGCGGGCTGGTTTTGAGCGCGCGCGCATAGGCCGAGGCCTCTGTCTCGTGCAGGCGACGCGGTGCAGCTTGCTTGCCCATTATTGGCTTTCCTCGGCGCGCTTGACCTTCTTGTCCCCGGCGGTGTGGCCGTGGAACACGCGGGTCGGCGCGAACTCACCGAACTTGTGGCCGATCATGTGCTCGGTTACCAGAACCGGCACGAACTTGTGACCGTTGTAGACGCCGAAGGTCAGCCCGACGAACTGCGGAAAGATCGTCGAACGCCGCGACCACGTCTTGATGATCTCGTTGCGTCCGGACGCACGCGTCTTTTCGGCTTTCTTCATCAGATAGCCGTCGACGAATGGTCCTTTCCACACGGAACGTGCCACGCTCGGACCTCCTACTTGTCGCGCTTCCGCCGCACGATGTAGCGGTCGGTCGCCTTGTTGTGACGCGTCTTGTTACCCTTGGCGCCTTTGCCCCAGGGCGAAACCGGATGCCGGTTGCCGCGGGTGCGGCCACCGAGCGGATGATCCACCGGATTCATCGCCTCGCCGCGGACGTTGCCGCGCCGGCCGAGCCAGCGCGAACGACCCGCCTTGCCGATGACGACGTTCTGCTCGTCCGGATTCGACACCGAGCCGATCGTCGCCATGCATTCGCCGCGCACCATGCGCACCTCGCCCGAGGCGAGCCGCAGCAGCGCGTAGCCCGCATCACGGCCGACGAGCTGCACGAAAGTGCCGGCGGAGCGCGCCAACTGGCCGCCCTTGCCCGGCTTCATCTCGACGTTGTGGATGATGGTACCGACCGGAATATTGCGCATCGGCATCGCGTTGCCCGGCTTGACGTCGACATGATCGCCCGAGACGACCTTGTCGCCGGCCTTGAGGCGCTGCGGCGCCAGGATGTAGCTCTGCTCGCCGTCAGCGTACTTGATCAGCGCGATGAAGCTCGTGCGGTTCGGATCGTATTCCAGCCGGACAACTTCGGCCGGCACGTCCCACTTGGTGCGCTTGAAGTCGACCAAGCGGTAGCGCTTCTTGTGGCCGCCGCCGCGCCAACGCTGGGTGATGCGGCCGAGATTGTTGCGGCCGCCCTGCTCGCGCTTGCCGATGGACAGCGCCTTGACCGGGCCGCCCTTCCACAACTCGCTGCGGTCGATCAGCACCGTGTGGCGCAGGGTCGGCGTGACCGGCCGGAATGTCTTGAGCGCCATGGTTTAGACTCCCGTCGTCACGTCGATCTTCGACCCTTCGGCCAAAGTGACGATCGCTTTCTTGTAATCGGAACGCTGGCCGCGGCGACCGCGCATCATCTTGCGCTTGCCTTTGACGCGCACGGTGTTGACCGCCTCGACCTTGACCTTGAACAGGTTCTCGACCGCGACCTTGACCGAACGCTTGTCGGCGTCGAGCGGCACGCGGAAGGTGACCTGATTGTGCTCCGAGATCATGGTCGCCTTCTCGGTGATCACCGGATGGCGCACGATGTCGTACATCTGATCGCGGGTGAGCGCGGGAGTCTCGCGCTTGATGTAGCGAAAGCGGCTCATTTCAGACGCGCCTCCAGCGCCTGCACCGCGTCGCGCGTCAGTACGAGCGTGTCACGGCGCATGATGTCGTAGACGTTGGCGCCCTGCTGCGGCAGCACGTCGATGCCCGGCAGGTTGCGCGCGGCGCGCGCGAAGCTCTCGTCGAGCGTCGCACCGTCGATGATCAGCGCCGACGCCAGGCCGAGCTTGGCAAAGCTCTTGGCGAGCGCGCCGGTTTTGGCGTCCTTCACCTTGGCGCTATCGAGCACCACGAGCTTGCCTTCGGCCTGCTTGGCCGACAGCGCCGTCTTGAGCGCCAGGCGCCGGACCTTCTTCTGGAGGCCGTATTCGTGGCTGCGCACGACCGGGCCGAAAATGACCGCGCCGCCGCGGAACTGCGGCGAACGCAGCGAGCCCTGGCGCGCGCGGCCCGTGCCCTTCTGCTTCCATGGCTTCTTGGTCGTGCCGGAAATGTCGCTGATGCCCTTGGTCTTGTGCGTGCCGGCGCGGCGCTTGGCGAGCTGCCATTGCACCATGCGCGCCAGAATGTCCTTGCGCACCGGCAAGCCGAAGATGTCGTCGGCGACTTCAATGTCGCCGGCGGCCTTGTTGTCGAGGCTCTTGACCGGAAGCTTCATTTCTTCTCGCCTCCTGCGGCCGGCTTGGCTGCCGGCTTTTCCTTGGCGGCTTTCGGATTCTTCTCGACCGGACGATCGAGCGCCTTGAGCGGCGGCCGGCCCGGCTTCGAACGCTTGGCGGCGTCGCGTACCAGGACGTAGCCGCCGGGCGCGCCCGGCACCGCGCCGGTCACCATCAGCAGGCCGCGCGCCTCGTCGGTCGCGACAATCTGAAGATTCTGCGTGGTGGCGCGCACGTCACCCATGTGGCCAGCCATCTTCTTGTTCTTGAACACCTTGCCGGGATCCTGGCGCTGACCCGTTGATCCGTGGCTACGATGAGACACCGACACGCCGTGCGAAGCGCGCAGGCCGCCGAAATTGTGTCGTTTCATCACGCCAGCGAAACCGCGGCCGATCGTCGTGCCGGTGACGTCGACGTATTGCCCGGCGGTGAAATGGGACGCCTTGATTTCGGCGCCAGTTTCGAGCATCGCATCGGCGCTGACGCGGAACTCGATCAGCTTGTGCTTGGGCTCGATCTTGGCCTTGGCATAGTGGCCGCGCATCGCCTGCGACACGTTCTTGACCTTGGCGTTGCCGGTGCCGAGTTGGACCGCCGTGTAACCGTCCTTTTCGGCCGTGCGCACGGCAATCACGCGGCAATCGTCGACCTTCAGCACCGTGACCGGCAGATGGTTGCCGTCCTCAGTGAAGAGCCGGGTCATGCCCATTTTCTTGGCGATAAGGCCGCTACGCATGGTCCAATGCCCTAAAGCTTGATCTCGACGTCGACGCCGGCGGCGAGGTCGAGCTTCATCAGCGCGTCCACCGTTTGCGGCGTCGGATCGACGATGTCGAGAATCCGCTTATGCGTGCGGATCTCGAACTGCTCGCGCGACTTCTTGTCGATGTGCGGCGAGCGGTTGACTGTGAACTTCTCGATCTTGGTCGGCAGCGGAATCGGGCCGCGGACGCGCGCACCGGTGCGCTTCGCCGTGTTCACGATCTCGCTCGTCGACTGATCGAGGATACGGTGGTCGTACGCTCGCAGCCGGATGCGGATATTTTGATTTTCGATCGCCATTGCTGGTTACTTAATAATCTTAGCGACGACGCCGGCGCCGACGGTGTGGCCGCCTTCGCGGATGGCGAAGCGCAGGCCCTCGTCCATGGCGATGGGGGCGATGAGCTCGACCTCCATCCGGATGTTGTCCCCCGGCATCACCATCTCGGTGCCTTCCGGCAGC